>CAYZOU010000017.1:0-44926 GCA_964480405.1 uncultured Faecalibacterium sp. | reverse complement strand
GACCGCAAGCGGTATCAGTGGGGCGCCCGTACGGCACCCCTTCGCACCTCGCCTGCGGCGAGCGCTGTGGGGTGCACGCCCGAGCGCCGTTACGCTCGCTTCGCTCGCTACCGCAGCCCGAAGCGACAGTCCTTGCTTGCGGTTTCCTCCTTGCCTCGACAAAAATCTTTCCTTAAAAACTGCTTCGCATCCAAAACCCAACACGGTTTGATATATAAATATAAAAGTGCAACAGAACAACTGCTGCACTTTTTATGTTTTCATCAATGCTTATTCAAGCTCTGCATCCTTTGCGGGCTTTCCGTGGAATATCATATTTCCTATATTCGTCGGAGAAGCGTATACCTTTAAGCTTTTAATCTTTGCTTTCAGTCTGTTTTTATCAAAATCAATATCCGTCAAACACGAAACGCTCACAGCGGATATAAGCTCATCGAGACTGAATCGGCTGTCTTTTTTCACTGTCACGGTCTTTTCTTGATTCGGAAGCAAGTCGAAATAATTATCGCTGAAGCGCTCGGAGGAAAGCTTGCTTTCCAATCTGACCAAACGGGCAAACGTGTCGCTCTTAACTGTTACCGAAAAGCCGTCTGTCCCCTTTTCGAGCTTCATGTCAAGCTTCGCTTTTGGGAGCTTGAGATTCTTTTCCCTGTCGAAAAGCAACACCTTTTGCTGTATGCACCGACCGCCTTGCATAAGTCTTACCGCAAGGCCCGTGCTTTTAAGATCGAATTTTTTCCGAAGCTTTGCCATGCTTATTTCGAACACGCACCGCACTTCGCCGCCGCTTACACAGATTGCCTTTCGCTCGCTTTCGAGCGTACCGCCGCAAAAATCGAAAATTTCATATTCAAGCTCGATTTCGGCTGTCTCTCGCCTGTCGTTCAGCGCAAACAGCTTGACATATTCACGGCTGTTTTCTATTGATGCCGAAACGGGTGCGTTGAAATGTCTCGTTCCGTATTGCAGGGCTTTGTAGTTTCCGTAATAATCGATGCTTGACCATGAGCATACGCCCCAGCAATCGTTGAGCTGCCAATACATTGAGCCGTTGCATCTGCCCTTATTTCTTCGCCAATGCTCTGTGGCATCGGATATACACTCGTTTTGCGTGACTTGAGAAAGGTATATGTAATCCTCAAATCTTTTCGGCAAGCAGAATCTGTCGGCGATATAATGTATCATTTTGTCGTTGCCGTTAGCGCATTTTTGGTGAGCCTTAAAGACCTCGCTTGACAGCGAGTAATCTGACGGCTCGGCGAATTTCTCCACTGCCTTTATATCGGGTAGGCTCTCAAAACCGAACTCACTGCAAAAGCGTGTCATTCTCTTTCGGTAATGATCCATGGGCTTCAAGCCGTGCCACACTCCCCATAAGTGCGTGTCGCCGACATTGTCACTGTCAATACCTTTGTTGTGAGACACTCCGACGGGTGAGCCGGGATTATAAGGCGTTGCGGTGTCATATTTTCTGATTTCCGATTCAATGATATGATAGAAAAATTTCTCCGTCCAATCGACATATTTTTTCATATGTATCCATGCCGTATGCATTTGCTCGATCTCGTTGTTTCCGTTCCATAACGCAAGTGACGGATGGTGACACAGGCGCTTGACGTTAAACTCCGTCTCACGCTTGACATTTTCAAGAAAGCTATCGTCAAAGAACGGATATGCCTGACACGCAAACTGAAAATCCTGCCAAACGAGTATACCTTTCTTGTCGCAAAGCTCGTAAAGCTCATCGCTCCCATAATATCCGCCGCCCCAAATGCGAAGCATGTTCATGTTTGAGAAAACGACCGCATCAATGAGATGTTCAAGCTTGTCTTTAGTGTATCTCGTCATGAAGCTATCGGGCGGAATATAGTTTGAGCCTTTAATGAAAAGCGGAACTCCGTTTAATATGAATTGAAAATTTCTGCCGTATTCGTCTCTTTCTCTGTTGAGCTCAATCTTTCTTATACCTATCTTCTTTTCCGTACTCTCGAGTGTTTCGCCGTCAAAGCTTAATTTCGCTTTCACGGTATAAAGCGGTTGCTCGGGGCTGTCAGACAATTCATGTGTCCACCAAAGCTTCGGATTTTCAATTATAAATTCCGCATTCTCTCCCTGCTTTATTTGAACAGTGCCGTCGGGATGAGTGAGCGTGATTTCACATTCGCACTCGCCGTATTTCTTTATATCTGCTTTTACGCTTACGACAGCTTTTGCGCTGTCTAAGCTTTGAGTGACAGACAGATATTCTATCTTGGCTTTTCTGACAAATTCGATTTCTGCGTCACCCGTTATACCGCTAAGCGGAAGCACGGGACCCCAATCCCAGCCGAAGTGGCACTGCGGCTTTCTGATATGGACTATGCCGTTAAGCCCGTTTGAATTGACGGGTGTAGGAGTCTGTTTATATTTTTCCTTGACGAAGGTTACGGGTGAATAAAACAAAATATTGAGCTTGTTCTCTCCCGAGTGGACAAAGCTTTTTATGCTTTCGCTATATGAAATAAAGCAGTTATTCCCCTTGAAAACAAGCTTTCCGTTTACGCACACGTCGCATACCGTGTCAAGCATTTGAAAATTCAAGAGAATGTCATCGCTTTCAAGGTCGTCATCGGATATAAAAAAGCTTTTTTCGTATTCCCGATTTTCCTCCGAGACCCACTCGGTTTTTTTCTCATTCAATCCGACAAACGGGTCGGGAATGTCTCCGCTTTCGATAAGGTCAAGATAGTCGCAACCGGGTACTGTTGCTTTTTTCCATGCGGTGTCGCCCTGCTTTCTGAATTTCCATTCGCCGTTCAGCGTTCTTTTCATTCGCTCTCCTCCCGTGTATTTGCAAATTGTGCGGACGTAAAGCATCCGCACAATTCTGTCAGTTTAATTTTCTTTTAAGTATGCTCTGATATATTCAAAGGCGGCGTCCTCGCCCTTTTCACTCAGCACCGTAAGCATGGTTTCTATTTCCTTTGAGGTTTCGGGATGCATTGTCCGCTTATCCTTTCCCCTCAAAAAATATTCAAGAGGATATTGCTCGGTGTAGTCATCGCCTCTGTATATCTTGCTTGCCGCCACTCTGTCGCAGAACATCTCGGCGACATATTTTTTCGGCATTTTAACGGGCATGACACAGCCTGCCTTGGGATTATAGTCTGACCAATATTCAAAATGGTGCTTATTTCTGCCTTTATGATGAAGCCACGCATTCGAGTAGCCGAACAGCTCTCTTTCCTTTTCATTCGGACTGCGGTTTCCCATATAGTACTTTGCACCACAACGAAATTCGGCTATCGAATATTTTGAAAGATCGTGTCTTAATCCTTGCAAGCCAATGCCTGCCTTAAAGCAGTGACGTATGACTGCGTGTCTGTGTTTTGTGATAGTCATGAAATGACCTATCGGCTTTAACATTTGATCACCCTATCTTAATGCTTACCGTCTTGCCCGAGGACTCATATTTCGTGTTGCCGACCTTAACGTACGAGGCGACCTTATACTTAGTCGAAGTCTTGGGTGCGACCGCAAGCTTTGCCGAAGAAGTCGCTGTGACGTACACATATTTTCCTGTCTTAGTATTATATGAATATATCATATATCCGTCGGCTCTCGCCGCTTTGTTCCATGAAAGCGTATATCCGCCTCCGCTCTTTTTTGTCGCTTTAAGCGAAGTGACATTGTTCGGCAAGGTCGTTGCCGTGAATGATGACGAAATTTCACCGTAAAGCGTCTTGTTTCCGCTCTTGATATATGCTTTGATCTTGTATTTCGCACTCGTTGCGGACTTCTGATTCGTGACCTTGCAGGAGTTTGTTTTAACAGTAGTCAAAAGCTGATACTTTCCGTTTGACTGAAGCTTATATACCTTATATCCGTCAGCGCCTTTCACGGCGTTCCACTTGAGCGTATAAGACGTGTTCGTCGCATCGGCGAATTTAAGCCCCGTGGGCTTAGCCGGTAAGGTCTTGAAGCTGATGTCGGTATAGCTGCCCTTATATTTGACACCGTTTATCTTGGTGTAAGCGATCACGCAGTAGCGATAATTCGTTCCCGAGGACAGCTTTTCAAGAGAATAGCTCGTCTTTGTCGTGACAGCTATAGATGTATACTTCTTTGTCGAAGTATTATATTTACAGATGTAGTATCCCGAAGCTCCGCTTTTCTTTGACCAGCTGAGCGTTACCGAGCTTGAGGTCAGCTCGCTTGTCTTTAAATTCTTGACCTTGGTCGGACCTGTGTAAAGCGTCAACGCAGACGATGACTCACTGCAACAGATGATTCCGTTGGAAACGCTGTAAGCCTTGACCTTATACTGAGCCTTTTCGCCCGATTTTAAATCCGTGTCCTTATATGAAGCCGTCTTGACCGTGGCGACCTTCGCATACTTGCCGTTTGAGCCGAGCTTATATACTGTGTATTTCTCAGCGCCCTTTACGGTGTTCCATTTGATTTCGGCTGTTACCGCCGTTGTTGAAGTGACCTTTAGTCCCGTCGGTGTGGTGGGGGCGGTCTTGACTGTTATTTTGTTTCCTGCGTAATCGACCGCATTGCCGTTCACCTTCGCTCTTGCGACGACCTTGAAGCTATAGCTTGTCACAGCCGAAAGTCCGCTGACGGTATATGATGTCGCAGTTGTCTCATTGAGCTTAACATACTTGCCCGTTGATGAATTATATTTATAAATTATATATTCATATGCGCTGCTGACCTTGTTCCATTTGAGCTTGACGGATTTTGTGTCTGTCGTGCTTTGAGCGAGGCTTGAGAGCGTTTTATAATAAGTCGAACAGCTGACGGATGAGGAGAATTCGCCTCTGCGCTTGACACCGTTTATTGTCCCGTACGCACGCACCTTGCAGCTGAAGGCTTGCCCTGCGCTGAGATTTGTGAATGTATACGACGATGAGGTCACGGTTTCGGTGAGTTTATAGCTTCCGCTTCCCGTTTTTGTGTATATCTCATATCCCGTCGCTCCGTCAACGGGAGACCAGTCGACTGTGACGGACTTGCTTGTCTTATCCTTGACACAAAGTCCGCTGACCTGCTTGAAGGTCTCCGAGACCGAAATCAAAACGGTGTCGTAGAGTCCTTTTGATGTGTATGCGACTATGTTAGCCGTGCCCTCACCGACTGCTGTCAGGCTTCCGTCGGAATTGACTCTGACGACGGACTCGTTATCCGAGATAAACGCAGGCTTTTCCGAGGGCGAGGCTTTATATGAAAGCGTTACTTTGTTGCCCTTATACGCAGTCTTTTTAGTTGTCACCTTAATATAATCTGCGCAGGCATAGCCTGTGTACGTCTTATTGTCGACACTGAATGATATGTGATACCAATAGGGATAGGAAAGGAAGTTATACTTGCCCGAGGTATTCATCACCTTGTCGAGAATTTTGACCTTTGAGCCGTTTAAAAGCTCGTTGACTATATCGCAATTCGTGTTCGGCTCGGCTCTGACATAAAGCTTAGAAGCCGTGACAGTTCCGCTTTGTCCGCCTGCGGAATCGAGAGAAAATGAAGTCGCCTGTTCGTCTGCACCTCTCATATTTTTGTATACGGGAATCTTGAACGTACGCTTGAGGCTGAGCATGGAAAGCGACTTATATGTGCTGTAGGTCGTGTTGCTTTGGAAATATGCGCCCGAAATATCGGTCATATACTGATGTGTATATGTCACGGAATCGGAATCGGGAGAGACGTTAAAGCGCTGAAAATAGCCTGTATCCTGTCCGTTGGCGATGTAACCCTTGGCGATAAACTCAGCGCCGCCCGTGATAGCCTTTTCGGGATCTGTCCACGGTCTTGAATATGTTTTCAGATTGCTGTCTCCGCCCTTAGCGTATTTAAGTCCGTTCTTTATCGGCGTCGCCGACGAGGTTGCGCCTATGTTATAGAAATTATAATAGCCCTCATAGCCGGAATATTTTCCCGAGGTCGAACCGCTTCCGTTGACACCGACCTCGTTAATTATCTTTGAAGCAAGATAACATGGATTGACGTTATACTTCTTGCCGGCGTTATATATGGCTTCGGAGTATTTTATGTCAAGAGTTTTCTTTTTGCCCGAGGTGTTATAATATGTTATCTTTTTGTCGCTCATAAATGAGCCTTCGAGAACCTGTTCGACGACGTCTACCGTTACGGAAGAAGAAAACGAAAGCTGTTCAAACTGGAATATACCGCTCTCGTTGAGGAAATTTCTCGGATCCATAAAATAGCTGACGGCAAGCGAATTTGCACGCACAAAGCCTGCGTCATACTGTTTATATGTATTCGTATCGGGATCGTAGTCACCGCTTTCCTTGCTTTTAAAAGCGCTTCCTGCCGATGCGGCGACGAGAGATGTTTCGCCCTTGTTTTCGCTTTCGACGGCGTCGCTCCAGTCAAGACCTGTTTCGACTTCCTTAAATGACCAGTTGGGGTACTTTTCGTGAAGCTCTCTCAAATACGGCTTATAGCTTTCGGGGAAATTCGCTATCGACTTTTCAAAGGCACTTGACGTTGAAGCCGCCGAAGAAAACATAGTCATCGACGACATCAGCATCATAACAGCGATAAATATTATAAAAGATCTTTTTATTTTTCCGTTTTTCATTTTATACCTCCGAGAAAACGTTTCTCTGTTTATACAAAGCTTTCATACACTGCTATTATATAAAAAATTATGACCTCTTTCAACCTTAAACTGCAAATTTTTATACATATATATTTGTAATGATTTGACGTAAAAATGAACTTTTTTACATATACTTGATTTTTGTTCTGTATACATTTATTATATATATAAACTTTTATCAAATCGGAGGGGTGCTTCAATGCTGTCTAAAATGATCGCATTCTTTGTCTCTGTTGTAATGTTTTTCACAACGGCAATACCCGGATTTTTCAAGCAGCTCGGAATCGGCGACAAGGTCAATGACACCGTGACTGACGTTGGAAATTATGTTGAGATCAAGCTTCCCGTGTACGATAAAATATTCAAAAAACTCGGGGTCGCTTTCAAGGCCACGGCTATTGAGGAGGCTATCCCCTGCCGTGTTCTTCTGCCCGACGGCTCGACCGAGGAGACGACCTTCGTCGACTTTAACGGCAATTTCGGATATATGATAATTTCAAGCGACAAATATATCTACGCTTATAAAAGCGAGGGCGATTTTCCCATTCTCAAATCCGCCGAAAAGGTATACTACAGTCTGATAGACGGTTTCGGTTATTTCGATGAGGAAAGCAACTTCGTGTCTTTCGGACTTGAGAACATGAAAGCCGACGACTCCAACACATATGATTATATCAAGGAATATTTCAATTATGTCTCTCAAGACGGCTCGCTCACAGACACCGACGAATACATAAAAAAGCAATACGGTGACGGATATAAGCTGACAAGTGAATTTGAGCTGAGCGACTTTGACTACACGACACAGATGTCGACTTCGGTATACAGAGAGATACCACAGTCGGGATATATTTCGAGCGAGGGCAACTGTTCACTTCAGGCGATATACACCATGCTCAGCTATTATCAAAAGAAAGCCGGAAGTACAACGCCGTTTAAATATGCGTTTCTTCCGTCACGTCATATGATATCGCTTATCTACGCCGACCGTGATCCGTTCTTCAATGAATTCAAGGATAACGAAAGCTTTGAAATTGCGGGATATAACAGAAAGACAGGCATATGCACGGGCTTCTCCGTTCCTGCGTTATATAAAGTCATCAGAAGCTTCTGCATAGAAAACTACGGATATAAAACAGGCGGAACAAAGCCCGAAAATTTCAAGCATATAATAAAGCACGTTTTCGACACATATCATGTGGAAGCGACACCGTTAACGGAACACGTTGACGTCAAGGCTTTTCAAACCGTTATCGCCTCCCATTTGAAAAAGGGACTTCCGATTCTCTGGTCGACAAATGACAGTTCGACCTACGGCAGTCACACGACCGTCGTCACGGGCTACAGGATCTATACAAAGTTCGTTGATGTTGACGGCTTTAAGATTCTCACCGATAAGATAACGCTTCTCAAGCTCAACGACAACTGGTCAACGGAAGGCAACTATTTCGATTACACAAGATGCAATTTCGGAACAGGTACGTTCTATACTCTTGACGATTAAACTAAAGATCAACTTCGCCGAAATTATGCGTTTCGGCGAAGTTTTTTAATCTGTATATTGCTCAATAATATCAAAAAGATCTCTGTCATATCCGACACTGTCGTTGTCCGATACGCTTTTCTTTTCGGCGGCGTCACTTATCAGCTCATCGACCTTTTGTGTCAGCGCCTTGACCGCCGCTTTAAGCTGTTCGGTTTCGGTCTCGCTTTCTTCGGCAGCCGCTTCCTCTTTTTCGGTCTTTTCCTTTTCGAATTCCGTTATCTTTTCGTTAAGCTCTTTGTTTTCCGATCTCAAGCTTTCAAGCTCCAAGCTGAGCTTTTCGGCTTCTTCCTTAGCTAAAGCAAGTTCCTTTTCCTTTTTTTCGAGCTTCTCGTGAAATTCATCCGTTATTTGAGAAATATAATTCATAACGTCTTCACGCTCAAAGCCTCCGAAGCTTGCTTTTCTGAATATGATATCATTTTCCATTTCTATGCTGCCTTTCGGTAATTCTCAATTTATAGATATGATACACTAAAGCTTGGGATAATACAATAAATTTGCTGTAAATTATTTGACATTTTTTCTCTTTGTATGTAGAATATAGTTGATCGGTAAATCAAAATATAACGCTTTAAGGAGACATAAATATGGACATAACCGAAATTCTTAAAAAAGTAGATCACACAGTTTTAGGTCAGGCTTCGACTTGGAGTGATATCAAGGCTTTATGCGACGACGGCATTAAGTATAACTGCGCAAGTGTATGTATACCTCCCGCATACGTCAAAAAAGCTAAGGAATACGTTGGCGACAAGCTCGCTGTTTGCACTGTCATCGGCTTCCCCAACGGCTATAACACAACAGCCGTAAAGGTATTCGAGACCGAGGACGCCGTTGCCGCAGGCGCAGATGAGATCGACATGGTAATCAACATCGGAATGCTCAAGGATAAGCGCTATGACGACGTCTTAAACGAGATCAAAGCAATAAAAGAAGCCTGCCACGGAAAGCTTCTCAAGGTCATAATCGAGACGTGTCTTTTGACAGATGACGAGAAAAAGGAAATGTGTCGAATCGTGTCCGAGTCGGGCGCTGACTATATAAAGACCTCAACGGGCTTTTCAACAGGCGGCGCAACGAGAGAGGACATAAAGCTGTTTTCCGAAAACGTCGCACCGCACCTTAAAATAAAAGCCGCCGGCGGAATCGCAAGCATTGAGGATGCTGAAGATTTCATCAAGCTCGGCGCAAGCAGACTCGGAACAAGCAGAATAGTTAAAATAGTCAAAAACGAAAGCTCGAACGCTTCATATTAAAAAGGAGAAAAACATGAATACACCTCATATCAATTTAAACGGCGGCGAATTTGCCAAAACGGTGCTTATGCCGGGCGATCCGCTAAGAGCTAAATTTATAGCCGAGACATATCTTGAAAACGCTGTTCTTATCAACAACGTCAGAGGTATCCACGGTTACACGGGCGAATATAAGGGTCATAAGGTTTCCGTCATGGCAAGCGGAATGGGTATGCCGTCTATCGGAATATATTCTTATGAGCTTTTCAATTTCTTCGGTGTCGATAACATTATCAGAATCGGTTCAGCCGGTGGTATAGCCGACTCACTCAAGCTTCGTGATATTGTCTTCGGTATCGGCGCTAACACAAATTCAAACTACGGCTCACAGTTCGGCGTAAACGGCACTATAGCTCCGACTTGCAGCTATAAGCTTTTGACAGTTGCGGTGGAGAAAGCCAAGGAAATAGGCGTTGAGCCTATCATCGGCAATCTTTATTCATCGGATACATTCTATGATGCCGACCCCGATGCACTCAAAAAGTGGAAAGCTGTCGGCTCGCTTGCCGTTGAAATGGAGGCAGCCGCTCTCTATCTTAACGCTATCAAATCGGGAAAGAACGCACTTGCCGTTTGCACTATTTCCGATCTTCCGCTCAAGGGTGAGGAATGTTCGGCTGAGGAGAGGCAGAACACCTTCACTCAAATGATGGAAATTGCTCTTGAAACGGCGATAGCTTTAGACTGATACGGAGTTAAAATGATGAAAACAAAAAGAGTATTTTTGATAGTCCTTGACAGTGTGGGTATCGGCGAAATGCCCGATGCCGAAAACTACGGTGACGAGGGAAGCAACACGCTCAAGGCCTGCTATGAGCAAGCCGAATTCTCCGTGCCGAACATGAAAAAGCTCGGTCTTTTCAACATTGACGGCATCGAATACGAAAGCGGCGTTTCCAATCCCACCGGAGCGTACGGCAGACTCAGCGAAAAATCAAAGGGCAAGGACACGACAACGGGTCACTGGGAGATTTGCGGACTTGTCAGCGAAAAGCCGTTTCCGACCTATCCCAACGGATTTCCGAAAGAGGTCTTAGACGAATTTTCTCGCCGTACGGGTCGGGGTGTGCTTTGCAACAAGCCCTACTCGGGAACAAAGGTGATTCTCGATTACGGCGAAAAACATCTTGAAACGGGCGATCTTATTGTGTACACCTCGGCTGACAGCGTTTTTCAAATCGCCGCACACGAGGACAAAGTTCCGATAGCTCGGCTTTATGAATATTGCGAAATCGCAAGAGAGATTTTGCAGGGTGAGCACGGTGTCGGCAGAGTTATCGCAAGACCCTTCATCGGCGAATATCCGAATTTCGAGCGCACACCGAGACGGCACGATTTCTCACTCGTACCGCCGAAAGACACTGTTTTAGATGAGCTTCTTGCGGCAGGGCTTGATGTTTTGCCCGTCGGCAAGATATATGATATTTTCGCAGGAAAAGGTGTCATGGCCGCCGAGCCGACAACCGGCAACAGCGACGGCATGGCTAAAACCGAGGCTTGGGCTGAACGTGATTTCAACGGGCTTTGTTTCACGAATCTCGTTGACTTCGATATGCTCTACGGCCACAGAAACGATGCTGTCGGGTACGCTCGGGCTTTGAGCGAATTTGACAGTTGGCTTGGCGGATTTTTGAATAAGCTCAGAGACGACGATATCCTATTCATCACAGCTGACCACGGCTGCGATCCGATAACTCCGAGCACCGATCATTCAAGAGAATACATTCCCCTGCTCATCTACGGAAAGGGCATAAAGAGTGTAAATTTGGGAACAAGAAGTTCATTTTCGGATATCGGAAAAACTATCGCCGATATTTTCGGTGTCAAGTCGAACGCATCGGGCGAAAGCTTTAAAGATATTATTTTCTCGGAGGGATGAGCATGACTTCAGCAGAGCTTGTTAAGCTTGCGATGAAAGCCGCCGAAAACGCATATGCTCCGTATTCGCATCATTGTGTCGGTGCGGCACTTGAGACAAAGAGCGGCAAGATTTACCTTGGATGCAATATTGAAAATGCCGCATACGGGCCGACAAACTGCGCTGAAAGAACGGCTTTTTTTAAGGCGGTCAGCGAGGGTGAGCGTGAGTTTTCAAAGATAGCCGTTGTCGGAGGACATGAGCTTGATTTCAAGGATTACTTCACCCCTTGCGGTGTATGCAGGCAGGTTATGAGTGAGTTTTGCGACGGTGATTTTCTCGTCGTAATAGGCAAAAACGGCGGGGTATATATCGAAAAGACACTTGATGAATTGCTGCCGCTGAGATTCAGCCCTAAGAGTTTAAGTTGATGGAATCAAACACGATACGGTTTTTTAAGGCGGATTTTTGTCAAGACAAAGAGGAAACCGCAAGCAAGGGCTGTCGATTTGGGGTGCAGTAGCGAGCGAAGCGAGCGTAACGGCGTTCGGGCTTGTACCCCCGAGCGCTCGCCAAAGGCGAGGTGCGAAGGGGTGCCGTACGGGCGCCCCACTGATTCCGCTTGCGGTCAGACAAAAGCTTGATGGCTGATGATAACCAGCCCCTCTGACATCTTATCGGCGAAAATCAGCCTTAAAAAATTATACAAAAACGCTGTGTGAAGCTTTATTCACACAGCGTTTTATTATATTTCCGATTAAAATACCTTGACCGTAAATGCCAACTCAAACTTTTCGTTTGCGTGAAGCTTATATTTGTCTCTAAGGCTTATGCTTCCCGGCTGATCTCCGCCGACACCTCTTTGATTGAAGTCAATATAAACGGCTGTCATGTCTCTGTCGGGAATCTCGTGGATATGCTCGGCTCTGTCAAGATCGTTGACAGTGTAATGATAACAAGCGAAGCAGAACGGCGACTGTCCGTTTGCGGTAAACTCGATTCCTCTACCGCTTTCGTCGGTTATCTTCATCATTCTTACGTCTGTTCTCTGACCGTTTTCCTGCGGACGCATATAATGATGCTCTAAGTCGGAAACGCTCTTTTTATAAATGCCGAGCTTTCCGCCGTGCTTTCTGTCAAGATAGGTTTCATGCTCGCCTCTGCCGTACCACTCTATTGTGTCATACTTTCTCGGCATGATGAAATTCAGACCGAAACGAAGCATCTCGGCTACTGCCGTTCCCTGCTGTTTAACATCTATCGTTCCGTCGGCGTATACCGTATAGTTAAACGTAAGCTCTTTCATATTAAGAGCCGAAACCACGGTTTCTATGCAAACCTTATGCATATACTGACTGACGGTGAACTTCTTTGTCTTTGCCGTTTCAGATGATTTCTTCCACAGATAAAGCGGACTTATCGGAATGAGGGGCGGAACAAAGTTGAGATAGTCGATGTCGTTATCCGTCAGCGCTCTGTAGAAGTTCGGCTTAAACTCGCCCGTCAGATATTCTCTGCCGTTATTTATCATCGACATCAGCTGACCCGACTTAAACGTATATCTGAAATTGTCACCCTTTATTACGGTATACTTATCGTCTCCGCTGACCGAAATATCTCCGCTGTTTAAGCTCTTGTCATGCTTCACAGCTTCTTTTATGACAAACTGATCCCAAGCCTGCTCATAGCCTTTATCGGCGAAGCGGCACTTTTCACGTCTCAAGAATGAGAATGTAATTATGATCTCGCTGTCCGTGTTTTCGTCAAAGTCATATTTGACCTTGAAATCGGCTGATGAAAGCGGCTTCACATGGGCATAGCTGTTTCTGTTGACCTTACCCTTTTTGATTTCCTTGCCGTCGGCTGTTATGCTGTATGCAAGATCGAAATCCGAAAGATCGGAGAAAAGCTGTTTATTTTTAACGGTAAACTCGCCGTTTGCGGCATTTCTTGCTACGACCTGCATTTCGGCGTAAAGCTTCTTGACCTCGTGAATACTCGGATGCACCTTTCTGTCGGCGGCAATGATTCCGTTTGCGTTGAAATATGTGTTGCTTCCGACTATAGCGCAAGTGTTATACGGCGGCAAATACCAATTCTTTTTCTCGTTATAATCTGTTCCGTAAAGCCAAATATCCTTGCCGTTATCGGATTTCTTATGTATAGCCTGATCGACAAAGTCCCAAATATATCCGCCGCAAAGGTTGTCATACTTCTCGAAAGCCTCTATATAGTCGATGAAGTTTCCGAGGCTGTTTTCCATAGCGTGAGCATATTCGCAGAAAATAACGGGCTTAGTATAGTCCGAAGCATCAATCGGCTTATTGTCGGCGGCAAGTGAGTTAGCGATATTGTCAAATGCCGTGATCTCGATATCCTGTCTGTTGCCGAGCTTTTCGACTACATCCTCCGACGGATACATACGGCTGATAACGTCACTCTTTGTGAAGTCAAAGTCGCCCTCATAATGGAACTGCCTCGTGCTGTCAAGTCTTAAAGCGGCCTCTTTCATCTCAACGAAGTTGTCGCCGTCGCCCGACTCATTTCCGAGGCTCCACATGAATACGCACGGATGATTTCTGTCACGCAGAACCATTCTTTCCATTCTGTCGACAACAGCTTCTGTCCACATCGGATTGCTTCCGGGAACACCCTTTCTTCTTACGCCGTGAGTTTCGAGGTCACATTCGTCCATGACCCAGAAGCCGTATTCGTCGCAAAGCTCATAAAGCATCGGATCGTTCGGATAGTGACTCGTTCTTATTGAGTTTATGTTGTTGCGCTTCATTATATCGAGGTCTTGGATATATCTTTCATAAGGTACAGCCCAGCCGTGATCGGGGTCAAAGTCGTGACGATTGACGCCTCTTATCATCAGGGGCATACCGTTGACGAGGATCTTTTCGCCGATGATCTCGACCTTTCTGAAGCCTATGCGGATAGTCTTATATGTTGACTTTCTGCCCTGCGCTATTCTCACGAGAAGTGTATAAAGATTCGGTTTCTCGCTTGACCAAAGCTCGGGGGCTTCGATGAATTTTTCAAATTTTATTTTGTTTTCTCCGGGTACGCAGTCGATTTCCCGAGAGCCGAGCTTTGTCGCTTCGCCGTCACGGATAAGCGTGACCTCGGCTTTTATTTTTTCGCTGTCGGAGTTATAGTTCTTGACAAGCAAGTCGACCGAAAGCTCGGAATCCTTATAGTCATTGACAAGTTCAGTTACGGCATGGATATCACGCAAGGCAACCTTCGGCTCACTGTATATGCATACCTCACGGTAAATGCCGCACATAAACCACATATCCTGATCTTCAAGATATGTGCCGTCTGTATAGCGATAGATGACTGCGGTCAGATCATTCTCACCCGGTACGACAAAATCGGTAATGTCAAATTCGTGAGGAGTGTTCGGGCCTTGAGAATAACCGACTTTCTTGCCGTTGACATAGACTTCAAGTCCGGATTTAGCCGCACCGAAAAACAGGAATATCTCTCTGTCTTTCCAATCGGTCGGAACGGTGAATTTTGTTTTATGTATGCCCGTTTCCTGATCGTTATGATCTATCTGTGGGATCTTTCTTCTGTCTGTGCTTATGCATTTCGGGAATGAGTTTGCGTAATACCACGGCTTTGTGTAATCCTTTTGAAACTGCCATACGCCCGGAACAGTGATGTTTTCCCAGTCCGATGTGTCGCAATCAGCTGATGTTACACTTTCGTCAACGGTGTATTCGCCCTTTTTCCAAAGGAATTTCCATTCGCCGTTAAGAGAGATTTTATATGGTGACGGCTTTCTCTCGATCGCCGCTTCTTTATTTGAATGAGCGTAAGCGAGAACGTGGCCGTCCTCTTTGTTGACCTTGATTATTTGCGGGTCTTCCCAGATATTTTTCATACTGATCTCCTTTCGCATAAGAAAAGTTAATTTACCTTATAATTTTACTAAATATGAGCAAAATTGTCAATACGTGGATTCGGGTTGTTGGGGTAAGGTCGCCGGCGAAGCCGGCGGACGGTGAGAGCTTGTGTACCGGCGAAGCGAAGCGAGTCGGTGCCAAGGTCTCACCCCACTGCTTAAAGTGAGTTTTTGCTAAACAAAAAGGCTGAACAAATGCCGCTCCGAAAATCGGAACGGCACAAATTATCAGACATAAGTCCTCTTATTCTCTTCTGAGCGCATCTATCGGCAGCATCTTTGCCGCTCGGCGAGCCGGATTGATTCCGAAGAATATTCCTATCGCACTTGAGAAGCCGACCGCTATCAATATAGTGCTTGCGTGTATCGCTATTTCTATTTTCATTATCCTTGCGACAAGCATCGCCGCTCCTATTCCCAACGCCATACCGACAAGTCCGCCTATCAAGCATAGTATGACCGATTCGGTCAAGAACTGGAACATGATAGTCCCCGTCTTTGCTCCGAGTGCCTTTCTGATACCTATTTCACGGGTACGCTCGGTAACGGAAACGAGCATTATATTCATAACTCCGATACCGCCGACGATAAGTGAAATGGCGCTGACCGCCGCAATGAAGATCGTGAACACGTTTATAACCGTGTTGAGAAGCTCGATATATGTTGCGAGATTTACGTATTTATATACCTCTCTGTCAGCGTTGTTATGTCTGACTTTCATGAGCTTTACGGTGGATTCACCGACACTGTCAAGCTCATCCTCATTTGTTGCGCTGATATAAAGCGACTCATAATGTCCTGCGTTGCCGTTCATGTCGGCTACTATCGTTGCCGGAACTATTATCATACCGCCCGTTATTGTTGACATTTCGCTGAACTGATCCATCATCTCGGTCATATCCGTTCCGCTGCTTTGCATCAGCGCAGCCATATCGACAACGCCGACTATCTTAAACGTCAACGCCTGACCGCCCATTACGGTAAAGGTTATGCTTTCACCGACGACGTTATCGTATCCGAAAAACGTCAAAGCTGTCATGGGATCTATAACTGCGACCTGTTTTCCGTTTTCACATTCCTCGGCTGTCGGTATGCGACCGTAAGTCGGGGACATCTTAAACATAGTGGCAAGCTCATTCGTACCGCCGATTATTGCGCCGACACCCGATTCACTCCTTGATTGGAGAGTACCGACCGACAGATTAAACGGTGATACATATGCGACGGAATCGAGGTCCTTTATTGCAGTCAGATCCTTGTCAGTGACATATTCCGATTTGCTCGCAACACTCGTGTCAACAGAAAACTGAACACAGCTTGCGCCCATATCCTTTATCATTCCGACTATATAGTCTCTGCCGCCCTGTCCGACGGTGATGATGGCGATGACCGATGAAACACCGATAATAATTCCGAGCATTGTCAGGATAGAGCGCATGAGATTGGTGCGAATACTGAAAATTGCAATTCTTATGTTTTCAAATATATCCAATTTGCGCCCCTCCGTTACTTAACGACCTTGACCTTTGAGCCGTCAATGAGTGCGTTCGTCGGGTTCTTGACAAGCTTATCGCCGACATTACAGCCCGATTTGACTTGATAAAGCGTATCGGAAGAAATTCCCACTTTAAGCTCTTTCTTCTCTATCTGCTTTGTCTTTTCGTCATAGATATATGCATAGTAGGTTTTTCCGTCTATCTCGATTCCCTCAAGAGGAACGACCGTTGTGTTTTCGGCTTTGTTCGTCTCGATAACTATATCGACCGTAAGTCCGATAATAACCGAGGCGTTCGGCTTTTTAAGCTTTATTCTCGCTTTGAGTCCCGCCGACGATGAGCCACCCGTCAATGAGCTGGCAAGTGAACCGATATCAAGAGAAGATGACGACGATTCAACAGTGGGACTGATAAACGATACATAGCCCTCAAACTCATCATTGAGTGCGGTAACTGTTGCTTTTTGGTTGAGCTTGACCTTGGGGATATCGTATTTGCTTATCTCAAAGTCGATATAGAAGTCATCATAATTATCAATGACTGCGGCTGTGGTAACGGCAGACTGTGTAAATGTCGCCACAAGCTGATTGACGTCTACGCCGCCGTTAAGCGCCGACATTATCGTCGTAAGGTCAACAGACTGCGTTGATGCGGGAGCACTCTCCATATCGAAGGTTTCGCCCTCCGATATATTCAATGTCGTTATAACGCCGTCTTTTTCAACGACCCAGCCCTTTTCAAGCTTTGAATAAATGCTCTTATATTCCTCATAGGTCTTTTTTGCGTTGTCGGCAAGAAGCTTATATACCTCCTGCGTTGCTTCATTGCTCTGAGCTTCAAGTGTGGCTTTCTGTGTCAAAAGCTCAATATATTCCATCTGAAGCTGCATACTGCTTGAGCTTGAGCCTAAAACAGACGACATATCAAAGCTTTCGCCGAGCTTTGAAAGGTTATCGACAAGCTTTTCGATTCTTGTCAAAAGGCTTTCTTTTTCCTGAGATGCCTGTGTCGTTTCTTCTGTGCTCTGCTGTTTTTTGGCTTCTTCCTCTTCCTTTTGAGCCTGTTCGATCTGCGCTTTGAGCGTTTCGAGCTTCTTCTCAACCTCGGGGAGAGTTGTGGCGGCGGTCTTTGCCGCATTCATTGTGTCATCATAAGCCTGCTTTGCTTTTTCGTAGGCTTCCTTTTTCTCGTTGACAAGGCTTTGCGCCTGAGCACAGTCGAAGGTCGCTATAACGTCGCCCTTCTTAACTTGGTCGCCGAGCTTGAAATTGACCTTTTTGACCGTAACTCCGTCGAATATTTTGAAGTTATCCTTAGATGTTGAAACTACTGTTCCCGTTGATGAGATAGTTTCAACAACGTTTCCGGAGGTGACCTCGACGAGACCGACCTCAGCCGAGTAGTCCGGCTTGACTGCGACCACGATTCCGACTATGACAGCCACCAGAACGCATACTGTCAAGGTGATTGCGAGAACCTGTTTTTTTCTCGAAAGCGCCTTGAACTTATCAACGATTCCGAGCTTATCATAAACGGTGACGACCTCGTCAACATCGTTTTTTGTCAGCTTCTTCTTTTCGCTCTTACGTCTTTTTTTCATTGTGTATTACCCTCTTTTTCTGCTCTCGATTTGAGCATTTTATGATCTGATTGTCAAAAGTACTGAATAATTTTACATCAAAAACGGCTGATAATCAAATATATTCAGAAAATTTAATATATCTCTAATATTTTGAATATAAATATATAAAATTTAATGTACGGGGTGGTTATTATCAAAAGGATAGCCTTGATATCGGCGGTAACGCTGATGTTGATTTTTTTAGGCGGATGCGCCGATGAGCCCTTGACCGACATTGACAGCTTTATCGCCGCCTATAACGAAATATCTCAGACAGAAATAAGCAAGTCGGACTTCTGCGGTTTTGCAGAGAGCGGAAAGATAAGCCACTGCTTCATGATAGGCGACACGCTTATATCGCTTAACACGAACGAAGAAAGTATGAAAATCGAATCAGCCGATGCCGTCACGGAGGAGAAGCCCGACGAAGAATATAAAAGCGCCGTAAGGCTGATGCTTCAAAGCCTTACGACACTTTCCGATAAAGATATTTCCGACACCGTCGAGAAGATGCTTCCGACAAGCGGTGGGTTTATTCGTACCTCAACTGAGGACCATGAATATTCACTCTCTTTTGTGTCTGTCGATGCGGGCAGTAAATTTACCCTCAGCTTTAACCGACTCGTACCGACAGAAACGACGAAAATTCCCGTCACTCAACAGGAGTTCAAGGAATTTTCAACTATACCCGACTTCACCGAGTGATCAGTAAAGCTCCGATATTCTCTGCGCTTTCGCTTTGATCTCGGCTCTGAGCGTGTCGGGACTTATGACTTCGAGCTTATCCTCAAATTGCATCATCCACGAAATGAGTCCGTCGCTTATTGCCGCCTTTGTTCTGACAAAGAACATATCCTCGTTATCGAAATCTTCTCTCAGCGGAGCGTCACTGCCGAAGCGGTCGATTATCTGTTCGAGAATGTCTATCCGACAATGAAGTTCAATGTCCTCGGTCTCGCCCGAAAACATATTGAAGATGCGCTTTGAATAGTCGGCGATATCGAAATAATCGGTGTAATCGCTCACCTGTGAAAAGTGTCTGACTGTCGAGCCGTCGATAGTTTTGACATTTTTCATGCGGTCAATTCTCAGATGCATGAGATTATCATATTTCGGATTATTCGCAACAAGATAATAGTGGTCAGCCGACCAGATCATTGCGTACGGATTCAAGATAAGATGCTTTTCTATGCAAGCCGAGTTTTTGAGCTTCGACACCGTTCGACACTTTGCATAGTCGCACTCTATCTGCTTTCCCGAATCAATCGCCTTGCCTATCTCGTCAATGCTGTAGTATATAGTTTCGTTATCGCTCTTGACTCGGTTATCTATATAGACCCTGCTTGAGAGCTTTTTCATCTGTTCCCTGCTACAAAGAGTTGAGATATTCTTGATAAGCTTCTTGCTTTTAGCGGGCGTAATGAAGCTTGCCGACTGAACGGCATCTATCAAAAGTCTTATTTCGACTTCTTCAAACTGTCTTGAAGCGACAAACCAGCCGCCTCTCCCCTGTTTTGTTTTCACTATGTCAACACCGAAATCCGAGAGAGTTTCTATGTCGCTGTAGACGGACTTTCTCTCGCATGAAACGGCGTTTTTTTCGAGCATTTCCATTATGTCGCCCGTCGTTACGGGATGCTCCTCATCGGAGTATTTCAGCAAATACTCGGCTATTAGCAACAGCTTTTTCTTTCCGCTTGACTGACCTGCCATACGCTAACCTCTTTTCAGTTTACAACATTTATCGGAGTGCCGTTGGTGTATGCCGCAAGATTCTCCTTGAAAATGTTCATAAGTCTTGTTCTGGCTTCAATGTTTGCCCACGCAATATGGGGCGTTATAAAGCAGTTCTTACATTTTAAGAGAGGATTATCGGCTTTCGGAGGCTCAGTCAAAAGCACATCTGCACCGAAGCCGGCTATCATATCGTTGTCAAGCGCAAAGGCGACCGCTTCTTCATCGACAACTGCACCTCTTGCGGTGTTTATGATATATACGCTCTTTTTACAGTTTGATAAAAAGTCGGCGTTTACAAGTTTTTCGGTCTCCTTTGTCAGCGGACAGTGGAGCGTTATAACGTCGCTTTCTCTGTTGAGCTCATCGAGAGAAACAAATTCGACCTCTCCGAAGCCCGTATATTCCTTGGGTCTCGGCGCATAGACGACCGTTTTCATCTTAAACGCATTGGCTATCTGAGCTACAGCCTGTCCGATTTTTCCGAAGCCGATAATGCCCATGGTCTTACCGGAAAGCTCAGTCAGATATGTTTTCTGATAGCAAAAATGCTCGCAGTTGACCCAGTCGCCATCCTTAACGCTTTTATTATGTACGCCGACCTGCTGTGTCATTTCAAGAAGCAACGAAAAGACAAGCTGTGCTACACCGTCGGTGCTGTATGCTGGGATATTGCAGACGGTAACTCCGTTTTCTCTCGCCGCCTTGCAGTCGATGACATTGAATCCCGTAGCGATGACCTGTATATATTTAAGCTTCGGCAATGCCTTTATAATTTCCGATGTTATCACGCACTTATTTGTCACAAGCACATCGGCATCCTGCGCTCTTTCGATTATCTTTTCGGGCGGTGTCAAGTCATAACATTCAAGCTCATAGCCCATTTCTTTTATCCATTCCCAGCTAAGATCACCGGGATTTGCACAATACCCGTCAAGTATAACGACCTTCATAAATCAGACCTCCGTATAATTGCATTTTTATTTTTATTATTACATAAATTGCTTTTACGAAGTAAAAGTGTACCGATAGGTACAACGGCGTAGCCGCAATTTGTGTAACAATGTTCTCCGAAAGTCCCCAAATCTTTGATTTGGTTGGACTTTCGTGAGGTTATTATACCATGCATTTTCAAAAAAGTACATACAAAAATAGTGACCGCCCACCGTATTTCGTCACGGCAGGCGGCTTTTTAATATCAATATGTAAGCTTTGAGTTTATGTCTTTGAGCATAGCCTCATCAAGCTTCACTTCCTCACGGTCGTATGTGAGCATTCCGTTAAGCTCAAACTCAACGTCGCTGACCTGTGTATAGACCGTGGCACAAAGTCCTTTCTTGATAAGAGGAATGACCTGCTGTTCATGCAGACGTCTGTATGCCTTTGACAAGGTCTCCTTATTTTTGAATTTCAGATAAAGTCCGAATGTCTTTCCGTCATCCCAAACGTGACCCGGAACGCTGTTTTGGTATCCGCCGAATTCGCTGATAACGAACGGTCTTTCATCAAGTCTCGGCATGATTATCGGCACAACATACTTATGCATACTCTTGAAATCGGGGCCCTTTTGGTCATACCAACCGCTGGCATGGTCAACGAATCTTGACGGGTCATACTTCTTGATGTCGCTTCCTATTCTCTTAGCATCAAACTGTCCCCAGCCTTCGTTAAACGGTACCCAGCAGCAAATAGACGGAACATTATAAAGCTGATCTATGACCTCATAAAGCTCCGATTCATAGTTGTCTCTCCACTCTTTTTTCTCTCTTGAGAACTTTCTGTACTGCTTGTCGCCTGTATCCTTAACGCTGATTCCGAAGTTGGGATATACGCCTGCGAGAATGTCGCCGATGTATGCGCCGCCGCTCATCATATCCTGCCATACGAGCATACCTAACTTATCGCAGTAGTAATACCAACGGTCGCACTCGACCTTGATATGCTTTCTGAGCATATTGAAGCCAAGCTCTTTCATTTTCTTTATGTCGTATACCATAGCCTCATCAACAGGCGGAGTGAGTATTCCGTCGGGCCAATAGCCTTGATCGAGCAAGCCTCTATGGAAATACGGCTCATTATTGAGCATAAGTCTCGCAAGGCCCTTGCTGTCCTTGCCGATACTGAATTTACGCATACCGAAATAGCCCATTACGGTATCGACTGTCTGTCCGCCGTCTGTAAGCTCAAGTATAAAGTCATAGAGGAACGGAGATTCCGGACTCCAAAGCTTTGCGTTCGGAACGGCTATCTTCGCATCGGCTGAAATATTTTCTTCGGCGACAACGCTGTCACCGTCAAGTATCTTGATTTTAAGCTCACCCGAGCCGACGATATCCGTCTTGAGATCAATTACTCCGGCATCAATATCGGGAACAAGCTTGTAGCCCTTTATATAGCTGTCGCTGACGGCTTCAAGCCATACCGTCTTCCAGATACCCGTTGTCGGTGTATACCAAAAACCGTGACTTACAGTGTCCTGCTTACCTCTGTTCTGCCAGCCTTTTTCCGTCGGGTCGTATACCCAAACGACAAGCTCATTCTCACCGCTTACAAGAGCATCGGTGATGTCATAGCTGATTCGGCAATAGCCGCCGAAATGCTCACCCATAAGCTTGCGGTTCACATAGACTCTGCACTGCCAATCGACGGAATCAAGATGAAGTAAAACTCTCTTTCCGGCGAATGACTCGGGAACGCTGAAAACTTTCCTGTACCACAAACGATCATTTTCGGTTATCTTCTTTCCGACACCCGAAAGCTCGGACTCGATTGAAAACGGAACGAGTATCTCGCCATCGGCTTTTTCTATCCATTCTGTATTGGCATCTGTTATTGCGTAGTCAAATTTTCCGTTGAGATTCAGCCAATTATCTCTGACCATCTGCGGTCTGGGATATTCGGGGAGCGGCTGAGCGCAAACGGCTTTCTCCGCCCATCTCGTAACGATGTTAGTTCTCATATTTTAACCTCCCAAAATTTTGTCGGTAATATTTTACAACAAATACTGTGATTTGTCCAGTGTTATTTTATCAATATAGCTCACTTGCTTATAAACGAAAAGCCCAAAATAACAGCTCCCAACACAACGAGTATTACGCCCGTCACTCTGTTGAGCGTTTTCGGCGATGCTTTGTTTGCGAAAACTGCGGCAATACGAGCCCACAGGAGAGTGAAAATGACACACAGAGCGAAGACCAACCAGTCCGGCTGACCGCCTATGACGAAATGCGACACCGCACCTGTCAAAGCCGTAAACGTCATGATAAACACGCTTGTTCCGACAGCTGTTTTAAGCTCATAGCCGAGTACGCTCGTGAGGATTAAGAGCATCATCATTCCGCCGCCTGCACCGACAAAGCCGCAAATGAAGCCTATGATCGCACCGCACAGCACCGACTGTATCGCTCTCTTTTCAGCCGAGACACCCTGCATTGCTTCCTTGGTAGTCATGACGGGCTTGACGATAAATTTAACACCGAGCAGCAATGTCATGAATACCGAAAAATTTCCCATGGTCGTTGACGGAACTAAGTTTGCGGTATAGCTTCCGACGACGGTAAACGCAAGCACACTCACCATCATTATAAGTCCGTTTTTGATATCGAGATTCTTGTTTTTTCCATAGGTATACGCAGAGATCGCACTCGCAAGCACGTCTGATGACAGGGCGATTCCGACAGCGAGATAGGGGTCCATATCAAGAAAAGTTATCAGCATCGGACTTATTACCGCCGCCGCACTCATGCCGGCAAAGCCTGTGCCCAAGCCTGCACCCATACCGGCGAAAAACGTCACTATCACTGTTATTAAAATCTGCATTTATTCTTCCTCCAAAATTTCATCAAGGTTACGGCTCATCACTTCGACCGTTTCAAAAAAGGCTTTTCTATCTTGCCCTCTTGCACCGTAGGCGAAACGGAATAAGCTTTATATGCTGTATATCATCTGAACGTGAGGAATACCGTCCTCTGAAAATTCGTCGGATATCGGCTTAAATCCGAGCTTTTCATACATCGGCATGGCATAGGTTTGAGCCGCAACGGTGACTTTGTCTGCTGAGAATTTTTCTTTTGCCACGTCTATCGCCGCCGAAACTATCCGAGTGCCGAAGCCTTGACGGCGTTTGACCGCTATAACACGGCCTACCGATGCTTCAGAAAACAACACACCCTTAGGCAATACCCGTGCATAGGCCTCTATGCCGTTTTCGTCGCTGAGCCATATGTGATATGCTTCTTTGTCCGCACCGTCAACCTCTTGATACGGGCAGTTCTGTTCGACGACGAACACCGATACTCGCAATTTATATATTTCGTAAAGCTCAGAGGCTGTTAGATCTGAAAAATGCTTAACTGTAAGTGTCATATCATCAGACGTCCTTTTCTGTTTTTTTAATTTTTGAAATCGTTGTCTCATTCATAGTGATCGCCAAAGCACCTAAAGCTAAAAGCAGGTAAGGCATGAGCTTGAATGTTGTAGCCGATGCGACATAGCCGAACGTGAGCTGAAACGCATAGCCGACAGCGTATGCGCCGCCCATGTGGTAGCCTGTTATGTCGGCTGAAAGCTCAGTGCCGAATCTTGACGGAACGGAATGTAAAACGCTTGGGAATACGGGGCCGAAGCCGAAGCCGATAAGTCCGAAGCCCAAGAGTGAAGCCGTGCCGAGAGGAAGCGCCAAAACGATAAATCCGACAACAGCTATTGAAAGTCCGCATCTTATCATGAAGTTATCGCCGGCTTTCATCGAGACAAAGCCTGCGACAAAACGTCCGAGCATTATGCCGCCGTAATATACAGATACCCACTTAGCCGCAACATCGGGCGACAAGGCAAGTGTGTTGACGATATAAGTCGCTCCCCATGTTCCAATAGTGAATTCCATTGAGCAATAAAACCCGAGACTCAATATACTCGTGATGATTCCCTTTTTGGCGAACGCACCGCCTTTCTCGTTGCCTTTGCTTTCACTTTGAGCATAGATACTCCTATCGTCGAATTTCTTCCACTTTTTCAGCGAAAACAAAACGATCAAGGCTATCAAAAGCTGAATCGCCGCAACGACTCTGTAGCCGACCCTCCATGAGCCTGTTTCACCCTTCAAAAACAGCGACATTATCATTGGGCTTGCCGTCACTCCGACACCCCAGAAGCAGTGAAGCCAGTTCATGTGTCTTGCTTCATAGTGAGTGGAAACATAGTCATTTAAGCCCGTGTCGATAGCGCCCGCTCCGTAACCGAGGATAACGGAAAATACCATCATCACCCAAATATTATTTGAAAAGCTCGTTCCGACAAGACCGATAACCGTCATCAAAATCGAAACGAAAGTGACGTTCGGCGTACCGAATTTTCTTAAAACCTTTCCTGCGACAAAGCTCGCTCCGCCGGTGCAAAGTCCGGTTATTATGCTGTATGCCGAGGCGAAGCTTTCGGCGATACCGAAGTCAAGATGAACAACGGGCCACGCAACACCGAAAAGCGAATCGGGCAAGCCGAGCGAAATAAAGACTATATAGATCACCGCTAAAATCGAAAGCATAAGAATTACACTCCATTCTTTAAATGCACCCGAAAATTACGGGTGCATTTTTGATTAATCAAGTTCATATAAACCGTTATATAATTTATAGTATTTTCCGTTCTGCGCTATAAGCTCATCGTGGCTTCCGCTTTCTATGACCTCGCCGTTTTCAAGAACCTTTATCTCTTTGGAGTTTCTGACAGTTGAAAGTCTGTGAGCGATAACGAATACCGTTCTGCCCTCCATGAGCTTATCCATACCCTTTTCGATGAGCTGCTCTGTTCTTGTGTCGATAGAGCTTGTCGCTTCGTCAAGGATAAGAATAGCGGGATTGGCAACGGTAGCTCTTGCTATTGCGAGAAGCTGACGCTGACCCTGACTGAGATTCTTTCCGTCGCCGTTTATCATCGTCTGATAGCCGTTCGGAAGTCTTGTGATAAACGAATCGGCGTTAGCTATTTTAGCCGCTTCGACTATCTCGTCATCCGTTGCATCAAGCCTGCCGTAACGGATATTTTCCGCTACAGTGCCCGAGAACAAGTGGGTGTCTTGAAGCACCATTGACATTGAGTGACGAAGATCGTCTTTTTTGATCGCCTTGATATTGATCCCGTCAACCGTTATCGTGCCTTGTTCGATATCATAAAATCTGTTGATGAGGTTCGTGATAGTCGTCTTACCTGCGCCCGTCGAACCGACAAATGCGATCTTTTCGCCCGGCTTTGCTTCAAGGTCAATATTTTTAAGTACGGTCTTGTCTTCATTGTAGCCGAAGGTTACGTTATCGAATTTGACATCACCGCAAACGGGAGTATAGACATATTCACCCTCACGAAGCGGTACTTTCCAGACGTATTCCCAGCCGTAATCATCACACTCGAAGTATTCGCCGTTATCGTTCTTTATAGCCTTGACCATGGTTACGTCGCCCTCGTCAAGCTCCTTGGGCATATCAATAACCTCGAAAATTCTTTCCGCACCGGCAAGAGCCGACATAAGAGACGTAAACTGAGAAGCGATGCTCGTCAAGGGACTTGTGAATGATTTGGCACAGCTTAAAAATGCGACAAGTCTGCCGACGTTCATCTTCGTTCCGCCGCTTCTTATCAGGATTATAACGCCGAGCATGGCGCATACCGCATAGTTGATTTTTGAAATAAAGTTCATTATCGGTGACAGCAAGCCTGTTATGGTGTTAGCGCCGATACCGACCTTTTTAAGATACATGGCAAGTCCCTTAAACTCCGCCTTGCTTCTTTCTTCATAGCTGAATATTTTAACGACACGCTGACCTCTGATATATTCTTCGATATATCCGTTGCAGTCACCCATCGCTTTTTGATATTTTTTAAACTGCTTTGAGCTGAACGCCGTTATTACGACGACTATTATAAGTATGACAATAACAGACAGGAAAAGCACAAGAGTTATCAGCGGACTGTAATAAACCATCAATGCAACAGTTCCGATAAGTGTTGTTCCCGATTGGAGTATGTTAGTCATACCGTTTTGAATTATGTCGCTGACTGTCTCAACGTCTGCGGTGAAACGGCTCATTATATCACCGTTTTTATTTGTGTCAAAATACTTTATCGGTAAATTCTGCAAATGATCAAAGAGATCTTTTCTGAGTGAAAGCATCGTCTTTTGAGCGACTTGCAGCATTATCCTCTGATATGCGTAGCTTGCGATAGAGGAAACTATGCTCAAGCCGAACATCAGACCCAGCCACAAGGCTATTTGTCTGACGAAATCGGATCTCGTCATGTTCTCTCTGCCCGCCTGCGTTATAGCTTCCTTGCAAAGATTGACAACAGGCTCGTTTATCGCATATGTTCCGACGCTGATAAGAGCCGAAACGAAAACGAGTACCACGACCAAAATCAACAGCTTTTTGCTTTGAGCCATATAGCTCAAAAGCCTCTTTGCCGTCTTTTTGGCATCTTTCGGTTTACTCTTGCTGTTCTTTTTGGCAGCCGGCTTTTTAGCCTTTTGATTTTTGCCGGTCTTTTTTTCGGAAGCGTTCGGCTCTGATTTTGTCTCGGTCGCTTCCTTAGCTTCGGTTATTTCTTCGTTCTCACGAACATCGGGAGTGATCTCGCTCATTGTGCCAACGCTCCTTTCTGCTGTGAACTGTATATTTCCTTATAGATTTCGTTATTTTCGATAAGCTCATCGTGAGTCCCGACGGCGTTTATCTTTCCGTCGTCAAGAACGACTATTTTATCTGCGTGTTTGACGGAATTTACTCTTTGCGCAATTATTATTTTTGTCGTACCGGGAAGGTATGATGCCAAACCGTCTCTTATTTTCGCATCCGTGGCTGTATCAACGGCGCTAGTGCTGTCGTCGAAAATCAGAACCTTCGGCGCTCTGAGAAGTGCTCTTGCGATACAGATACGCTGTTTCTGACCGCCCGAGACGTTAACTCCGCCTTGACCGAGGACTGTCTCGTACCCATCGGTAAAGCCCTCGATAAACTCATCGGCTTGAGCTATTCGGCAAGCCTCCTTAACGGTCTCGTCGTCGGCATCGGGATTTCCCCAAAGAAGATTTTCCTTGATCGTACCGGAAAACAGAACGTTGTTTTGAAGCACTGTCGACACTCCGGCTCTGAGATTGTCAAAGGTGTAGTCCTTGACGTTTCTGCCTCCGACGAGCACTTCGCCCTCGGATACATCATAAAGCCTCGGTATCAGCGAAACGAGAGTGCTTTTGGCTGAGCCTGTCGCACCTATGATTCCGACCGTCTCACCCGAATTTATCTTGAGGTTTATGCTGTCAAGTACGTTCTTCTTCGCACTCTTGCTGTATTTAAAATTGACGTTTCTGAATTCGACCGACCCGTCGTCTACCGTCAGAGACTTGTCCGCGCCCTCATCGGTGAATGTCGGCTCGGCATTCAAGACCTCATTGACACGCTTTATGGAGGCTCTCGCCATCATCATGGACATGAATATCATGGTGACTGTCATAAGCGATGAAATGACAGACGAAATATAGCTTGTAAACTCATTGAGCTTACCTATCTGAAGTGCCTGACCCGCCGAATCGTAGATCGTCATACTGCCGTTCCAAAGGGTGAGGATCATGCATATAAACATGATTATCATAAGCACGGGCAGATTAAACATAAGTATTCGTTGAGCGGACATTGTGGCACTGTAAAGTCGGTTATTGGCTTCGTTGAACTTTTCTCTCTCCTTGTCCTCACGCACGAATGCCTTGACTACTCTTATTCCGACAAGGTTTTCCTGAAGCACCTTGTTAAGTTGATCCTTCTTTTCAAGCATCGCCTTAAACTTCGGAATAACCATAATACCCATGACCGTCAAGACAATTATTATCGCCGGAATTATGACGATGAACACCTTGGAAAGACTCTTGCTGACGTCAATAGCTCTTATCAAGGCGTAAGCCAAGGTAAACGGCGCACGGATAAAGTATGTAAGAGACATTTGGAACACGGTTTGGATCATGTTCGTGTCTGTGACAACTCTCGTTATGAGCGAGGACTCCGTGAAATTATCGAGATTTTCAAAGGAGAAATCTTGAATTTTGTTAAAGAGCGTACAACGCATATTCGCAGTAAATCCAAGGCTCGCTATCGCAGTGCAACGAGCCGCAAGGAAGCCGCAAAGCAGCATCAAAAACGAATACAGCAGCATTATTCCTATCTGCCTCATCAATACGCTAAGCTCGCCCGTTTCGGCGGCTTGAGGTATATATTTGTCGATTATGTCGCCCATTATCTTAGGAAGCTGCAATTCAAAATAGACGTCAATAAAGACAAATACAGGTGACAGCAGTGTAAATATCCAACTGCCTTTAACAAACTTTAAGTATTTTTTCATCTCTTTCGGATTTCCCCTTTCTTAAATCGGTTTAAGCAAAGCTTATAAACATTGTCGCAAAGCCGAAATATATAAGAAGCGAGACCGCATCGACTATGGTCGTTATCATCGGACCTGCCATAAGCGCAGGGTCAAGCTTCAGCATTTTTGCAAGTATAGGCAAGGTACAGCCTATTATTTTCGCAACGGCGACCGTGCAAAGCACAGACAGGCATACGACAAGAATAACACTGTTTGAAGCTTCGTTGTTAAATGCGTATCGGAGAATGAGCATTCTCGCCGCATTGGCAAGCGCAAGAGTGACACCGCAAAGAACGGAAACTCTCACTTCTTTCCACAAGACCTTGAAATAGTCCTTTATCTGAATCTCGCCCAAGGCAAGACCTCTGATTATAAGCGTTGAGACCTGATTGCCCGAGTTTCCGCCCGTATCCATAAGCATGGGAATACAAGCGGTGAGACCCGCTATCATGGCGAGCTTTTCTTCAAAGCCCTCGATTATCTGACCGGTCAAGGTCGCCGAAACCATAAGCACCAACAGCCATATGATACGGTTTTTAGCCAAGGTAAAGACACCGGTTTTCAGATATTCGTCTTCGGAGGGATGAAGCAAAGCCATCTTTTCAAAGTCCTCTGTCGCCTCCTCATCAATAATATCAACGATATCGTCGATAGTGATGATTCCGACAAGGCGGTTTTCCTTGTCAACAACGGGAACGGACAAAAGGTCATACTTTTTGGCTATCGTTGCGACCGCTTCCTGATCGTCCAAGGTCGTCACGCTGATGATCTGCTCATCGTCGTCCATTATATCTTTAATTAATTTGTTTTCGTCAGCTAAGAGCAAACGTCTCAGCGGCATGATACCGACCAAGTGACGGCTGTCGTCAATGCAGTAGCAGGTGTAGATAGTCTCTTTATCAACGCCGGTTGCTCTGATGTGATCAATGGCTTGACGTACGTTCAGCCTATCGTGCAATTCGACCATTTCGATCGTCATTACACTTCCTGCTGAGTTGTCGGGGTACTTTAAAAAGCGATTGATCGTCTCTCGTGTCTCCTTATCCGTGTTCGCCAAAACACGTCTGACGACATTAGCCGGAACTTCTTCGAGAAAGTCAACGGCATCGTCGACGAAAAGGTCATCCATAAGTCGCTCGATTTCCTTATCGGTTATCGACTGGACTATAAGCTGCTGCCAGTCGGTGTCAAGATAAGCGAAAATATCAGCCGACATATCTTTCGGCAGGATTCTGAACACCATAACCGCTGTTTTTTCATTCTCAATAAGCATGATAAACTCAGCTATATCGACATAGTTCATTTCGATAAGATGAGCTTTCAGGCTTTTGAGGTCGTTTTCTTCAACCAGCTTAAAAAGCGGCTCGAAAACATCAATTTCATCCATAAAATAACCTTCTTTCTTCATGCGGTCAAATCAGACATGAAGAAGCGAAAAGCGAATCCGCCCGCAAATGACCGCATACTTTTTGTTTAAACTTCGAGGATTAGCGTCACCGTTATCCAAGCGAATTCACCACCTTATTTCAGAATCGTATACTGTAATGGCTACAACAGCCTACAATAATCTACAATATTATATTTTACACTTACAAGTCAATTAAGTCAAGAAAAAGTGAGCGACTTAATATATTTTATTTTGTATGCGGTGCGGTGAGCGAGCGAAGCGAGCGTAACGACGCCCGGGCGTGCACCCCGAGCCGACGAAGGAGGCGACGGGTGCCGTACGGGCGTCCCGCTGCTGAGACTTACGGTTGCCGCTCGGCTAAAAGGCTGAGCCGATTGAAACAGGCGGCAATGTCCGATTCACGACAAAGTGCAATCTCGGCGCACATCTTTCGGCAAAAGGACAAAGCCGATACAGATGCAAAGCCTCCGTATTATATCAACAATACGGAGGCTTGATTCGATTATTATTTAATTTTCCGCTTCACACACCGTTATAACGTATCCGTCACTTACCGTTGTGACGGAATTTTTTATGTTGGTGCTTCTCATAGCGTAACCTATGCCCTCTCCTATGAGCTTCCCATACGCTTCCTTTTTTGTCCACACCTCGAAAAATCTTTCCAATGTTTTTTCGTCGGTGCTTTCAAAGTCGCTTTTTTCCGGCAAGTGTCCGAAAATATATGTAAGCTCCGTCTCACTTGCGAATTTCTTCGCCGCCTGCATATTCAGCGGACGGATCTTTTCAATGTCGATGCCGACATCTCTCTCGCTGACGGCGCACACTGCGTAATCTCCGCTGTGACTTATGCTGAAATGAAAGTCGGTATTCTTCGAAAAAGGCTTGCCCTTTTCGCTGTAATCTATAGTTATGCCGTCTTCCGCTGTGCCCGATAATTCGCTTAATGCTTTGACCGCAAGCATATATCCGCAAAGGCTTCTGCGCCTATCGTCCGAAAGCTTCAAACGGTCAAGACGCTCACGTCTGCCTTTTGACATATGCATACGGTAGTATTCGCAGCTTTCATCCGACAGCTCGTTTATATTATATTTGTATATCTTCATGTTCCCTCCAAGACCGAATTGCGTTGTCCTTTTCTTATTATATATTATTGCGGTCAAAATTTCAATGTCAGTTAAGCTCCGTTTCCGTTTTTTCGGTATGCATACAGAAAAATTAATCTGAATTTTTTGTCTTTTCTCTATTGACAAGCGCAGTTATATCATGTATAATCATCAGCTGTAAAGTAAAAAATCTTTACAGACCGATTTGGAGGGAGAACATTGGCGAAAAATCTCGATGTGATTATGCTTCTCGATATTTACGGCGAAATGCTGACTCAGAAGCAACGTGATTTTCTTGAATATTACTATAACGATGATCTGTCTCTCTCTGAAATAGCGGAAAACGAGGGCATCACACGTCAGGGTGTGCGTGACTCGATAAAGAGAGCCGAGGCTCAGCTTTTCGATATGGAGAAAAAGCTCGGTCATTGCAGACGCTTCAACGAGATGAAAAAAAGCGTTGACGAAATAACGGCTCTTGCGGATAAGATAAACCAAATAAATCTTAAAAGCATTTTGTCAAGAGATATAAATGATGCGGCGACGAGAATAAAAACTCTCGCCCAAATGATGAAAGAATGAGTAAAGGATTGATTTAAGTGGCATTTGAAGGTCTTTCGGATAAGCTTGAAGCCGCCTTTAAAAAGCTGAGAAGCAAAGGCTCGTTGACTGAAGCCGACGTTAAGGAAGCGATGAGAGAAGTTCGTCTCGCTCTCCTTGAGGCTGACGTTAACTATAAGGTAGCAAGAGACTTCACGAAAACCGTCACCGAGAGAGCTGTCGGTGAAAAGGTCATGGAAAGCCTTACTCCGTCTCAGATGGTAATTAAGATAGTCAACGAGGAATTGACTAATCTCATGGGCGGAACAAAGGCGAGGCTCAGTGTCGCTAACCACCCACCTACAATCGTCATGATGTGCGGTCTTCAAGGCTCGGGTAAAACGACACACAGCGCAAAGTTAGCTTTGATGCTCAAAAATCAAGGTCACAGACCGTTGCTCGTTGCTTGCGACGTTTACAGACCGGCGGCTATAAAGCAGTTGCAGGTCATCGGTGAAAAAGCGGGCGTTCCCGTTTTTGAGATGGGTCAGATAAACCCCGTCGAGATAGCCGATCAAGCCGTAAAACACGCAAAGGATCACGGTTACGACTATGTTTTCCTTGACACGGCAGGTCGTCTGCACGTTGACGAGGAGCTGATGAATGAGCTTAAAAACATCAAATCACAGGTACACCCACACGAGATATTGCTCGTAGTTGACTCAATGACGGGTCAGGATGCGGTCAACGTCGCTTCGTCATTCAATGACGCTTTGGGCATTGACGGTCTTATCCTCACAAAGCTCGACGGTGACACCAGAGGCGGTGCGGCACTTTCGGCAAGAGCAGTCACCGGAAAACCGATCAAATTTGTCGGTACAGGCGAAAAGCTCGGAGATCTCGACGTGTTCCACCCCGACAGAATGGCTTCGAGAATTCTCGGCATGGGCGATATGCTTTCACTTATCGAAAAAGCCGAAAATGAGCTTGATGAAAAGAAAGCTCAGGAGCTTGAAGAAAAGCTGAGAAAGAACAAATTCGATCTCAACGATCTTCTCGATCAGTTCCGTCAGATCAAAAAGATGGGCAATCTCAAGGATATGCTCGCTATGATTCCGGGTGTCGGAAAGAAGATAAATGACGTTGAAATTGACGAGAAGCAGTTCGACAAGATCGAAGCTATCATTCTTTCGATGACACCGAAAGAGAGAGCAAAGCCGGATATCATAAATCCGTCAAGAAAGCGCAGAATCGCAGCAGGCTGCGGTATGCAGGTCGAGGACGTCAACAAGCTTCTCTCGCAATACAGACAGATGCAGAAGATGTTCAAGCAATTAAACGGCGGCAAGGGCAGCAAAAAGCGCCGCAGAAGAATGCCTCCCATGAACTTCAACAACATGGGCAACTTCGGTTTATAATAACACGCTGAATTCAAGATAACACCAAGCGTGTACAATAATAAAATTAAACATATAATTTTTGGAGGTAACAAAAATGGCAGTAAAAATCAGACTTCGCCGTATGGGCGCAAAGAGAGCACCGTTCTACCGTGTAGTAGTAGCAGATTCAAGATATCCCCGTGACGGTCGTTTCATCGAGGAGATCGGTTACTACAATCCGATGAAAGAGCCTGTTGACATCAAGATCGACGCAGAGAAGGCTCAGAAGTGGCTCGCTAACGGCGCTCAGCCGACAGACACTGTTAAAGCTCTTTTAAAGAAGTGCGACATCGTTAAGTAATTTTTCAGGAGGATATTGACTTGAAAGATCTGCTTATAGCAATAGCTAAGGGCTTGGTCGAACAGCCGGATGCCGTTCGTGTTGACGTTGATGACGTTAACGATGAGGGCGTTACTGTTTACCATCTCCATGTCGCAGAAGACGATATGGGCAGAGTTATCGGTAAGCAGGGCAGGATCGCCAAAGCTATCAGAGCGGTTATGCGTGCGACAGCGAATCGCAACAACTGCAAAATTTCGGTTGAGATAGACTGATATATCAACTCCGCTGACTTTCGGGTCGGCGGAGTTTTTTGATTGAGATTTCGGATTTAACTTCATATCTAAACTTACTTTAATTTTTATGTAACCTTTTGCACTGCTTGATTGTTATATAAGTGAAAGGTCCTTTCTTAGGCGGTGAAACAATGACAGATGATGATTTTATACGGGCACTTGACCGTAACAGCCAACGTCTTTTTCTTATCGCTTTGTCTTTTACAAAAATATGATGTCGCTACGATACAGGAAGCAACAAAAGACAAGTAAAATTTCATACAAGTTAAGCATAGCAAACATCACCGAACCCGCCTAAAACGGCGTATTTTCGGTGATGTTTCCGTTTTCTGTATCCATAGGTGTTCCTTTCTGTCCGCTTGTCGGACTAAATAAATTTGAATATGAAAAAAGCACCTGCTTTCGCAAGTGCTTTCGTCAACCGGTATTGTTGTTTAGTTTTCAATAATTTCCCAGATTCCACCGGGACTGCTTCCGTCAAGTGGGGCGGGATTTTCCATCGAATAAAGATAATCTTCGCCGCTATCATCTATGACTCTATACATACCGTCCTCCTCAGTGGCATCGTATATTTTGCCCTCTGTCAAGCTATCCACTCCGAAAGATGGTCCGATATATCTAATTTTCATTTTCGTTTACGCTCCTTTCAAAAACGAACAACTTTAATCGAGTGCTATTTAAAACCAAACAACATTCCTTGTCTTTGGTACTTCGCTAATTTCATTTGTCTGTAATTCTTTAATTATTTTTCTTAACTCGTTAAGTGCCATTGCTGAGTACATTACACCATAACCCGGAATTTCTTCGTCTTTGTGTTCTCTTGTGATAAAGTTTAAAGAAATATGTGCCTGAATACCACTATTTTCCGGAACATAATCCGCCGATATAGTTTCATCGTCTTTTTTATGTTTATCAATTTCAGCATAATATTCGTTTACTCCCTGCTGATAGTTATATTTGCTTGATGTGATCTCATGTGCTTGCGACTGCGAAAAGCCATTAGCCATAAGTTGTCGTTCCATCATTTCGTGATGCAAAAGTGTTATATCGTGAGGCTGTATATTCTTTCCGTCTATCAACCTTTGCCACGATTCCGCCATTTCAAAGCTTGGAGCGAAATAATCAAATTTACCATCTCCTAAATCGTGTTTCTGCATAAAAATAATTTCTTTTATACTTTTGATATCATCAACGCTAAACCCTGTGTTTTCTGCAATCTTGTCGCAATCTGTTTTCATTTTTCGAACAAGATTATAATATCTTTCGGCATGTGCAGCTGCTTCATAACTTTTTGGAGATAAAGCTCCGGTAACAGCACCCGATGTTATTATATCATCTTTCCGCTCTTTGTCAACATACTCCTCATACCACTCGGAATAGGTCATATCATCGGGGATCAATATTGTTTTGCCGTTTTAGGCGGGTTCGGATATGTCTGCTATGCTTAAGCTGACGAGAGTCGAACACGATACGCACAAAAGCCGCAGGAGTCATCTCCTGCGGCATAAGTATTTGTTCAAAAACCTTATTCTGCTATCTGACAGAAATTGAATATCTCTGCGGGAAGCTCTGCCTTGTCGGCTGAGATAGTGAATACGAAGTGCTTTTCGTTGACCTCTGAAAGTTCATAGACCTTCTCGAGGAATGAAGCCAGCTCCTCATAGTTTCTTCCGCCTATTCTGAGAGTTGCGTCAACAAGAATGTCGGTTATGTCATGATCACCGGCGCATACGCCTGCAAGGAAGCCGTAAAATGCGGCATAGCCCTTAACCTCGTAGCTGTCGGTAGAAATAAGTCTTGCTCTGTAGTTTACATCGGTCGTCAGCTGTGTGCCCTTTTCAATGCATACAACATTGCCCTTTGTATTGTCGATTGCGGACTTAACAAGCTCGATGAGCTTCTTTGTTTTGCCTGCGCCCTTGTGACCTAAAATGAGTGTAATCATATTTGTTTCCTCCTGTTATATAAATTGCCCGAAGGCTTATAACCTTGATTTTAAATTTCGCTTTACTCCGATATTCTCTTTTCAAGCTCTGCTTTTTGCTGTTCGTAGCCCGGTTTTCCGAGAAGTGCGAACATATTCTTTTTGTACGCTTCAACGCCCGGCTGATCGAAAGGATTCACTCCGAGAACATAGCCCGATATTGCGCAAGCTTTCTCAAAGAAGTAGATAAGATATCCGAGTTCGAATTCATTCATCTCCGGAATCTCAAGAATAATATTCGGTACGCCGCCGTCGCAGTGAGCGATAACTGTTCCCTCGAAGGCTTTTTTGTTGACAAAGTCAAGTGTCTTGCCTGCAAGGAAGTTAAGACCGTCGAGGTTGCCCTCTACTGTATCTATTATAACCTCTTTTTTAGGCTTTGTAAAGACCGTAACGGTCTCAAACATCAATCTTTCTCCCTGCTGGATATACTGACCGAGTGAATGAAGATCGGTTGAGAATATAGCCGATGCCGGGAAAAGACCCTTTGTTTCCTTGCCCTCGCTTTCGCCGAAGAGCTGCTTGAGCCACTCGTTCATCATCGTGAAGCACGGCTCATAGCTGACGAACATTTCGATTTTCTTGCCCTTTGAATAAAGAGCGTTTCTGATAGCTGCGTATCTGTAGCAGTCGTTTTTAGCTATATCGGAATCGCAAAGTTCTTCTCTTGCGCTTGCCGCACCGGACATAAGAGCGTCAATATCAACTCCGGAAACAGCTATGGGAAGAAGTCCGACAGCCGTTAAAACCGAATATCTGCCGCCGACATCATCGGGTACGACAAAGGTTTCATAGCCCTCTTTGTCGGAAAGCTCCTTTAGCGTTCCCTTTGCTTTGTCTGTCGTGACATATATTCTCTTTGCGGCTTCTTCCTTGCCGTATTTATTCTCAAGCATTTCCTTGAAGATTCTGAACGCTACGGCAGGCTCGGTCGTAGTTCCCGATTTTGAGATAACATTGACCGAAAAGTCCTTTCCGTCGCATATCTCGATAAGCTCGTTAAGTGACGAGGAGCTTATCGTGTTGCCCGAAAAATAAATCGCGGGTGTGTCTTTTCTCAGATCGTTGAAATTCTGTGATTTAATAAATTCGATAACGGCTCTGGCTCCGAGATATGAGCCGCCGATACCGATAACTATAAGCACCTGTGAATCGCTTTTGATCTTTTCGGCAGCCTTCTTGATTCTGACAAATTCGTCCTTGTCATAGTTGACGGGGAGATCGAGCCAGCCGAGGAAATCACTGCCTTTGCCTGTTTTATCCTTGAGCATTTTATCGGCGTCTGTTATTTTAGCCTGAAACTCGGCTAATTCACTTTCGCTGACAAAGCTTCTTATATATTTATCATTAAGTTTTACTGACATTCTGTGAGCCTCCGATTTTGCTTTGCTTTTGATTACTTAGTATTTTAATATGTTTTATGTAGTTTGTCAATAAAGAATTGCTCGATTTGTTACATTTTTATTGTGAAAATTGCTGTAAATTTGTTAATTTTTAATCACTAAGAGATCTGAGCATAGCCGAGAGAACATCAATAAATGTCGTTCGCTTGACTTCAGTCGGAGAGAAAAGCTTCGATTCAATAACAGTCTCTCCGTTCAGCGTAAATTTTATACTTCCTAATATCTGACCTTTTTCTATCGGCGCTTCAGCGTCTGTTGAAAGAGTGATCTCGGTGGCTATCTTATCCTTGTCACCTTTCTTTAATGTAACGCTTTTGATTTTTTCGTATTCGGGCGTTATCCTCTCGGTCTCCCCTCTTATTACACTCACGTCTGTTATCAAGCTTTCGTCCACCGTCAGCGTTACAGATTCATAATTTGCGAAGCCGTAGTTTAACAAGGTCTTAGCCGATTCGAAGCGGTCGTCGCTTGTCTCGCTTCCCATAACGACCGCCACAAGATGCAAGCCGTCTCTCCTCGCCGAAGCGGAAAGGCATTTTCCCGCCTTGCTTGTCGTTCCGGTTTTAAGCCCCGTCGTTCCGTTATAGAAGCGAACGAGCCTGTTGGTGTTGACAAGCTCGGTCTTTCCGCCTCTTAAAGAATCCATCCACACCGTCGTATATTTCTCTATAAATTCATGCTTTAAAAGCTCGACCGACATCAGTCCTATGTCGTACGCTGTGGTGAGATGAGCGACCGTGTCATCGTCAAGACCCGAGCAATTCTCAAAATGCGTGTTTTTCATTCCGAGCTGTTTTGCTCTGTCGTTCATCATTCCGACGAACGCCGTTTCGCTTCCGGCTATATATTCGCCCAAGGCGCAGCAGGCATCGTTTGCGCTCGCTATTGCGACGGCTTTCAGCATTTCGTCAACCGTCATCGTCTCGCCCTCTTTAAGCCATATCTGAGAGCCTCCCTTTGCCGCCGCTTCAGCCGAAGCCGTGACCTCATCTGTCAGCTTTATCTTTCCCGAATCCACCGCTTCCGCTATCAACAGCAGTGACATTATTTTTGTCACCGATGCCGGCGGCAGCTTTTCGTTTTCGTTGTATTTATAAAGCACCTGTCCCGTTGACACGTCCATAAGGACAGCCGACTTCGCTTTTATTTCAAGCTTCCCCGTGTTATCTGACTTCGCCGCATACCCCGAAAAATTAAAACAGAACAGCAGAAAAACCGCCGTTATAACGCTCATCGCTTTTTTCATATTCATGCCTCCCGATATTCTTTTTATTATTTGTATGCGCAAAGTCTGTTCATCATTCTCAATAAATTTTCTCCGACGGCTTGAAGACAGCGAAAAAATAATATATAATTAGACAGAACTTTATTTAATCGAGGAATACAATGAAAATCTATTTTTATACACTCGGTTGCAAGGTCAACCAATATGAAACGCAGGCGATGAGTGAAGCGCTCACGGCCCAAGGGTACGAAATAACGGACAGAGCGGAAAACGCCGATATATTTATCGTCAATTCCTGCACCGTGACCGCAACCGCCGATAAAAAGACGAGGCAGGCTGTCAGACGGTTTAAGCGCTCAAAGCCCGATTCCGTCGTAATACTCACCGGCTGTATGCCGCAGGCTTATCCCAAGGATGCGGAAAATCTCATTCAAGCGGATATCGTTATCGGCAACCGCAACAATTCTTCACTGGCGGCAGTCATTGACGATTACATGAAAAACGGAAGCCGTATATTTAATGTTTCTCAGCATCAAAAGGGAGACAAATTCGCAGGCGACGACATAACCTGCTTCAATGAAAGAACAAGAGCCATAATCAAAATACAGGACGGCTGCAACAGATTTTGCACCTATTGCATTATCCCGACTTCACGGGGCCGTGTTCGTTCAAAGCCTCTTGACGAGCTGAAAGCGGAGGTCAAGGCGGTCAGCGAAAAGGGATACTGTGAGGTCGTTTTGGTCGGCATAAATCTCTCGTCATACGGCAGTGATATCGGACTTACCTTTCCCGATGCCGTTGAAGCCGCTTGTGAGATCGAGGGAATTAAGCGTGTTCGTCTCGGTTCGCTTGAGCCCGACCATCTGACAGATGAGGTTATAGAAAGACTTGCGAAATGTCAAAAGCTGTGTCCGCAGTTTCATATTTCGCTTCAAAGCGGCTGTAACAAGACACTTCACGATATGCACCGTCACTATACCGCCGAGGAGTATTCCGAGCTTTGCGATAAGCTCAGAGAGCATTTCCCCGACTGTACGCTGACGACAGATGTAATGGTCGGCTTTCCCATGGAGACCGATAGCGACTTTGAAGAAAGCCTTGAATTTGTCAAGAGTGTCGGCTTTGAAAAGGTTCATGTTTTTCCGTATTCATCAAGACCCGGAACAAAGGCGGCGGAGTTTTCACCGCAGATCGAAAAAAGCGTTAAGGAAGACCGAAGCCGCATAATGATAGAAGAAACGGAAAAAATCAGACAGCAGTTCATGGATTCACAGCTTGGAAAAAGCGTAAACGTTCTCTTTGAAAGCAAGACTCATGACGGGTACTTAGGCGGATACACCGAAAATTATATCCCCGTCAGAGTGAAGTGCGACAAAGAGATCTACGGCGAGATACACAAGGTCAAGCTTATCTCGTTCGATGATGAATACTGCTTGGGAGAATTGGTTTGATATGAGCCGTATGATACGGAAACAATAATTATATAAGGAGGAAAAATCATGCCGCTTATCACAACAAAAACAAACACACAGATCACAAAGGAAACAGAGGAAGTCTTAAAGGCGAAGCTCGGAAAAGCGCTGGCTAATCTCGGAAAAACCGAAAGTTGGCTCATGCTCGACTTTAAGGATAACTGCCGTCTTTGGTTCAAAGGAAAGAACGACGAGAAGCTTGCCATGGTTGAAGTCAGCCTTTTGGGCAAAGCAGGCAGGTCGGCATACGACAAAATGACAGCCGAGGTGACAGAGATAATCTCATCGGAGCTTGGAATTTCGCCCTCAAACATCTATGTTAAATATGAGGAAGTCGAAAATTGGGGCTGGAACGGAAGCAATTTTTAAGTACGGGAAAGCGTGTTCTTGAGAAAACGCCGTTTTCGTCCGTCAGTGCGGTATATTCCGAAAGGAATGTGCCGCATATTTTTAGCTCAAAATATTGCATAATTTATGCAATGGTGATATAATTTCGATAGATTTACTATGAATTAAGAGGTAGAAATGAAAGTAATTACAAGAATTTTAACAGCCACATTAACAGCACTTATAATGTTAAGCTCTCTGATTTGCGTTTCGGCGGCGGAAATCAAACCGTATAACGAAACCGGAACTGTCATCAGTGTCGCTCACGGCGGTAATTGGGGTGAGCACCCGATGTATTCTAAGGAGGCAGTCGAGAGCGCCTTTGAGGTCGGAGCCGACTGCGTTTCCGTCAGCGTAAAGAGAACGGCTGACGGAAAATTCGTCATGTGTAAAGACGATGATTTAGGTATGCTCTATGCGCCGTATAAGGGTCAGCTTATAAGCAGACTTCCACTTGAACAGGTGTTATCCATGCGTGTCACCGACTCCCTCGGTGCATTGACGGATAACAGACTCGGCGAGCTTTTCGACGCTATAGACGCCGCAAAGAGATTCGACAAAACGATAATTATTGATGACGGCTGGGAATGGCGTAATGAGCTTTATTCCTATCTTGTCGATAACGATGCTCTGTCTTACTCTGTGCTTAGAACAGATGCTTCAAAGGGAGACATAAAGGAGTTTAACGAGCTCACAGGCGGCAAGCTTCGCATTATCGGAAAATATCACGGAAACATCATCTTCAACGCAAGAAGCTATGTTAAGTCGTTGAGCAAATCGGGTTGCTGCGCCGTTCAGCTTTCAACGAAGAATCCTTTCGGCGTTATCTATAATCAGTCCATGCTCTCCGCTTTCGGTAAGAATAACTACTTTTCAAGAGCAATGGCTGCGACGTACGATCCGGATATGTGCGGTCAAAGAAGTGACACCGAAAACACTTGGAACGATCTTATCGACCGTGGCTACAGCATGATAGAAACGAACGACATCAAAGGACTTGTCAATTATATAAGCAGAACATCAGCGCTCAGATCAGAGCTTATATCACTGACGGCAAAAACCGAAAAGCTCAACACGGAAAACTGCTCCGAAAAGAGCCTTAAAGAGATCTCACAGGCGAGAGAAAACGCATCTCAAGCGCTCAAGACTCTTTCATCTCATGAGACCTTGGCGAAGGCTAAATATAATCTCACACTCGCCCTAAACGATCTTTCGGTCAGCAACGAAACACATTCGAGAAAAGGCGTGTTAAAGATCACATTCGGAAAGGTGCTTGCTGTTGTTCTTGTCACTGCGGCTATAGTTGCAGGTCAGGTTTACACATATAATATGCAAAAGAAGAAAAAGACCGAAAAGTCTTAATATTATATATAGGAGGAAAAATATGAAAGCTTCAACAAAAGAAAACAGTCTCGCTATTCCGAGAGCTGAAACAGCCGAGGAAGTCGGCGTTGATTCCCGTGAGGTACAGTCATTCATTGACGAGTGTCTCAATGACGGAATAGAGCTTCACAGCATTATGGTCGTAAGACATGGCAAGGTCGCTTGCGAAGCATTCAGAGAGCCCTACAGTCCGAACATTCCTCATATGATGTATTCGGTAAGCAAGAGCTTCACCTCAACGGCTATCGGCTTTGCGATTGACGAGGGATATATGAGTCTTGAAACAAAGTTCCTTGACGTATTCCCCGAGCTCAGACCGACAAAATTCGACGAATACCTCGACAAATTGAACGTATTTCATCTTTTGACTATGCAGGGCGGAAAATCCGTAAGCCCCATGTGTGACAGAACGAAGGACACATGGCTTCAAGATTTTGTCAATTCGCCGTGGGCTTTTGAGCCGGGCACGGAATTTTTATACATAAGTGAAAATATGTATGTGCTTTGCGCTATGATACACCGCCTTACAGGTATGAGCGTTACGGAATTTCTCACCGAGAGACTTTATGAGCCGCTTGGAATGGACGTTCCCTATTGGGAGACCTGTCCGAGAGGCATCGAAGCCGGCGGTTGGGGCTTGTTCCTTAAAACCGAGGACTTGGCTAAATTTGCGCTTTGCTATTTGCAACACGGTGTATACAACGGCAAACAGGTCATTCCGGAGTGGTGGACAGTTGACGGCACTAAGAAAATAGCCGACAACTCGCCTAAGAGCGACGGAGATATCGACAGCATGAACGGCTACGGATATTGCTTCTGGAGAAACGGCGGATATGAAAATTCATACCGTGCAGACGGAATGTTCTCTCAGTTCGGCATCGTATTTGAAGATCTCGACGCTGTTGTGGCGATAAACGGCGGCAACATAGACGAGTCGCAGGCAAGAGCGGCTGTTTGGAATCATTTCCCGAAGGCGTTTATTGATGACAACGCAGACTCAGACGGAGTGAAGATATCAATAAAGCCCTATGATAAGCTTCCGAAAGCACCGAGAAGCTTCCTTGAAGATTCGCTTAACAACCGACGTCTTGTCTTTGGCAAAGCACACGTCTTGACCGTACTCGGAATGCCTGTCAGTGTTCTTCCGCTTGCGGCTGTCTTTATGGAAAAGGACAAGGCGGGCAACATCAGCAACGTGCGCTTCAACTTCCGTGACGAGGATATGATATTGACTTGGTCTGAGGGCGACGAGACAAACACTATCTCGGTCGGCATGGACGGAGAATACCGCTATGACAATATCGTTCTCGGCGGCATAGCTTACACAACGGCGGCAATAGCCGCATGGACGAGTGAGAACGTCTTGGAGGTTCAGATAAGACCCGTTGAAACGATAGCCGAGCGCAGACTTGTGTTCCGCTTCAAAGACGCCAACAAGGCCACTATGGAGCCGTCAACGCTTCCGCCGTCAAGCACGATGCTTGACAATATCAAGGAATCCGTCAAGCATATCATTGCTTCACAGGCTGTCGGTGAGCTTGCAAGCAAGGTCATTCCGCTCGCAAACCCGTTCGCAGATCCCGTTCACAACGGTACAATAAGATAAATCACAGGCTCAAAGCCTAAATTCAGGAGGATAATATGGCAGTTAAAATTATTTATGCACTTGCGGTCGCACTCGAATTTGTGTTTGTTCCGCTGTTTTTGAAGTATTCATGGCCGCAGAAATGTTGGAAATCTTTCAGACTTAAAATGGTCTGCGCAAGCCTTTTCGTTATAACCGGCGTTTGCTGTATGTTCTGGGCGAACAATTTTTCCGTATACGCCAAGTATATGCTTATCGGACTTATCTTCGGTGCGTTGGGTGATTTGTTCCTACACTTGATAACCGACAAGCAGATCGTTTTCGGAATCGGACTTCTCAGCTTCCTTGTAGGTCACATTTTCTATATAATAGCTTTCGGAAAAGCTTTGAATCATCAGCTTCCGCAGGCAAGTGTATTTGATTGGAGAGCTGTTGTCGCTGTAATTCTCATCTTCGCAGCCGTTGCGGCTTACGCTGTTAAGTCAAAGATGAAATTCGGCATTGCGGCGATTCCCGTTGCGCTTTACGCATTGACAATATCAATGATGCTCGTCACGGCATTCCAGCTTTGCGGAAGATTCTTCCTTGAGGGCTTCGACAACGATATCGCAACCATCTGCACTATCGGCATAGGCGCAATATTATTTGTCCTCTCGGACGGCTCTCTTGCTTTGCTTCTCTTTGGCGGAAAGGAAAAGAACAGACCGCTCAAGATATTCAACATCGCAACATACTTTGCAGGTCAGGTGCTCTTGGCGACAAGCATTTTGTTCGTGACCGCATAAGGCAAATAAACTAAGTAAACAGCTCCCCTGCTTAAAGCAGAGGAGCTTTGATTTTTGTCTTGATATTTACACGCTTTGCGGATTTTATTTTATCACCTTGACGCTACAGCTAAGCCTTACGCCGTTTCTCGTTGCGGTAATTGTCGCTTTGCCCTCTCTCTTGG
>CAYZOU010000016.1:0-45674 GCA_964480405.1 uncultured Faecalibacterium sp. | reverse complement strand
TATTCAACGATTAGGTGTTGCTTAACTTTGTGGAATCTTTATGTTGCAATTTATACTCACAACATCTTGTATTTTTCCCCTTGATTTTAGTCCCCATTTAGTGTATAATCTATGATAATATGGAAAATTATGCGTTCGAGTCGAAAGCTTCATTTCCGCTCGACGTGACGGTAAAAGGAGAGTATCATGGCGAAAAAGAAAACCTACAGTAATGACGACATAGTTGCCCTTAAAGGCCCGGATAAGGTGCGACTTCGTCCGGCGGTCATTTTCGGCTCAAACGGTCTTGACGGTTGCGAACACTCGGTGTTTGAGATTTTGTCAAACTCTATAGATGAAGCGAGAGAGGGCTACGGAAACAGGATTGTCGTGACCCGCTTTCTTGACGGCTCGATCGAGGTTCAAGACTTCGGTCGTGGTATCCCCGTCGATTATAACCAAAAGGAAGAAAAATATAACTGGGAGCTTCTTTTCTGTCAAATGTATGCAGGCGGTAAGTACAAGACGAACTCCGGCGGAACATATGAGTTTTCGCTCGGACTTAACGGCTTGGGACTTTGTGCGACACAGTTCGCTTCGGAATATATGGACGCCGAGGTCAAGCGTGACGGATATAAGTATAGTCTGCACTTTGAAAAAGGCTGGAACATAGGCGGCTTGAAGCAAGAGCCTTACGGCAAGAGAGGCGACACGGGAACAAGAATAAGATGGAAACCCGACCTTGAAGTTTTCACCGAAATAGATATTCCGCTTGAATATTATCAGGAGACAGTAAAAAGACAGGCGATAGTCAATAAAGGTGTCAAGTTTGAGATAAAAAATCAAATAAAGGGCGGCTTTGAAACATACGAATACTACTATGAGGACGGCATCACCGATTACGTTAAGGAAATAGTCGGCGATACGGCAATGACAACAGTCAGCTCATGGTCAGGCGAAAGAATGGGCAGAGACAGAGAAGACCTGCCCGATTACAGAGTTAAAATGAATTTCGCCCTCGCTTTTTCAAATAAGGTCCAGCTCATCGAATATTATCATAACTCAAGCTGGCTCGAATTCGGCGGCTCACCCGATGATGCCGTGAAAAATGCCTTTGTCTATCAGATAGATGCCTATATCAAACAGTCCGGTAAGTATACAAAGAGCGACTCGAAGATAAAATTCCAAGATGTCGCCGACTGCCTCGTACTTGTGTCATCGTCATTTTCAACCGAAACTTCATATATGAATCAGACGAAAAAGGCGATAACAAATAAATTCATCAAGGAAGCGATGATAGAATTTCTCCGTCATAATTTGGAGGTCTATTTTATTGAAAACAAGCTCGATGCCGATAAGATAGCCGATCAGGTGCTTATCAATATGCGTTCGAGAGTTAAGGCGGAAACGGCGAGACTCAACATAAAGAAAAACCTCACCGCCTCTATTGACATGGCTAACAGAGTTCAGAAATTCGTTGACTGTCGCAGTAAGGACGTCAGCCGCCGTGAGCTTTTCATAGTGGAGGGCGACTCGGCTCTCGGTTCATGTAAGCAGGCGAGGGACTCCGATTTCCAAGCGATAATGCCCGTCAGAGGTAAGATACTCAACTGTCTTAAATGCGACTATGATAAAATTTTCAAAAGCGATATAATCATGGATCTCGTTAAGGTACTCGGCTGCGGTGTCGAGGTCAAGGCCAAGAGCGCTAAAAAAGATATCTCGACCTTTAATCTTGATTCGCTCAGATGGAATAAGATAATCATTTGTACCGATGCCGACGTTGACGGATTCCAGATACGGACTTTGATATTGACGATGATTTACCGTCTTGCGCCGACACTCATAAATGAGGGCAAGGTATTTATAGCCGAGTCTCCGTTATACGAAATAACCTCCAAGGGTCAGACCTGGTTTGCGTATACAGAGAAAGAAAAAACAGCGGCACTTGAGGAAATCGGAAATGCGAAATACACCATTCAGCGCTCAAAGGGTCTCGGTGAAAACGATGCCGACATGATGTCGCTGACAACAATGCATCCCGACACGAGACGTCTTATCAAGGTCAACCCCGACGACGTGATAAAAACAGCGGAAAAATTCGACCTTCTCTTAGGCGATAACCTCTCCGGAAGAAAAGACCACATAGCCCAAAACGGACACTTATATATTGATCTGACCGACGTCAGCTGAGAAAGGAGGAGACCGATTTGGCTAAGAAAAAGACAACAAAGAAAAATAACGATAACGGAATCGACCGTGAGCTGCTTGAAAACACCCATATTTTAGGCGCAGGTGAGGTCGTTGAACAGCCGATAACAGAGACACTTGAAATCAATTATATGCCGTATGCGATGAGTGTTATCCTATCTCGAGCGATACCGGAAATTGACGGCTTCAAGCCGTCTCACAGAAAGCTCCTTTACACGATGTATAAGATGGGACTTCTCACGGGCGCTAAAACAAAGTCAGCCAATATTGTCGGACAAACGATGAGACTCAACCCACACGGCGATGCGGCGATATATGAAACTATGGTCAGACTTTCAAAAGGCCATGAAGTTTTGCTTCATCCGTATGTTGACTCAAAGGGTAACTTCGGTAAGGGCTATTCCCGTGATATGCAGTATGCCGCTTCACGTTACACCGAGGCAAAGCTTGCGCCGATATGCGCCGAGCTTTTCAGAGATATTGACAGAGATACGGTCGATTTTGTCGATAACTACGACAGCACGACCACCGAGCCGACCCTTTTCCCCGTAACATTTCCGTCGGTGCTTGTCAATGCCAACACGGGTATCGCCGTAGGTATGGCAAGCTCCATATGCTCATTCAATTTAAAAGAGGTATGCGAAACAACGATCGAGATAATCAAAAATCCCGACCATGAAGTAGCCGATACCTTGATAGCTCCCGACTTTATAGGCGGAGGAATAATACTTTATGACAGAGCCGCCATTGAAGAAGTATACAAAACAGGCAGAGGCGGCATAAAGGTCAGAGCGAGATATAAATACGATAAGGAATATAACTGTATAGACATAACGGAAATACCGCCGACAACGACCTGCGAAGCGATAATAGATAAGATTATCGAAAAGGTCAAGGGCGGCGCTGTAAAAGAGATATCCGACATCAGAGATGAAACGGACAAGTCCGGCTTAAAGATAACAATTGATCTCAAGAGGGGAGCTGACCCCGACAAGCTTATGCAGAGGCTTTATAAAATGACACCGCTTGAAGATTCATTCCCGTGCAACTTCAATGTTCTTATCAATGGTATGCCGAGGGTATGCGGAGTGAAAGAGCTTTTGAGCGAATGGATAGTTTTCAGAGCCAACTGCGTTTATCGGCGTGTTCAGTTTGACCTTAAAAAAGCAAGCGACAGATTGCATCTTTTAAAGGGCCTTGAAAAGATACTCCTCGATATAGACAAGGCGGTCAAGATAGTCAGAAACACAGTCGAGGAAAGCGAAGTAGTACCGAATCTTATGATAGGCTTCGGTATTGACAGAATACAAGCCGAGTATGTTGCGGAGATAAAGCTTCGCCACCTCAACCGAGAGTACATCTTAAAGCGTCTTAACGATATCGAGAGCTTAACTTCACAAATAGCCGAGATGCAGGACGTACTTTCAAGCAAGGCGAAGATAAAGAAGATAATCGTCAAAGAGCTTAAAGAAGTCATAGAGAAATACGGACAGGAAAGACGAAGCGAAATTTGCTATGCGGCAGATATAGAGGAAGAAGTCGAGGAAGAAACAGTCCCCGATTATCCTGTCACGGTCTTCTTCACCAAAGAGGGCTACTTCAAAAAGATAACGCCGTTGTCGCTCAGAATGAGCGGTGACCACAAGCTTAAAGAGGGCGACAGAATAACCCAAACGATAGAGACGACCAACGCAAAGGAACTGCTTTTCTTTACGGACAAATGTCAAGTATACAAAGCAAAGGTAGCCGATTTCGCAGACACGAAAACGAGCGTTTTAGGTGAGTTTGTCGCAAGCAAGCTCGGCGCAGATCAAGATGAAAAAATGATCTACACGGTCGTCACAGACGACTATTCGGGCTATATGCTGTTCTTCTTTGAAAACGGAAAGGTCGCCAAGGTCGAGCTTTCATCTTATGCGACAAAGACGAACAGAAAGAAGCTTATAAAGGCTTATTCCGCTAAAGCTCCGCTTGCCGATATAAAGTACGTTCAAGTGGACTGCGATATCGTGGTCAAGTCGTCGGCGGGAAGATTACTGCTGTTCAACACGGGTGCGATCTCGTCTAAGACAACAAAGGACACGATAGGCGTATCGGTCATGACACTTAAAAAGGGTCACAGAATCGTTTCGGCGAGAGATTATGTCGAGGGCGAATTTGCAAAGCCGTATAGATATAAGACAAAGAATCTTCCGTCGGCAGGCGCACTTTTAAGTGCCGAGGACGCAGGCGAACAGCTTGAGCTGGTTTAAACTTATTTCAAGACGAAACATGATATGCGGTGTTTTTGGGTATGGCGGTCGATTTTCGTCAGCTAAACCGAATTCACCGAAGAATAATACCGATCAAAGACATCTGTTGTGAGTGCTTGCACCTGCAACAGATGTTTTAAGCATAGCAAACACATCCGAACACCGATTTATTTCGGATAAATGCCGCAACTGCTTCGTTAAAATGCTCGCAAATCCGTCAGGATTTGCTCCGCTTTTGCCTTGCATTTGCAATCATTTCTTCCGAAACAAATTCTGCGACCTAAAACGACCGGAGTTTCGAGGAATTTGCGGTGCAAAGACAGGAAGCAAGGCTGACGCCTTGCGAGTGGATTTAATCCGCAAAGCACCGAAAATACGCCGTTTTAGGCGGGTTCGGATGTGTTTGCTATGCTTAAGCTGGTGGGAATCGAACCCGATACGGTTTTCAAGGCACATTTTCGCCGATAAGGTGTCGGAGGGGTCAGCTTTCATCAGCCTTCAAGATTCTATCTGACCGCAAGCGGAATCAGCGGGGCGCTCGTACGGCATTCCACTCGCTTCGCTTCGGGAGTACACGCCCGACCGCCGTTACGCTCGCTTCGCTCGCTACCGCAACCAACCCCCAACACAACTTTTAAGCAACATTTCCGCCGATACTGCGTCGGAAATCCTCGACAGTCACATTTTGAAAAGACAGCTCAACGCACTTTTGAAATCGGACTTTCTCTAGCCTTCAAAGTTTTTCGTGAAATCCAAGCGAAATCAGCGGGGCGGCTGTTTGGCACTCACTCCGCCCTTCGCCTGCGGCGAGCGCTACGGAGTACACAAACAGCCGCCGTTACGCTCGCTTCGCTCGCTACCGCAACCCGAAGCGACAGCTTGTATTGCGGTTTGGGCGTATCGTGTTCGATTCCCGTCAGCTTAAGCTGACGGTGTATAGCTCTCGGACTTCAGCCGACTTTAAATTTATACGGAAAATATATTAAAACTAAAGACAAAACCGAAAATGTGTGGTATACTGTATAGTTGTAAAATCAAATGTATACCGCAAATGAAAGGAAAATATAAAATGAAACTTGGTATCGTCGGCTTGCCGAACGTCGGCAAGAGCACACTTTTTAACGCAATAACAAACGCAGGAGCGCAATCGGCGAACTACGCCTTTTGCACGATCGAGCCGAATGTCGGAGTTGTTGCCGTTCCCGATAAGAGACTTGATAAGCTTGCCGAGATGTATAATCCGGATAAGATAACACCGGCGACAATAGAATTTGTCGATATCGCCGGCTTGGTAAAGGGCGCATCAAAGGGCGAGGGTCTCGGCAATAAGTTCCTCTCTCATATCCGTGAGGTCGATGCGATAATTCACGTTGTCCGCTGCTTTGAAAACGACGATATAATTCATGTTGACGGCAGCATAAACGCACTCAGAGACATAGAAACGATAAATCTTGAGCTGATCTTTTCGGATATAGAAATGGTCGAAAGACGTATCGACCGCTCAACAAAAGCGATGAAAGGCGACAAGAGCCTCGCCAAAGAGGTCGACTTCCTCAAACGCTTGAAAGCTTGGCTTGAAGACGGAAATCCCGCTCGTTCGATCGAATGTGACGATGATGAGCAGGCAGTCATAGACACGACCGCACTCTTGACAAGCAAGCCCGTTATATACGCTTGCAACATGAGTGAGGAGGATTTCGCAGGCGGACTTGAGAACAACGAAAATTATAAAAACGTACGCACGGTCGCAGATAAAGAGGGGGCTCAGGTGCTTCCGATATGCGCAGAGCTTGAAGCCGAGATATCGTCACTTGACAAGGAAGAAAAAGCTATGTTCTTAGCTGATCTCGGAATCGAGCAGGGCGGACTTGACCTCTTGATACAAAAGAGCTATGACTTGCTCGGTTTGATGTCATATCTGACAGCCGGTAAACCCGAGGTCAGAGCATGGACAATAAAGAAAGGTACGAAAGCACCTCAAGCGGCAGGCAAGATACATTCCGATTTTGAGCGTGGATTTATCAGAGCCGAGGTCATATCATTCGATGAACTTATCGCTTGCGGCTCAATGGTAGCGGCAAAGGAAAAAGGACTTGTTCGTTCCGAGGGTAAGGAATATGTCATGAGAGACGGAGACATTGTATTGTTTAGATTCAATGTATAATAGCTTTAAAAGCCGTGTCGGTTAAAGTGCCGATGCGGCTTTTTTGTAACCCCGCCTGCGAAGCAGGCGGACGGCGACTTAGCGTGTACTCGTCGTGACGAAGGAGCGAGGAGTGCCGATAAGGCGGCGCAGGAACTGAAATTCAGCTGAAAATCGCAATAGCGCTAATGCAAATTCGGATTTATATAAAAAGTTATATATTGGCACTTATCACAAAAATCCCACCTCACGGTTTATACGTGAGGTGGGACAGTTAAATTGTGTTGTTTATCAGTCTGTGGTTGTGAATAACTTGCTTCTTATGAAATCGAGGAACGCATTTAACCAATCGAGGATAGAGCCGAATAATGCGCTGAGCTTACCGTGTTCGGTTGTCGGCTTATCAATACTCGCATCGGCTGTCCACGCCTCAGTGTTGCAGTTTTCCGTTGTCATCGGAGCCATTGCCCACCAATCGGTCGGATGCTTGACCATGAATTGCGTTTCGCTGAAATCGTCAACAGTGAGCTGTCTGTCGCTTGAAATGATCGTCGAAAGCAACATGTTTTCAGCATATGTCCATTCGGAATGTTTAATGCCCTTGACAAACCAAGTGTTGTCGGGGAAAATGCAGGTCGAAGCATCAATCTGCTTGTCGGGTGATATGTATTTGCCGAGACCTTTCTTTGTCTGAGCGTCGATATATTCATCTGAAAGTGTCTCATATATCGTACCCGTTGTTGCACCGAAAGATGCACTCTTTATTGAAACGAATGAGTCTGCGATAGTCTCAGCCGATTCGCAAATGGGTATCATCTGGAAGCCGTATTTTGCAATAACACCGACTTTGATACCGTTTTCGGGAAGCGACTTGAGAAGCTGAGGTATGTTCTTCTTAACCTTGTCATTATATGTTGTTATCTTTTCGATAAGTCCGGCATACTTTGTTCTCTTTTCGCTGCCTTCTTCACCGAAAACACATTCTACCGCCTTGTCGAAGTGTTCCGTGTCAACGCAAGCCCAATAAGCCGGATAAGAAACGCTCGAAAGCGCCAATGCGGATATAACGCCCTTATACACTTTTTCGTATATTGTGGCTTTTGTAACGCCGACAACCGCATCTATAAGTCCCGACTTTTCGGCAAGATCGACTGTTGCGATTATGAAATCATCAACATCGAACAATCCGAGAACATTGGCATCTATCAAGACTCTTTCAAGAGCATTGCCGTCTAACATAAGCTCGCCGCTGAAAGCTTCCGAGAACGGGTCAACGCCCATGCAAACAGAGCCGTCAAAGCCGACACCGTAGATATCGTCAGTGCCGTATTTTTCGATATATGCGCAGACTACATTTGTGCCTAAGCAGCGGCAAAGAATAGAAACCTTGTCACTGTTTGTGGCTTTCTTGACTGCCGTTATATATTCGTTGAATTCATCGGCGATCACCATGGGATCAAGACGCCAGTCATACCAGAACTGATAGTCGTCATATGAATAGAAGCCTTTCTCACCCTTGCAGTCATTATTCATTTTGTATGTGTTTTCGTCTTGATGCCACTGACTTATGTGAGTGCCGTTTGTGGCTTCGCCGTTGTCATCAAGAATGATATCACCGAAAAGCTCGGATATCTCTTTTTGAAGATTCTCATAATACGGATCCCAATTATCCATGAGAATACCTTCAATTAAGAACGGCATGAGGACATTAGCTGTTGCTTCAACGATTGCATCGGTTCCAAGCTCACTACCTTCGCCGCCGTTGTTTGCGAATATTTTTGAAAGTTTGCTTAGCGGCTGATCGTTTTTGTCGTATATAGTGTTTCCGTCGCCCGATATTGTAATAATGGGTATCTGACTTTTGGTTTCAAACATATTGACAGCGCCTAAAGCCGGCATAACCGTCATGCTCATCATTACCAAAGCAAGAAATACACTTAGAAATTTTTTGAAATGTTTTGACATTATTTTTCCTCCAATAAAAAATACTAAGATTTCTTAATAAATCATAACATTTAATAAACAAAAAAGCAACAAAATTCACAGAAAGTTAATCAAACCGTATGTATTGTGACGGACAATTCAATGCTATAAGCTGATTATCGAATTATTGCCGACAGTTTCTGCTGCTCGAACTCCGCATCTCCTCCGACTTCCTAAGCGATGAAAAAAGTACGGATCAGAACAAACTGACCCGTACCTGAAAATATCATTTTCGGTTTAATCTCAGAACCGTAAGCTCTTATCCTCACCGATTCCGCTCATGCCGTCAAGTATGTATTTGTTGCCGTCGGGATCGCAGACATAACCGGACAGCACGCCGAACGTGATGTGATAGTTGATGTCGATAAGTCCGCCGGCAAGCCTCATGATGAATCTGTCACCGATGTCGAAGGTTATGTCGACCATGCCGTAAAGATCCTTGATGTGCCACTTGTTATATTCGACGTGCTCAAAACGCACGGGAGTGAGCAGGGTGGTGTTGCCCTCAAACCAAATAAGATTTTCGTTATAATCGGTCTGACATACGGACTGATTTCTCGTCAAGTTGAAGCCGAAGTATTTTCTTTCGCCGTTGATATCCATTTTGCCCATTGTTGTCACCCAGTCATAGTGAGCGACATAGGGGTAATATCCACGGTGGTCGTCGATTATAGCCGTGCTTTCGTCGTCGGTCTCGTATTTGACGCCGTTGACGATGACCCAACCTGAAAGTCGGAAAAGATCTTTTTGTGAATAAAGCGGACGGTTTTCTCCGAAAGGAATGGATACGACACTCGGAAGCGAGACACGGTTTAGCTCAACGTTGTAGCAGACAAAGTCGCCGTTTTTCGGATTCGTTGCGTGTCCCGTCACGAATGCCTGACCATTCTCGAAGTGATTGACACATTCCAAGACGACCTTTTTTCCGAGTGAGCGTGTGGTGTCGCCGTTTAAAAGGGTATCCGAAATGACTGCTTTTCTCGGTGAATACATCTCTTGAAATTTCGTAACCTTCTTAGCCTTTTTGTCGTATACTATCGTCACCGCCGTTGCCGCTACGCCCATGTTACACACGGCGGCAAGCACGGTTATGTCCTTGAGATTCAGCTCGATAGCCTCCCACAGCGTAAGCCTGTCTCTGTTAAATACGTTCGGAAGCGACGACGGTCTGTTTATCTTCAGAAAGTCCATTTTCGGAAACTCTCTGTCGAATGTTCCGAAATATGCGTTGCCGTTTTCGTCAACGATATTGTCGGGTGTCGGAATGCTCTTTCTCTTGTCGGAAAGCACGTCGTAAAAGTTCATATATATTTCCTCCCCAGGCGCCGAAAAGCTGATTCGGCAAAAATGTTTTCGTTCTTATTGTACAATACAGTTAACAATTTGTCAATAATTTGTCATGATGTTCAAAAAATATAATTTATTAACGTCAAATTTTAGTAAAATTATATTGAAAAATTGATGAGTTTATGATATAGTTATTAGTATATTATCTGTCCGATAGGATCGATACTGTGTAAAAATTGCGAATTTACGCATGACACTCGGTGTGTACCGCAAAAATCTATGTGTAAATTTCGGCAGGAGGTATTTTATGGAAACAGCAGTAAAACCGCAAAAGTATATCAAAATGAAAGAGTATATTTTATACTTAATGGCGATATTCTTTTACTCAAACATGACAGGTATGGTCAACGAATACAGACGTGCATACCTCGTTGACGGCTTGCAGATATCGAATGATCAGCTTTCATTCTTCAACATTTTTTGCAGTGTCGCAAGCTTTATCGTTGCCTTTTTAAGCGCAATGGTACTTGATAACAAAAAGATCAAAAACGGAAATAAGTTCAAGTCGATAGGCTTGCTTGCGGCAGTTCCCTGCGGCTTGATAACAATACTTATTTTCTGGACACCCGGCTTCGTTAAGTCTAATCCCGCCGTACTTATGGCTTGGCTTTGCGCCTTGGCTCTTATCCAGCTCGTCTGTCTCAACTTCGGAAACTGTGTCAGCATGGTCGCCGTTGTTATGTCACCCGACAGCCGTGAAAGAGAACAGCTGCTTTCTTTCAGAGGAATATCGTCCGCTGTCGGTAACTCAGCTCCGCTCGTTATCGTTCTTGTTATCGCCGCTATCACAAAGGCGGTCAACGGAAACGAGGACAACACGCTCAACTATTTCATTTCGGCGATAATCTGCGGCGTTATGGCGACAGTGACAATGCTCCTCGCCATGACGACGGTCAAGGAAAGAATAACCTATCATGAAGAAAAGAAGAATCCGCTTGAGGGCATAGTCCTCGTTTTGAAAAACCGTCACGCAAGACGTGTTTTGCTCAGTGAGTTCCTCAAGAACTTCAGAAAGATCGCTTCTTATATGCAGCCGTTCATAGCGGCGGCAATGCTTGGCTCATCAAGCAAGACCCTCCTTTTCGCTCTGCCTATCGGAATCGGAACAATGGTCGGTATGCTCGTAGTCAATGCGCTTCTTAAGAAGTTCACCTCAAGGGTCATCTATATAGCGTCGGGAGTTTATTCCGTATTTATAAACTTGGTCGCTTTCGGTGTCGGCTATCTCTATATCACAAAGGGTCAGCCCGTCGCCTTGAATATCGTATTCATCGTTTGTCTTTTCCTCACAGGCTTACAGTATGGCGCATCGAATCTTCTGCCTCATATGTTCCAGGCTGATATACTCGACGACCTTGAGCTTACGACAGGCAAGAGACTTGACGCAACTCTCCCGTTTGTTATCAGCATAGGCTCACTTCTTTCGGGACTTATCGCCGAAGGTGTTGTACCCTACGTTCTCTATGACAACGCAGAAAAGGGCTGGACATCTATCATAGGTTATCAGCAGGGTCTCCTTGACGGAACACAGCAGGAGATGAAAACGAAGATCCTTCTTCTGTTCTTCTACACTGTCGTTCACGGCATAATGATGCTCCTTGCGGGACTTCCGTTCATCACCTATAAGCTTCACGGTGAAGAAAGAGAAAGAGTACACAATGAAGTTATCGCAAAGAGAGAGGCTTTGGAAAACGAATAAAATCTAAGCTATTATAACGATACGCACGGTTTATCGCCGTGCGTATTTTTTTGCGTTTTGAAATGTAAAGTCCGTTTTTTCGGACACAGCTTTTGATATTATATCACTGTCAAATAAAGGGACGGAGGAAATATAAATGAAGCTTAAAATAGGATTTTCGGATAAAAGTGAAGAAGTCGCAGTCGTTAACGCATACGACACGGCGGCTGAGCCTCGCAAAGAAGAGGCGAGAAAATCGGTTGTCAGAGTATACTTTGAGGAAAGGAATTTTGCTTGCTCATATTATAACGATATGTTCGACCTAAAAAAAGGCGACACTGTGTTTGTTGAGGGGAAGCTTGAGGGCTTGAAGGGCATCGTCGTTGAGGTGTCATACAGCTACAAGATAAAGCTCTCCGACTACAAAAAGGTCATATCCAAGTCGGATACGGATATCCACGGAAAGCTCTGTCAGATAGAAAGCTATTTCGTTGCGTACGACAGGAATGTTATACCGTTTGAAAAACTGAGAACGTGGTATAAGCCGCCTGTCACCGAGGAGGAATACGACGAGAATTTTGAGGGCGACCCCATTTTGCTGAGTAATCTCGAAAATGAAAAAATACCGCCTTACGTTCTTCAGTCGGGAAAGCATATCTTTAACGACAATAAAGTCCTGTATCTCAGCGTTGAAAACTCAAAGGGACACGCAATAGTCGAAGACGGCGGCGTGTATCATGAAATAGAATTTGTATACGAAAGCGGCTATATCGGCGACGTATTTTGCGATTGCTTCAATGTCGGCATATGCGAACACGGCGCAGCTGTGCTTTATAAGCTGAAAGAGCTTATCGAGTTATCGGAAAAGAAATATGGCCGCACCGAGCTTGAGTATATTGCCGCAGTTGAGAAAACAGAGCTTTTCAACTGTCTGTTCAATGTGGAAAATCAAACTGAAATTACGTTTTGATTTTGTCTGAGGTATAACCCCTTCTCCTCAGTCAAAACCGCCTCTAAGCATTAAAGTGCTTAGAGGCGATTGTTCTATTTGAAAGTATTCCTTATTTGACAGCTTCAACGAATCTGTCAAAGCCTGCCATGCCGTTTTCGTCTCTCTTGAAAACACCTGCGTGTTCAAGGACCTTGGCGAAAGTTTTTCCGATCTCGTTATGAAGAATTTCCTCCGTGTTCTCCTCGGTGAAGCTGTAGCTGTCCTTGAATTCATTATACCAGCTGTAATGCTTTCCGATAGCGTCGTCGTCCTTGAAATCTTTATCTGCAAGTATAGCTTCCTTGAGAAGCGCCATTTCGCTTTTAAGTCTTGACGGGAGAACGGCAAGACCCATAACTTCGATAAGACCGATGTTTTCTTTCTTGATATTGTGAAGCTCTGAGTGCGGATGGAAAACGCCGAGAGGATGCTCGTCGGTCGTGATGTTGTTTCTCAAAACGAGGTCAAGCTCAAACCTGCCGTCTGAGTATCTTGCGATGGGAGTCACTGTGTTGTGCGGCTCACCGTTTGTCTGTGAGAATATAAAGCAGCTTTCGTCGTTATATTTTCTCCATGCGTCAAGTATCTTTCCGCCCAGAGCGACAAGTCTTTCCGATTCTGTACCGCTTAAACGTATTACAGACATCGGCCAACGTACCCGACCGCAGCTTACATCTTCAAATCCGTCAATAGTGTATTCCTTTTCAACAGGTGCTTTCGCCATGGCGAATTCGTAGTGACCGCCTTGAAAATGCTCATGAGCCAAAATTGATCCGCCGACTATAGGTAAATCGGCATTTGAGCCGATAAAGTAATGCGGAAAGAGCTTGACAAAATCAAAAAGCTTTCCGAAAGCGCTCTCGTCTATTTTCATCGGCACGTGCTTTGAATTAAATACGATGCAATGCTCGTTATAATAAACATAGGGTGAGTATTGGAAGCCCCATTTGCCGCCGTCTATCGTGATGGGAATTATGCGGTGATTCTGTCTTGCGGGATGATTTATTCTTCCGGCGTAGCCTTCATTTTCATAGCAGAGCTGACACTTGGGATAACCCGACTGCGGCATGAGCTTTGCGGCGGCAATCGCTTTAGGATCTTTCTCCGGCTTTGAAAGATTTATCGTGATATCGAGGTCGCCGTATTCGGTTGAAGTGACCCATTTGACGTCACGCTTGATTCTGTCACGTCTTATATAATTCGTATCCTGACTGAATTCATAATAGAAATCGGTTGCTTCTTTCGGAGAAGCTTCATAAAGAGTGTTGAATTTTTTGATAACTTCGCTCGGTCTTTGAACTAAGACCGCCATAAGCTTTGTGTCGAATAAGTCTCTGTGTGTCGGGTCGTCGTCACTGAGCGCACCGCTTTTAAGAGCGTAATCCGTCAGCTTCGTCAAAACTTCGCTAAGGTTTATCTCGCCGTATTCCTCCGACGGCTCATCGTAGCTGTCAGCGCCTATTGTTTCTAAAATTCTGTTAGTGATGTAAACTCGATCGCTTTCCTCGATTAAAGAATGAGCCAAAGCGTACGAAACAAGCTTTTTCACACTTTCATTCATTTAAGTCACCTCTATGTTATTATTTTGAAATATATTGAACTTATTCTGCGTTTTCGACACATACTCTGTATGCAAGCTCACGCACTTGGTCGAGGTTTTCGAGTGTGCCTGCGTCACGTCTGAAAGCGGCAGCGCCCTTTATGCCTTTCATATACCAAGCGGCGTGTTTTCTCGATTCTCTGATGCCGACCCTCTCGCCCTTGTAGTCGCAGATGGTCTCAATATGCTTGACCATGACACGCATACGCTCGCTGACGGGCGGCTCGGGGAGTATGGCTTCATGCTTCAAAAATGCGCTTATCTGCGAAAATACCCACGGTCTGCCGAGTGCGCCTCTGCCGACCATGACCATGTCACAGCCCGTTTCTTCAAGCATCTGCGCCGCACTTTCGCCGTCGATAATATCGCCGTTTCCTATGACGGGTACGCTGACGTTTTTCTTGACCTCGGCAATTATATCCCGATTGACAGGCGGTGCGTACATCTGCTGTTTTGTCCTGCCGTGAACGGTTATCGCCGCCGCCCCTGCCTGCTCGGCACGTTTGGCTATTTCGACAGCGTTCAGATGTTCACTGTCCCAACCGGCACGTATCTTGACCGTGACGGGAATATCGACCGCCTTGACAACGGCTTTTATGATAGCCTCGGCTTTTTCGGGATCTTTCATCAAAGCCGAGCCGCCGCCGTTACCTGCTATCTTAGGCGCAGGACAGCCCATGTTTATATCTATAGCCTGCGGATTATATATCAGACATTCCACCGCCGAACGAGCCATTATCTCCGGATCGTCGCCGAATATTTGAACTGCCGCAGGTCGCTCCTTTTCGCTTAAAGCGAGAAGCCGGCGGCTCTTTCTGTCCGACATCGTGATGCCCTTGCTGCTGACCATTTCACCGATGACATATGCCGCTCCGTAGCTTACGCAAAGCTCTCTGAATGCCATATCCGCAACTCCTGCCATGGGTGCGAGAATTGCCGCTCTCGGATCCAACTGTGTGTTACCTATTTTCATTTTATGCTCCGAAATTAAGTTTACAGCTCTGTTTTGAAGTTAATTTGAATTTGTGCATACAGAGCCGAGTTGTTTATATCTTTATAATTATATCATTTACATTCCTGCTTTTCAATAGACAAATTCAAGACTTTAAGCTGACGAGAATCGAACCGATACGGTTTTTCAAGGTATATTTTCGCCAATGCTGTGTCGGAAATCCTCGCAATGCGACAGCCTTATTTTGAAAAGTCAGCTCAACGTACTTTTGTAATCGAGCTTTCTTCAGCCTTCAGAGTTTCTTGTAAAATCCAAGCGAAATCAGCGGGGCGTTCGTACGGCACCCCTTCGCACCTCGCCTGCGGCGAGCGCTGTGGGGTACACGCCCGAACGCCGTTACGCTCGCTTCGCTCGCTACTGCACCCAAAGTGTCAGCCTTGCTTCCTGTCTTTGCACCGCAAATCCCTCGAAACTCCGGTCGTTTTAGGCGTATCGTGTTCGATTCCCGTCAGCTTAAAATAATAGATATGTGTTTTGTTTGATAAACTTTCTCAAACCGTACACAAACATTGAAAAATATGTTATACTAAGCAGAGACTATTGTGTACATATAAACATTGAGGTGAAAACAGATGCGACTTTTAGTGATTGACGGCAACAGCATCGTCAACAGAGCGTTTTACGGAATCAAGCTTTTGACGACGAAGGACGGAAAATTTACAAACGGTATCTATGGCTTTTTAAGTATTTTAATAAAACTCAGAGAGGAATGTTCTCCCGATAGGGCGGCGATCGCCTTTGACCTGAGAGAGCCGACCTTCAGACACAAAATGTATGACGGATACAAGGCAGGCAGACACGGAATGCCACCAGAACTTGCAAGTCAGATGCCCGTGCTTAAAGAGCTTCTCGGCTATCTCGGCTATGCGGTCGTTGAAAAAGCGGGATATGAAGCCGACGACATTTTGGGTACACTCTCATCTCATGTCACAGGCGACGGAAAATGCTTCATTGCGACGGGTGACAGAGACAGCTTACAGCTTGTCAGTGACAACACGACAGTGCTGTTGGCTTCCACAAAGATGGGCAAGGCAGTGACCGTTCACTATGATAAAGAGAAGCTTATGGAGGAATACGGGGTCGAGCCTAAACAGATGATTGAAATAAAGGCGCTGATGGGCGACAGCTCGGATAATATCCCCGGTGTCGCAGGTGTCGGACAGAAAACGGCAGGCGACCTCATAAAGCGCTTCGGAAATATCGACTATATATATGAGCATTTAGATGAGCTTGACATTAAAAAAGGCGTTCACGATAAGCTTGAAGCCGGCAAGGACAGCGCATATCTCAGCCGAACTCTCGGAACGATATGTCTTGAAGCGCCGATAGATTGTAACCTTGACAGCTATATGATCAAAGAGCCGGATGCGTTCAATTCGATCAATATGCTTGTCGGACTTGAAATGTTCGGAATGATAGAAAAACTCGGACTTTCAAATGAAAAAGTCGCTGTAAGTGTCCAAGCTGAGACAGAAAAAGAAAAAATTACACTTGTTGAGGAACGAGATCTTCCGAAGTTTGCAGGCGAACTTCACAACATGAAGAAGGCATATTTCATCTGTCTGTTTAACGAGACAAAGCTTAACGGTTTCATTTTCAATATGGGTGACAAGCTTAAATTTGTTGGAAGTGACTGCCTCGATTTTACAAGCTTCACGGAGCAGTTTTTCTCGGGCGATACCGAGAAATATACAACCGATGTCAAGAAGATATATAAGTATTGCTTTGAGAATGAAATATCCTTAAACAATGTGTCCTTCGACACGTCTTTAGCCGGATATATTCTCAACCCGTCAGCCAATGATTACGGCATAGACAGACTTTCACAAGAATATTCCGTTGCGAAAAACGATATCGAATGTTCAGAGAAGCTTACGGAAAACGCAGAAAACTGCGAGAGGCTGATAAGACTTTGCGATACGCTTTCGGACTTGATAGAGGAAAACGGTCAGCATGAGCTGATGTACGGCATAGAGCTGCCGTTAGCCGAGGTCTTGGCGTCAATGGAATATGAGGGCTTTTTGGTTGACGGTGACGGTATCAAAGAATTTTCAAAAGAGCTTGACATTAAAATAGAAAGCGTAGTTGACAGGATATTCAGCCAGACGGGATTTGAATTTAACCTCAATTCACCGAAGCAGCTCGGAACTGCCCTCTTTGAAACACTCGGCTTACCGTGTAAGAAAAAGACGAAAAGCGGATATTCCACAAGCGCCGATGTTTTGGAGGAGCTTGCGGAGGATTATCCCGTTGTTGCCGATGTTCTCGAATACAGAATGCTCGCTAAGCTTAAGAGCACGTATTGTGACGGACTTTTAAAGGTGATATGCGATGACGGAAGAATACGTTCGACTTTAAATCAGACTGAAACAAGAACGGGCAGAATTTCATCTCAAGACCCGAATTTGCAAAATATACCCGTAAGATCCGAGCTTGGCAGAGAGATGAGAAAGTTTTTCGTCGCAAAAAGCGGCAGTGTATTGCTTGATGCCGACTATTCTCAGATAGAGCTGAGAGTTTTAGCTCATGTTGCGAATGACAAAAATATGATCGACGCTTTCAATTCCGGTGAGGATATACACACGATAACCGCTTCTCAGGTGTTCAATATGCCTCCTCAGATGGTTACGCCATTGATGAGAACGAGAGCGAAAGCCGTAAACTTCGGAATAGTTTACGGTATCGGAGCGTTCTCGCTTGCAAAGGATATCGGTGTCACGAGAAAAGAAGCAGACGCATATATAAAGGGCTATCTCAAGAACTTCAGCGGAGTTGACGAATACATGAAAAACGTTGTCGCAAAAGCGAGAGAAGACGGCTTTGTCAGCACTCTGTTTTCGAGAAGAAGATATCTGCCCGAGCTTACGGCTTCAAACAAAATGCTTCAAGCTTTCGGCGAAAGAGTGGCAAGAAATATGCCCATTCAAGGCACGGCGGCGGATATTATCAAGATAGCAATGGTCAGAGTTTATAACAGGCTCAAAGACGAAAAGATGAAATCAAGGCTTATTATGCAGGTACACGATGAACTGATCGTTGAGGCGACCGAGGACGAAAAGACGAAAGCTGCGCAGATACTCCACGAAGAAATGTGCGAAGCGCTGAAGATGTCCGTTGAGCTTGTCGCCGATGTCGGTGAGGGAAAAACTTGGTTTGAAGCGCATTAAAGTGTTGCTTTTGAATAAATTATGAGATATACTTTTAAAGTATTAAAGGAGGTAGAATAAAATGAGAATGTTTTTAGCGGTTTTTGTCTGTAAGCTTCTGAGATTTATCGGAAAGCTTGTCGGAAAGGGGAGTAGTCTCCCCGGAAAATTCGCACTTAAAATTTATCCCGATGTTTTAAAGTATGTTAAGTTGCCCGAGACTGTAATTGCCGTCACGGGAAGTAACGGAAAGACCTCGACTGTCGAAATGATATCGCAGGTGCTTAAAACGGCGGGCAAGAATGTGGCATATAACAAGGAAGGCTCAAATCAGATCGAGGGTGTTACCTCGCTGATACTTTGCAACAGCACTTTTTCGGGCAAGATGAAAAGCGATATTTTGCTCATAGAGTCCGATGAAAGATACGCAAAGTATACATTTAAATATTTCAAGCCGACACACTTTGTCATTACGAATCTTTACAGAGATCAGCTGACAAGAAACGGACATCCTCAGTGGGTCTGGAACGCAATTAAAGAGAGCATCGGAGACGAAAGCTGTCTCATATTAAACAGCGACGACCCGATTGTTTCACTTTTCGGCAAGGATCACAAGGACGTTGTGTGGTTCGGAATGGATAAACAAAGCTTCTCGGCGGACAAAAATACAGGCGTTTATGACGACTTTAAATACTGTCCGGTTTGCTATTCCAAGCTCGAATATGACTTCTATCATTACAATCACATAGGCTCATATCACTGTACACACTGCGGTTTTAAGCGAAACCCGACCGCATACACAATAACGGAAGCCGACCTTGAAACCGGAGTCATCACCGTCAACGGAGACAATAAAATAACGCTTGCGTTAAAGAGCATTTATAACGCTTACAATATGCTTGCCTGCTTTGCGGTATGCGATTTAGTCGGTATCGACCGCAAGCATATCGCCGCAAGTATAAGCGACTACATCTTGACAAACGGACGTGTCGTCAATTATAAGCTCGGCGAAAGCTACGGCACTTTATTGACATCAAAGCATGAAAACTCAGTCTCATACGATCAGTCGATACGCTACGTCACTGACCAAAAAGAGAATCACGGAGTTATCGTCATAGTCGATGCTGTAAGCCGAAAGTATTTCACGAGCGAAACAAGCTGGCTGTGGGATATCAACTTCGGCGTACTCGGAAAAGAGAATACCGAGCATATATATCTTTGCGGAAAATATGCGAACGACCTTGCGGTGAGATTCGCATACACCGACATCGACCAAAGCCGCATAAGCGTTATAGAAAATCTAAGCGAAGCTGTCGAAACGGTCAAAAAAGCCGGACACAAGAGACTTTATACGGTTACGTGTTTCTCGGACAAGGACAAGTTCCTGTCCATTGTTGACATTGTGAAGTGAGGAGGGGGACAGACATGGGAGTAAAAGTATTACATTTATATCATGATTTGCTTAACCTTTACGGCGAATACGGCAATGTATCCGCTCTTGAGAGATACCTTAAAGATCAAGGCGTGGAGGTCACGGTTGATAAGCTCTCACTTTATGATGAGGTCGACTTTGCCGCATACGATTTCATTTATCTCGGCTCGGGCACAGAGGAAAAACAGCTCAAAGCGCTCGACGATATCAAAAGCAACAAGTCAGATATCGTTTCGGCGTACGAAAAGGGAACAGTTATCTTGGCGACGGGAAATTCATTTGAAATTTTCGGCAACAGCATAACGACACCCGACGGAAAGAAAATCGACGGACTCGGAATCCTGGACATCGACACGGCGGTGGCGGACAAACAGAGAACGCTCACCGATGAGGTGTGCTCGGCGGAATTTATCGACAGGGAATGTGTCGGATTTATCAACAAGGCAAGCGAAACAGTCAGCCGTGAAAAGCCGATGTTCACCGTCAAATTAGGTGCAGGCAACTCAAAGGACAGCAAAAGCGAGGGCGTCATAAAGAAAAGCTTCTATGGTACGCATTTAACGGGACCGTGTCTTGTGAAGAATCCGCATTTGCTTGAATATTTTGTCTCACTTTTGACAGAAAAATGCGGTTTTGAGTTAAAACCCGTCACACTCGAATATGAGACTCGGGCATACGAAATAACATTGGAAGCACTTAAAAACAGAATGAATTGATTTTAGGAGGAGAACAATATGCTTGTAACATTCTACACAAAACTAACACAAATTTTTCTTGCACTGAACATTTTTCTTGCTTCGCTCATCGGCGGCGGAGCGGCGGTCACACCGAATCCGAGTGAGCCTGTTTCACCCGATGCCGACGTCAGAGTCGTTCAGTTCAATCTTCGCATGGGCGGTGTCGGAAAGACAGCTGTCGCCTACAGAGCGCCGAAAATGGTTGCACAGCTTGAAGAAATCAAGGCGGACTCGATGGGCTTTCAAGAAGCAACGCTTGAATGGATGCTCTATCTTCAAGAGCATTTGACCGACTATGACTATGTCGGAGTTGCGAGAACAGACGGAAAAGTTCTCGGCGAATTCAGTCCGATATTTTACAGAAGCGACAAATACAATGCCATAGATTCCGGAACATTTTGGCTTTCAAAGACACCGGATGTTCCTGGCTCAAAGGATTGGGGCTCGCAGAATATCAGAATATGCACATGGGTAATTCTCGAAAACAAGGAGACCGGCGCAAGATACGTTCACATGAACGCTCATCTTGACCACATAAGCGAAAAGGCAAGAGAAAATCAGATGAAGGTTTTGCTTAACAAGGCCGATGAGTTCATCGGAACATATCCCGTTGTTTTGACGGGTGACTTCAATGACGACAACAATTCCGTCATGTATTCTATCGCCACGGAAAAGCTTAATGACAGCCGACTTCTTGCACCGATAACAGATGACAAGGAAACATATCACAATTACGGTGGTGCGGTTATCAAGGGACGTCTTGACTATGTTTTTGTTTCAGCCGACACAACACCGCTTGTCTTTCATGTTATTGACGACAAGATCGACGGCGACTATCTTTCCGACCATTACGGAATATATGTTGATTTGAAGTTTTGATTATTCGGACATTAAAAACCGCAGGCATATCTCAGCCTGCGGTTTTTCTCGGTTTCATGCGACGGGGAGGGGCATCGAGCCCCTCCCCGTCGCCGCAAGGCGGCACTCGCTCCGCTACCGCGCCGCCTTGCCTGCGGCCCACGCTCGGCACCCTGCTTCGCAGGGTACACGCCCGTGAGCCGTCCGCCTGCTTCGCAGGCGGGGTTTAAATAAGCTCATAACTTTCCTTGAGCGATTTAATTACGCTGTTAAGCTTCTTTATCCTCATAGATGACAGCAGAACCACGAGAATAATATAGATAGCCAATACCGCAAAGACGATAAACGAATATCCGACAACTATGTTTCTGATGACCGCCATGCTCGGTGTCTTGAATTTTGCACAGCCGATGATATCGCTTTGAGCGACTCTGTAAACGGTAGTTCCCATGTTGACCGCATACAGTCCGTCACCGAAGCCGATAACGTCTGCTACTGTCATTGTGTTACCGGCATACATGAACAGAAGCGTGTCGTTGCCCTGTATCCTGCCTTGCTTGACCAAGATGTATTTTCCGAAGTGGTCGGCGCTGTCGATCCTGTCTCCGTCAACGTATGCGAGTGACATATCCGATATGTTCAGCAAGCCGTTGTCGGACTTGTCTACGGCATAGATCATTGCACAAACGGCGCTTGCGAGTATTCCTATGATCAAGAAAAGCACCGTGAGCAATATCGCCGCTCTGCGTTTTCCGAACGGTCGCTGCACCGTTTTTTCGAGCTTCTTCTGCTCTTTTATTTTCTGCTTTTCGTTTTCGATGGAATTTTTGGCGTCCTCTTTAGCTTTCTTTATCGCATCCTTCTCACGTTGCTTGTCGCCCTTTGCCGCCAAGTCGATTATTGAATCCGACAAATCGGGGAAGCTTTCGAGAGCCGCTTTTTCATCGACGGGTGTTGCTTCTTTCGCCATGACCTCCGTTACCTCCTCATGTTCTTCTCTTTCCTTTATTTTTGTTTCCGTGAACGGAACATTATCCAAAACCTCGTCTAATTTCGAGAAATCCTCAGCCAAAAATTCAAGTATCTCCGACTTGCTGTAAGGCTCGGACGAGTCCTTTTTCGGAAGCTGAGGAATCTTGCGTTCTTCGGAAATATCTTGAAAATCTGTCTTATTCGGTACAGATTGAGTGTTAATCTGAATTTCGGATTCAGCCCTGTCCGTTGATTCGATCAGATTTTCGCCACTTTCCTTTTCTTTGTCCTGCCCGATGTCTCCGCTGAAAAAATCAACATTGAGTTCGTCAAGAGCTTTAGGTCTGTGTAGTTGCATATTCTTCTGCCTTTCTCATTCTTCACGCTTCGAGAGAGTCTCTGACAAAGCTTAATTTTTCTATGATTTCCTTTTTAAGCCGCATAAGCTCACTGAGCTCCGATTCGGCTTTTTTCTTTCTTTCGACAAGCTCATCAAGCTCATGCTGAGCGCTTGAAATTCGGTTTGCGAAAATCATGTCCTGCGTTTTGTATGCCTCGTTGACAATGTCCTGAGCCTTTTTGTTTGCGGCGGAAATAATTCCGTTGACGATTTTTGCCGTGTCCGAATCGCAGGCGGCGGTCTTGTCCGCTTCTTTTTCGGTCGGCTCGCTGAGTGATTTGAGCTTAGAAGCCAAGAGCTTGCAGTCGCTTAAAAGACGCTCGTTTTCCTTTTTAAGCCGTTCGTTTTCGCTGAATGTCTCAGTGACCGAGTCGCTGTTTTCAAGCTGTTTTTCGATTTCGTTGCTCCACTGAACGGCATTTTTATATTCTGCTTGAAGCATTTCGATATATCTGTCAACTTCTTCGACGGAATAGCCGTTAGCCTCCGTTTTGAATTTCATTTGCGCCATAAATACACACCCACTAATATTATTATTCACTGTAATTATATAGCATAGCGAATAAATTTTCAACAGCTTAGTTCAAAAATATACGTCGAATTTTTAAATTTACGGTTAAATTCTTGTAATCGGCGGGTGAGGGTGCTATAATACTAATACAAAACACCGACTGAGTTCAAACTTCGGGGCGTTTTGAAAGCATTGTTACATAAGCTGTGCAGTCATGTGGACGGTCGCATTGGAGTTTATATAACAATGACTTGACGAATTCCGCATAATTCGGAAGAATATTTCACACAGATTTAAGCAACCTAAAAACACAGAGTTTTTCAATTCGAGGAATAATATTCCGTAAGCACAAGGGAGGACGTACATAATGAAAAGAACAATAAAAGCAGTGATTTGCGCAGTGGTACTTGCGTTGCTTCTCTGCGCCTGCTCGGACAATGAGGCGCTCGGACTCGTCATATCGCTCAACTGCGAAAGCACCGAGGACGTGTGGCAGCTTGAAATGACGAAGCAGGGGGTAGTCGACACGGTCGGCGAGGCAGAAAGAGATTCCGGTACGGGCGACATTTCCTTTGTTTTCGAGGCAGTCGGCGAGGGCGAAACAGAGCTTGATTTTTACTATTTAAAGGGCGGCGAGACAGACATTTCAAAGGCGACTCGAATCAGAAAATACAGCATCTCTGTAAATTCCGACTTTGAAATAACAAGCACCTTGATATCCGATGAGGAAGTCACGGTCAAGGCTGTCAGCGTGACCGACAAACAGACGGCTGAGGAGATATTATCTCAAAAGCTCGGCATAACCGACAGCACCGACGGCAAGGAATACGTCTTAAAATTTATCGAAGATTATACCGAAAGCGGTATCAAATGGTACAAATTCAGCATCTCTGAGGTCGTAAGCCTTGAAGACGGAGTAACGGTTCTGCGTTTTCGCAAGATGTACGCCATAAATGAAAACGGCGAGATAAAGGAGCTTGATGAGGGCGAGGGAACACCGGATATCGAGCTTAACGTGAAATAAAACCGAAATAAGATCAAGCCGTGCAGGAAAGCTTCTGCACGGCTTTTATAAATATACAGCCGCTTCAAGAGAAACGGCTGTAATTTTCTTTATAGATCAATCGTCATATTCTTTGTCGAAATCAATGACTGTTCCTGTCTTTGCGTTGATAGAGTATTCATATTCAATGTTGCCCTTGGAAAATTCGACTTCGTATTCATATCTGCCGTGTTCCTTTTCAAGCTTGACCTTTTCGAATACCACTTCGCTTGCCTTGAGACCTGCATGGTCGAGCGCTATCGAGCGAGCCTTGTCTATGCTGATGAGTGCCGAGGTCTGCGAATCGGTCGATTGATTGACACGGCTTGCTGCTTCCTTGTCGAGTATCTTTCCGGTGTATGCATCAACAGTGTATTCATACTCTTTATTGTCGGCGATGAATTCAATCTCGTATTCATATCTGCCGTCGTCTCTGTCAAGCTTTGACTTTGTGAACTTCGCATTTGATGAGCTTACCCCTGCATCACCGAGAGCGACCTTTTTCGCTTCGTCAAGGGTAATACGCTGTGGCTGTGAGCTCGGAGCGGAGGTCGTGACGGTCGAGACTGTCTTTACAGCTTCAATGTCCTTTTCGAGCACCTTGCCCGTGTATGCGTCAACAGTGTATTCGTACTCTTTATTGTCGGCGATGAATTCGATCTCGTATTCATATCTGCCGTCGTCTCTGTCAAGCTTTGACTTTGTGAACTTCGCATTTGATGAGCTTACCCCTGCATCACCGAGAGCGACCTTTTTCGCTTCGTCAAGGGTAATACGCTGTGGCTGTGAGCTCGGAGCGGAGGTCGTGACGGTCGAGACTGTCTTTACAGCTTCAATGTCCTTTTCGAGCACCTTGCCCGTGTATGCGTCAACAGTGTATTCGTACTCTTTATTGTCGGCGATGAATTCGATCTCGTATTCATATCTGCCGTCGTCTCTGTCAAGTTTTGACTTTGTGAACTTCGCATTTGATGAGCTTACCCCTGCATCACCGAGAGCGACCTTTTTCGCTTCGTCAAGGGTAATACGCTGTGGCTGTGAGCTCGGAGCGGAGGTCGTGACGGTCGAGACTGTCTTTACAGCTTCAATGTCCTTTTCGAGCACCTTGCCCGTGTATGCGTCAACAGTGTATTCGTACTCTTTATTGTCGGCGATGAATTCGATCTCGTATTCATATCTGCCGTCGTCTCTGTCAAGTTTTGACTTTGTGAACTTCGCATTTGATGAGCTTACCCCTGCATCGCCGAGAGCAACCTTTTTCGCTTCGTCAAGGGTGATACGCTGTTGCTGTGAGCTTGGAGCGGAGGTCTGTTCCGAGCTTGAAGCGGACTCATCGCTTTTAACTGTCGTTTCCACACTCGGCTCGGCGGTGGGTACGGTCGTTGTTTCGGCTTCGGGCTTCGGAGCGACTTGAACGTTTGAATCCGACTCGGTCTCAATATCACGGCTTAATATCTCGCCGCTTTTTGCATCGACCGTGTAGTCATATTCTTTTCCGTTGGAGCTGAAATCGACATCGAAAATATATCTGCCGTTTTCCTTGTCAAATTCGGAGCTTATCTTGAAAGCGTTCTCTTTCTTGACGCCTGCATCGGTCAAGGCTATTTCGAGTGCTTTGCTTGAGCCTACCGAATTTTTCTCGGCTACCGTTGCCGATGATGAAATGATTCCCGTGAAGAGTGCGCCTGCTGCGGCGACTGAGCATATACCTAAAATTATCTTTTTCATAATAACATCTCCTGTCTTTAATTATTATCGGGATAGCTTGTCGGTGATGCCGATTTTTAAGCTTTCCCTTACCGTGATTAAAGCTTATCACTCAATAATTAAAGAAGCATTAGAAATCAAATTTTTTTGAAAATTATTTTAAAGCTGCTTCCGACATCAAGCTCACTGTCAACTGAAATTTCGGCTGAATGAATTTCGGCTATCTCCTTGACGAAGGACAGACCTAAGCCCGTGCCGCCGGAGCTTCTTGATTTTTCGCTTCTGTAGAATCGGTCGAAAATCTTAGTTATATCTTCCTGCGATATGCCGATTCCGTTATCTTTAACGCAAAGCTCGGCGTATTCACCTCGGCTTAAAAGCGTGACCGTGATCTCGCCGTTCTGTTTTCCGTATCTGTATGCGTTGGAAATGAGATTGACAGCCATTCTCGTGATAAGCTCAAAGCTTCCGTTTATGAGAATATCAGGCTCAATGTCGTATTTAAGCTCAATGCCTTTGTCATCTATAAGCGACATATCTTCGCATACAGACGAAACGCATTGCGACAGATCGAGATCTTCAAGTCGGATCTTTTCAGCACCTCTTTCGAGCCTTGAAAATGCGAGCATATCGTTTATTATGCCGGACATTTTTTTGCTCTGTCTCTCTATTAGGGCTATTGAATCTTTGAATTCTTCCTGTGTTGTATCCGTTTCGAGTGAGAGCTGACACTGAGAATATATGACGGATATCGGAGTTCTCAGCTCATGGGAAATATCCGACGTCAGCTGTTGTTCCTTTTTGAAGGAATTTTCGAGTCTTTCGAGCATCGCATTAAATGAGTTTGCGATAGAGTTAAGCTCATTGTTGCCCTCGCCTATGTCTATTCGCCTTGAAAGGTCGTTGCCCTCGCTGATGCTTTCGGCGGCATCGTTGATTTTGTCAACGGGTCTGAGGGCTCTTTTGGCGATGAAATATCCGCCGACGATAGCGAGTATTATCAAAAACGGTATGAAAATCATGATTATTTTGACCATGAAGCTGACCTGTGAAATCGACGATTCGGCGGGAACAGTGCCTCGAAGCCAAAGGTCGTTGCAGCCGCTCAGTGATATTTTTCTGTCGTACACATAGTATCTGCCGTTTTCCGATTTAATATAACTGACTTTATAATCCGCAAAATCTGGAGACTCCTTTGCGGCGAACTGAGAGCTGTCGCCGTATAAAAGTCCGTTATCGTCATAAAGCGAGGAAGCGATTCCGTTCACGCTTCTGACGAAATCATCGTCTATCTCAAGAAAGCCGTCACCGTAATTTATATAGATATCATACGGATCATCGAAAACCAAACGGTCATATTCCTTGTAATATTCGACCTCGTCAAGGTTGCCCTCAACTGTTCTGATAAGGTCGTCACGTATTTCTCGGTGAAGAACGGAGCGGCTGATAAGCAGGGTAGTCACAATGGAAAAGCAGGATATTATTATTACCGCACATGAAAACCACAGCGTAAGTTTGAATTTGATAGAATGAGTTTTCATTTGTCCTCCCTTATCACATAGCCGCTTCCTCTGACGGTGTGAATGAGCTTTTTATCAAAGCCCGTGTCGATTTTTCTTCTGAGATAGCTGATGTATACGTCAATGACATTCGTTCCGCCGTCATAGTCAAAATTCCAGATATGATTTTCGATTTTTTCTCTTGACAGAACAACTCCGCTGTTTCTTATCATATATTCGAGAAGCGCATATTCCTTGGCTGAAAGGTCGATGTTCTTTCCGGCTCTTGCGACACGCTTTGAAGCTGTGTCGACTGTCAGATCGGCAACGGAGAATATGTTTGAAGCGGAGTTTGTGTTTTTCCTCAGCATCGCTCTTATTCTCGCCGAAAGCTCATCGAAAGAGAACGGCTTTATAAGATAGTCGTTTGCACCGCCGTCTAAGCCTTTAACTCGGTCACTTATTGCATCCTTCGCCGTCAAAAGCAACACCGGTGTCGTATCGTTTTTATCTCTGAGCTCTTTTAAAAGCGTCAGTCCGTCTTTTTTCGGCATCATTATGTCGAGTATTATTCCGTCATATTCGGCTACGGATAAGCAGTCGGTTGCTTCTTCGCCGTCAAAACAGCTGTCAACCGAATATCCGTCAGCTAACAGCTTTTTCGATATTATTTTGTTGAGATCTCTTTCATCCTCAACGACCAAAAGTCTCATTTTCCGTTCCTCCCTTTTTGAATGACTTCTAAACCGACATAAAAGCTTCGGCTAAGCAGTCACTTCTTCGTACATATCACATTATATCAATTGTTTGCGCCATTGTCAAAAAGCTCCGCCTTATGGCAGAGCTTTTGATTTCAGATTGATCTCAGCCGAAAATACTTCTGAGGAACTCAACAAGTCTTGCGATCAAGTCGCTGAAGAAGGATGTTGAAAGTGAGAACTCTCTGTCTCTGTCAACCTTGAGAATTGAGCCGTTGACAGCTTCGATCTCATAGTCATATTCGTATCCGTCAGCGTGGAACTCAACGTCATACTTGGCGATACCGTCGTCAAAGTCGAACTTTACCGTAACTCTCTTTGCGTCAGCTTCCTTAACGCCTGCGTCTGCGAATGCAATATCTTTTGCAGCCTTTTCGCCGATGTATTCGCCTGAGGGAACATTAGTGCCGAGCCAGTCTTTTTCGACCTTAACAACTTCGCCGGTCTTAGCGTTGATCTCGTAGCTGTATTCGAACTTGTCAAAGTAGAATTCAACGTCATATACTGCTAAACCGTTGTCATAGTCGAACTGGCAGGTGATGAACTTCGCTTGATCGGCTGTTGTGCCTGCGTGAGACAGTGCCGCTTCGATTGCTTTGTCGTTGCCGATGTAGGTTGCACCGAATGCCGCTGTAGCACCGATTCCAAGACACATCACACATACAAGGATCACTGATAAGATTTTCTTCATTGCTTTCATAGTTTTTACCTCTCAATCATTTTTTTCTGAAGTGTTTCAGTGATTGCAGTATAACCGAGAAAAATTAAAATAAGATTAGAGAATGAAAATTTTGGAAAAAATTTTTTTGTTTTTATCAGCCTTTGAAAACGGGCGTCGCCATCGGGGCAAAAGCCCGCAATGGCGACGCCGGCGGCACTCGCTTCGCTACCGCGCCGCCGGCTTATCCGACCCCCTGCAACGGGGCGGCCGTACGGCACCCACTTCGCACTTCGCCTGCGGCGAGCGCTTCGGGGTACACGCCCGACCGCCTTTACGCTCGCTTCGCTCGCTCAATGCCCCTCCGCCTAATGCGCCTTGATCTTTCCAATAGCTCCCTTTTCAAGCCTTGACACCTGCGCTTGTGAAATGCCGATTTCCTTAGCTACCTCCATTTGCGTTTTGCCTTGCATGAATCTGAGATTTAAAATAAACTTTTCTCTGTCGGACAGATCTTCTATGGCTTGCTTCATCAGGATTTCGTCTATCCAGTTTTCGTCGCTGTTGCTGTCGCCTATCTGATCCATGACATAGATGGTGTCGCCGCCGTCGGAGTATACAGGCTCATATAATGAGACGGGATCGACCACCGCTTCAAGCGCCATGACAACGGTTTCCTTTTTCATGTTAAGCTCTTTCGCTATCTCCTCGACCGTCGGCTCACGTTGCGTTTTGTTCGTCAGCTGTTCCTTGACCTGCATTGCGTGGTATGCGGTGTCTCTTAGCGAACGGCTGACTCTGACAGGATTGTTGTCTCTGAGAAAACGTCTGATCTCTCCTATTATCATCGGAACGGCATACGTCGAAAACCGCACGTTTTGAGACACATCGAAGTTATCTATTGCTTTTATCAGACCTATGCAACCGACTTGAAAGAGATCGTCGGGGTTCTCGTTTCGGCTTGAAAACCGCTGTATTACGCTGAGTACCAATTTCAAATTTCCGCTTATCAGCTGTTCTCTTGCTTCTTTGTCGCCGCCGTGAGCCAGCTCAAGCAGCTGCATTTTTTCGCTTTCCGACAGCACGGTCAGCTTTGATGTGTTTATACCGCAGATCTCGACCTTGTTGAATTTCACTTTCATTCCCCCAAAAGCTGTTGAAATGATTATTGACCTTAAGGAGAGTTTTAATCGCCTTGAAAGCTTCCAAAGTCAACCAAGTCTTTTTATGCGGTACACACTTAGCGTGTACGGACAATAAATGTGTATTCTCCGATTGACAAAAGAGAGGATATGTAATAAAATATATCTGATTTTAATATACGTCAGTATATTGTGCGAAGGGAAGTATCATTATGGAAAACAGCATGAAATACGTAGTAGTCTTATATGACGGAATGGCAGATTATCCCGTTCCCGCACTCGACGGAAAAACGCCGATGATGGTTGCGAACAAGCCGAATTTCGACGCATTGGCTCAAAAGGCGGAGGTCGGTCTTGTCAGAACGGTCGCTGAAGGCTTGAAGCCCGGCAGCGACGTGGCGAATCTCAGCGTTTTAGGCTATGACCCAAAAAAGTGCTACACGGGACGTTCACCGCTTGAAGCTGTCAGCATAGGCGTTAAGCTCAAGGACGACGACGTGACATTGCGCTGTAATATTGTTACGCTTTCGGATGAAGAAAACTATGACGACAAAACAATGATAGACTATTCGGCAGGAGATATTTCCAGCGCTGAAGCAAAGGAGCTTATCGAAGCTGTCGAGGAAGCCTTCGGAAATGAAATATATAAGTATTATAACGGTGTAAGCTACCGCCATTGTCTTGTTTGGTCACACGGAACAACAGACTTAGGCTCAATGACACCGCCTCACGATATCAGCGGCAGAGTTGTCGGCGAATACCTTTCAAAATCGGAGAACGCAAAAGAGCTCATCGACATGATGAAAAAGAGCTACGATGTGCTTAAAGATCACCCCATCAACAAAAAGAGAATAGCCGAGGGAAAACGTCCCGGCAACTCAATTTGGCTTTGGGGCGAGGGAAGAAAGCCGATGCTTGAAAGCTTCGAAAAGCTTTACGGCTTAAAGGGAAGCATAATTTCGGCGGTCGACCTCCTCAAAGGAATAGCTTTAAGCGCAGGAATGAACGCTCCCGACGTTGAGGGCGCAACAGGATATATCGACACAAACTTTGAGGGCAAGGCTCAAAAGGCGGTTGATGAGCTTGAAAACGGTTGCGATCTTGTCTATGTTCACTTTGAAGCACCCGACGAATGCGGTCACAGAAATGAGCCGGAAAATAAGGTCAAATCAATCGAGCTTATAGACAGCCGAGTTTTGCCGATAATATTAAAGGGCCTTGAGAAATATGACGATTATAAGATCATGATATTGCCCGACCACCCGACACCGATAGTCACAATGACTCACGCAAGCGACCCCGTACCTTATATGATATATCATAAGAAGAACGAGATAAACGGCGTTGACACTATTAACGAGGAGACGGCAAAGCAGACGGGCAACTATGTTGATTTCGGTCCCGGCATGATGAAGAAATTCATAGAAGAATGATTCGCAAGGAGAGGAGCGACCCAAAATGAGCAATACACTTAAATCAAGAAATTTGACGATGCTTGTCGATTTTTACGAATACACGATGGCTAACGGATATTTTGCCAACGGAATGAAAGATACCATAGCCTATTTTGATATGTTTTTCAGAAAAGTACCCGACGGCGGCGGATTTGCAATAATGGCAGGTCTCGAACAGGTCATCGAGTACCTTGAAAATCTGAGCTTCACAGAGGAAGATATAGCTTTCTTCCGCCGCAGAGGCTTCAGAGAAGATTTCATCGAATACTTGAAAAACTTCAAGTTTGAATGTGATGTCTGGGCTATTCCCGAGGGCACGCCGATCTTCCCCGGTGAGCCGATAGTCAAGGTCAGAGGCCCTGTCATTCAAGCGCAGATAATCGAGACGATGGTGCTTCTTGCGATAAATCATCAAAGCCTCATAGCGACTAAAGCCAACAGAATAGTCAGAGCCGCCGAGGGCAGACCGATAATGGAATTCGGTTCTCGCCGTGCTCAAGGCTTTGACGGCGCTATTTACGGAGCGAGAGCGGCATATATAGGCGGCTGTGTCGGAACGGCTTGCGTTATCGACGACAGAGACTTCGGCGTTCCTGCGCTCGGAACAATGGCTCACAGCTGGGTTCAGCTTTTCAATGATGAGTACGAGGCATTTTGTGCGTATGCGAACGAATATCCCGACGACTGCACTCTGCTCATTGACACTTATAATGTTTTGAAATCCGGCTTGCCTAACGCAATAAGAGCGTTTAACGATGTTGTTGTCAAAAAGGGCTTCAGACCCAAGGGCGTCAGAATAGACAGCGGCGACATAACCTATCTTTCAAAGAAGTGCAGAGTGATGCTTGATGAGGCAGGTTTTCCCGATTGCAAGATAGTCGCTTCAAACTCACTTGACGAATATATAATCAGAGATATGCTCATGCAGGGCGCAAAGATAGATTCCTTCGGTGTCGGTGAAAGACTGATAACCGCTTCCGCCGCTCCCGTATTCGGCGGCGTATATAAGATAAGCGCAGTTGAAGAAAACGGCGAGATAGTGCCGAGGATAAAGGTCAGCGAAAATGTCAGCAAGATAACCAATCCCTGCGCCAAGGAGCTGTGGCGACTTTATGATAACGTGACGGGCAAGGCGCTTGCCGACGTCATAACCATGCAGGGCGAGGAGATAGACGACAGCAAGGACTATGAGATATTCGATCCCGATTACACATGGAAACGCAAGCTCGTCTATGACTTCCACGCAAAGAAGCTTCTTGAGCCTGTCTTTGTCAAGGGAGAGAGAGTTTATCCTCATTATAATATCGGTACGCTCAAGGACTACTGCGCAAAGCAGGTCGATACTCTCTGGGACGAGGTCAAGCGATTTGAAAATCCGCATAAATACTATGTCGACCTCTCTCAAAAGCTTTGGGACGAGAAGCATAGATTACTGTCCGAGATAAGCGATTGATGAGAAGCCTTAATTTCACAGTACCGCAGGAATATGACTCAAAGCAGCTTCAGAACTTTCTCAGAGGTGAAGTCAAGCTTTCTCTGAGACTGATGCGTTCTTTGAAGCGAGTTGAAAACGGTATCGAGATAAACGGCGAACACGCAAGAACGGTTGACGTCATACACACAGGCGACACCGTTACGCTTAATATCCCGTATACACAGGGAAGCGCAAAAGCCGAAAGCGATATAGCTTTAGATATAGTATATGAAGATGACGACGTGCTTGTTGTCAATAAGCCTGCTATGCTTCCCATTCACGAATCGCATAATCACCAAGGCGATACGCTGGCGAATGCCGTAGCCGCATACTTAAAGCAAAGCGGAAAGTCGCCCGTATTCAGAGCCATAGGAAGACTTGATAAAGGAACATCGGGACTTGTGGTATGCGCCTTGAATCAACACAGCGCCGCAAGACTTTCGGGAAATATCGACAAAGAATACCTCGCCATACCGAGCGGATATTATATCGGCAAAGGTACAGTCGATGCGCCGATATACAGACCCGACCCGATGAAAACACTCAGATGTGTCGATCCGAGAGGGGAAAGAGCCGTCACTCACTATGAAAGCGTGAAAAGCTCACCGTCGGCATCGCTTCTGAAAATACAGCTCGAAACAGGGCGTACGCATCAGATAAGAGTTCACTTTTCAAATCTCGGAACGCCTCTCGTCGGCGACTTCATGTATGGCGCAGAGGACAGCAGAATAGCTCACCAATGCCTGCATTGCGGCTTTGTCGGCTTCACTCAGCCGATAACGGGCGAAAGAATAGAATGCTCGGCTCAGATGCCGGAGGATATGAAAATAATTGCGGACAGCATTTGAATGATCGGCGAAGCGATTTAAACGGCTTCGCCGATTTTTTCTTGCCGTTTTATTTACAAAAGCCGTATTTTAGTGTATACTAAAACAAAATGGGGTAAGTTTGATTTTTATGATGATTTTAACATACTCAAGATCTCATTTAGCGAGGTAATTCTATGAATGAACAAGATATAAAAAAGATTTTGCCCGAGTGGTCGCTGAGCTATACTCTCATTGAAAAGAAGGGCGAGAAGCTTTATCAAGCCGAAAGAGCTATCGGTGATGCCACCAAATATTCGGTGATAAGAACGGTCAGCATACCTGCCGACAAAGAGGAGGAGGAAAGGCTGAGCGAGCGTTTCCCGAATGTCGACGAATATAAAAAGTATATCTCCGAGTGCGTCAAACGCAAAAAGGAGGAGCTCAAGCTTTTGAGAAAGCTCTGCGAAAAGCCGGGCATCGTCTGTATGAGAGAAAGTTATGACGTTTCAAATAACGATGAGACCGGCTATACCCTCATCGCCCGTTATGATTACATCGAGCCGCTCAACAGATATATTTCATCAAACGGCTTAACCGTCGGCAACGCCATAAGAATGGGCGTTGATATTTGTCACGGACTCGAATCGCTTCATAAAGAAAATATAATTCACGGAAACGTCAGACCCGATAATATCTATATTAACAGCGCAGGAAGATTCAGACTCGGTGGCTTTGATATTGATCTTATCAAAGGCAGAAAGCAGTTGCCCGAAAAGACTATCTCGGCGTTGAGATTCATCTCTCCCGAAATGTGTATGGGCGAGGGGAAAGACGTTACGTCTGACGTATACGCTTTGGGCATGGTGCTTTACAGTCTGCTCAACGGCGGAAAGCTTCCTTTCGAAAACGAGTTCGGACAGGACAAGGCATTGAAAATGCGCCTTTTGGGTGAGCCTATTCCAAGACCCGCTTATGATGCGGGCAAGCTTACGGATATCGTCATGAAGGCGTGTTCCTTTGATCCGAAGGACAGATACGCTTCACCGTTTTTGATGAGACATGATCTTGAACTTGCGTTCGCCGAATTCAGAGATGCGTTTCTCGAAAAGAGAGCGGCAAGCAGAGCCGAACAGAACAGTCGGTCGATGACCTTCTCCGATAACCGAAAGCCATATGAGGATTCGGAGAAATTCGACGAAAAGGCGTTTGACAAAATGGCTGAGAAAAAGCGCCGTGAACAGAAAAACGGAGCGAAGGCGACCGCAGCCGCATTGGGTATAATGACCGCCATACTGCTTCTGTGTGTCGCTGTCTATTTCGGAATAGGCAGAGATATAGACAGCTACGGCATACATCTTGAAGAAGGGTATAACTATATTTATGACGGCAAAGAAAAAGAGCCGACGGTTACGCTTAACACCTTGACAGAGGGAAAGCAGTTTATAGTTTCCTATTCAAACAACAAAAAAGTCGGTGAAGCCACCGTCACCGTCAAGGGAATCGGACGTTTCAGAGGCGAGAAAACGGAAACGTTTAAGATACTGCCTCCGAGTTGCACTGATTTCAAGTCCGCCGAAGCGACCGAAAACTCGGTCAAGCTGACATGGAAAAAGGCAAGCTCCGCCACGGAATACAGAATATATCTCTATAACAGCGAAACAAATAGCTGGAAAAAGCTGAAGACCGTTTCGTCGTCGGATAACAGCTGTGTTATCGAGGGACTTGAACCCGAAACCTCATATAAGTTCAGAATCAAGACGGGATATAAAACAGGCGGCTCGGTATACTTGAGCAAGAGTGTCGCCACGACAGCCGAGACCTTAAAGCATGAAGGATGGTAATATGAAAAAGCTTGACGGAGTTTTCCCTTTGTGGGGACCGTATTCAAAAAAATACATGGGAATTTCCCGAGTCGTTGACGAAGATATGCAAAGCGGTGTAAGATTTGATTGCACCGCTTCTCCGGTCGTATTCGGCTCGGGTGCAAGAGTGCCGAACACGACTGTGCCTTGCGGCTGCCGAGCGTGGCATTGCAACGATGATTATTCCTATTTTTCTTACAGATTCGACCTCGAAAACAGAGACGACGTTTATTCCGAGGTCTCATATGTCAGACTTTCCGACGAGGCGACTTTGATCAGAGCGGAGATATTCAACAACACTCAGCTCATCCAAAACTGCCTTGTGAACTATTTTCTTTCGCTGGAATACCGAAGCGACAGCTATTGTGATGTTTCGCTTCCCGAAAAATGTCTGTTCATCAAGGCTGATCTTTATGACGAATACGAATATAAAATAACTCGCCCGTGGGATAGCCAAAACGCAGACGCCATGAAGAAGGGTGTTTTCACCGATGATAGCTTCTATCTCGGCAGAGGCCTTGGTGACAGAGCCTCGAAGTGGCATATGCCACACAGATATTTAGCGCCGTTCGGAGGCGAAAAGGGCGACAGGGTGAGCTATGAGCTTGACCGCAGGACTGAATTTTCAAAGCCCGTTCTGACCGTCAGATACAGGACAAGTGATATCAAGTACGAGCAAGGTAAGATGGTCGGCGTAAATTATGTGCCCGGACGGGAAGATGCGGTGTTCGTCTTAAACGGCGAAAAGAAGCTTGTCTTTGAAGCGACCGACGAGCTGAGAATAAAGACGTTTGAGCTTGACAGTGTACCCGAAAGACTGGAGCTTGTGTCTCAGGGAAAGGGCGGCATAGAAATAGACTTCTTCGCCGTGACGGAAGCCGAGGACAAAGACAGCATTAAAGCGTACATTAAGCTTCACAATGTTAAACCGGAGATAAACGTCACGAAATGCGGCGAGGGTTTTCTCTCCGTTCTCGAATATGAGGATTCCGACGGCGATTACAGACTTCGCACCTTTGATGAAAACACACGTCACAGGGCAATAAACACAGGCTGTCTTGAGGATTGTCTCAGCTCAAGACTTTCAAACAGCGACGAAAGCTTTGATGACCTGACCGAAAGCTTCACTTCGTCTTTTAAGGATAAACACAGCGATATCGGCTTTTTCCATAACGCTCTTGTCCATACCGTGTTTATCGAGCCGAATTCCTCGGCTGTTATATATGCGGTGGTCTCAAAGGGCGAGACCGAGTATAAGACAAAAGACGAATATGAAAAGATATATCTCGATGCGGTGAGCGAATACGAAAGCTTCAGCTTGAACACATCGGGCGAAAAATATGAGTTTAGCAACGAGCTTTTAAAGGCGGCGGCGCTGACGAACGTAGTCTATCCTATCTATAAGCATGGCGGATACATAATCCACCATACACCCGGTAAGCGTTGGGATTGCCTTTATACATGGGATTCGGGCTTTATCGGTCTTGCGTTTTTGAAGTATGCGCCGAGGTTTGCCGACTATATCCTTGACACTTATTTAAGCGATGAGGATAACCCCGATTATGCTTTTGTTCATCACGGCTCACCCGTACCCGTTCAGTTTTACATATTTAATGAAATGCTCAACGGCGATAAAAAGAAAGAGTTCACCGTTAAGTATTACAGTCGCTTGAAGCTTTATTACGATTTCTTCTTAGGCAAGATAAGGGGCTCGACAACAGCTAAATTCAAGAGCGGACTTCTGACGACCTATGACTATTTCTATTCTTCATCGGGAATGGACGATTATCCGGCTCAGGTCGCAATGATGAATGACGGTCTCAGAGACACAGCCGCACCCGTTATCACAACAGCTCAAGCGATACGCATAGCAAAGATAATGCTAAAGGCGGCGAATATCATCGGAAAGTCAGATGACGCCGATGCGTACCAAAAGGACATTGACCGCCTCACCGACGCCTTGAACAGATATTCATGGGACAGTGAAAGCGGATATTACAGCTATGTTCTTCATAACGACAGCTATGAGCCGACGGGAAAATATCTGACCGCCGACGGAGAAAATCGCAACAAGGGTCTTGACGGAATTTATCCGATAGTTGCAGGCGCTTGCAACAGCGAACAGACAGAGAAGATACTCTCACATTTGAAAAGCGAAAAGGAAATGCTCAGCCGTTACGGCATTAGCGCTGTCGATGTTTCGGCTTCATATTTCAAGGTCAACGGCTATTGGAACGGCAACATCTGGTTTGCTCATCAGTGGTTTTTATTCAAGACGATGCTTGACTTGGGTGAAAGCGATTTCGCCTATGAGATCGCAAGACGTGCGCTTGACGTTTGGAAGCGTGAGAGCGAATACGCCTACTATACCTTTGAGATGGTCAACGTCGTCACGGGCAGGGGAGGCTGGTTTCACAACTTCGGTGCGCTGTCACTGCCTGTCAATATGTGGGCTTCATCTTATTATGAAAAAGGCACGGTGACCGTGGGCTTCGATACGCTCGTTAGAGAGTGTGAGTTCTCGGAAGATGCCGCCCATGCCGAAATAACGCTCACAAAGCCGAGAGGAAAAGAGTGCGTGATACTCGCCGTTATGAATGATGAGCATACCTACAGTGTCAGCTGTGAACAGGCTGTCAACGTCAAGCAAAGAGTCGGCGGAGCGGTGGAAATAAAGCTTTCCGCTGACAGCGAAGAATGTCGAATCGTTGTGCAAAAAAGCTGAAAAATTAAAAAAATTTAAAAAGATTATATATACATTGACTGATTTTTTCGAGGCGATTATAATTTAAACAGAATATGAGCTTGGGGAGGGTCATATATGGTTATAGAAATTGATACTATAATAGAAATGCTAAAATCTGTTATAGACACCGTTACAGGTATCGTCAAAAACATACTCGCCGCTTTCGGCGTTTCAAATGACGAAGATCAATAATAATCATAAGCATTGAAATTTAGAGGTTGACGTTATGCGGCAACCTCTAAACTTGTTTATTTTTCTGCAACTGTTGCACTTTTCTAAGCATTGAATTTAAATCCGAAGTCGCCTATAACGGCATATTTTCGCCGATAAAGCGCCGGAGGGATCGGATCTCATCAGCCTTTAAGATTCTGTCTGACCGCAAGCGGTATCAGCGGGGCGCCCGTACGGCACCCCTTCGCACCTCGCCTGCGGCGAGCGCTGTGGGGTACACGCCCGGTCGCCGTTACGCTCGCTTCGCTCGCTACCGCACCCGAAGCGACAGCCATACTTGCGGCATTTATCCGAAACAAATTAATTTCGGATTCAACTTCAATGCTTAATAATACATAATTAAAAAAACGTCACTTTTCGGCTTTCGCCACGGCAAAGCCATAATACTAATACGGAGGGAAAAGCATGTCAAAGCTAAAGAAAAAAATATCAAAGCTGATCAGAGAGGCAAGCGATCTTGTCACTGCCTCGGGCTCACTGAGTCAAGAGATGAATACCGCCGAGGGCGATCAATATTATAACGATAACATAGCGCCGCTCATACGTCAAAGCGGAGCGGAGGGCTGTGTGCTTTTGAAAAATAACGGAACGCTCCCGCTTAATAAAGACGATGTCGTTTCCGTTTTCGGAAGATGTCAGGTCAACTGGTTTTGTGTCGGATACGGCTCGGGCGGCGACGTTCAAGCGCCCTACAAGGTCAATCTTCTCGATGCGCTGAGAAAGACCGACATCAAGCTTAACGAACAGCTTGCCGAGTATTATGAAAAGTGGTGCGCCGTTCCCGATAATGTTCCCGATGAGGGCTTCTGGGGACATTGGCCGATGTGTTATGATGAGATGCCCCTTACCGCCGCTATGGTTTCGTACGCCGCAATCGAGAGCAATAAGGCAGTTTTCGTGCTCGGAAGGGCGGCAGGCGAGGACAGAGAAAACAAGCTTTCAAAGGGAAGCTATTATCTGACCGATACCGAGGAGAAGAATCTCAAGCTCATCTGTGAACGCTTCAAGGAAGTCGTGGTAATAATGGACTGCGGCAATCTTATTGATATGTCGTGGACAGAGAAATACGACAGCATAACAGCTATACTTTACGCATGGCAGTGCGGACAGGAAAGCGGAAACAGTGTAGCCGATATCTTGACCGGAAAGGTGAATCCCTGCGGTAAGCTCAGCGACACTATCGCAAGATATTATGACGATTATCCGAGCGCTCCGAGCTTCGGAAAACGTAAGTATAATAACTACACAGAGGACATATATGTCGGCTACAGATATTTCGAATCCTTCGCTAAGGAGGATGTACTCTATCCGTTCGGCTTCGGTTTGTCATATACACGCTTCAGCTTCAAGTCGCATGACTTCAGCTATTCCGACGGCAAGGTCAGATTTTCTGTCGACATAACAAATGTCGGCTCTGTCAGCGGAAAGGAAGTCGCCGAGGTCTATCTCTCAGCCCCTCAAGGAAAACTCGGCAAGGCGGCAAGACAGCTTGTTGCTTTTGAAAAAACCAAGCTTCTTGACCCAAATGAGACACAAACGCTGGATTTTGAGATAAGCGAATACGAAATTTCCGCATATGATGACGAGGGCAAGAGCGGCTACGGCTCAAGCTATGTTCTTGAAAGCGGAAAATATCTGTTCTATGTCGGCGCTTCCGTCAGAGCCGATAAGCTCGCAGGCAGCATAGAGATCGAAAAGACAAGACAGCTTCAAAGACTCGACGAGGTATGCTCGGTCGCAGATCCGTTCAAGAGACTTGTCGCCTATCAAAACGGAAAGCAGCTTATTCCGGCTTACGAAATGCTCAAAAAGGGCAAGAGAAGCCTGCGTGAGCGCATACTCGACAATATCCCGCATCAGATCGGCTTCAAGGGAGACTTGGGGTACGAATTAAGCGATGTCAAAGAGGGGAAAGTCAGCCTTGACGATTTCATTTCTCAGCTTGACAGTGATGAGCTTGAAGCTTTGACAAGAGGTCACGGTGCAATGCAAAGCAGCTACGGCGTTGTCGGTAACGCAGGTGCGTTCGGCGGAATCACGGACAGACTGACATATTACGGTATCCCCGCAATGATCACGACAGACGGCCCTGCCGGTATCAGAATCAAACGTCACGCATCGCTTATCCCATGCGGAACGGCGCTCGCTTGCACATGGAACAAGCCGCTTGTCAAAGAGCTTTTCGAAAAAATAGCAGCAGAGCTCGAGTACCACAAAATAGACGTTCTCCTTTCGCCGGGAATGAATATACATAGAAACCCCCTTTGCGGACGAAACTTTGAATATTACTCGGAAGATCCAATACTCAGCGGCGAAACAGCGGCGGCGGCTATCATGGGAATTCAGTCAAGAGGCGCATCGGCTTGTCCGAAGCATTTCGCTTGCAACAACCAAGAGGTCAACCGCAACGGAAACGATTCGAGAGTCTCTGAGCGAGCGCTCAGAGAGATATATCTAAAGGGCTTCGAGATAGCCGTTAAAAAGGCGAAGCCGATGAATATAATGACGAGCTACAACAAGATAAACGGTGTATGGAGTCATTATAACTATGACCTTGCGACAACTGTTTTAAGAGAGGAATGGGGCTATGACGGAAATATCCTCACTGACTGGTGGATGAGAAAATCCGCATCACCGGAATTCCCGTCACTCAGAGATAACGCCTATAGAGTCAGGGCGCAGGTCGACGTTCTTATGCCGGGCAACATGAGCAGAGTCGGCAATGAATATGTCTCAGACGGAACACTTTTAGAGACGTTAGGCTCATTCTGCGGAATAACAAGAGCCGAGCTTGAAAGAACGGCAAAGAACGTTCTGAGCTTCGTACTCAAGAGAATGTAACAAAAACGAATAAAAACCGACCTGCAGCTTGGGCTATAGGTCGGTTTTTTCATGGAAAGCTTCAGCGTGTTCGACACCCGTCAGCTTGAAAATCTCTTGCGAAGCTTTTCGAGAACCTTCTTTTCTATCCTTGAAACGTATGAGCGAGAAATGCCGAATTCCTTTGCTATCTCCTTTTGTGTCTTAGGCTCTTTCTCATAAAGCCCGTAGCGGTTGATGATGATCTCCCGTTCTCTTTCGTCGTCAAGCTCCTCCACGAATTTATAAAGCTGTTCGCTTTTTATGACGGTGTCGATATCGTCGGCTATGGTGTCCTCGGTGAAAACGATATCCATTAAGGTCAGCGGGTTGCCCTCGCTGTCTGTCTCGATAGGCTCGTTTATCGAGACCACCGACCCGTTTTTGCGAATGGATCTGAAATACATCAAGATCTCATTTTCTATACACCGAGCTGCATAAGTCGCAAGCCTCGCACCCTTGTCAACGTCGAAGGTGTTGACCGCTTTTATCAAGCCTATCGTACCGATAGAAATAAGGTCGTCTCTGTCGGGCTCTGAGGCATAGTACTTTTTTATGACATGAGCCACGAGTCTGAGATTGTGTTCGACGAGTTTGTTTTTGGCTTGCTTGTCGCCGCTTTTTGCAAGGCGCAAATATTTTTCTTCCTCCTTTGCGCTCAGCGGTTTTGGGAATGTTCCCGACGTGTTCAGATGAAGCGCAAAATGAAATATGTTCGACAGAAAAGATAATATAACAGAAAGCATATGCTCACCCCGTATGTCATTTGTTAAATTTATACTTTCAAAAGCTTGTCATTATTCTGCGAACAAGCGATTTTTAAGGCACGGATACAGCTTCCGTGCCTTTTGGTATCATTCGGTTATATGCGTTCTAAAGGTCGTCGGCGTCTTGCTCCGGCTTTATACCGTCGTCACTCGGTATGCCCGTGTATGAGCCGAGAGTGTCTGTGTTTATTTCGCTCTCGCTTCGCCATGCGTTGACGGCTTCGTTTACCTTTTTTGAATTTTTGCAATTCTTCTTTTTCATACTTTCACCTCCCGTTGTATTTTTAGCAATTAGCCCCGTTATATTGATATTTCTCGAAAATTGGCTTATTATAGAATTTAATGCAACACTTTGCGTTTATATTTGCACTATATATATGAACGGATGTGATAACCAATGAGCTCAAAGGAAATTCGTGATCTGGTCAAGGCTTCCCAAAACGGAAGCGCAGAGGCATTCGGCGAATTATATGAAAAGTATTCGGATGAGATGTTTCGCTATGCCTGCTATTATCTCGGTGACAGATTCAGAGCTGAGGATGCCGTAAGCGATGCGGTATGCAGTGCATTTTCATCTGTACATACTCTGAAAAACGCCGATGCTTTCAAATCGTGGATATTCAAAATACTTATTCGCTCGTGTCAAAAACAGCTGAAATACATAATCGAGCAACGCAGTGAGCAGGATTTCGATACGCTGAACGAAGCCTCTCACGACAGCGACTTTGCCGAAACAACGGCGCTCAAACAGGCGCTTTCCATACTCTCGCAGGAGGATAGGAGCATAGTTTTGCTGTCAGCCGTGAGCAAATATACAAGCCGTGAAATAGGCGAAATGCTCGGAATCTTGCCGTCAACGGTGAGGTCAAGGCTGAAGCGGGCGACAGACAAGCTGTATGCATTTTTAAGCGAAGAGAGGAGTGACGAAAAATGAATCAAGAAGAAAAGCTTGAATTTATAAGCGAGATGTTGGATAAAGAAAAAGAGCCTTTACCTGTCTCACTTGAGAAAGAAAATGTCGTATCAATGCTGAAAGGTGTTGATGTCGAAAAGAAAAAGACCGCTAAGATAATTCCGTTTAAGAGGTACGCTTCAATTGCTGCGGCGCTTATAATTGTCGTCTCGGCGGTGATGATAGGCGGAAAACTCACAGGCTTTGATAAGGCAGATGATACACAAAGCAGCGGCGGAGTGACGACTCCCGCATTTTATCAGGAGGTGGCGACAACAGAGCCGGAAAACGACTATTCCGAGATAGAGGAATATTTCCTCAAAAGGTATAGAGAGCTTGTTGAGATGGCTGACAACGGAAACACCAACTCGTCGGCCTCCGACTATGCCACCACATATATTATAAAGAATGATTCGTTCTCCGAAGCCATGGACTCGAATGAAGTGTCCACTACCCCGTACGGCAAAACAAACACGCAGGTTGACGGAGTTGACGAGGGCGACATAATCAAAAATGACGGCAAGTATATTTACATTGTTTCAAATTCCGACAAAGTGATATATACAGTCGATGCCGCAAGCATGAAAAAGGTATCGGAGATCAGAGACTTTGAAGGGTCGAAAAACAAAGGTAACGAGACAAGCTTTGTCATTGAAGATATATATGTAAGCGGAGATACGCTGACTGTTATATCGACCGAAAGCAGCTTGATGAGTGTAGCGGCTTACAACGGCAATGTTGGGGATTTTTCCATAAAAGATTGCTTATATCCAAGCGACGTGACGACACACATATTTTTCTATGATATTTCAGACAGGGCTCAACCGAAAAAGCTTGCATCTCACACCCAAAGCGGAGACTACAGAGAATCAAGAGCGGTCGGCTCAACGCTCTACACAGTCAGCCTCTATAGCGTTAATTTGAGCTATCATATAAACGAAAACGAGATCAAGTCCAAGTGCGTACCGAAAATAAACGGTCGCAGGATAGAAGTTGATAATATCGCAATTTCCGATGCCGATGGAAACGGCGACAGACGCTATGTTGTCATCTCCTCGTTTGACATGAGAGGAAGTGACGAAAACAGTTCGTCGTACGCTTATCTCGGTTGGTATGGCGAGCTTTACATGACGGCGGAAAGACTTTATATAACCGAAACGGGCAACGATGAGTTGACCGATGATACATCGTTAAGGTGCTTCACGAAGATAACGAAGCTCTCGCTTTCAGACGGAAAGATCAAATTTGAAGCTGAGGGCAGGGTCGGAGATTACATTGATGACAATTATTCAATGGACGAATATAACGGATATTTCAGAATAGTCACGACCGATTTCGACAGAAGCAACATATACATTCTCAATGAAAATATGAAAACAGTCGGAAAGCTTCTTGATATTGCCGAAAACGAGAGTGTGCAGTCCGTTCGATTCATGGGCAACACGGCATATGTTGTCACATTTGAAAACACCGATCCGCTGTTTGTTATCGACCTTTCAGAGCCGACAGCGCCCGTGATAAAGGGCAAGGTCGAGCTTCCGGGTTTCTCGGCATATCTTCACCCCGTAGGTGACGGATATGTCGTCGGAGTCGGATATGACGGTGACGACGAGGGAGCTAAGTGGAACACGGTTAAGGTGACTTTATTTGATGTCAAAGCTCCGACGTCTCCGAGGGTCGCCGACAGCTTGGTGATAAAAAATGCCGACACGGACGTCAACTATGACTCCAAAGCGTTCATATACTATCCCGAGAAGCAGCTTATCGGCATACCGACAACAAAATTTTCTATGTTGGATGATATCGAAAAATGCAGCTGTGACTACAATGTCATAAGTGTCAAGGACGGCAAGCTTGAAAATAAAGTCACGCTTCGTCACAGCTCAGGCAACGAAGCGTACGATACCGAATTTTTCAGAGGAACATATATTTCGGATACGGTCTACACTATGACAGATGACAGCGTTTGTTCATTCGACATAAACAGCGGAAAACTTCTTGAAAAGCTCAAGTTAAATTAAGGAGGACGGCAATTTGAAATCACGCATAATTGCAATATTTTTGTTAGCCGCCATGACGGTGACATTTTTCGCCTGTGCAGATCTCAACGCAAAGGAAGCTTCGAACACGGGAAGCGTAGGTATCGACACGGATAAAGGCGAGCATATGACTTATACAGGCAGGCTTGTTATCGGAAAAAGCAGTTATATCATAGTTGACGATAAAGACAACACACCCATAGTCATGAATGTTGACGGCTCGGCGGAAGAATTTTTCGCAGGTTACAACACGGGCGACAGGATAGAAGTTGTATCGTCGCCGATAGAGATGACATATCCGGGTCAAGCGTTTATTTATCATGTCAAGCCTATCGAAAAGGGCAGTGAAAGCGACGTTCCGTTTGAGGCGATGTCACGGCTCAGAGAGTTGGAGTGGATAGATTAAAGGGAAAGTTAAGAAGA
>CAYZOU010000015.1:0-47562 GCA_964480405.1 uncultured Faecalibacterium sp. | reverse complement strand
CGCAAATGGTCGGTGAACACATCGCCCTGTTTCGGATGCAATTTGAAGAAAAAGAGGACTGAATATGAGCTATGACATAACCCTAAATGACCCTGTTACCAAGCAGGTAATCGAATTAAACGAACCACACTTTATGCGTGGCGGTACTTATGCTGTGGGTGGGACAAAGGAACTGTGGCTGAACATCACATATAACTATGCATCGATTTTCTACCGAGCCGAAGTGCTTGGGGAAGGTGGTATTCGTTCTATCTACGGCATGACAGGTGCGGAGAGTATTCCAATTTTGAGGAAGGCGATCGAAGCGTTGGGCGATGATGTCGATCCCGACTACTGGAAAGCGACAGAAGGAAATGCGAAGAAGTCTCTTTGCCAATTATTATCTATGGCACAATTACGACCGGATGGAATTTGGGATGGGGACTGAACATATCGCAGTTGAAAATCATAGGGGTACAACAAACAAGAACCAACTTTCATCAAAAGATAAAAGAAGAAATGGGGTGAGAAAACGAAAATCGAGTTGATCGAACATCCTAAAAAGATGGTCTGCTATTGGATGAGCAGAGAAGAAGGCCGTGACGAAAAACTGATGACATCACTCAAACCTCAGTTTCAAGAATGGAGGTCAAAAAAATATCAACCTGTTATTTATATTTCTGGTACCAGCAGATTGGAAGACTGCATTTATATGCTGATGAAACGAAATTATGAGAGCATTCTAAAAAGCAATCAGAAGCGAAAATACCGTTACAAATATGAAGATGCAGAGCTGTCTCAAAATCAAAAGCTGGGGCAAATAAATGATGAAATGCTCAGCCCAAAAATGAACTGATATCTTTTTCGGTTCGCAGCGAAAATGGACAAAGAAGATCACGAACCACAAAAGTGAGAGCAAGGAAATGCTTGAAAAAATTCAAGAAATCATTGATATAAGCAGGTTTTTAGCAAAAAATCGAAATATCTTTTTCGGTGCAACAAGCCATAAAAAAGCACTTCTTCGGAAGTGCTTTTTTCCATATAACGGCATATCGCCGAATCTATCTTCAATGCATATAATACAGTTAGGAGTGAATGAATATGAACTATCAACCTGCACCGGACCGTTATGACCGAATGACATACCGTCGCTGTGGAAACAGCGGATTAAAGCTCCCTGCCATATCTCTCGGACTTTGGCATAATTTCGGCAAGCTCACTTTGTTCGAAACACAGCAACAGATGCTTCGCAAGGCTTTTGATCTGGGTATTACACACTTTGACCTTGCGAACAATTACGGCCCTCCGTATGGAGAAGCGGAACGCAACTTCGGTATACATATGGACAGAGACTGGCATACACACCGCAATGAGCTTGTTATCTCAACCAAAGCCGGCTTTGATATGTGGCCCGGCCCTTACGGTGATCACGGAAGCCGCAAGTATTTGATATCAAGTCTCGATGAATCTCTAAGACGTATGCACCTTGACTATGTTGATATTTTTTATCATCACTGCCCCGATCCCGAAACGCCGATCGAGGAAACCATGGGCGCACTCGACCAAATCGTACGAAGCGGAAAAGCTTTATATGTCGGTATCTCCAACTACAGCGCAGAAGCTGCCCGTGTTGCTATTCGCACCCTGCGTGAAATGGGAACTCCGATGCTTATTCATCAGCCTAATTATTCCATGCTCAACCGCTCGATCGAAAACGGACTTACCGATGTTCTCAGAGAAGAAGGAGTCGGCTGTATAGCTTTTGCGCCACTGCATAACGGAATCCTCTCAAACCGCTATTTAAACGGTATTCCCGCAGATTCCCGAGCCGCTCACGATCCGAGACATTTAAGACCCTCCGATATCACGGACAGCAAAATGGCGATAGTCAGAAAGCTTGCGGTTATGGCTGAAAGCCGAGGTCAAACCGTCGCTCAGCTCGCATTGCAATGGACACTGCGTGACTCGGTCGTCACAAGCGCATTGATAGGCGCAAGCAGACCCGAACAGATCGAAGAAAATGTCAAGTCGCTTTCTTTCCCCGAATTGACGGAAAGTGAGTTAACCGAGATTGAGGATATCTTAAGCCAAGGTGTCTGATCATATAAAGCGATACTTTCACATTTTTGAATTTATAAAGCCCTAAAGATGCAAGTCTTTAGGGCTTTAATTTATGCTAATATGAAATTTCAGTTGCTTTGGCGGCTGCTCGGTATTCAACGTTACAACCTATAAACCGTACAAAATTAAAATTATCATGCACAAATAGATCGAGAATCAGAATACACACTTTAATGAAAATTAAAATGCAAGGTCTGTTATGTTTATGTAATTTAAAATTTTGTACGGTAATTATTATTATAACAAAACGGTATAATTATTGCAATAGTTTTATCATTATTTTCTTAAAAAATTTTCTTAGGTCGAAAGCGTGACATAATCGCTATATTCGGTTTATGCAAATATCAATCAAAAATCTGAGTGCATATTCAGTATGATCTTTGTCCATTCGATATGTTAACACTGTTTTCCTTTGCGGTGTTTATCCCGACGAAGACAAATCCGATCGAAAAGAACAACCTTTGCCTCATGGACAAAGGTTGTTCTTTTCTGGCAGGGATGGCAGGATTCGAACCTACGCATGTAACAGTCAAAGTGTTATGTCTTACCGCTTGACGACATCCCCGAATATATTCGCATATAAGAAAGTGACCAATCTCTTGGTCACTGTCCTGATTGTGGGGTGGATGATCGGGGTCGAACCGACGACCTCCAGGGCCACAACCTGGCACTCTAACCAACTGAGCTACATCCACCATAATGGCGCGGTTTGAGGGACTCGAACCCCCGGCCTACTGCTTAGAAGGCAGTTGCTCTATCCAGCTGAGCTAAAACCGCACATTGCGAAATAATGGAGCGGGTGATGGGAATCGAACCCACACGACCAGCTTGGAAGGCTGGGATTCTACCATTGAACTACACCCGCATTACCTTTCCGCAACGCTGAATATTATATTAAATGTAAGCCGAAATGTCAATACTTTTTCTCAAATTTTCTGAAAAACTTTGACAAAATATATTTTTAGCTGAACATTTTTGCTTTATTCCCCTTTTAATCCGATTTTTTCCAAGTCTTATTGTCTGAAAGTCAGATAACGTTTCCCCTCGACCGCTCGCTTTCGGTACGCTGTAAGCTTCAGCGTACCGAAAGAAAAAATATCGAATCAAAGTCAATGCTGCGAATGAAACACACGCAGCATTGATTTTTAATTTAATTATGCTTTTTGCTTTCTTTTGTCGATCGCTCTGTGTATCGCCTTTCCGATTTCAAACGCAGGAAGCGTTGAAGCCGCAAGAGCAAACGAGATAAGCAATTCTTCAAGCTGGAATGTGCCCGGCTCGATACCGAATACAGAGCAAAGACCCGGAACGTAAACAGCGGCAAGTGTGAGAGCCGTTGTGACGAAGAATGAGCCGACAAGCCACCAGTTCATGTTCTTGAACATATGCTTTGAGAAGATCGAACCTGTTCTTGAACGCATATTGATAGCGCACATCATTTCCGAGAAGTTGACAACAAGGAACGCCATAGCCATAGCGTTGACACACGGCTCGCCGCTGAAGAAGCCTGCGAAGCCTCTGCCGCCGCCGGCAGGCTCAAGGTAGTAGCCGATAAGATATGCGGCGATCTCAACTATTGCAAGATAAATGCCCTGCCATACCATATCAAAGCCTGCACCGTTTGAGAAAATACCGTCGGTCGTCGCTCTGGGCTTTCTTCTCATGAGGTTACCCTCGGCTTTTTCCATACCGAGCGCAAGACCCGGAAGTGAGTCCGTGACCATGTTTATCCAAAGAAGATGAACAGGTGAAAGTATCGTGAAGTTCAGAATCGAGGCTATGAACATTATAATAACCTCGGACATATTTGTTGAAAGCTGGAACTGAAGAACCTTACATACGTTGTCGTAAATCTTTCTGCCTTCTTCAACAGCGTTGACAATAGTCGCAAAGTTATCATCGGCAAGAACCATGTCGGCGACGCCCTTTGTGACGTCTGTGCCGGTAATACCCATGCCTATACCGATATCGGAGGCCTTTATTGACGGAGCATCGTTTACGCCATCACCGGTCATGGCTGTTACCATGCCTCTTGCTTTCCATGCCTTAACGATTCTTGTCTTATGCTCGGGCTGAACTCGAGCGTAAACAGAGTATTTCACAACTTCTTCGACAAGCTCCTCGTCGGTGAACTTATCAAGCTCTGCGCCGACGATAGCTTCATCATCGTTTGTGATTATGCCGAGATCCTTACCTATTGCGACCGCTGTATCCTTATGGTCACCCGTTATCATTATCGGACGGATACCTGCAAGGCGACACTCTTTAATTGCATCGTAAACCTCGGGACGGCACGGGTCGATCATACCGACAATACCGACAAATATGAGGTCATGCTCAAGCTCATCGGGCTCGCATGAAGCGGGCATACCGTCATGAACTCTGTAAGCTGCACAAAGAACACGCAATGCCTTATCGGCAAATGCTTTGTTCATCTTGTTGATTTCATCAATAAGCTCGTCGGTCATGGGAACTACCTGTCCGTCCTTATGATAACCGACGCAACGCTTCAGCATAACATCGCAAGCGCCCTTTGTGAACTGCATATATTTTCCGTCAAACTCATGTACCGTTGACATCATCTTTCTGCCCGAGTCAAACGGAGCTTCACCGACACGGGGTGAGACCTTCTCAAGCTCATACTTGGGCATACCGAGTGAGTTTGCGTAATTGACGAGCGCACATTCCGTCGGCTCGCCCGTGGAGGTTTCTTCGCCCGGCTTTATTTCCGCATCCGAGCAAAGAGCCATTGCTTTAGCCAGAAGCTCTTTATCGGTCGTGAACTCATCAACGACCGTCATCTTATTCTGAGTGAGTGTACCTGTCTTATCGGAACAGATTATCTGTGTACAACCGAGTGTTTCAACAGCTGTGAGCTTTCTTATAAGTGCCTGGCGCTTGCTCATCGAAGTGACACCGATCGAAAGAATGATCGTTACAACCGCAGGTAAGCCCTCGGGGATAGCCGCAACCGCAAGAGCGATAGCCGCAATAAACGTATCAAGTGAGGTCTGACCGAAGAACGACCAATCAAAGCCGCCGTGTAAAACCATGCCCTCTATAACACCGACAGCGAAAACGACAACGCATATGCCGATAACAAGCTTTGTCAAGAAAGCCGAAAGCTCTGTCATCTTCTTTTGGAGAGGTGTCTGCTCTTTTTCTGCGGCTGAAAGTGCACCGGCGATCTTACCCATTTCGGTATCCATACCTACTGCGGTAACAACAGCCTTACCTCTGCCGTATACAACGGTTGAACCGCTGTAGAGCATATTCTTTCTGTCACCGAGTACAACATCGCCGTTTGAATCCTTACACATAAGAACGTCAACGATCTTACTTACCGGTACGGATTCGCCCGTAAGAGCGGCTTCTTCGCACTTGATTGAATGAGACTCAAGGATTCGGCAGTCTGCGGGAACGGCATCGCCTGCTTCAAGAACAACGACATCGCCGACAACGACATCTTCGCTCTTAATAACAACGATCTCGCCGTCACGGAGTATCTTGCTTGTAGCCGCCGTCATTTGCATCAAGGCCTCCATAGCAGCCTCCGCCTTGCTTTCCTGAACAAGGCTCATGATCGTGTTAATGATAACGACGATCAAAATGACGATAACATCGGCAAAATCCTTGATACCCGGCTTTCCGCCTGCTTCAACAACGGTAACGACCGCTTGAATAACAGCGGCAACAAGGAGCATAATGATCATCGGGTCAGCGAGCGAGCCGATAAACTTTTTGAAAAGGGTTTCCTTTTCAGCTTCCTTGAGCTTATTTTTACCGTTTTGCTCAAGTCGTTTCTTTGCTTCATCTGAGCTCAGACCGTTTTCCGTGGTGTTCAATTCACTCAAAACGGACTTAGCTTCTTCAAGATAATGCTTCATGTTTCTTTCCTTTCTTTCGTGCGATACTTACGCCGTGTCAACGTAAGGGCACATTTATTATGTTAATTATCAAAAAACCTCTAACATAGCAATGCTATGTTAAAGGTCTCGCTCACATAAATAATATGCACCGTGAACCAGCCGAAAGCATCGGCGGCTGTTGATTCACGAATAAAAAAGCTACTCCCCTCTAACGAGGTTATTCAACATTTGTATTCTATCACCGTTTACATCATTTGTCAATTAAAAAGACAGAGATTTGATTAAAAATATTAAGACTGCGAACTTACTTTTAATTTATATGGCTTTATTATTTTTGCCTTTTCGGTACGCTGATATTCCTACTGAAAGTGAATGTCGGGTCGTGGCGAGCCCCGCCCGCTGTGCCGACGGGGCGCCGCAGGAACCGGCAGTCAGATGTATCTTTTAATTATTATCTTCGGTCTGTCCTTCTTGCTCAGACCGTTTTGCTCGAGAAGCACTGCCTTGCCCTTGCCTTGAAAAACTATCTTTGAGCCGACGCTGACTTTCCTGTCTGCTTTTTCACATAAAGAGCCGTCGATAAATACTTTTTTCTGCGAAATTCCCTCTACGGCAAGCTTTCTTGAAATTGAAAAAGCGGTTGAAACGATATTATCAAGTCGCAACGAAGCCACCGTTGCGAACACTTCAACGGTCTCGCTTTCCACCTTTTCAAGCTCCGACAGCGGTATCTCGGTGCATTTGCATGAGCCTCTGCCTATTCTGTCAAGATTTTGTATGATATGCGGCACTATCTCTTTGAACAAAATAACATTCGCCCCGTTTTCGTCGGGTAAAATGTCGCCCACTGTCTCTCGCTTTATTCCAAGGCTCATGATCGCTCCGAGGTAGTCTCTGTGGGTTAGAGAAGAAAACTTATCCTTTTCGATCCTGACGGCTTTCAAAGGCTCTCCCGAGTCGTAGTCATAAAAATCCCGCTCATCGCAAATGCCGTATAGCTTCGGCACGAAAACTCCGATTTTCCGCTCGGCTGACTCGTACCCACCGAAAAGAATCGGAACGACGGATTTATCTTTTGGATATGATAAAAACACATCCTGTTGCCGAAGATCCAAAAATCTCGTATAGGTTATCAGACAGTCATTTTTACACTGAGTCATTTTATCCTCAAGTACTGCCGAAAAAAGCTTTGTGTCATCCATTATATATCTTTATAAAGTACGCCGAGATGTGTTCGTAAGCCGGCATAATGCTCGCATTTTCGGGTATATCTCGCATGATTATCACCGCTATAACTGCGACAAGGACAAGGAAAACCACACCTATGGCTATCAAAAGTATCATCTTTTTTCTGTCAAGCTTTTTGTCTTTTTTCTTGCCGTTGTCGTATTCATAGGTTGTGATGTTTTCCATTATATTCGGAACATCATCGCTACTGTCGCTGTTATCAAGAGGTATCTCGACAGACTTCTCAAACGGGTTTTCCTCTCTCTGCTCACCCAGAGCCGCAAGCAAGTCGTTTTTCATTTCGGTCGGACTTTCATATCTATTAGAAACCGATGAATCGCAAGCTTTGAAAATTATCTTTTTGACCTCCTCGGAAGCATCGTCCGGATCTGTAAAGACATAATTCGCACACCGTTTCTCGATAGCAAGATTAGCGTCGTTTATGCCGACCTGATCCTCGTATCTCGGAATAAACGGAAGCTTATTGTTATTGAGCAATGAATACATTATAAGACCGAGGGCATATGTGTCCGACGTCGGATTTATCTCACCGAATTTTATCATTTCGGGAGCCATATAATCTTGCGATTTTCTCATTGAGACATTTATCTTCTTCGGCTCATAAAGCCCAAACGTACCGAAATCACCGAGCTTACAGCCGGTGCTTGTTATAAAAATATTGTTCGGCTTTAAGTTTGTGTATACATAGTCCATTTCTCGGCATTTTTCAAGACAGCGACAAACATTGACGGCAAGTCTCAGCACCTCGTCCTGAGACAAAGACTGTCTCTCAAGCACTGCCGAAAGGCTCAACAGCTTTTCCATTCTCACCGACACGGAAAGAGTCGTGAAATCGTCGGACGGGACAACGGAGCAATCCTCATATTTAACAAAATGCTTCCATTCATCGTTCAAGTTTATATATGCCACCGAGCCCAAAAAATCGTTTCTGATTTCTTTAGCTCTGTCTTTATGCGTTTTAACGGGGAATTCGTCGGGATTTTTGATAAGCTCAACCGGAATCTTTATGAGCTTATATATGCCCGCCTCACCCGTAAAATTAGTTATTTCATATGTTTTTCCGTAAGTTCCCGTTCCGAGCGGTTTCGATATCTGCCATGTTCCGAACACAGTTGTTGTCTGCATTTTTTAATCTTCCTTTCAAGTTTTTCTATATAAATTCGTCAAAATCATTTTAATATATGCTTTGCATATAATAGATACAGTATAACATATTACACCAAAAATGCGAACACATTTTGAAATATTTTTTATAATCCTTGAAATAACGCTTTAGATATTGACTTATGGCGAAAAAAATATTAAAATAGGATCAGTAAACGAAAGGACGAATACAATGCAAGAAGATAATTACGATTTTGATATTATAACCGTCACCGACGATGACGGTGTTGAGCATCAATTTGAGGAAATTGACAGAATTGAAACAGACGACGGCAACAGATATGTTGCCATGCTTCCGATATTCGAAAACAGCGAAGAGCTTTTAGAAGACGACGGAGAGGTCATCATTCTCAAGGTCATTGAGGAAAAGGGCGAAACCTATCTTATTGAAATTGATAACGAAAACGAATTCAACGAGATAAGAAATTTATTCCAAGAAAGACTTGACGAGCTTTTTGAATATGACGAGGAAATCGACGAACAATAATCTTGTTTCATTTTCCTGCCGTGTGCGACAGGCGCAGTTACTATAACCTAACACCATTTTAAAGGGAGAATAAGCTCAGTCGGCGGATTGCAGACCTCCTGACTTTATCGCTATATGCGATAAAGCGGACGAAGGGAGCGTGAACCCGAAGGCATTCACCCACCTGCTATTTCAGCAGATTATAAATGCTGTGCTATCGGCTCGGCGGGGTTTATATGTATTGACGAAAGCGGATGCGTTTGCATCCGCTTTTTGCATGTCCGCTCGACAGGGGCTCGATGCCCCTGTCGAGCGCTGTGAGATCAGCCTTCAAGCTTATTCTGAATTCCGGTCGGTACAGTGGGGCGGCTGTTCGGCAACCCACTCGCCTATCGGCTCGGGGTTACACGAACAGCCGCCGTTTCGCTCGCTGCGCTCGCTAATTAATCTCCTCTTTGTTAAAAACCAAAAACGGATATCCGCACCCATAATTGCGAATATCCGTTTGCTTTAATTAATATTAAATTTTACTTCACTCCGAAAAGCCTCTTGGCGTTTTCGCAAGCCGCATCAACCACTGCCTGAGCCTTCATGCCTTTCGCTTCGGCTATTCTTATAGCCGTATACGGTATCAAACTTGAATCGTTCCTCTTGCCTCTGTACGGCACAGGCGACATATAAGGCGCATCTGTTTCAAGCAAAAGCCTGTCAAGCGGTAAGTACTCCGCAACTTCAATCGGCTTTTTAGCGTTTTTGAATGTCACAGCTCCGCCGAGTCCGATATACATACCGAGTGATATTATCTCCTTAGCCGTTTCGACGCTTCCCGAAAAGCAATGCAAAACACCTTTCGGCTTATACTTTCTCAATAGTTGCATCGTATCCTCATGAGCCTCTCTGTCATGAACGATTATCGGCATATCAAGCTCGTTTGCGAGAATTATCTGCTTCTCGAAATACTCCTTTTGAAGCTCACGGGGTGAAAAATCATAGTGATAATCAAGACCTATCTCCCCTATCGCCACGACCTTTCCATGCTCGGTCAAGCGCTTGATGATTTCGAGATCTCCGTCTTTCGCACCCTCGGCTTCATGGGGATGAATTCCGACAGCCGCATAGATAAAATCATATTTTTCACTGAGCGCTATCGCCTTTTCACTTGACGCAACGTCACAGCCGCAGTCGATGACATATCCGACTCCCTTGCTTTTAAGCGACGGCAGAAGTGTATCTCTGTCCAAGTCAAAGGCTTCATCGTCATAATGAGCGTGTGTATCAAAAATATTTTCCATTATCTGATTTTAGTTCCGTTGGGCATACCGTCAACAAAGACGACCTTGACTTCATTTTCGCCGCAGTCACCTGCAAGTATCATTCCGCAGCTTTCAACTCCGCAAAGCGTGGCAGGTTTAAGATTAGCGACAACAATAACCTTATGACCTATAAGATCCTCGGGCTTATACCACTGAGCGATACCCGAAGCGACAGTTCTCGGCTGACCCGAGCCGTCATCCAACGTCAGCTGTAACAGCTTCTTGGCTCTCTTTACGGGTACGCAGTCAACGACTTCTGCGACACGAAGCTCCGTCTTTGCGAAATCGTCTATATTTATTTGCTCAACATTTTTAAGGTCGTTTGTTATCTTGGCTTTTGCCATTTCTTTCTCGACTCTTTCGTTTATCTCGGCGAGCATCTTTTCGGCGTCAATGCGGTTAAACAGAGGTTTAGCTTCTCCGACCTTTCCGCCGCCGACAAGTCCTCCGAAGCTTTCGAGGCTGTCATATGACTTGACGTCAGTTCCGAGCTGAGCGAAAATTGCTTCTGCGGTGTCGGGCAAGAACGCAGTCAGGAGTACCGCAATATATCTTATCGCTTCCAAGAGATTATAGAGAACAGTGCCGAGTCTGTCGAATTCCTCATTCTTTGCGAGAGTCCACGGCGTTGTTTCGTCGATGTATTTGTTGCAGCGCTTTGCAAGGTTCATAACACTCTCAACGGCGTCAGCCATATGGTACGTTGCAATGTTATCATCGACCTTCTTTACGGTGTCGAGGGCGAATTTCTTCAATTCCTTGTCAAGTTCTGTTTCTTCAGCGGGAGCTTTTATTTCACCGCCGAAATACTTGTTTGTCATCGCAACCGTTCTGTTGACAAGATTTCCGAGCGTGTTGGCAAGATCCGAATTATACCTCTCAATGATGGTCTCATATGAAATAGAGCCGTCATTTGCGTGAGGCATTTCGGCAAGAAGATAATATCTCGTCGCATCAACGCCTAAAAGATTCACAAGATCATCGGCATAGATAACATTGCCCTTGGACTTGCTCATCTTATCAGTACCGAAAAGAAGCCACGGGTGACCGTAGACCTGCTTCGGAAGCTCCTCACCGAGTGCCATAAGCATGATCGGCCAATAGATAGTGTGGAATCTTACGATATCCTTGCCGATGATATGAACATCAGCCGGCCAATACTTTTTATAAAGCTCACTTGAGCCGTCGGGATCGTAGCCTAAAGCGGTTATATAATTTGAAAGTGCATCGATCCAAACATAGATAACGTGCTTATCGTCGAATGTAACGGGAACACCCCATTTAAACGAAGATCTTGAAACGCAGAGGTCTTGAAGTCCCGGCTTAATGAAGTTATTAAGCATCTCTTTCTTTCTGCTTTCGGGATAGATGAAGTTGTCGTTCTTTTCTATATATTCTTCAAGCTGATTTTGATATTTTGAAAGTCTGAGGAAGTATGCCTCCTCTTTAGCTTTCTTCACTTCGCCGCCGCAGTCGGGACACTTTCCGTCAACAAGCTGTGATTCGGTCCAGAATGACTCGCACGGTGTACAGTAAAGACCTTCATATTCGCTCTTATAGATATCCCCCTGCTCATAAAGCTTATTGAATATCTTCTGAACTGTCTTTTCGTGGTAATCGTCGGTAGTTCTGATGAACTTATCATATGTTGTGTTCAGGGTGTCACATATGGTCTTGATCTCGCCTGCTACCTTGTCGACATACTCCTTCGGAGTTACTCCTGCCGTACGAGCATATTCCTCGATCTTTTGACCGTGTTCGTCCGTACCCGTGAGGAAATAGACATCATAACCCTGCAGGCGCTTATATCTTGCGATAGCGTCTGTCAAAACGATCTCGTAGCTATTGCCTATATGCGGTTTTCTTGAAGTATAGGCGATAGCGGTCGTAATATAAAATTTACCTTTATCCATTTATACTTGTCCTTTCAAGTTGTTTTAGTTGCGGTTATCCTATGTAGTATAACATAACCGTCGCAAAAATTAAAGTCTATGTGAATAATTTTTTCAATATTTAGCAATTTTTATTTTAATTCGGCTGAATTTGTGGTAAAATGCGATGAGAACCCCGCCTGCGAAGCAGGCGGACGGTGCGTGGACGTGCACTCCCGAGCGAAGCGAGCGGAGTGCCGAACACGTGCCGCAAGCAGAGACTTGCAAATCAATCAAAATTTTCCGAGAGGTAACAGCAATGATTGCAAATTATCATACTCATACAAAGCGTTGCCACCACGCCAAAGGCACTGACGAGCAATACGTTAAGGCGGCGATAGCATCGGGACTTGAGCTCTTAGGCTTCTCCGACCACGGACCTTGGCCGTACGAAAACGGATTCGTTTCAACAATAAGAATGACCGTCGCCGAATCGGAAGGCTACATCAAAAGCGTCAAAAGGCTGAGAGAAAAATATAAAGACCAAATCGAAATAAAGCTCGGCTTCGAATGGGAGTACTTCCCTCAGCATTTCGAGTGGCTGAAAAAATTCAGAGACGAAAACGAAATTGAATATATTATTTTAGGTCACCATTATGTGCCGTACGAGATAGACGGCGAATACACCGGAAGAATACAATCGAAGGACGGTCTTTACAGATATTGTGAAAACATGGTCGATGCGATAAAAAGCGGCATATACACATACGTCGCTCACCCCGATCTTTTCATGAGGCAGTATGCTTCCTTCGATGACACCGCAAGAAAAATAAGCGAAATAATTTGCCGAACAGCAAAGGAATATGATATTCCTATAGAATACAATGTTCTGGGTTTGAGAAAGAGCTTTGAAGCCAATGAGGAGCTTTACCCCTACGGTGAGTTTTGGAGGATAGCCAAAGAAGTCGGCAATAAGACCGTAATAGGCATTGACGCTCACAGTCCGAAGCAAATATCAGATCAGCGCTTCATTTTGCAGGCTGAAAACTATCTTAAAGAGAACGGATTTGAGGTTATAGAAAAACTGTAACAGCTTTTACACAACATATTTTATCAGCTCACGACCGTTGCCGACAAGGCGGCGGTTGTAATTTTTATTCCGACTTTTATTTTTATACGAAGAAAAGTTGTCACAAGGATTGAAAAAAGTCGAACGATGTGATAATATTAAAAGGTTGTTATTTATATGCAGGAGTGATAAAAATGGTTAAAACGGGATTTGACAATGACAAATATCTGAAAATGCAATCTGAGAAAATCAAGGAGAGAATCGCTAAATTCGGCGGAAAGCTCTATCTTGAATTCGGCGGAAAGCTTTTCGACGATCTTCACGCTTCACGAGTTCTTCCGGGCTTTGAGCCGGACAGCAAGCTGAGAATGCTCACTCAGCTTAAAGACCAAGCGGAGATAGTTTTCGCAATCAACGCAGGCGATATCGAAAAAAATAAACTCAGAGCTGACCTCGGTATCACATACGATATGGACGTTTTGAGACTTATTGACATTTTCAGAGGCTACGGCTTCTTTGTCGGCTCAGTCGTGTTGACTCAATTTGCAGGTCAGCCGTCAGCTGTCAGCTTTATTAAGAAATTAGATGCCATGGGGATTAAGACCTACAAGCATTACAGAATCGAGGGATATCCCTCAAAAGTCTCATATATCGTCAGCGATGAGGGCTTCGGAAAAAATGACTATGTCGAAACCGAGCGCTCCTTGGTCGTCGTCACCGCACCCGGTCCGGGAAGCGGAAAAATGGCTGTCTGTCTCTCTCAGCTTTATCATGAGCATAAAAGAGGTATTGATGCCGGATATGCGAAATTTGAAACTTTCCCGATATGGAATATTCCCCTCAATCATCCCGTGAATCTCGCTTATGAAGCGGCGACCGCAGACCTCAATGATATAAACATGATTGACCCGTACCACTTTGAAGCATATAACGAGCAGACAGTCAACTATAACAGGGATGTTGAGATTTTCCCCGTGCTCAAGGCGATCTTCACTCAGATACTCGGCGAATCCCCCTATAAATCTCCGACAGATATGGGCGTAAACATGGTCGGAAACTGCATAACCGATGACGAATGTGTCAGAAATGCGGCAAAAGACGAGATAATCAGACGTTACTATGCCGCACTTTGCAAAAAGCGCAAGGGCGCAGACAACGATGACGAGATCTCAAAGCTCGAAGTCTTGATGGAAAAAGCCGAAACCTCCGTATCCGACAGAGCGGTTGCGGTCGAGGCAGGCAAAAAAAGCGAAATTGCCGATACCGTGGCGGCTGCGATAGAGCTTAAAAGCGGCGAAATAGTCACTGGCAAGACGAGCGAGCTTTTAAACTGCGCTTCGGCGGCGATACTCAACGCTATCAAGAAACTCGGCTCTATACATGACGAGATAATGCTCATTTCTCCGGTTATAATCGAGCCTATGCAAAAGCTTAAAATCGAGCTTTTGGGCAGAGAAAATCCGAGACTTACCGTAACCGAGATCCTTATGGCGCTTTCCATTTGCGCCGCTACGAATCCCATGGCTCAACACGCTCTCAATCAAGTCGGAAAGCTCAAGGGTTGTGAGATGCATTCAACGGCTATTCTTTCAAACGAAGATGAAAGAATACTCAAAAAGCTTGGCATCAATCTGACGAGCGATGCGGAATATGAGAGTGCGAGGCTTTATCATATTTGATGTACGCCCGGGTGGGATGCCGGGGCGGAGGGGCGGCACGGCGACAGAGCGCACACCCCGTGCGACGAAGGAGCGTGGGGTGTCGATCGGGCGCCGACGGATAGAGCCGCAAGCTTGAATTTTCATTAAAATTGAGAAAGAGTATATACAATCAAATCAGCCTGTCCGGCTTAATGGACAAAGTCAGTTCGTGACCATCCTGACTTGTGTAACCCATGGTCTTAACCTTGTTACCTAAATCAAAACTACGGAGGATAAAAATGAATAACACTAAAAAAGGCACTTACTATTTAACGGTGGCTTCTGTCATTGCCGCTATGTATGCCGTTCTGACGGTAATGCAAAATCTTCTTTTGCAAAACAGCGCTTCTGCCGCTGTTCAAGTGAGAATTTCGGAAGCTTTATGTGCTCTTTGCGTAATAACTCCCGCCGCCGTTCCGGGTGTGACTGTCGGCTGTTTTATCGCCAATCTGACAAGTGTCGGTGCTATGCCACTTGATCTCGTTTTCGGCCCACTTGCGACACTGCTTGCAGGAATTTTTATGTATAAGCTCAGAAATGTCCGTCTAAAGTCAGTGCCGCTTTTATCTTTGTTTATGCCTGTTATTTTCAATGCCGTCATAGTCGGCTTTGAGCTGACTTTCTTTTTGAACGGCGAAAACGGCGTGACACTGAAAGGCTTCTTGATTCAAGCGCTGCTCGTTGCATTGGGAGAGCTAATTTCCGCTGTCGGATTGGGAGCACCGCTCATAAAAGCCGTGGAAAAAAGAGGACTTTTAAAATAGGTTGACTAAAACGTAAATTTTTAGTATGATATTGAAAAGATTGTTTAAGGAGGTTTTTCAATGAAGGAAAAACTTAAAGAATTAGGCTCAAGCGTCTGGTACGGTTTAGGCGCTGTCGGTCTTGATCTTAGCTACGGTATGTTCTATTCATACTTATCTATCTATCTGACCGATATTCTTCAAGTCAAGGTTGCCTTTCTTCTCCTGCTCGCACCGCTTGCGAGAATTTGGGACGGCATCAATGATCCGATGATGGGCTCAATAGTCGATAATACAAAGACAAAGTTCGGCAAATATCGCCCATGGGTAATAATCGGTGCTTGCGCTAATGCCATCGTTCTGTTCTTCCTGTTTACCGACTTGGGTGTAAGAGGTATTCCTCTTTATATCCTTGTAACTATTCTCTATGTCGGTTGGGGTATGACTAACACAATGGCGGATATCCCCTATTGGTCAATGGTTCCCTCATTCACAAGCGATCCCGGAAAGCGCAGTATTATTTCAACTGTCGCCAGAGCATTCTCAGGTCTCGGTCAGGGTATCATCCTCATCGGCGCTCCCATTCTTCTTCCTCTTTTGAGCAAAGAAAGCACGGAGAGTCAGCCCTATGATGCTCAAGGCTTCAGCCGCCTTGCTCTTATATGCGGCATATGCCTTATATTCTTCGCTGTCATTTCCATGACACACGTTAAGGAAACGCAGGTTATAAAGCCTGCTGAAAAATTCACCTTCAGAAAAGTTTTCACTATTGCCAAAAACAACGATCAGCTTCTTGTGTTCATGCTCTTTGCCATGCTTTCAAACGCAGGCTATTACATGATCTCCGGCGTTGCGGCTTATTATTTCAAGTATGTTATCGGCGATACGACCAAGCAGTCACTTTTCAGCGCTATGGGTGCTGTCGGCGCAACCTTAGGTCTGTTGCTTCTTCCCATTTTGATGAAGTATACTTCACGCAGACGTGCATATCAGGCTTCGCTTATCCTTACGATAGTCAGCTACGCCGGAATGTTTGTTTCGGGTATGCTCCTTAACAACGTGATCTTGCTCGATGTCTTTTATCTCATCGGCTCAATAGGTACGGGATCAATGTTTGTCTCACAGACCGTTTTCCTTGCCGACATTGTTGACTACGGCGAGATAAAGCTCGGTTACAGAGCTGAATCCATCACCTTCTCTATGAAGGGCTTCCTTCAGAAGATGGCGTATACAATTCAGGTCATCATTCTCTTTGCGGGTCTCGGTACGAACTACACAAAGGTCGTCACAGGCGAAGTTGACGCATCCAGCGTTAAGGGTGCGATTAACCTTATGATGCTGATTCTTCCGGCGTTATTCTTCATCGCTTCTCTTATAGTTTTCTCAACAAAGTTCAAGCTTCACGGCGAATTTATGGAGAACATCACCGCCCAAGTCACAAAGAACAGAGAAGAAAGAGAGAACTCCGCCGAATGATCGGTACGGGTCAATGACTGATTAACGGCAGAACAAATATCGAATAATAATTTCAGCTGACGGAGAGCTTTCCGTCAGCTTTTTCGTTCCGAGATATGATATAAACTTTATCGCATTTATTGATTTTTACGACTGCATATGATAAAATAACAGCGGTAAGCATAATAATTTTTGCATCTGTCATACTGCTTTTCACCGACAAACGAGATGCTCGGGCGGTGTGTCCTTTTCGGACACGCTCTTGTTTTATATAATCAGCAAACATCGGAGGTTCCCTTATGTCCAAATTTCAAGATATGTTAAAAGACCTGATAAAAGAAGGCGAAAACACGATTTCCGCACTTTCGGCGGCAACGGGCATAGAAAGAAGCTATCTATCGAAGATAATCTCCGGAAAGCGTAAGATGTCGTTTGAAAGCTTTATCGCAATAGCCGACACCGTTTCCCACAATGCTGAAAAACGCACCGAGCTTGTCGAGGCATACATTTCCGATGTGTTCGGCAGGGATAAATTTGAGACTTATTTCAACAATGTCACAGGCGACGTTATGAACGAAACCTTTGTTAACAGGTCGGCGATAACGGAAATACCGGAAGACTTCGCAGCTTTCGATCATGAGCTTGAGCTTTTCAACTTCGCAAAGTTTTTGCTGTCAGACGAAAACAGTGTCAAACGTATATATACGAACGTTCCCGTCGGTGTTCTTCTTGATCTCACGGGAAAGAAAGAGGCTTGCGATTTCAGATGTATCGTCAGCACTGCCGCTAAGGGTGCGACAGTGTCTATATTCGACCTCATCAAGCTGAATCTCATCTGCTGCACGAGCTATATTGACGAGAGCAACACTTTAAGCAAGATAAAGCAGGAATTTTATCCCTATGTGATAATCACCGACGACACGGTGTTTTTCGCAAAGAAAGACTTAAATTCAGGATATTATATCAGAAATTCCGCTCTTGCCGATATGTATGCAAAGGACTTTCTGCATATGTGCAAATACATGAAAGTCAACTCACAGATACATGATGATATACTCAATGTCAAAGAGCCTATATCTAAGTATCTTTTCAACAGACAGGTTCATCGCATACTTAACAATAATCTCAGCGTTGTTCCGTTTATGACACGAAGCGACTGGGAAGAACTCGCAAGACCCGAGCTTCCCGACAGAGGATACCTCATCAACACAACTTATGAATATTATCAAGAGTTTTTCTCAAGCATTGACACTCATATCTTTATAGCACCTATAACGGGTCTTACAGATTTTTGCGAAAGCGGCATCGTTCAAGAAATGCCCGTCGAATACAGCAAGCCCTTGAGCGTTGAGACGAGGATCGCCCTGCTTGAGAGAATAGCCGACTATATCAAGAATCACTCGGATAAATACAAGATCAACTTCTTGAAAAGCAACAACTTGGAAAAAACCGAGATCGCCCTATCCGTTGAATCGTCTTTCGATCCGAGTGCGGACTGCAAGACGACTCTTATAACGATGACAAACGCCAAAGATCAAAAAACCGATTTCATCGGCAACTATCTTTTCCTTTCGACCGATAAAGATGCTGTCACGGAATATAATATGTTTTTTGACTTGCTTCGTTTCTCCGATAAGGTCATGACTACAGAAGAAAGCTTAGCCGCTTTAGAGGATAGAATCTTGCGGCTGAAATATAACGCCGAAAACATCAACACGGCTATTGAGTCTTGATTATTGTCTGCCGTTTGAATAAAAAATACAGTTATGCACCCTGCCCATACGTTATGCTTATTAGCAACGTATGGGCAGATTTTGTATTTTTATTCGAGTATATCCGCATAAGTCTTGCTATATAAATCTATTTTTATTCACTCGTATGTATATTTTTCACAGTTTTTTGCAGATTTTCAGCATAGTTTATTTATAGATTAAACGAAATTGAATTTTAATGCAATTTTCTCGTGAAATCTCTTGAATGTTTATGCAAGTTATGCTATTATTAGTGCATAAATTATAACAATTATGCATTCGGAGGTAACTATTATGCAAAAGAAAGATATCAAAAAAATCGTATTGGCTTATTCGGGAGGTCTTGACACATCGGTCATTATCCCCTGGCTTAAAGAAAACTATAACGATCCCGAAATAATCGCTGTTTCGGGAAACGTCGGTCAGGCAAGCGAGCTTGAGGGTCTCGAAGAAAAGGCAATCAAAACCGGCGCATCAAAAATATATATCGAGGATCTGACTGAAGAATTCCTCACCGATTACGTTTTCCCCTGCGTTCAAGCCGGTGCGCTTTATGAAGACTATATGCTCGGCACAGCCTTCGCACGTCCTCCGATAGCCAAAAGAATAGCCGAGATAGCTATTGCTGAAGGTGCAGATGCCATCTGCCACGGCTGTACGGGTAAGGGCAACGACCAGGTACGCTTTGAGCTTGCCATTAAGGCTTTCGCTCCCGATATGCCCATTATCGCTCCTTGGCGTGAGTGGGATATTAAATCTCGTGATGAGGAGATCGACTACGCAGAGGCTCACAACGTACCCCTTAAAATAGACAGAGAAACGAACTATTCAAAGGATAAGAACATCTGGCATCTTTCACATGAGGGTCTCGATCTTGAAGATCCCGCAAACGAGCCTCAGTATAACAAGCCGGGCTTCCTTGAAATGGGTGTTTCTCCCGAAATGGCTCCCGATAAGCCGACATACGTTAAACTTCATTTTGAACAGGGCGTTCCGACATCTGTCGACGGCAAGGAAATGAGTGCCACAGAGCTTGTCGAAACTCTCAACAAGCTTGGCGGCGAAAACGGAATCGGACTTCTCGACATCGTTGAAAACCGTATGGTCGGCATGAAGTCAAGAGGCGTATATGAAACTCCGGGCGGAGCTATCCTCTATAAAGCACACAATGTTCTCGAAACTATCTGTCTTGACAAGGAAACAGCTCACTATAAGGCTCTCGTCGCTCAGAAGCTTGCTGAGCTCGTATACAACGCTCAGTGGTTCTCACCGCTTACGGAAGCTATTCTCTCATTCGTCAAGACAACACAAAAGACAGTCACGGGCGACGTAACATTAAAGCTCTATAAGGGCAACATGATAAACGCAGGCGTTACCTCACCGTATTCACTCTACGATCCCGAGATAGCGACATTTGATGAAGATGAAGTATACAATCAAGCTGATTCGGCAGGCTTCATCACTCTTTACGGACTTCCGACAAAGGTTTACGCAAAGATGAAAGCAAAAAACAATTTGAAATAAGGTGAAAAAATATGGGTAAAATGTGGGCAGGCAGAACCGACGGACAAACAGATAAGTTAGCCGACGATTTCAATTCATCAATAAGCTTTGATTCGAGAATGTACCGTGAGGACATAAAGGGAAGCATGGCTCACGCAGCTATGCTCGGAGCTAAAGGCATAATCAAAAATGACGAAGCCTCGGCTTTGATAGACGGTCTCGGAAATATTCTTGACGATATAGACAGCGGAAAGCTTGAATTTGATCCGCAGTGCGAGGATATTCATATGTTCGTAGAACAGGTTTTGACCGAGCGCATTGGAGACGTCGGAAAGAAGCTTCACACTGCGAGAAGCCGCAACGATCAAGTCGCCCTCGATACCCGTATGTATCTCAGAAATAAATGTGACATAATCAAAGAAAAAACGTTGTCGCTCCTTGAAGCCGTGACAGACAAAGCCGAGACATATAAGGCGGCGATAATGCCCGGATACACACATCTTCAAAGAGCGCAGCCCGTCACCTTCGGTCATCATCTTATGGCGTACGCTATGATGCTCATCAGAGACACAGCACGTCTTGACGACTGCAAAAAGAGGATGAACGTCTCCCCTATCGGCAGCTGTGCGCTTGCCGGAACAACGTATGACACCGACAGAGATTATGAAGCTAAGCTTCTTGATTTCGACAGCGTTTGCTTAAACAGCATTGACGGCGTTTCGGACAGAGATTTCTGCGTTGAGCTTTTAAGCGATATTTCAATTTTGATGATGCATCTGTCACGCTTCTCGGAAGAAATAATCTTATGGTCGAGCTGGGAATTCGGATTTATTGAGCTTTCCGACTCGTACACAACGGGATCATCAATAATGCCGCAGAAAAAGAATCCCGATATGGCTGAGCTTGTCAGAGGCAAAACCGGCAGAGTATACGGTGATCTTATGGGGCTTTTGACAACTCTCAAAGGCTTGCCGCTTGCATACAACAAGGATATGCAGGAGGACAAGGAAAGCGTATTTGACGCCTGCGACACGGTGATAATGTGTCTCGATGTTTTCACGGGCATGGTGTCCTCGATGAAAGCCAAGACGGACAATATGCTCAAAGCCGCTCAAAAAGGCTTCATAAATGCAACCGACCTTGCCGACTACCTCGTCAAAAAAGGACTTCCTTTCAGAAGCGCTTACAAAATCTCGGGGCAGCTTGTCGCAAAATGCATCAAGGAGGATAAGATCCTCGAAACGCTCACACTTGACGAATACAAAGAATTCAGCGAGCTTTTCGAATCTGATGTTTATAACGATATCGACCTCAAGGTCTGCACCGAAAAGCGTATCAGCAAGGGCGGCACATCGGTCTCATCGGTCGAGGAACAGATCAAATTCGTAACGGAGTATATCAAAAATGAAAAAGGTATTTATTGACGGCAGTGCCGGCACGACGGGACTTCGCATATTTGACAGGCTGAACGAAAGAGACGACATAAAGCTGACCGTTCTTTCCGAGAGTGACAGAAAAGATCCGAGCGCAAGAAAGCAAGCTATAAACGAAGCGGACATTGCTTTTTTATGCTTACCCGATGCGGCGGCTGTGGAAGCTGTTCAGATGACGGAAAATCCGAATACGGTCGTCATCGACACCTCGACCGCTCACAGAACAAACTCCGGCTGGGCTTACGGCTTTCCGGAGCTTTCGCCGAAGCATGAGGAAAAAATCAAAAGCTCCAAGCGTATAGCCGTTCCCGGCTGTCACGCAAGCGGATTTATTGCGCTTGTCTATCCGCTGATAGAATCGGGGCTGCTCTCCTCAAACGAGCTTCTTTCATGCTTTTCGCTGACAGGCTACAGCGGCGGCGGAAAAAAGATGATAGCCGAATATGAAAGCGAGACAAAAAGCGCTCTGCTTTCAGCCTGCAGACAGTATGCGCTTAGTCAAACACACAAGCATTTAAAGGAAATGACCGCTGTGACCGGACTTAAAAATGCACCGATATTCAGTCCGATAGTCGGAAACTTTTACAGCGGTATGCAGGTCACTGTTCCGATATTCAAAAATCAGCTTCAAAACGCCGAAATTGATGATATAAAGGCTGTTTATTCTTCTAAGTACACGGGTGATATCATCTCGTTTTCCACTTCCTGCGATGACGGCGGATTTTTATCGGTGGCGACACTTTCGGGAAAAGACAGCATGAAGATAAGCGTATACGGAAATGAAGATAGAATACTTCTCACCGCAGTATACGATAACTTAGGCAAGGGCGCTTCGGGCGCTGCTATTGAATGTTTGAATATTGTTATGGGCAAGAAAAGCTCATTCGGGCTTGATTTATAAAGCCGACATAAAACACAAGGAGACAGGATAATGAAAATAATCGACGGCGGTGTTTGTGCCGCAAAGGGCTTTACGGCTTCGGGTATCCACTGCGGAATACGCAAGAACAAAACCAAGAAAGACTTGAGTCTCATATTCAGTGAGTGCGTTGCGGATGCCGCCGCAGTATACACAACGAATCTTGTCAAGGGTGCACCTTTGACAGTCACAAAAAAGCATTTAACAAACGGCAAGGCTCAAGCCGTAATCTGCAACAGCGGAAACGCAAATACCTGCAACGCAAACGGTATTGAAATCGCCGAGCAGATGAGCGAGCTTTTAGCCGGTGAATTAAATATAGATAAAAACGATGTCATTGTCGCTTCAACGGGAGTTATCGGTCAGCCTCTTGATATTAAGCCCATCTCCGACGGTATTCCGTCGCTTAAAGCTTCTCTCGGCTTAAATTCCGAGGACGCCGCCGAGGGAATCATGACGACCGATACAAAGCTCAAACAGATAGCCGTAAGCTTTGACATAGGCGGCAAGGAATGTAAAATCGGCGGCATAGCAAAAGGCTCGGGCATGATTCATCCGAATATGGCGACTATGCTTGTGTTTATCACAACCGACTGCGCAATAAGCGGAGAGATGCTTCAAAAGGCACTTTCAAGCGATATCAAGGACACGTTCAACATGGTCAGTGTTGACGGCGACACCTCGACAAATGATATGGTCGCCGTATTAGCTAACGGCATGGTGGGAAACGAAAAAATCGTCAATGACGGAGAAAGCTTTAAGACATTCATGAAAGCTCTCAACACGGTCACTGTTTATCTGTGTAAGTGTATCGCAGGTGACGGTGAGGGCGCAACAAAGATGCTTGAATGCAGTGTCAAGGGCGCATCTTCACTTGAAACCGCAAAGACCGTCGCCAAAAGCGTAATATGCTCATCGCTGACAAAGGCGGCCATGTTCGGCGCAGACGCAAACTGGGGCAGAGTTCTCTGCGCTATCGGCTACAGCGGTGTTGAAACTGACGTCAACAAAATAGATGTTTCATTCAAGTCGTCAAAGGGCGAGATAGCTGTTTGCGAGAACGGCTCGGGTATTGAATTTTCCGAGGAAATTGCCAAGGAAATACTGCTTGAAGATGAAATAGAAATCAAGATCGACCTCAAATCGGGCGAATTTTCTTCTAAGGCATGGGGCTGCGATCTTACATATGATTACGTTAAAATCAACGGTGACTACCGAACATGACGGAGGGATTCAAATGCAAATTTCAAACGCCGAGAGAGCTAAGGTTTTAGTTCACGCTCTCCCCTACATTCAATCATATTCGGGAAAGATCGTTGTCATAAAATACGGCGGCAACGCTATGATAAATGACGGGCTGAAGGATAAGGTCATGCGAGATATCATATTACTTTGGCTTATCGGAATTAAGGTTGTCTTAGTACACGGCGGCGGTCCGGAAATCAGCGATATGCTCAAAAAGACCGGCAAGGAAAGCAAGTTCATAAACGGACTTCGTGTCACAGACTCGGAAACGGTGGATATCGTTCAAATGGTGCTTGCCGGAAAGGTCAACAAGAGCCTTGTCAATCTCATAGAAAGCAAGGGCGGCAGCGCTATCGGACTTTCGGGCATGGATGGCGGCATGATAAAAGCAAAGCCGAAAAGCACGGAGTTAGGCTATGTCGGAGAGATAACCTCGGTCAATGTCAAGCCGATTTTAGATGTCCTCGAAAAAGGATATATTCCGGTTATTTCAACTCTCGGCTGTGACGGCGACGGCAACGCATACAACATCAACGCCGACACCGTGGCGGCAAGAATATCGGGCGAGCTCGGAGCGGCAAGCCTTATCACGATGACGGACATAGCGGGAATTTTAAAAGATAAAGACGACCCCGAAACGCTGATACCGAAAATCAAAGTCAGCGAATTGCCCGAGCTTATTGAAAGCGGTGTTATAAGCGGCGGCATGATTCCGAAAGCCGAATGTTGTATTGAAGCTATACATTGGGGCGTGAAGCGAGTGTTTATTATTGACGGGCGAATCCCCCACTCTATCCTTATTGAAATGCTCACCGATGAGGGTATCGGCACAATGTTTATTGATGAATAACGGAGAATTACTATGGATATTATGAATTTTGATAAAACGTACGTTGCAAACACCTACGCAAGGTTTCCTGTTGCGCTCGAAAGCGGAAAAGGCTCTGTTGTCACGGACGTAAACGGAAAGGAATATATTGACCTTTCAACGGGAATTGCGGTCAATGCGTTCGGATTTTCAGATCCCGAATGGGTATCGGCTGTAACAGCTCAGCTTTCAAAGCTTCAGCATACCTCGAATTTGTATTATACCGAGCCTTGCGTTAAGCTTGCGAAGCTTCTTTGCGATAAAACGGGCATGAAGAAGGTTTTCTTTTCAAATTCAGGAGCGGAAGCCAACGAATGTGCCATAAAAACAGCAAGAAAATATGCCGAGGAAAAGAAAGGCAAGGAGTATTGCAACATAATAACGCTCAAAAACAGCTTTCACGGCAGGACTGTGACGACTCTCGCCGCAACGGGTCAAGACGTCTATCACAACGATTTTACTCCCTTGACCGAGGGCTTTCTCTATGCGGAAGCGAATGATATAGAGGGACTTAAAGCTATAGTCGAAAACAACAAATGCGCCGCTATTATGTTTGAAGTAATACAGGGCGAGGGCGGAGTTTTGCCGCTTGACAAAGAATTTGTTAAAGCCGCCGAAAAGATAGCCGTCGATAACGATCTTCTTTTGATATGCGATGAAGTTCAAACCGGCAACGGCAGAACAGGTGAGCTTTACGGCTATATGAATTTCGGTATCACTCCCGATATCGTTTCGACCGCCAAGGGCTTGGGCGGCGGACTTCCCATAGGTGCAACACTTCTCGGCGAAAAGGCGGAAAATGTCCTCGGCGCAGGCTCACACGGCTCGACATTCGGTGGAAATCCCGTCTGCTGTGCAGGAGCTGTCAGCATTATAGAAAGAATAGACGATAAGCTTTTAAGCGGTGTTAAGGAACGCTCGGAATACATAATAAAAGAGCTTTCTTCCGCAAACGGCGTTGAGGACGTAACAGGTCTCGGACTCATGCTCGGAGTTAAGACAACAAAAGACGTCAACGAAGTTATTTCGACTTGCAGAGACCTCGGCGTACTTGTTATAAAAGCAAAGGATAAGCTCAGACTTCTCCCCGCGCTGAACATTCCGTTTGATCAGCTTGAAAAAGCAGTTGATATAATCAAAAAAGCCTGTGTTTGATAAGGAGGACAATATGAATTTAAAAGGTAAAGATTTTTTGAAGCTTTTAGATTTCTCAGCCGAAGAAATGGAATATCTCATCTCCTTAGCTGAAAAGTTCAAATCAGATAAAAAGTCGGGCATACCGCATAGAAAATGTGAGGGTAAAAATGTCGCTCTCATCTTTGAAAAGACCAGCACGAGAACAAGATGCAGCTTTGAAGTCGCCGCAAGAGATCTCGGTATGGGCTGCACATATCTCGATCCGTCGGGCTCGCAGATCGGCAAAAAAGAAAGCATCGCCGACACAGCAAGAGTTCTCTCGGGTATGTTCGACGGAATTGAATACCGTGGATTCGGTCAGAAGATCGTTGAGGAGCTTGCCGAATACGCCTCGGTTCCCGTTTGGAACGGACTGACCGACGAATTTCATCCGACACAGATCTTAGCCGATTTTCTGACGATTAAGGAGCATTTCGGTCATCTCAAAGGTTTAAACTTCGTATACATGGGCGACGCAAGATTCAATATGGGCAACTCGCTTATGGTCGGCTGCGCGAAAATGGGCGTTAATTTCACCGCCTGCGCTCCGAAAGAATTTTTCCCTTGCAAAGAGCTTATCGACGAATGTGAAAAGCTCGCCGAAAAATCAGGCTGTACACTTAAATTCATCGAGTCACCCGATGAAGCTGTCAAAAATGCCGATGTAATTTATACTGATATTTGGGTCTCGATGGGTGAGCCTGTCGAGGTTTGGGAAGAACGCATCACCGCCCTTTCACCATATCAAGTTAACAAAGAGCTTATGGCTAAGGCTTCACCGAACGCTATATTTATGCACTGTCTCCCTGCGTACCACGACAAAAAAACAGCTGTCGGCAAGGAGATGTGTGAAAGGTTTTCAAGAGACGCCATGGAAGTTACCGACGATGTTTTTGAAGGTCCGCAGTCCGTTGTATTCAAGGAAGCGGAAAACCGTATGCATACAATAAAGGCGGTCATGGCGGCGACACTTTGCGACGAAAAAGATTTAGCTTAATGGGATCTCTTTTAAAGGAATCGACAAGGACATAAACGTTTTATGTGTCTCGTTAAGAGACTTGAAAATGACATCTCCTCCCAATTCGGTTTGGTTTTATATTTGGTGAGACAGCGAGCGTATACGTTCGCTGTCTTGCTGTCTAAGCAAAATCAGTGATATCTATTGACTTTTCGGATAGCATCTGATACAATATGCAAAAATAAAATTCTGCCACCGGGTAGAGATGCGAATAAGTTGACGTGGTCGAACACAATACGGTTTTTCAAGGTATATTTTCGCCAATACTGCGTCGGAAATCCTCGACAGGCGACAGCCTGTCTTGCGGTTTCCTCCTTGCCTTGACAAAAATCTATCCTTGAAAAACTGCTTCGCACCCAAAACACAACAGATTGCGTGCAATCGGATATTTCTTTGCCGCAGGAATACTGACGTATTTCAAGGCAAAAAATGTTCGAGGGTGCGTGATATGTTGCGTTTTGGGCGTATCGGGTTCGACTCCCGTCAACTTAAGCATCCGCAACACATCATTAGGTCTTTGAAGATGTGTTTGCGGATGCTTTTTGGATTATTCAGGAGGTCTGTCATGACAAGATTACGAAAATTTATCGGCGGCTTCACCGCATTTGAAAAGGCACTGTGGATATTATCGGTGATTTTGATAACGGCATCGTTCATTATTTTTGACCGCTCGGGCTATTTGACGTTGACGGCGTCGCTTATAGGGGTCACCTCGCTGATACTCAACGCCAAAGGCAACCCCGCAGGTCAAGCCTTGATGATAATTTTCAGCATACTTTACGGCATAATATCGCTGTCATTCAGCTACTACGGCGAGATGATAACCTATCTCGGAATGACGGGGCCCATGGCGGTGCTTGCGCTGATATCATGGCTTAGAAATCCTTACGGCAACGGTCGCTCCGAGGTCAAGGTAAACCGGCTTAAAGCTGCCGAAGTCGTTTTCATGTGTATACTCACCGTTGCGGTCACTGCGGTGTTTTATTTCGTTTTGCTTTATTTCGACACTGCCAACATGATACCGAGCACTATCTCGGTCACAACGAGCTTTTTAGCGGTTTATCTGACTTTCAGAAGAAGTGCTTTCTTTCCTCTTGCGTATGCGGCGAACGACATCGTGCTTATAGTTTTATGGACACTTGCGACTAAGGAAAATATAGGATATCTCTCGGTCGTCATCTGTTTTGTTGTCTTTTTTGTCAACGATTTTTACGGCTTTATAAGCTGGTCGAAGATGAAGCGCAGGCAGGAAAGTGAGGTTTAGGTATGCGACGGGTGGGGGTCGGGGTTTAGGGCGACAAGCCGACTGAGCGTACGTCCCACGGCGGCAGCCGTGGGACGTCGATCGGGCGGCTAATATGCAGAAACTTTAAAAAATAAAAAAACTTAGTTTAGCGAAAGTATTAACATTTATGATATTGAAATGCTGTCAAAATTCTGTTATATTTATTTTAGTTTAGTAACAAATTAAAACTTGAAATTGTATATACGGAGATGATTATATGAAGAAGCCGTTCTCATTCTTTTTGGTAACAGACACACACTATTTTGACATTTCTTTTAAGCGCACAGGATCGGCATATGAGGAAAGAAGCATAACGGATCAAAAATGCGTTGCGGAGACACCTGCGATAATTGATGCCTGCTTCGAACAGCTTGAAGCCGACACGGAGACCGAGGTCATACTTATCCCCGGCGATCTCGTTTATCGAGGCGAATATCAAAGTCACGTCGGATTCAGAGAAAAGCTATATAAGCTTAAAAACAGCGGAAAGAAGATCTATCTTATCACCGCAAGACATGACTACAGCGGTGACCCTGTCGAATTTGACGGTGATAAATACATACCGGTAAAGGGTATGCCGAGAGAAGAACTTCGAGAGTTTTATATTGATTTCGGCTTCGGCGATGCAATAAGCGAGCATTTGGAAAGCATGAGCTATGTGGCGCAGATATCTGATGGAGTGAGGCTTTTAGCGCTCAACTGTGACGGTGACTGCAAAGACTTTAAAGGTCTCAGCGACAGTCAAATGAGCTGGGCTCTCGAAGAAATCAAAAAGGCACACGAAAGCGGAAATTATATCTTCGCTATGACACACTATCCCCTGCTCCCGTTTTCTCCCGTGATGAATCTTATAGGCGATGCAAAGCTGACGGATTGGGAAAAGAGAGCAAACGAATTTGCCGATGCCGGACTTGATGTTATTTTCACCGGACATATGCACGCTCAAGCCGTGACCGATTATAAGACCGTCAACGGAAATGTGATAACAGATATACAGACAGGCTCTGTTGTCGGTTGTCCTTGCGCATATAGGAAAGTGACATTGACAGACGATGAAATGCTCATTCAGTCGCTCACCGTTAAGGACTTCGATTACGACAAGAACGGCAAAACCGCCGAGGAATATTTCAGATGGCGTTTTGAAAGAATGATAAATCATACATTTGATACGGTCTTGCCCTCGCCGGCTAAGAAGCTTTTAAACAGCCTGAAAGTTAAAAATCTCGCAAATCTTCTCTTGTTCAAAGTGGATAAAGAAGTCGGCTCACGTCTTGTGCGTGATGTGGCTGTTGAGCTTGTTATCAATATTTTCAGCGGAAACGAGCCTTATGTAAAGGGTACGCCACTTTATGAAGCCATGGAAACGCTTCTTAAAAGACTTCACCCTATAACGCATATAGTTGAGAAAAAGTTCGGCGAAAAGAACGCTCAGCTGTCTGATATCGACACATTTGTTTTGTCTATGATAGGTGATGAAAGACAGCGTGACCATGATACAACGCTGAAAATAACGCCTCGCTCTTTATAAATTGCATACATATAATCGTAAAGCCGACGGGTCGACCGTCGGCTTTAGAATTATTTCTTTCTGAATTGCTGTTTCATTCTCAGTTCCTTTGAAAGTATACGCTTTCTGAGTCTGAGCGAAACGGGTGTGACCTCCAAAAGCTCATCGTCCTTGATAAACTCCATTGACTGCTCAAGTGAAAGAACAGAATGAGGAACAAGTCTGAGTGCGTCATCCGAGCCTGAGGCTCTGGTGTTTGTCATCTGCTTTTTCTTGCAGACATTGCAGGTGACATCTTCGCTCTTAGCACATTCGCCTACGATCATTCCCTCATAAACGGGTACGCCCGGTCCGATGAAAAGGCGGCCTCTGTCCTGCGTATTGAAAAGTCCGTATCCTGTGCTTTCGCCGGTTTCATGGCTGATGATTGAGCCTCGCTCTCTTGTCTGAATATCGCCTTGGTACTCCTCATAGCCGGCGAAAAGCTGATTCATGATACCGTTACCGTTGGTGTCTGTCAAGAACTCGCTTCTGTATCCGATGAGACCTCTTGACGGGATCTTAAATTCAAGATGCGTAGTGCCGCCATCTCTCGTTCCCATGTTTTCGAGTACGCCTTTGCGTGAGCCTATTTTTTCCATAACTGCGCCGACATAGCTTTCGGGTACTTCAACAATTAAAAGCTCCATCGGTTCGAGAGTCTTGCCGTTCTCTTTCTTTAATATTACCTTGGGACGTGAGACTTGGAATTCGTATCCCTGTCTTCTCATCGTCTCAATGAGGATTGAAAGGTGAAGCTCTCCCCTGCCGCTGACTTTGAATGTATCGGTGGTTTCGGTCTCCTCAACACGCATACTTACGTTTGTCTCGACCTCTTTGAAAAGTCTGTCTCTGAGGTTTCTTGAAGTGACAAATTTGCCCTCTTGACCTGCGAAGGGACTATCGTTGACAATGAAGTTCATTGAGATCGTCGGCTCATCTATTTTGACGAACGGCAACGGCTCTATACATTCGGGATCACAGGCTGTTGCGCCTATATTAATATCAGCCATACCCGACACGCAGATGATGTCACCGAGCTTTGCTTCATCTGTCTCAACTCGCTTTAAGCCCTCGAACTGATAAAGCTTCGATATTCTGACGTTGTTCTTTGAGCCGTCCATGTGACAAAGCACAACTTGCTGTCCGTGTTTTACAGTGCCTCTTTCAACTCTGCCTACACCTATTCTGCCGATATAGTCATCATAATCAAGAGAAGAAAATCTGATTTGTAACGGGCCGTTCATATCTCCCTCGGGAGGATCTATATTTTCAAGTATCGAATCAAGCAAGGGTCTCATGTCGCCCTCTCTTGCACTGCTGTCAAGCGACGCATAGCCGTCCTTCGCCGAGGCATAAACAACGGGGAATTCAAGCTGATCCTCGTCTGCTCCGAGCTCGATGAAAAGATCGAGTACTTCATCGACGACTTCATCGGGTCTCGCACCCGGTCTATCTATCTTATTGACAACAACTACTACCTTCTTCTTGAGCGCAAGAGCTTTCTTTAAAACAAATCTCGTCTGCGGCATACAACCCTCAAAAGCATCGACTAAAAGCAAAACGCCGTCGACCATCATAAGTATACGCTCAACCTCGCCGCCGAAATCGGCGTGACCCGGCGTATCGACAATATTTATCTTTGTATCCTTATAATGAACAGCCGTATTCTTTGAAAGGATCGTTATACCTCTTTCTCTTTCAAGGTCGTTTGAGTCCATGACTCTGTCCTGAACCTGTTCGTTTGATCTGAAAGTGCCGCCCTGCTTGAGCATCTCATCGACAAGCGTTGTCTTGCCGTGGTCAACGTGGGCAATTATTGCGACATTTCTGATATCGTTTCTCTTATCCATTATTTCACCCAATTTCAACAGAATTAACTTTTATAAATCCGATTTGTTATTTTACCACTATCTGCCGAATTTATCAACATTTCAAGAGAAAGTTAGACATAAAAATTGCATAAAACTCTACGCTTGTTTTTGGTCATTTTGTTTAAGTACGCTTTGATTTGTGCTGATATCGGTCAGCTCACAACGGCAAGCTTCATTGCCTGCACCTTTTAAGCTTTATCGCAACGACCGATACATCGTCTTCAAACTTGATTCCGTTTTTCATTCTTGCGGTGTTGGCTATATGAACGGCAAGCTCATGCATATTATCTGTGCTCCACGAAAGTAATTCATCTTCTATCCACTCGTCGCTTTCGCCGCACACACCGTCGGATACCATTAAAACAATATCGCCCCTTTTAAGTGTGGTCTCCTCTTTGGCAAACTCAACATTTCTGAGTATTCCCGCAGGTAGTGAGCTGTGGCTTACTATTTGCAAGCCGTCACCCGAGCGGACATACGATTGAGCCGCACCCGCTTTATAAAAATTACAAGCACCGTTATACGTGTTTATGCTGACGGCATCAACCGTCGCAAGCGATTCGTCACGGCTTTTGACTATCAAGGCTGAATTGACAAGACGTAAGGCGCTGTCAAATGTAAATCCCGAGCCTATCAGCTTATGCATGAGTGAGCAGGTCATAGTGCCGTCGATCGCAGCTCTGCTTCCCGTTCCCATGCCGTCACTGATTATAGCTATGCTGTTGCCGTTGACGTCGTCGAGTGTTTCTATTTTATCTCCGCAAACTCGGTTTTCGCCGAACGGTATCTGCGCTAAACCGAAGCTTACCTCATACTCGTTTTTTTGTTTATATGTCAGCACGGTGCATAGATCTATGACGGATATTTCCGCCGCCTTGAACTGCTTTGAAACGGTATGCGACAACAGCTTCTGTATTTTCACATGGTCGACCTTGGCGGGCTCGCTGAACACCGTAATTTCGGCAAGTGCTCTTGAATATGAGTTTTCACAGTAAGAGACGCTTTGGACCGGTATGCGATTTTCAAGCAAAGCTGTTTTGACAGCTCTCGATTTATTGACATCGAATATCTTCTCCCCGACAAGCTTTTCCGAAATGTCGTCAAGAAGCTGAGACACAAACGAAAACTGATCGGATACGACGTTTCTCATTTCTTCTATTTTTATTCTCGCATCGGTTTGCGAAAGATATCTTTTATAGTCCGAATCTATTTCATCGGATAATGCGTCAAGCCTCTTGCATCTTTTCTCAAGTCCGTTCATGAGCTCATCGGAATGCGGAATATTTTCAAGTCTCTGTCTCGCTATATATTCAATGTCCTTGACCGTCGAATCGAATTTTGCGTTCCAGCATACACTCTTGCTTTCGCAATCCGAACACACGTCACGCTGTATTCTTGCGTAAACACGGCTGAGCTCCGGATTTATTATGCCGTCCATTCTCCTTGTGACTTGAGTCACTATATCCGTCACCTCGTCAACTGTTTTTGCGGCGGCTTTTAAATCGAGCGCCACCTGTTTGTTGACTTCGTTATCCTCGTTAAGTCCGCTCTTTGTGAGAATGTCCTGCGCAGAATTTATCCACTTTGACGGTATCGCAACAAACGCTGTCGCCGCCACGGCGCACTCAACCACCGCATACAGCAAAACCGTATCCATTCCGTAAAGAAGCGCCGCACCCGAAGCCGCAACGGCAAACGACGCCGCTATCGCATACTGTCCGAGCGGAGAAAAAACCGAGCATATAAGCGAAGCTAAAGCGTACATAAAAAAGATGTGTAAATTTCCGCCGATACACAGCACTCCGCCGAGAGCGACACCAACGGCAACACTTGAAGCGCCTTTATAAGATGCGCAGAACATTATCAAAAGGCAGGCGAAAATTCTCGCAGGATATATCATACCTATCCCGACACCGCCCAAACAGCCGAGAAATATCGCACCGCTTATAACGATACAGGCGGCATCTATCCCCGAGATCTTGCGAAGTCCGAGACGAAAAGCGGGAACAGACAAGCTCCTTGAAAAGAAATACGCCGCCGAAGCGCAGATGAGTGCATCGGCAACACACAGCAGACAAGCGGTCAAGCTCACCTCGCCCAAAAGCATTTTCACGACATTGACAATAAGCGTGAAAATTCCCGACACGCTCAGTGCGACGGTTTCACGGCTGACGGTTTTAAATTTTCCTTCAAGCATCTCCTTAGCCGCAAGTATCAAGCCGAGCAGTACGACAAACGGAAAGCCTGCACTCAAGCCTCTTGTGACGAGGTATCCGACACTTCCGCCTATGAATGACAGAAAAGCATATTCCATAGGTGAAGCGGCAACAGCGGCGGCGCAAAACGGAGATATCCGAAACTCCTCGGGCAAAAGTGAAGCCGAAAAGCCTGCCGCAAAAAACAGCATTGCTTTTAAGATGGTGGGCTTGTCCTTTATTATTTTATTAAATGTATTCGTTGATTCTTCATTTTTCAAATTCGTTTGTTCGCTCATATATAATTCTCCCATAAGCTTTATTGCCAATACATTATAAAAGTATCATAGCGTGAAATTTGTCGAAACTTATACACGGGAGATATTTATTTAGTCATTGTTTTATGTATACTGCGAACCTATTGCCACTTGAAAATCGAAATCCATTCTGTTATAATGCTTGCAATAACGTATAAGGCGGTGTAAGCATGAAGAAAGCGAAGACATCAACTAAAAAGATCAAAACGGAATATATCGTTGTATCCGTGCTTATCCTCATTGCCGTGGCTATTCGTATAACAAGCAAGCTCGGTCTTCATAACAGTTTAGCTTTAGACTTGACGAGAAGCGCTATTTATATCGGGATCATTACCGCTTGGGGCGTTTCCGTCAGAAAGCGAATAATTCAAGTTTCTGTGCGGCGGTATCTCAGCTGTATTTCCGCTTTGATGGTGACGTGGCTCACCTTCAGATCCGTAAAATTTCATTTCGTACAAAATCCGAGTTTAAGTCATCAGCTTTGGTATTGGTATTATTTAGCCCTGCTGTTCATACCGCTGTTTGCGCTGTTTGTTTCGGTTTCGCTTGATAAGCCGGATAATTACCGACTTCCCAAAAAGCTGCTGTATCTATATATCATACCGGCGCTTATACTTCTTATGGTGCTCACGAATGACATTCATCAGCTCGTGTTCATTTTCCCAAACGGTGAGATCGTGGTTGACGGGCCTTATGAATACGGCTTCGGGATATGTTTTGTCGTCGGCTGGCAGATAGTCTGCGGAAGTATCGCTGTCGCCATAATGATCGCAAGATGCCGAATAAAAACGAACAAAGCCCTGCTCAGTCTCCCGATAGTCCCACTGATAACGGCTATGGTGTATATTCTCATCTATTCCTTAAATTTCAAGTTCTTCAACTTTATTCTCGGCGACATGACGGTAACGCTCTGTCTTTTGATAACATCGGTTTTTGAATGTTGCATAAAGTGCGGACTGATACAGTCAAATGTCGGATACGACTCAATGTTTGCGGCAACGACTATCTCATCTCAGATAACAGACTCCGACTTCAATGTCATCCATTCATCGGCGACGGCAATGTCCACCTCAAAGGAGGCTATGGCAAAAGCTGTTTCCGAGCCTGTCTTGCTTGATGAAAACACCGTTCTCAAAGGTCATGCAATCCGCAAGGGCTATGTCTTTTGGAACGAGGACATCACCGAGCTTGTCAATGTTTCGCGTGAGCTTGAGATGACACACGAGGAGCTCCTTGACACAGGTGACGTTATCAAGGAGGAAAGCAAGCAGAAAAAATACTGGCTTCAAATCGTCGAAGAAAACAGACTTTATGACATCATTGAGGAGCAGACCGCCTCTCAGATAGCTTTCTTGAAATCGGCGATTTCAAAGCTTAAAAACACAGATGACCTCAACGAAGCGAAAAAGCTCTTAGGCGAGATCGTTGTCGTGGGTACATATATAAAAAGAAAGAGCAATCTCATTCTCATTTGCGGTGAAAATAACACTGTCGATGCCAAAGAGCTTTGGCTTTGCATAAATGAGACAGCCAAAAATCTGAAGCTTCACGGCATTGACTGCACGGTGAATTTCGATATAGACGGTATGCTCAAGCCCGTGCTTATCCACGGTATTTACGATTTCATCGAAGCCGTTATCGACACGGCGCTTGATTCAATTGAGAATATCTTGATCTTTGTCGGCAAAAACGATATGGATTATCAGGTCAATATGAGCGTTCAGTGCGGCTGTGACCTTTCATGCTTAGCCGATCAGATACCAATGCTAATTTTGGAATATGACGAAGACGGGATTTGGTATTTGTCGCTGACTTTCGATAAAGGCGGTGAACCTGTATGAGATATATAAAAGAAAGCTTTGACAATATGCCGATAGCTGTCTGTATTTTCGACAGACGTGGCGTTATACGTCTTATCAATCACAGAATGTTGACGATAAACAGCGAGCTTTGCGACAAGGGTATACAGACGCTTTCGGAGTTTCGTGAAGCACTCAAGTATCCCAAAAACGCAGTTTTGATTGATGATAATATCCCACTGCATAGATTTCGTGACGGAACGATACTCAAATTTGAAGAAAGAGTTATAACCGATGTAAGCGGCGACGATTACACGCAGATGACAGCTGTTGATATAACGGATCTTGTCAACAGACAGGAAGAGCTCAGGCGTGAAAACAAACAGCTCGCCGAAGCCAATGCGGCGGCTCGCCGACTTTATGAAAACATGGCGGATATAGTCAGAGAAGAAGAAATACTGTCGATGAAAATTCGTGTTCACGATGATATCGGTCACAGCATTTTGGCGGCGAAAAAAGCGCTTATTGACAACGACGATATCGAAGAAGTCAGAAAAAACGCTGTCATATGGGAAAACTCAATAGAGCTTTTGCACCACGCCAACAGCATGAGCGAACAGACAGACGACCTCGAATACGCAATAAGACGGGCTGATGCTTTGGGTGTCAGCGTGAAAATCGACGGTGATTTTCCGACACAGGAAAAGCTCAGACATCATTTTTCCCTCGCTGTAAGAGAATGTGTCAACAACTGTGTCAGACACGCTAACGGAAACGAGGTTTACGTTCATATAGAACATATTGATAAAAGGTACACACTGACCGTTACCAATAACGGAGAAGCGCCGAAGAACAAAGTCGTTGAGGGCGGCGGACTTTCGGGACTCAGAAGTCAATTTGAGCGAAGCGGCGGAAGCATGAAGATCGAAAGCTTTCCGAGATTTTCGCTGACCGTTTCATTAGAGGAGGTATGAGCATGATAAACGTTATGATCGTTGAAGATCAGAAGATGATAAGAAGTCTTTTGGAGGGATACATCGAAAATGCGGGCGGCTACAGCTTAGTTGCCTCTGTCTCCGGTGCGTCGGAAGCTGTCGAAATATGCAACACGAAACCTATTGATCTCGTTTTGATGGACGTTCAGACCGAGCATAACGAAAACGGACTGACGGCAACAAAAGCGATAAAGCAAAATCATCCGAATATAAAAATAATAATCGTGACCTCGCTCATTGACTGTGACGTTTTGAAAAAGGCAAAAATTTCCGGTGCGGACAGCCTATGGTATAAAGACAGCGACGAAGAAGCGTTTATGAAAATAGTACGCTTGACTGTTGCCGGCGAGAGAGTGTTTCCCGATTCCCCGCCTGCGGTAGATATCGGAACGGCAAAAAGCACGGAATTCACAAAAACCGAAAGGATCGTTCTCCACTATCTTGTGAAAGGGCTTTCATATCGCAATATAGCCGAGGAAATGGGCATTGAAGTCACAACGGTCAAGTATCATATAACCAATATGCTTCAAAAGACGAATCTCAAAAACAAACTCCAGCTTGCGCTCGCCGTCAGTGAGAACAAATTCATAATAAATCTTTTGGAAGATTGAAAACTTTTGTGAAAAATTATCATTATCCCGTACAAAAGTACGGGGTAATTTTTTCTTTTAAAATGTAAAATGTTTCTACAGGATATTGGATCGTTATATATTTTTCAAATAGCGAACGATTCATTCATGTGAAACAATCTTAGGAGGTAAAAGACATGAAAAACGCCAAAAAATCATTAGCGATTGCATTAACGTTATTAATGCTCATATGCGTTGCGGCTTTCTCCGCTTCGGCAGCAGACAAAATTCAGTATGACGTTAACAAGATCGAAGTCACAACTTACAGAGAGCTTAAGAATGCTCTTGAGACTAAGTCGGAGGAGACAAATCCCAAGGATATTTATGTCGTCTTGATGAACGACATCACCGATGAATGGGATGGTTACACGGATATCCAAATCACATATCCCGGCAATGTCACCCTTGATATGAATGGACACAGTATCAACATGACATCAGCCAACGGTGATGCAATGTTCTTCTTGAAGGGCTCAAATCCGACTTATTTCAGCATCATAAACACCGGAGCAACGGTAAACAGTATTATCAATTTCAAAAGTAATGTATCGAGTAGCTCTGTCATTTACTCGAATAACCCCAACGCAAGCCTGTACCTTATCGGTGAATATACAAAGTATGACACACAGCAAACCAACAACAATGCAGTTTGGAACTATGATTTAAAGCTCCATACCGATTATGCTTCGGACTCAAGTGACAACTCTACTCATTACACGCTCCTGTTGGCAAAAATAAACACAGCTTATATTTCGGGTGTAGAGCTCAAAAACTTCACTTCAAAGCCCACTAACCTTTATGTCGGTGAAGCAAATAATCTTTTAATTACGGGAAAAAGCGCACTTACACACAGAAATTCCGGTATTTCAGGCACAAATGTTGTGCTTGGTTCTGAATATTCCAACACATATAAACTTTACGGTTTCCTCGGAAGCTGCTACATACAAGGCGATTACGGAACATTAACAAACTACCAGTCAATTTCAGCTACACGTTCAGGCTCAACCTCATTTAATTACAAGTGGATTTTACTCGATAACTCGGGTACACCGTCCGGAAGCTCGCAAATGCCCAATAACGTAGAGGTCTACAACTCAGAAAAAATAAGCAGCAGCTTAGCTACGGTCGACACATACAGAGATATTTTCATTCGCAGAAGTTGCTGTGAAGGTGAGAATCCCGCAACAACATTTACCGATGTCACACCGTTAGGTCATCTCACAAGATGCAATGATTGCTACAGCACGAGAAGCTATCAGCTTCACGATTTTAAATTAAAGACTCGCCCAACAATTTCTACCTGCAACAAGAACGGAAAGACCGCTTATTATGAGTGCGGTGTTGCAAATTGCAATTACTGCAAGGGCGGAGAAAGCTTACCGCTTAATCCTAATATGCACGATCCGAGCAATGTCATAGATCGTGACGATGTTCCGGCTACTTGTACCGAAACCGGTTTAACCGGAATAAAATATTGCAAAGCTTGCGCTACGACTATAGCTCAGACAGTAACTCCGGTTCTCGACCACAGCTACAGTGAATGGACAACTTCAAAGGAAGCTACCTGCACAGCAGACGGAACAGAAAAACGCACCTGCTCAGGCTGCGGCAAGGTTGATACAAAGACGATCGCAGCCACAGGTCACAGCTTCGGCAACTGGACAACTTCAAAGGAAGCTACCTGCACAGTAAACGGAACAGAAAAACGCACTTGCTCAGGCTGCGGCAAGGTTGAGACAAAGACGATCAAAGCCACAGGTCACAGCTACAGCAGCTGGTCAACTTCAAAGGAAGCCACCTGCACTGTAAACGGAACAGAGAAGCGCACTTGCTCAGATTGCGGCAAGGTTGATACAAAGACAATCGAAGCCACAGGTCACAGCTTCGGCAGCTGGACAACGACAAAGAAAGCTACCTGCGATGTTAAGGGAAGTCAGAAGCGCACCTGCGCTAACTGCGATGAAGTTGAAACAAGATCGACAAACGTTCTCGGTCACAGCTACAGCTCAAAGTGGACAACAGACAAGAAAGCTACCTGCACAAAGGCAGGCTCTAAGTCACATCATTGCACACGCTGTGATGCTAAGAAAGACGTAACGACTATTAAGGCTACAGGTCATAAGTATAAGACAACCGTAACAACAAAGGCTACGACCTCAAAGAACGGCACAAAGACAACAAAGTGCTCAGTCTGCGGTTACAGCTATAAGAAGACCATAGCTAAGATTTCATCTGTTAAGCTTTCAGCTACATCATACACCTATGACGGCAAGGTCAAGAAGCCGACTGTTACAGTCAAGGATTCAAACGGCAACAAGCTCAAGAACGGAACAGACTATACAGTTAAGTATTCATCGGGCAGAAAGAATGTCGGCAAATACACCGTAACAGTTACCTTCAAGGGCAGCTACAGCGGAACAAAGAAGCTCACATTCAAGATTAATCCCAAGGGAACATCGGTTTCAAAGCTTACAGCCGGCAAGGGTAAATTCACTGCAACATGGAAGAAGCAGTCAACTCAAGTCTCGGGCTATCAGATTCAGTATTCGACATCGTCAAAGATGACAAATGCCAAGACAAAGACATACTCAGGCGCATCTAAGACATCGGCATCTGTATCGGGCTTGAAGTCGGCAAAGACATATTATGTTCGTGTCAGAACATATAAGAACGTCACAATTGACGGCAAGACAGTGAAGCTCTATTCTTCATGGTCAAGCGTCAAGAGCGTTAAAACTAAATAATTTTGGCGTGTTTTAGCCCTTTCATACAAACGAAGCTCCGTCTTTTCTTAGGCGGAGCTTCGTTTTGTCAGCCTTTCACCCGTCAGATTCCGCAAAGCTAAATGTATCTACAAAGCTTTGCAATAAGAATCAGCCACCTAACGGCGACTGCTCAATATAATTTCCGTTTTAACCCGTTGCCCCGACTGTTGACAAATAGCCGATATATAATTATAATTCTTATAAAACTGTACTTTTGTATGGGGTGAAAAAAGGAATAATAAGTTAAAATTGATACAGAAAATTATAAGTGTATATTAGGATTTTTGTGCATTTTAATGATTTTCATTCTACGGAGAAATATGTAAACGGAGGTTTTTCTATGAGATCCCAAAAAATAATTTCAGTGTTTTTCCTGTTCGTTTTATGCCTTTTATTTGCGGGCTGTATGTCCCAAGAGCCGAGTGATACGCCGGCAACCGATGTGCCTGTTGCGGCGAATACACAGTCAAGCACGGAGGCTTCAAAGGCTGAGACCACCGAGTCGACATCAACTCCTACGGCAAAGGCAACCGAAGCTTCAACAAGCTCAAAGACAACGGAAACCACTAAAGCCACAAAGAAGGATGAGCCCGCCGAGCCCGCTGAGCTTACATATTTAAGAGCGATGCTCAAAGAGAAAAAAGCCACTGTCGGCGTCGCATATATCGACTTTTTGCCCGATGCGGAAGAAATCAGCAAATACGCTGTCGCCTATGACTGCTCGACCAACGGAATTTTTAACGAGTACCCCTTCCTCGCAAGAAGTGAGATCGCATTAAACAGAGGTCATGAGATGTACGCTTTAGTTCCGGCGAGCAAAACAGCAGTCATCACGATTTATGAATCGGGCGTTGACGATGAAGGTAATATCAAAGATAATAGAAGCAATGTCTTATACAAAGGCAAAGCAGGTGAACCCGCCGTCATCATATGTAACATTCACGAAGCCTTTTCAAACGTACTTATAAGCGTTAAAGACGGCAAAAAGAAAGTTGAATTCCGACCGGGAATCTCCTTGGAAAACGGACGTGATATCATTCTCACGGACGGTTGCTACGACTTCTCATACAGAGACATCAGAGCGTACAGCACAGAAGCAAGTCAATATCTCAGCGAAAATATTGATGAGATCAAAGACGGCGTCAATAACGGCTTAACACTCAGACACAGAAACGAAGTGTTTATGTATAATCATTTCACGATAAAGTTTGAGCTTGGCAGTTACAACGACGACTACGAATTCGAAGTTGTCAGAGAATATCTCGTCGACGATTATTACACTATGGCTTTCTATCAGCCGGAGGATGGCGAAGAAACTGTCGGTTGGCGTATTGTCGGAAAAGGCTTCGACTATCACAACTACACCCCCGAAGACGTTGAAGATTAAGTAAATCACCGATATTAAAATCGGAAAAATATAACAAAAGTTGAAAGGAGTCTTAAATATGGGACTGATTAAAGCCGGAATAGGTGCTCTCGGCGGCACATTGGCAGATCAATGGAAAGAATTTTTCTATTGCGAAGCGTTGCCTAATGATGTTTTGATGCGCAAAGGTCAAAAGCAAACAAGCGGCCGCTCATCAAATACAAGAGGAAGCGACAACATTATAACGAACGGTTCGGGTATTGCGGTTGCAGACGGACAGTGTATGATCATTGTCGAGCAAGGCAAGGTCGTTGACATTTGCGCAGAGCCCGGCGAATACACCTATGACACATCAACTGAGCCGAGCATTTTCTCGGGAAATCTCGGTGACAGCATTAAGCAAACATTTCAAACCATCGGTAAGCGTTTCACTTTCGGCGGCGACACCGCAAAAGATCAGCGCATATACTATTTCAATACGAAGGAGATCATCGGAAATAAATTCGGTACTGCAAACCCGATAATGTTCGAGGTCGTCAATAAGCGTATCGGCATCAGCAGAACGGTTCAAGTCCGTTGCAACGGCGTTTATACATATGTAATCACCGACCCCCTGCTGTTCTATACAAGATTATGCGGCAATGTTGAAAACGAATTCACCCGTGATCAGATCGACGATCAGCTCAAGGTTGAATTTGTCGATGCTTTACAGCCTGCACTCGGCGCTCTCGCCGAACAGGAATTAAGACCCGCTCAGATACCGGCTAAGGCTAACGAGCTTAAAGCGGCAATGAACGAGGCTTTGAAGCAGGAATGGATCGACAACAGAGGTATTTCCGTCGGCAAGATCGCTCTTAATCCTATCACCTTGACAGAAGATGATATGAAGAAGATAAACGAGATGGAAGATGCGGCAAGCATGGGCTCGAATCCGTTTATGATGGCAGGAAGAATGACAAACGCAACCGCAAATGCAATGGAAACCGCCGCCGCAAACGAGGCAGGCGCAATGACCGGCTTCATGGGTATGGGCATGGTCGGCGGCATGGGCGGTATGGGCGGCGCAGGCCAAGGCGGCTTCGGCGCAGCTCAGGGCTTCTATAACATGGGAGTTCAGCAACAGCAGCAAATGCAACAGCAACAGATGCAACAGCAGGCACAACAGCAAGCAGCTCCCCCTGCGGACAGCTGGAAATGCTCATGCGGTGCGACGGTCAGCGGTAAGTTCTGTCCCGAATGTGGATCTAAGAAGCCCGAGCCGGCAAGCGCAAATAGTTGGAAATGCTCATGCGGCGCAACAGTCAGCGGAAAATTCTGTCCCGAATGCGGATCTCCGAAGCCTGCCGATGCAGACGGTTGGACTTGCTCATGCGGAACAGTGAATAAAGGCAAGTTCTGTCAGAACTGCGGTTCAAAGAAGCCGGAGGGTGCTCCGCTTTACAAATGCGACAAATGCGGTTGGGAGCCGGCAGACCCGAAGAATCCCCCGAAATTCTGTCCTGAGTGCGGAGACTTATTCGACGACAGTGATATAAAATAAGAAAAGGAGAAATTTATAATGGGACTTTTTGACAAAAAATACTGCGATGTATGCGGTGAAAAAATCGGACTTTTAGGAAATCGTAAGCTTGAGGACGGAAATCTTTGCAAGGACTGCGCAAAGAAGCTTTCCCCGTGGTTCAATGAGCGCCGTCATTCAACTCTTGAAGAAATCAAGGGTCAGCTCGCATACCGTGAAGAAAACAAGCAAAAGGTAGCTCAGTTCCAGACAAGCCGCACGATCGGCGAGGGCTGGAAGGTACAGTTTGACGAAACACACCGTTGGTTCGCAGTCACAAATTCATCTATAACGCTCAACAACGCCGACAATCCGGACATCGTTGACCTTTCATCTGTTGTAGGCTGTCGCCTTGATATTGATGAGGACAGAACAGAAATATTCCGCAACGACAGCGACGGCGGCAGAGAGAGCTATAATCCCCCGAGATATCAGTATTCATATGACTTATACATTATCATTTCGGTTAATACTCCGTATTTCGATGAGATGAAGTTCAAGCTTAATCCGTCTTCGATCTATATTGAGCCTCAGGCAACAATGCAGGTCACATTCTTAGGTCACTCACTCACAAGTGACAACCGTCCCAATCCGGAAGCAAGCCCCGATTATTGCAGATACCGTGACATCGGTCAGCAGATCTGCAATGAGTTCGACCGTCTTCGTGGAGTAAACGGTGGCTTCGGCGGACAGAACATGGCATACGGTCAGCCTCAGTATGGTGCACCTCAGCAGCAGTACGGTCAGCCTCAGTACGGCGCTCCTCAGCAGCAGTATGGTCAGCCTCAGTACGGTGCTCCCCAACAGCAGTATGGCGCTCCCCAGCAGCAATATGGCGCTCCTCAGCAGCAATACGGCGCTCCTCAGCAGCAGTATGGCGCTCCTCAGCAGCAGTATGGCGCTCCTCAGCAGGCAGCTCCCGTAGCAAACGGCGCATGGGTATGCCCTGCTTGCGGCGCAAGTAACGACGGCGGCAAGTTCTGTCAGTGCTGTGGTTCATCAAGATGACAAATTAAACAGTACAGCTTGTTTAATTTCGCATTATATATGAAGTAAAAACAATGAACTGTGCTCGGCTTGTCAAAATCGGGCACAGTCATATGTATATTATAGGAGGTAATTATGAGCGTTTTACAGGAGTATAAATGCCCTTGCTGTGGTGGCGCTATAGAATTTGACAGCGCATCGCAAAAAATGAAATGCCCTTATTGCGACTCGGAATTTGAGCCGGAAGCACTGAAGAATTACGACAACGAGCTTCAAAATGATTCGCAAGCTAACATGGAATGGGAGACCTCGGCAGGTGCCGAATGGCAAAAAGGAGAAACAGACGGACTTTTCACATATGTATGCAAGTCCTGCGGCGGCGAGATAGTCGGCGATGAGACGACCGGCGCAACCTCTTGTCCGTTTTGCGGAAACCCCGTTGTCATGATGGGTCAATTTTCGGGTGCGCTCAAGCCGGATATCATCATTCCGTTTAAGCTTGACAAGAAACAGGCGAAAGAAAACCTCATGAAGCATATTTCGGGCAAACGTCTTTTGCCTAAGATTTTCAAGGATCAGAACCATATCGACGAAATCAAGGGCGTGTATGTTCCGTTCTGGCTGTTCGACACCGATGTTAATGCGAACGTACGCTATCGCGCCACAAGGGTACGCACATGGTCAGATGCTAATTACAATTACACCGAAACGAGTTATTTTGCGGTACACCGTGGCGGCAGTATCGGCTTTGAGAATATTCCCGTTGACGGCTCAAAGAAGATGGAGGACGAGCTTATGGAATCCATCGAGCCGTTTGATATCAAGCAGGCGGTAGATTTCCAGACAGCCTATCTTGCGGGATATTTGGCTGATAAATACGACGTCAGCGCCGAGGAAAGCATTGAGAGAGCCAACAAGCGAGTTGAAGCCTCGACCAAGGAGGCTTTCGCCAAAACAGTTCAGGGGTACGCTTCGGTCACAGCAGAGAACGCAAACATTCAGCTCAACGGCGGACGAGCAAAGTATGCCCTCTACCCTGTTTGGATTCTCAACACAACATGGAACGGTAACAAGTATACTTTCGCTATGAACGGACAAACGGGAAAATTCGTAGGTGATCTACCTGTTGACAAGTCGGCGGCAACTAAGCTTACGATCGGTTTATCTGCGGCGTTCAGTGTCGCAACCTATGCAGTCGCTTTCCTGTTACACTTATTCGGTATTCTGTAAAGGAGGTCATGAACATGAAAAAGAAAATAGTTACACTTACATTTGTTGTAATTCTGTGCTTCGCTATGATGATCCCTGCTTTTGCAGAAAACGGATTCGTACACGAAAGCGGACGTGTCATTGACAACGCAAGCCTTTTGAGTGACAGTGAGATCGCCGCTTTATCGGATAAGCTTGATGAAATCAGCGTTCGTCAGCTTATGGATATTATCGTTTTCACTACCGATTCGCTTGACGGCTATGAGGTCAGTGAATACGCAGACAACGTATACGATCAAAATTCGTTCGGCTATGGCGACACCAAAGACGGACTTTTGCTTCTTATCTGTCCGCAAAGCGGTGACTGGTATATTTCCACCTGCGGATACGGCATCACCGCATTCACAGACGCAGGCATCGAATATATCGGAGAGCAGATAACTCCGTATTTATCAGACGGCGATTTTTCAGCCGCTTTCGACGCTTTCGCTCAATACTGTGACGACTTTATAACACAGGCAAGAAACGATAAGCCTTATGACAACGGCAATCTTCCCAAGGAGCCGCTGTCACTTATATGGATACCGATTTCCATAGCTGTCGGCATTTTTCTCGCTATCGTGGTCGTTGGCAAAATGAAGAGTGAGCTGAAGTCAGTCTCAAAAAAGAGAGAAGCAAACAGCTACGTCAGAAACGGAAGCTTGAATATAATCGACAACCGTGAGTACTTCCTTTATAACAAGGTCGACAGAACACCGAGACCTAAAGAGAACAGCTCATCGGGAAGCAGTACGCACACCTCCTCGTCGGGCACGACACACGGCGGTGGCGGCGGAAAATTCTAATTGAAAGGAAGTTTTAATATGGGAATTTTCGATAAGCTTAAAAGCAATGCAACAGGCGCTGTCGGCTCAGCTATGCAGAATGCGGCGCAAGGTATGCAGAACAGAGCGAACACCACATACGGCAGCAGGAAAGAGACATTCACCTTCTCTGCCCTGCCGGAATGTCTCGAGGAAATGCAGAGATTGCCGGAAGCAAGCTTAGACACACCGTTTAAGACAGCGGCACTCACAGTGCTTGCGCTTTGTGCGTATGCGGCGGACAGAGGAATCGGAACGGAAATGCTCAACTGGCTCAGAGGTCCGAGACCGCTCAACGGTCAGGAAATCTCATTTCTCAATGACCGTTTCCGTGACGGAAAAACATATTTGCCTTTCACATATTTCTCGGGCTCGACACCGGACAACGGTTACACACCGACTATGCCGTACACAATAGTTATAGAAAGCAATCACACCTCGGAAGCCGAGGCAGGTTATATGAAGCTCTTTATCCCCTGCGGAGGCGCTGACGATCCGAGACCTATCAAACTGCGTCAAAGAGGCAGTGACGGCAAGTGGTTCTTGTGGGAACAGTATTTGCTGACGGGAGTACGGATTCCGAAAGAGCAAGATCCGTGGGCTTAAAGCATGAAACTATTTCGTAAGGCGGCGATCACTTTGGCGATCATATCAATTCTTTCTATCTTTTCGGGTTGCCGAAGCAATCAAGCATACACCGTTTCCGATATTGAGTCCCTATCAATTTCGTGCGGTGACATGGACACACGGCAAAACTATTCGTTTCAGATCACACGAAAAAGCGGAAATTGGATGATCGTTGCCGATTACACCGATACAAACACGGAAGCTTCAGTACAGCTTGAAACGACTATTGACAGCGAAAAGGCTGATAATCTGCTTTCTCTCGTTGAAAGCAGCGGTTTAATTGACAAGCTGACTAAATATAAAAAGCCGACTAAGAGTGCTTTCGTTTCAGATGAAGCTATATATTCGACGACTATCGTGTTTTCCGACGGACAAATATTATCCGCTCCCCTATTCGCCGGCAGTGAGATCGAGAGCGCATTTCGCTCGCTTGCCGAGAATACGACAGAGGCGACTTGAGTTGCTTGGTTGGGTGGAAAGAGTAACTCCCTCGGTTTGCTGAATCGAGAGGATCAACGTTTGAAGATATCAAAGATAACGGGTATTCGGTTTAAAACCGAATACCCGTTATCTTGTTTGCCATCAGATGCAAAAAGACAGCAAACAGCCGAGGGCGAGAATGCCCTCGGCTGTTTG
>CAYZOU010000014.1:0-49126 GCA_964480405.1 uncultured Faecalibacterium sp. | reverse complement strand
GAGCGTATTGCGTTTAGCTTTCGTCAGCTTCACGCTCGCTTCGCTCGCTACCGCACCCGAAGCGACAGCCACATTTTGAAAAGTCAGCTCAACGCACTTTCAAAATCGGACTTTCATCAGCCTACGAAGTTTATCGCAAAATCCAAGCGGAATCAGCGGGGCGGCGGATTGTCACCCCACTCGCTGTCGCTCGGGGGTACGCACTCCGCCGCCAAGAAGCCGACAAAAGCCAAACCCAACACGGTTTTTAAGGAATATTTTCGCCGATACTGCGTCGGAAATCCTCGACAGGCGACAGCCTGTCTTGCGGTTTCCTCCTTGCCTCGACAAAAATCTTTCCTTAAAAACTGCTTCGCACTCAAAACGCAGTCCTGCGTTTTGAGCGTATTGCGTTTGACTTTCGTCAGCTTTACGCTCGCTTCGCTCGCTACCGCACCCCAAATCGACAGCCTTGCTTGCGGCTTCCTCCTTACCTCGAAATACTGTCGTACTTCAAGGCGAAAAATGTTCGAGGGTGTGTGATATGTTTACTATGCTTAAGCGGTCGTATTACGGCCGCTTTTTAATGTGTGACACGGAACAAAAACTCTGTTTTGGAATTTTAGATAGAAAAATCGACACCGATAACAACGCTGTCTACAATTCGTTTTTGAAAGTTGAAATTAGAACAATCTGCATGATTATATTTGCATATAAAAAATAAGATTGTGAACATTATATTTATAAGTGCCTAATTTGAGACAGTTTTCGACTCCTTTAAACTATGCGAGATTTCTTTCCTAAAAGACTAAATAACCGATTTTAAGATCGGTGGAAAATATGCACAAATCGGCGGGAAAACTTTCTCGATAAAATCGGCAAAATGCTATTTCAAAAATCGTTGACTTTACGGCGGAATAGTGTATACTAAATATACAGCTGTAAAAAAACTGATTTTAAAGAAGAGAAAGGGAGTTAAAAAGGTTTAATGGTTTTTTCAAATTTGTTGTTCATCTACCTGTTTTTGCCGCTGAATTTGCTTTGCTGTTATTGCGCTAAAAGCATTGAAGCGAAGAACAGAGTGCTTCTCGTTTTTTCGCTGTTTTTCTATGCGTGGGGCGAGCCCGTCTATGTCTTCTTGCTCATCGGAATGGCGCTTGCGGACTATTTCTTTGCGCTTGGAATAGAGAAAAACAGAGGCACGGGAAAAGCGAAGCTGTGGCTTGCGATGTCGGTCATCGTTTCCATAGGTCTCATAGGCGTGTTTAAATACGGTACATTTGTATGTGAGAACACGAACGCTCTTTTCGGTGCGCCGTCTGTTATACCGCAGATTGCGTTGCCGATAGGTATATCGTTCTATACATTCCAGCTTTTGTCGTATGTTGTCGATGTTTACAGAGGCGACGTCGAGGCTCAGCCGAGATTTTCAAGAGTCCTGCTTTATGCGAGCCTTTTCCATCAGTGCATAGCCGGTCCTATCGTCAGATACAAAGACGTCAGCGACGAGATAGCGTTCAGACAGCCTAACATAGTTGAAGCGGGAAAAGGCGTAAACAGATTCGCAGTGGGTCTTGCGAAAAAGGTTTTGCTTTCAAATGTATGCGGAAGCCTGTGCGATACGCTTTTACTTTCCGACTCGGCCATAGCCGACACAGCGTCGCTTGCCGATAATCTTAATACACTCGCTTCAAGATCCGCCCTTGCTCTTTGGCTCGGAATGGCATTCTATATGCTTCAGATATATCTCGACTTCTCGGCATACTCCGACATGGCTATCGGCATGGGTATGATGGTGGGCTTCCACTACAAAGAGAATTTCAACTATCCGTATATTTCAAAATCGGTTACGGAATTCTGGCGCCGCTGGCATATGTCTTTGGGCACATTCTTCAGAGATTATGTCTATATTCCTCTCGGCGGAAACAGAAAGGGCATGGCGAGAACGATACTCAATATGTTTGTCGTCTGGGCGCTCACCGGTCTTTGGCACGGTGCAAGCTGGAACTTTGTCCTCTGGGGCTTATACTTCTTTGTATTCCTCGTTTTGGAAAAACTGTTTCTCAAAAAGGTTCTCGAAAAATTGCCGAGCTTTGTGTCTCATATTTACCTTTTGATCGTCGTATACTTCGGTTGGATATTGTTCAAGTTCAGATCCGTTGAGCTTGGTATGACCGTATTCAAGGGTCTGTTCGGACTTAACGGAAACGGCTTCACAAATTATGAGACAACGGCAATATTCAAGAATTATATATTCTTCCTTATCGTGGCGATCATCGCTTCAACACCGCTTATAAAGAATCTCGGTATAACAATAAGCAAGAATGCGGATAATGAGATAAAGGTCGCAAACCTTCAGGGCGTATTCCAAATAGTTATCCCCGTTGTTTTGCTTCTTCTCTCAACGCTCGCCCTCGTCGGCGACAGCTATAACCCGTTCCTGTATTTCCAATTCTGACAAGCAAATAGAGCCGAAATGAAAGTGAGATAAAAATGAAAAAGAGAAACGATTCAAAAGCCAATATGCGATACGTCAACCTTGTCGGTCAGCCCGAGAAGCGTTGGTATCAAAAGAAAAAAAGAAAGATTCAAGTTGCGGTATTCATCGGCGCACTGTTTGTCGGCATGATAGTATCACTTATCATACCGCTCAGACCGACGTTTTCCGAAAGCGAGAAGCGTGAGCTTGCCAAATTCCCGACCTTTTCGTTTGCTTCGTTTGCAGACGGAAGCTACTTCAAGGGAATCGACACTTGGTTCTCGGATACTTTCCCGTTCAGAGAATTTCTGACAACGACCAACAGCAAGCTGACCGCATGGTACGGCTTCGGCGACAAGGTATCAAAGCTTGAAAACAGTCAAGGCGACGAGATACCCGACGCTCCGACGACGGGCGACGACAGCGAACAGGACGTGACAAAGGACGACGAGCCGGCAAGCACTAAGCCTCCCGTTGAGGAATCGACCGATAAGCCAACAGAAGTGACCACGGAGAAGCCGACCGAAAATACAACTAAGCCGCCCCAGCAAACACAGACTCTCGGCGGAATCTTGATTTCGGGAAATGCCGCCTACGAGTACTACAACTTCTCTCAAGCAGTTGCCGACTCGTACGCAAAGCACATAAACTATTTGGCGAAGCAGTTGAAAAACTCCGGCTCAAAGGCTCAGGTCTATGATATCCTCGTTCCGACAAGCATAGATATAACCCTCGACGAAGGCACAAGAAATTCAATCAACAGCTCCGATCAGGAAAAAGCGATGAAGTATATCTACGCTTCAATGTCTCAGAACGTCAAGACGGTCAATATCTATGATACGCTTAAATCGCATAACGACGAATATATCTATTACAGAACAGACCACCACTGGACAGCCCTCGGCGCATACTATGCATACGCAAAGTTCTGCGACGAAAAGGGAATAACACCGGTCGCACTCGACAAATACGAGGAAAAGGATTACGGTGAATTCTTAGGCTCATTCTATAACGACACGAACAAAAACAAAAAGCTCGAAAAACACTCCGATGAGCTTATCGCATATAAGCCGAAATACAGCACCGATATGGTGTATACCGACACAAAGGGCACTAAGATAAGCTGGCCCTTGGTCCATGACGTTTCGGATTATCCGTTGGGATATAAGTATTCCGCATTCGCAGGCGGCGACAACCCGTTCACAAAGGTCGTCAACAATGATTTCGACGGCAGTCGCTCATGCGTTGTCATCAAGGAAAGCTTCGGAAATGCGATGATTCCGTTCCTTGCCGGCAGCTATAAGAAGGTCTATGTCATCGACTACAGAACGTGGAAGGGCAGTCTTTCTAAGCTTGTTAAAGAGAATAATGTCAACGACGTTATCTTCATCAATAATATGTCGGCGACAAGAGCCGATCCCCTTGTCACAAGCTTGGGCAATATTTGCAAATAACGGAGGCAGCCATGGTCAGACATATAGTTATGTGGAAATTCAAAGACGAAGCCGAGGGACTGACTAAGCAGGAAAATCTTGTCAAGGTCAAGTCCATGCTCGAAGCTCTCCCCGAGAAGATCGACTTCATTCGCCGAATGGAGGTTCGCTTCAACGAGAACGACAACGGCAAGAATTTCGATGCCGTGCTCATCAGCGAGTTTGATTCGCTCGATGATGTGAAGCGATATAGGGTACACCCCGAGCACGTCAAAATATCGCAGTATGTGTCGCTCGTCAGACTTGACAGAGCGAGTGTAGATTACACATTGTGATCTTAGAAAAAGAATAATTTTGTGACCGCAGTCAACATAATGACTGCGGTTTTTGCGTGTTTGACCGAAGCTTTCGTAGAATTATGTCGTATAAGCTTGAGATATCCAACACTTTTGAAAGTGACTTTAATTTATATTAATAAACTCTTTAACAATCTGTTAATCTTATCGCAAACTATGTACTATTTTTAAGATGTGTGATAGAATAATTGACGGATTTTGATGAATTGCCGATTAATATTTTGTGTATGTTTGTTATTAAATATAACAAATATCTAAACGGCAAGCACATTTCAGGAGGAAAAATCAGTGAAACAGATTATTGACAACCACCAGCAAGAGCTGGACAAATGCACCGACTACGCAGTGAAGACTATCACAGAGATCTGTGATAACATAGGTCCTCGTGAATCGGGAAGCAAGGAAGAAAGAAAAGCCCAAGAGTATTGGGAAAAGGAAATGAAGAAGTATGCCGACAAGGTTGAGGTCGAGGATTTCGACGTTCATCCTCACGCATTCATGAGCTGGGTCGTCTTAGACGCAACGCTTATGCTTATCGGTTTAGCTTGCTATTTTCTGAAGCTCCCCATCGTGACACTCATTATGTCTATCATTTCAATTGTGTGCATGGCTTGTGAGTTCCTTTTCTATAAACAGTTCCTTGATCCGCTTTTCAAAAAGCAGACATCATGCAACGTTATAGGCAGACGTAAGCCGACAGGTGAGATCAAGCAGAGAATCATTTTCAGCGGTCACACAGACTCAAGCTGGGAGTGGTGGTATACATATAAGGGCGGCTCTGTTCTTTTAAAGACGATCATCATTCCGTCGATAGTTGCTCTTATCGCCACAACTGTCATTTCCCTTTTGACTGTTATCATGGCAGGCCCGACATCTCTTGTCGAGAGCGGATTTATACATATCATGGGATATGTTCAGATCGCATTCATTCCGTTCTTCTTCGCTCTTTATTTCTTCGTCAATTGGAAACAGGTCGTTCACGGCGCTAACGATAACCTTACAGGCTGTGCCGCAAGCGTAGCTGTTCTCAAGTATCTTGAGGAAAACGATATCCGCTTTGAAAACACAGAGGTCATCGCTATGACATCGGGCTGTGAAGAAGCAGGTCTCAGAGGCGCTAACGCTTACACAAAGAGACACTTAAAGGAGCTCAAAGAGATACCGTCTGTTTTCTTCGGCATGGATACCCTCACAGACTTTGACGACATGGCTATCTATATCCGTGACATGACAGGCACTGTCAAGAACGACGAGAGAGTTTGCGCTCTCATGAAGGCGGGAAGCACGAAGGCAGGTCTTGACCTTGAATACAGATCCGTATTCTTCGGCGCATCAGATGCCGCCGCTGTTTCAAAGCTCGGCGTTCCGGCCGCAACTCTCGCCGCTATGGATCCGTCACCGGCAAGATATTATCACACAAGACTCGATAAGCCCGACAAGCTTGTTCCCAAGTCAATCAGAGTCGGCATCGACACCTGTATCCAGTCAATTTATATATATGACGAACAGGGCTTGAAAAAAGAATATAAATAAGCTACAATATAGACCGACGCTGATGTGTCGGTCTTGCTTTTTGCCAAGGTACGAGTAAGCTTCAGCTTATGGCAAAGAGGCGGTCGGCAATCAAATAAATCGGTTAGGAGAATGTAATAAATGAAAAATGTCAAGTTTTGCCCCATTTGTGCGGCTAAAAAGGTAATCCATTCGTTTCAGCTCAATACACCTGCCACAAAAGGTTACGACAACGGCGTAGCGCTCACACCGCCTATGGGCTGGTCAAGCTGGAATCTTTTCAGAGAGAAGATAAGCGAAGATCTTATAAAGGAGATCGCCGACGCTATGGATAAAAGCGGACTCAAAGCGGCAGGCTATCAATTTGTCAATATAGATGACTGCTGGCAAAGCTCGTCAAGAGATGAAAACGGCAGACTTCAAGCCGACAAGATAACCTTTCCGTCGGGCATAAAGGCGCTAAATGACTATGTTAATTCGCTCGGCTTGAAGCTTGGCATATATTCCTCAAACGGAACGCTCACCTGTGAGGATTATCCGGCGACTCTCGGCCATGAAGCCATAGATGCCGACACCTTCGCCGAATGGGGAGTCGAGTATTTTAAGCATGACTTTTGCCATAATGTTCCCGTACCGACAAAAGCGCCTTATATAATTAAGCTCGGAGTCGGCAAGAGACATTCTCAGGATATCTGTGTTAAGTATGCGTCAGAGGCTGTGCTTACGGGCAACGCAAGACTTATAGAGGACGGCGAGATAGACGGCTGCCGATATATAAAGGGACTTTGCAGTCACAACGGCGAAGCGGAGTTTAACTCGATAGAAGTTCCCGAGGACGGCGAATACGTTCTCACGCTCACGATAAGAAAGAGCGGACGTGAAGATAAATTCCTTATGATATCCGTCAACGGAGAGGACGAATATAAGCTTTATGCGCCGGGAACAAAGTCACCGACACCCGAGGGCAGATTGCAGATAGATATAAAGCTCAAGGCGGGCAAGAACACGTTAAGATTCTATAATCCGATCGGCTCAAAAATGGACAGCGCATTCTTCCAGTATAAGCTGATGGGCGAGGAGCTGAAAAGAGCGACGAGAGAATACGCCGAGAAGAAAGGAGTGCCGGAGAAGAAGATAGTTTATTCTATCTGCGAATGGGGCTTGCGTTCACCGTGGAAGTGGGGCAGGGAAGCCGGAAACCTTTGGCGCACCACACCCGACATTCAGCCGAATTGGTTTAGCGTAAATGCGATATATGAAAGAACAGTCAGACTCAATAAATATGCAGGCATAGGCGGCTGGAACGATCCGGATATGCTTGAGGTCGGAAACGGCGATCTGACATATGAGGAGAACAAGAGCCATTTCTCGCTGTGGTGTATGATGTGCGCTCCGCTCATTCTCGGAAATGATATCAGAAAGTTTGTCAAGCCCGACGGAACAGCCGACACGGAAAGCAAGACATATAAAATACTGACTAATAAGTATCTCATTTCGATAAATCAAGACAGCTTGGGCGTACCGTGTAAAAAGGCGAGCGGATTTTCAAAGTCGCCGCTTGTCGATGTCCTCGTTAAACCTCTTTCAGGCGCAAGAGCGGCTGTTTGCGTGTTCAATAAGGATTCAAAGCCATGCGAGCTTGAGGTCGACGTAAACAAGATAGCCGATATAGCCGGCATCGAGCTTCAAAAGAAAACCTCCTACCGCATAACCGACTGCTGGAATGAGAGAATTTTTGAAGCATCAAAGATAAAGACCGAGCCCGAAAAGCACGGTGTTGAAGTATTTATAATCGAATAAGACATTATCCGCCGTGCAAGATACACGGCGGATAAATTTAATTCGGAACAAATGATTGCAGCTGCGGTGTTTATCCGAAATAAATCGACTTCGGATTCAGTTTCCCACAACTGTTAAATAAAAATCCGCAATATTAAAGCATTATTCATAATTAGGTAACAATTACAAAGACTACTGTTGGTATCATATAGTTGTAAAAATCATAAAGGAGGAAGCAACAATGGGAGGCGCAGGACTTATAGGCGAGCTTGTATTGTACATAAAGAATCTCATTCAGCAAATCGTTGATTTCTTCAGAGATTACAATGACAATCACTAAGTAACGATCTAACGGCACACCGCAGGGTGTGCCGTTTAACGTTTAAGCCGATGTTATATCGTCTATAAGCTTTTTCTTGTCACTTTCGGATAAAGCTCTGAAACATTTGAGAAGTACTCTTTCGTTTGCACTTTTTTCCTCGTCATCGTTGAGTCCGAGCATAGTGTCAACCGAAAAGCCGTAAAGCTCGGCTAAAACGGAAAGTGTTCTCAGGTCGGGCTCGGCGACATTGTTCTCGTATCCGGAGAGTGTCTTGTTGTTTATGCCGGTTTTTCTCATGACCTCGGTCTGTGTCAAGTCGAGGTCTTCTCTCATCGCTTTCAGAAATTTTCCGAAGTCACGGTTTGCCTTTTTCATATTATCACCACTGTTATGTTTGATAATATGAGTTTATCTTAAAAATTAAGAAATACTCTTGACTTCTTAGAAACTAAGAGTTATAATGTGTACGAAACGGTGAAAACGGTAATAAAGATGAGAAAAGTGAAAACAATGAGGCGAAGCGTTCGGATATTCCGAGCGTTTTTGCTTTTTGATTATGCGAGATTGACACCGACATCAAATTAGTATACAATGAATATACTAACCCGTACGGCATAAAGCAATATGTCACGGGCAGAAATATGAAGATATTCGGAGGAAGAACAATGGAAAACTCACTCACCAATCAGTCTCGGCAAAGGCTGTCGAAACGAAATTTGTGGTCATTCTCTGTCGGCTGTATCGGACGAGACATGATCTGCACCGGACTTTTTAACGGTCAGCTGTTAAATTATGTCTATTTCACAAAGCAACTCACAGCGTCACAGCTCGGTGTTTTGACTGTCTTAATGACACTCGCCAAGGTGTTCGACGCATTCAACGACCCCGTCATGGGAAACATTGTCGATGCGACTCACACAAGATGGGGAAAGTTCAAGCCGTGGATATTCATAGGTATGCTCGGTACGTCAGCCGTGGTATCGGCATCATTCTCAAACACATTGCAGGGCTGGTCGTACGTCGTATTCTTCGGAATCATGTATTTCATCTACAGTATCGTTTTCACGATGAACGATATCGCTTATTGGGGAATGATACCGTCACTCGCCAAAGAACCCGACGACAGAAACAGACTTTCGTCACTGACGGCTCTTTGCGCTAATATCGGCGCAGGCGTATGCGGCGTTCTCGTTCCGATACTCACCACGGGCTCGCTCGCCTTGAACGGCTCAGCAGTCTATGCGTATACCGTAATAAGCACGATCCTTGTCATCGCATTTATCGTTATTCAGTCCGTCACATTGGTCGGAGTAAAGGAAACGCCCGAACAAAGACTGCCGACAGGCAACAGAGTCAGCTTGAAGCAGGTCATCGACGTTTTCAAAAACAACGACCAGCTTCGTTGGGTGTCGCTCATTTTCCTTGCAACAAGGCTCGTACCGGGTGCGACATTGACAATGTTCATCTATTTCGAGTTCGGTTATAACGGTACACTCTTGACTTTGTTCTATGTTTTCAGTGGCATTGCGACGGTCGTAATTAATATGTTTTATCCCACATTCAACAAACGTTTTTCAAGACAGCAGATGCTTTTGCTTGGTCTCATTTCACAGATCATCGGCAATGTTGCCTTGTTCCTCATCTTCTTTCTTGTGCCAAATGAGACATTTTCGTTTGTTATTCCGTTCTTCAATGCGGAGGTCTCACTTAAATTCATGCTCATGGCTGCGGCGTACTTCTTCGTAGGCTTTGCGTCCACGACATATTATATGGTACTCGTAGTGTGTATCGCAAACACGACCGAATACAACGAGCTTATGACGGGCGAAAGAAGCGAGGGTGTTATTTTTGCGGCGAGAGCGTTTCTCGTCAAACTCGGCAATGCCATAACCACGCTTTTCGCTATGGTATTCTACATAATTATCGGCATAAGAGACACGACCGACAAGATAGCGGAGCTTGAGCAGGCGGCAAATCTCGGAACTATCACGAACGATGCGAAGCTGTCGCAGATAACGCAGGTGCTCTCGCAAGTTCCCGAGTCAAAAACGGTGGGCTTGCTTTTGGTAATCACGCTGACACCTATAGTGTTCTTTACGATTGCGTATACCATGTTCAGAAAGAAATTCAAAATCAGCGAGGAATATTACGACGAGATCACAGCCGAGCTTGAAAGTAAGAAGCAAAGCGAGGGCTGAGCGGAGATTCAGCTATCCCTTTGATTTTCTCCCCAAGCTAAAAACTTAAAACAAAAGCAAAATCTATATTGCACGGAATCTCAATGCAATATAGATTTTCTGCTTTTATTCTTTTGTCTGCGTAGCTTCAGCCGTTTCTTCGGCTTCCTCGCTGACTGCTTCCTCCGGATTCTTCTTAGCCTTCTTTCTCTCGGCTCTTTCCTTTTTCGCCTGCTCCTTTGCTTCTTTCTTGGCTTCTTTTTTCGCTTGCTTCTGAGCGGCTTTTTCTTCTTCGGCTTTCAGCTTTTCGGCTTCTTGAGCTTCTTTTTCAGCTTGCTGCGCCGCTTCCTTTTCGGCTTGCTCCTTTGCCGCAGCTTCGCCTAATACATCTTCAAATTGAAGATGCTTTCTGAAAAATTCGTCAGCCGCCTTGAAGCATTGCTTTGATATTTTCAGTGTCATGTTCAAATGGAAGCAGTGGTTGTTCGCAAAACCGTCAGCTGTGAACTTCTCTATGTTTTCTTCGCCGATGCACTCCGAAATTCTGTCAAACATCGGCTGACCTTGATTTGTGCAAACTATGTCGCTGTTTGACCAGACAATGAAAGTCGGACACCATTTATCATTGACAAATGCGCTTGGCGAAATGTAATCAACATACTTATAGCTTTTGACTGCTTCTAAGCCATCTTCCGAATGTTCGTATCCGAGGAAGGTCTCGGCTGTGATGTCGATTATTTTGAACGGGAGAATGTTATTCTCAAAAAGAGTATTAACGTCATAAATTCCGCAAAACGGCGCAAGCACGGCAGGCTTGAATTTGACTTCGGGCGCACCGAGTTTTTTTCTAAGCTCATCGTCAAAGGCGAGAGCGGCAACGAACGCCGCCGAATAACCGCCCGACGAGTCACCCATGACGATTATTTTGTCAAGGTCGAGCGTACCGTAATATCTGTTAAGCTCCTCAAGATAGTTGAGCGCATCAATGCTGTCATAGAGATATTCCGGAAACTGAGCCTCGGGTGCGAGACGGTAGTTGATGTTGAAGACGAAGTAGCCCTTTTCAGCCCAAAACGCCGAGTAGCTCTTGCGGCACTTCTTGTCACCCATGACGAAGCCGCCGCCGTGAATGTTTAAGATAACGGGCATCTTTTTGCCCTGCTCCTTGCAAAGACGCATCGCTTTTTCGCTGTAGTAAACGTCGCCCGATTGCGATTCGTCTTGCTTCTTGTTGAATGCGGCGTCTTTTACGCAAACAACACCTTTATACCTCGTGATGTTTTGAGGTATGTAGCCGATGATGTCAATTGCCTTGAAAACGACCTGTGAACGATTCATATTATCACTCCCTAATGAAATTACACTTGAATTGTACATCAATTTTTGTCGCTTGGCAATAGTTTTTTTGCTCAGCCGGCCCTCTCTATTTCTCTTTTCAGCTTTTCGATTATTCTTTTTTCGAGTCTTGATATATAGCTTTGAGATATGCCCAATATGTCGGCGACCTGTTTTTGTGTATACTCCTCAGTTCCGCCTAAGCCGAATCGCATCGTCATTATCAGCTTTTCACGCTCGGAAAGTCTCGACACTATCTCCAAAAGCTGATTCTTTTCGTCCTCAAGCTCCATGTCTCTGTTGATTTCGTCGGGCTCACTTCCCAAAACGTCGGAAAGCAAAAGCTCGTTGCCGTCCCAGTCGATATTGAGCGGCTCATCTATGGATATCTCGTTTCTTTGCTGAGAATTTTTTCTGAGGTACATTAGGATCTCGTTCTCTATGCACCTTGAAGCGTATGTGGCAAGCTTTATATTCTTTTCCGGGCAGAAAGTTTTAACCGCTTTGATAAGCCCGATCGTACCTATAGAAATGAGATCTTCGATCCCTATTCCCGTGTTTTCAAATTTTCTCGATATATAAACCACTAAACGCAAATTGTGAACTATCAGCTTTTCTCTTTCTTCTGTATGCCCTTGATTTATCTTTTCAAATATCGCTTGCTCTTCCTCCTTGCTAAGTGGCGGCGGAAGATTCTCAGGCCCGTTGACATAATAGACACTGTTTCCTTTAAGGAATGATATGAGCCGCCTTAAAAGGCTCTTTACAGTTTCAAACATGATTTTTCTCCTCTCTCATGAGAACTGTTTCGTAAGGCAAAACAGCCTCAAATTCGCCGTTTTTTATCTTTGAGTTGCTAAGTCCTATAAGAAGCTCACTTGTCTCAAAATCACAGCCCACGCCCCGTATTCTGACCTTATCGGGTCTGACGGTGAGCAAAAGTCCGTCGCCGGATACGGTGTTTATCGGAACGTATCTCGGCTTGAGTGTCGGCGGTATTTTTTCCGTATCGCTCGGGATAAAGCCGAAAAGACTGCGATCGACTGTCACTATCGGCAACGAGGTGAAATAATCCTTCAGCGAGTTTCCGCTGTCAAGCAGTGCGTTGCAGACCACCTTGTTTTCGGCTATATACACCGTGATTTCATATATATGTCCCTTTGGTGCTTTTTTCTCGATTATCAGATATAACACACGCAGTATCACATAGCAAACGGTCGTAGCTATGAGTAAGGTTACGGTGTCAAACCGAAAATACACTGTCGTGTTGTTATACAGCATATTTTCGGGCTTTATGAAAAACCACAAAGCAAACATCAGCCCTGCGAAAAGGAAGCTGACGAACAGAAATGTTCCTAATTTTTTTATGTACGCAAAAGTGTTGGCGTATCCGAAAGCGACAAACGTCATCAATGCGCTGACTGCGATTTTAAGTAAAAGCGAGACGGCATCGGGGATACCGTCAGCTAAAATTATCAATGAATAAACGCCGCCCAAAAGTGCCGATAGGAGCAGCCGCATACGCTTAACGCTTGCTCCCGAAATAAACGCAGCAAGACGTAAAAGCGCAAAGTTAACATAGGTGTTAAGAATTATCAATACGTCAACATATACTACCTGCATTTCATCACCGCCTTAACGCAATTATAAAGCATTGAAACAAAAATTAGTGTCGAAAGCAGGTGCTTAAAAGCGGGATTTATATGAGCATTGAAATTAAATCCGAAGTTGATTTAACTTCAATGCTTAACTTGATCACCTAAATATTGAGCCACGTCGATAATACATTCGGCTTGCGTTGAGCGCAGTTTATTCTCACGTTTGCAAAATTATATAACTTCGACAAAAAAACATTGAAAAATCACGATGTTTATAACTTTTAGCACTTGAAAATATTACAGTTTTAATATATACTGTAGGGTGGTAGAAAATAAAATATAATTATGAAAGGAATTTACCATGAACGTTTTAAACAAGAAATCAGTTGAAGACATTGACGTTAAGGGCAAAAAAGTTCTTGTCCGTTGCGACTTCAATGTTAAAATGGAAAACGGAGTTATAACAAGCGATAAGAGAATCGTCGCTTCGCTTCCCACTATCAAATATCTTTTAGATCAAGGCGCAAAGCTTATCCTCTGCTCACATCTCGGCAGACCCAAGGGTGAATTCAATCCCGAGTTTTCTCTCGCTCCCGTTGCCACCCGTCTTTCAGAGCTTCTCGGCAAGGAAGTCAAGATGGCTAAAGACGTTGTCGGCGACAGCGCAAAAGAGCTTGCCGCTTCTCTTAATGACGGCGACGTAATGCTTCTTGAAAATGTACGCTTCCACGCAGAAGAAACAAAGAACGATCCCGAATTCTCAAAGGCTCTCGCTTCTCTTGCGGAAGTTTATGTCAACGACGCTTTCGGTTCAGCTCACAGAGCTCACTCATCAACAACAGGCGTTGCCGATTATCTTCCCGCTGTCTGCGGTTACCTCATTCAGAAAGAGCTCACCTATATCGGCGGCGCACTTGAAGAGCCCAAGAGACCTCTCGTTGCTATTCTCGGCGGTGCTAAGGTTTCGGACAAGATCGGCGTTATCACAAACCTCCTCAACAAGGTCGACACACTCATCGTCGGCGGCGGCATGGCTTACACATTCTTTGCGGCTCTCGGTCACACAGTCGGAACATCTATCTGTGAAAACGACAAGATTGATCTTGCAAAGCAGATGATGGAAAGCGCTAAGGAAAAGGGCGTTAACTTCCTTATCCCCGTTGATAACATCGTCGGCAAGGAATACAAAGAGGATACAGAATATCAGGTCGTAAATTCAGACGACATTCCTGATGGCTGGATGGGTCTTGATATCGGCCCGAGAACGACCGAGTTATTCGCAAACGCAGTTAAGGATGCCGGCACTGTTATCTGGAACGGCCCCATGGGCGTTTCCGAATGGGAGCACTTCGCAAACGGCACTATCGGCGTAGCAACAGCAATCGCCGACAGCAACGCAATTTCCATCATCGGCGGCGGCGACTCTGCGGCTGCTATTCAGAAGCTCGGCTTTGCCGATAAGATGAGCCACATTTCAACAGGCGGCGGCGCTTCTCTCGAATTCCTTGAGGGTAAGGAGCTTCCGGGTGTTGCGGCTCTCAACGATAAAGACTGATAAATCGGCTTTATCTATGTATACAATATAGTATACAGCGTGTTTTTAATTTGAAATTTTGTCTATAATATCTGTTGTGCGAAGCTTGCACAGCAGATATAGACTATTTAAAAATAAAATCGGTTTGTGAACATCGAGCCGAAAATAAACTTAAAAGGATGTATTATCATGAAAAAGTCAGTTCGTAAGGCAGTTATCGCAGGTAACTGGAAAATGAATAAAACTCCGTCGGAGACAACAGAGCTTATCAACGCTATGAAGCCCCTCGTTGCAGGTGCAGACTGTGAAGTAGTTCTTTGTGTTCCGTTTGTTGACATCGCCGCAGCAGTTGAAGCCGCTAAAGGCTCAAACATCAAGATCGGCGCAGAAAACGTTCACTTCAAGGCTTCCGGCGCATACACAGGCGAGGTATCGGCAGAGATGCTCAAGGAATGTGGCGTTGAATATGTTGTTGTCGGTCACAGCGAAAGAAGAACTTACTTCGGCGAGACCGATCAGACAGTCAACCTTCGCTCACTTGCCGCTTTAAACGCAGGCCTCAAGCCGATCATTTGCGTTGGTGAAACTCTCGAACAGAGAGAGCTCGGCTACACAGAGACACTTCTCAAGTTCCAGACAAAGATGGCGCTCACAAACGTAACAGCCGATCAGCTTAAAGATGTTATTATTGCGTACGAGCCGGTATGGGCTATCGGTACAGGCGTTACTGCGACGGCAGATCAGGCTGACGAGGGCAACGGCTATGTCAGAGCAGCTATTGCCGAAGCATACGGCGAAGAAGCAGCAGAATCGGTTACAGTTCAGTATGGCGGCTCAATGAACGCTAAGAACGCCGACGAGCTTGTTAAGAAGGTCAACGTTGACGGCGGTCTCATCGGCGGCGCTTCACTCAAGGCTGAGGACTTCTCAATCATCGTTAAGGCAGCCAGCGAGAACTAATTTCAATCAAGCAAAGGGGTAAAACGTACTATGAAAAGACCCGTTTTATTATGTATAATGGACGGCTTCGGCAACAACCCGTCAGATGTCGGCAACGCAGTCAAAGCGGCTGACACACCGAACCTTGACAAAATCATGTCAGAGAATCCCTACACCTTCATCGGAGCATCGGGCATGGACGTCGGTCTCCCCGACGGTCAGATGGGCAACAGCGAGGTCGGTCACACGAACATCGGCGCCGGCAGAATCGTTTATCAGGAGTTGACGAGAATCACAAAGTCTATCTCAGACGGCGATTTCTTCAACAACGAAGCACTCGTAGGTGCAATGGAAAACTGCCTTAAAAACGGCTCGGCGCTTCATCTCATGGGCTTGCTTTCCGATGGCGGCGTTCACTCTCACAACACCCATATGTACGCCATAGTTGAGCTTGCAAAGAAGATGGGTGTTAAAGAGGTATGGCTTCACTGCTTCCTTGACGGCAGAGACGTTCCGCCCGCATCGGGCGCTGACTATGTAGCCGAGGCTCAGCAGAAGCTTGACGAGATCGGCTTAGGCAAGATAGCCACTGTCATGGGCAGATATTACGCCATGGACAGAGACAACCGCTGGGAAAGAGTTTCCAAGGCGTACGCTGCGATGGTATACGGAGAGGGAAACAAGAGCTCAGATCCCGTTGCCGCTGTTAAGGCATCATATGAAACGATAGACGAGGAAGGCAAGCACGTAACAGATGAATTTGTCATTCCGACCGTTTGCGCCGAGGGTGCAACAATAAAAGCAAACGACAGCGTTGTTTTCTATAACTTCCGTCCCGACAGAGCAAGAGAGATCACTCGCTCATTTGTCGACGGTGACTTTAACGGCTTTGAGAGAAAGAACGGCTTCTTTCCGCTTTACTATGTCTGCATGACACAGTATGATGCGACCATGCCGAACGTTCACATCGCTTTCAAGCCGCAGACGCTTGAGAATACCATGGGCGAATATCTTTCAAAGCTCGGCAAAACTCAGCTCAGAATAGCCGAAACAGAAAAATATGCTCATGTAACATTCTTCTTCAACGGCGGTGTTGAGAAGCAATATGACGGCGAGGACAGAATTCTCGTGGCTTCACCGAAGGTTGCAACATATGATCTTCAGCCCGAAATGAGCGCTTATGAGGTCACGGACAAGGTCGTTGAGGCTATCGAAAGCGACAAATATGATGTCGTAATTCTCAACTTTGCCAACTGCGACATGGTTGGTCACACAGGTATATTCGATGCCGCAAAGGCGGCTGTTGAGGCTGTTGACACCTGCGTCGGCAGAGTTAAGGATGCTGTTATGAAGATGGGCGGTGCAATGCTCATCACAGCCGATCACGGCAATGCCGACAAGATGATCGACACCGACGGAACACCGTTCACAGCTCACACGACATTCCCCGTTCCGTTTGTTGTGGTCGGATACGACTGCGAGCTTCGTGACGGCGGCAAGCTTTGCGATATCGCTCCGACAATGCTCAAGATAATGGGCTTAGAGCAACCGAAAGAAATGACGGGAACGAGCATCATTCTTTAATTTACAGGTTATACAATTATCAATCACGGCAGTGTGCGGTCTTTGGTCGCACACTGCTTTTGTGTTTTCTGCACTTAGCGGATTAGAGCCACTCGCAAGGCTGTCGATTTGGGGTGCAGTAGCGAGCGAAGCGAGCGTAACGGCGTTCGGGCGTGTACCCCACAGCCCTCGCCGCAGGCGAGGTGCGAAGGGGTGCCGTACGAACGCCCCGCTGATTTCGCTTGGATTTTACGAGAAACTCCGAAGGCTGAAGAAAGCTCGATTACAAAAGCACGTTTAGCTGACTTTTTAAAATAAGGGAGTGGATTTGATCCGCAAGCGCCAAAAATGCGCCGTTTTAGGCAACTTCGGATTTGACTTCAATGCTTAAAGTTGAAAAGAGCAATACAACATAACAAAATCGGTCTGCATCAATCCTTAACGGGATCGGTACAGACCGATTATTGTATAAAATTTTACTTCAACGCTGAGCCGTCGGAAAAGGCATTTCCGACCTTTTCACCGAGCACATGGTAAGTGTGATTCATTCCGTCATATGTTATAGGACGAAGCTTCATCGGATCAATGTTGCCGTTTGTCAAAACGCTTTCGTTGGCGCAAACGTTGACGATCTCACCGACCATGCGACAGGTTTCGGGATCATAGCTGATGAGCCTACACTCGACCGCCATCGGAAGCTCCTCAATGATAGGTGCATCAACAAACTCGCTCTTGACAGTATGAAAACCGGCTTTTTCAAGCTTGTTTGCGGTATCGTTTGCGGATACCAAACCGACAAAATCACAGGCTACGACTGTATCGGCGGTTGCCATGCTGACCGTAAAAGCCTTTCGTTTGAGTATGTTTTTCACTGTTTTATGCCCTGCACTGAGACACATCGAGATCTCGTTGCTTTCACTGATACCACCCCAAGCGGCGTTCATAGCGTCGGGTGTACCGTTCTCATCATATGAGCCGACGATAAACACCGGCTGCGGATATAAAATAGGCTTTGCTCCGAAATTCTTTCTCATGATAATTACCTCCTGTTATACTCTCTTTCCCATTTCATATGCTTCGCTCATGGCTTTGGTGTCTTTGACCTCGCCCTTCTCATAAACGCCCATGCCGTAAACAACGCCCATTTCCTTTGCGCCTTCGACACAGTCGGCGTAACCTCTGAAGCAGTTAAGTGTAGTCTCCGCCGATGCTTCTTCACCGTCGGCGGCGGTGACAATGTAATAAAATTCCTTGTCTTTGACCTCAAGCCAGCGAGCTACCGTTCTGTCGATAAGCGCCTTGAGCTGTGCGTCGACGGAATAGAAGTATACGGGGCTTGCCAATACGATAACATCGGCATCTATCATCTTCTGCAATACCTCAGCCATATCGTCTTTGATCACGCAGTCACCTGTTTTGCAAGCGTAGCAGGCTCTGCAATATCCGATATTCTTTTCCGCAACACGAATTTTTTCAACCTCGTTGCCGCTTTCCGTTGCACCCCTCATAAACTCGTCACAGAGTATGTCCGAGTTGCCGTTTTTTCTGGGACTGCCCGATAAAATTAATACTTTTTTGCTCATTTTCTTTCTCCTTAATGTTGATTATTATTTGTATAGACTTGCTTTCCGAATGTGTCTGCTGCTATAAAACGGAAAATCGTGTCACCATTCCTTTTTCTCGTTGTCGGCGCTTGTTTTGCCCTTGCGCTCCTCAACCATTCTCACAAACCATTCGACCATATTCGGATCGGTATGCGAGAAGAAACTGCTTTGTTTTTTGTCGAGTGCGGCGATTTTTGTCATCTCGTCGTCTGTCAAATTGAAATCAAACACGTTGAAGTTTTCTTCCATACGCTCCACATGAGTTGACTTAGGTATTACCACTATGCCACGTTGCAAGTGCCAGCGCAAAATGACCTGCGCCACGGTCTTACCGTGATTTTCCGCAATAGCTTTAATTTCCGGCAAGTTGAACATATCGCCTCTGCCCTCGCCGAACGGCGCCCACGCTTCAAGCTGAACACCGTATTTATCGTGCCACGCTTTGCTTTCAATTTGCTGATTATGCGGATGAAGCTCAATTTGATTGACCATAGGCTTTATGCGATTGAACGAGGCGAAGTCGACCATGCGGTCGGCGTAAAAGTTAGAGATGCCGATAGCTCTTATCTTGCCGTCGTCGTAAAGCTCCTCTAACGCACGGTATGCGCCGTACGTATCGCCGAACGGCTGATGAAGCAGACACAGATCGAGATAATCCACTTGAAGCTTGCGCATGGATTCAAGCACCGATGCTTTTGTGTTTTCATAGCCGTAGTGTTCTATCCAGACCTTTGTCGTCAGAAATATTTCTTTTCTCGGTATGCCGCTTTCAGCGATTGCGTTTCCGACTTCTTCTTCGTTAAAATAGCTTTGTGCGGTATCTATGAGCCTATAGCCGACCTTCAGCGCATCGGCGACACAGCGCTCACATTCGTCTCTTGAGACCTGATAAACGCCATAACCGAGCTGAGGCATTTTGACGCCGTTATAAAGTGTGATGCAGTCCATAATATGCTCCTTTCTTTTTTTCTTGCATATTGATTTTGAATCTGTTACAATGATAATACCTAAACTTGACTTCAGGTCAATAGTTGTTTGAAAATAATTTTAAATATTTTGTGAGGTGTTATTATGTACACTATAGGACAAGTATCGGAAATGTTCGGACTGCCGGTATCGACCCTGCGCTATTACGACAAGCAGGGACTTTTTCCGAGAATGGAGCGAGTATCGGGAATCAGAAAATTCACGGACAGAGAGCTTGAGGTTTTAAGGATAATCGAATGTCTGAAAAAATCGGGGCTCGAGATCAAGGATATCAAGCAGTTTATGGATTGGTGCGAGCAAGGGCCGTCGACATATGAGCTTCGCAGAGAACTTTTTGTCAAGCAGAAAGCGACCGTCGAGGCTGAGATAGAGCATCTTAACAAGGTGCTTGATATGCTGAAATTCAAGTGTTGGTATTACGAGCAGTCGATTCAAGACGGCACAGATGAGAAAGTCAGACAGCTGTTGCCCGACCGTCTTCCGGAGGATATTCAAAGAGCTTACGATAACGCTCATAGGGAGTGAAGCCCGCCTGCGAAGCAGGCGGACGGCGGCTGAGCGTGTACCGCCGAGGGCACGCCGTAAGGCGTAGGGCGAGGCGGTGCCGATCAGACGCCGCAGGAGCCGACACATCGCACTGTTGACAAATATAAAATGACCCGTCGGACGAAAGCTTCACCGACGGGCTTAATATTAGAATACAAAATGAATGAGAAGCATATAGCCGATAGTTCCGACGGCTATCGAAACGAGCATCTGCCTTTTCCAAAGATGAACGCCCGCTGTCAGCAAAATCGCTATAAGCTCGGGCAAGCCGTGAGAGCCTTGTAAAATGCTGACGTCTTTTAAGCAGTAAACGATGAGCATTCCGAAGACCGCCGACGGAAGAAACTTTCCGAGATATGCGACAAACTTAGGCGTTTCTTTGTTTTCGCTGAATAACACGAAGGGTAGAAAGCGTGTGATGACCGTTCCCAGCATAAGCATTGCGACGGTTATTATCAGCTGTGACTGTGTCATGACCATTATTGCTTACCCTCCTTGAGCTCGATTGGCTTTTTGAATATGGCGAGAAGTGCGATTATAGCTATCATAGCCGGAATCAAAAACGACTGAGCGCCGAAGATGACAAGGCATAAAGCCGATGCGCCGAGACCTATATATTCTGCGGTATGCTGTTTGTCTTTAAGCCACTGCTCCAAGAAGATAACAACGAACATCGCCGTCATAACGAAGCTTACACCCTCGGTGTCAAACGGCAATATCGAGCCGATTATTCCTCCGACGGTTGAGCCGATTATCCAATAAGCGTGATCAAGCAGGGTGACGAAAAACATAAACCAGCCCCTGTCAACATCATCGGGTATTTTCGCCGTGTAGTTTATGGAAAACGTCTCGTCGCACATTCCGAATATTATGTAATACTTTTTCCACCCGAGTCCCTTGAGCTTTTCGAGCATGGATATGCCATAAAAAATGTGTCTTGCCTGTATCAAAAGAGACATAAGTAACACTGAAACAGGCGCAAACGGACTTATCAGCATTTCAACTGCCGCAAATTCAATTGAGCCGCCGAAGACCAATAGACTTATTATCATCGGATAAACAAACGAAAAGCCCGAAGCGTTCATATATATTCCGTATGCGATTCCGAGAAAAGAAAAGCCGGCGAGAATCGGTATTGTGTGAGGAAAAGCGGCTTTAAATGCTTTGATTTTCATAAATTGCTCCTTGAAAAAATATTTAACATATGGTAAACTATAACGTACAGGCGAAAGTATACCACGATAAAATATAGTTGTCAATACATTAAATATAATTTACGAGGTGAAAATATGAACGCTGGAGAAATTATTGCCGAAAACGTCAAACGACTAAGGGAAGAACGAAGCTGGAGTCAAAGTCAGCTCGCCGACAGAGCGGGCACGAGCAAGGTCATAATATCGCAGATAGAAAAGGGCGACTCCAATCCGACTATAAACACGATCTGGAAATTAGCCAAAGCATTCTCTCTCCCGTACACAAGCCTTCTTGACCCACCGGAAGCTAAAGCTGTCCACGTCAGAAAATGCGATGCGTCTGAGATGACGGAAGAAAACTATCACGTTTTCAGCTACTATCCCGAAAACCGTGAGCGAAACTTCGAGGTCTATCAATTTGAGGTCGATCCACACGGTGAATATACGTCAATGGGACACTCAACGAAAAGCTTCGAATATATCATGATGACAGACGGCGAGCTGACCGTGAAAATCGGAGACAAGCAATATAAGCTTGATAAGGACGATGCGCTCTATTTTGAAGCGGCAGACTCGCATACATATATAAACGTCGGAAATATTCCGGCTAAAGCTTGGATGATAATTCAGTATTTGGATTAACAAACCGCCTCATACATCTTGAAATTTATCCTAACATATGATACACTGATAACACCTGACATAAAGAGGCTCTCTGATTGAAAGGTATCACTGTTATCAATAAGTGTATCGGTATACCCAAAATCAAAGCCCGTCGGTATGTGTCAGCATATCGGCGTTTTTATTTTAAGGAGGAAAAATCATGCAGACAAGAGTTGCAGTGATGTCAATTATCGTTGAAGATGAAGCTGCGGTCGAAAAGCTCAACGCCGTGCTTCACGAATACGGTAAACACATTATCGGAAGAATGGGCATTCCTTACAGAGCGAAAAAAATCAATATAGTTTCGGTCGCCCTCGATGCGCCGCAGGATACGATATCCTCACTTGCCGGAAAGCTCGGCAATATATCGGGTCTGAGCGTTAAGACCGCCTATTCAAATGTGGTCGGCGATGAGTGAGACGGGGAAGCTTCTTGAAAAGCTTAGAGAAACACACTCGCTTTCCCTTGATGAGTACGAGCAAATTATCAGCGGATATTCAGCCGAGATATCGAAAACAGCCGCCGTGCTTGCCGACAGTGTCAGACGTGAGATCTACGGCAACGACGTCTATATCCGAGGTCTCATCGAGATAGGAAACGCTTGCAAAAACGACTGCTTTTACTGCGGAATACGCAGATCGAATTCAAAATGCGATCGCTACACTTTGACAAAAGAACAAATTCTGTCTTGCTGTGAGGAGGGCTATTCTCTCGGCTTTCGCACCTTTGTTTTGCAAGGCGGCGAGGGAACAATGTCCGTTGACCGCATTACAGATACGGTCAGCGCCATCAGAAAAAGCTATCCCGACTGCGCTATAACTCTGTCCTTGGGCGAATACTCACTTGAAGCTTATAAGGCGATGCTTGACGCAGGTGCGAACAGATATCTGCTTCGCCATGAGACCGCCGATAAGGCGCACTACGAAAAGCTTCATCCGAAAGAGATGTCATTTGACAGCCGAATGAACTGCCTTTATTTTCTTCGTGAGCTCGGCTTTCAAGTCGGCTGTGGCTTCATGGTCGGAAGTCCGCACCAATCGACTCGTACGCTGGCTGAGGATTTAAAATTCATAGAAGATTTTAAGCCCGATATGTGTGGCATAGGGCCTTTCATTCCGCAAAAGGACACGCCTTTTGGGCAGTATCCCGCCGGAAGCGCAGACCTCACCGTGTACCTATTATCAATAATCAGGCTGATAAAGCCGAACATTCTCCTGCCGGCGACAACGGCTTTAGGTACGCTCGAATCGGGCGGACGGGAAAGAGGCATCTGCTCGGGGGCGAATGTTGTCATGCCGAACCTATCGCCTGTTTCAGTCAGAAAGAAATATGCTCTTTATGACAACAAGCTTTCAAGCGGAAGCGAATCGGCTCAAAGCTTAAACGAGCTTAAAGCCTCAATGGAAAATATCGGATATAAAATCGTCGAAGCAAGAGGCGATATCAAAAAATAAATCTGTCTGACGGAAAGAATTATCTGACCGCAAAGAAAGGAGACACCATGTTAAAATACGATCCGAAATCATTAAAGGCCGATGAATTTATCAACGATGCCGAAATCAGAGAAACACTCAAATATGCTGAGGAAAACAAAAACAATGTCGAGCTTATCGACAGCCTTCTTGAAAAGGCGAGACCCAAGAAAAACGGAAACGGAGTGACCTGTGCAGGTCTTACTCACAGAGAAGCGTCTGTACTTTTGGCCTGCGAGATACCCGAAAAGATAGAGGAAATGTATAAGCTTGCAAACGAAATAAAGCTTGCGTTTTACGGCAACAGAATAGTAATGTTCGCTCCGCTCTATCTTTCTAATTACTGCGTGAACGGCTGTGTATATTGCCCGTATCATATGAAAAATAAGCATATCGCAAGAATCAAGCTGACACAGGAGCAGGTCAGAAATGAGGTCATTGCGCTTCAGGATATGGGTCACAAGAGACTTGCGATAGAAGCAGGTGAAGACCCCGTCAACAATCCCATAGAATATATACTCGAATGTATAAAAACTATATATTCCGTTCATCACAAAAACGGAGACATCCGCCGAGTAAACGTAAATATTGCGGCAACAACGGTCGAAAATTACCGCAAGCTTAAAGATGCCGGAATCGGAACATATATACTTTTCCAGGAGACCTACAATAAAAAGAGCTATCTTGAGCTTCATCCCACAGGCCCGAAGCATGACTACGACTATCACACCGAAGCTATGGACAGAGCCATGGAGGGCGGCATCGACGATGTCGGCTTAGGCGTTCTGTTCGGCTTGGAGGGCTATCAATATGAATTTGCAGGACTGCTGATGCACGCAGAGCATCTTGAAGCCGTTCACGGTGTCGGCCCTCACACGATAAGCGTACCGAGGGTCAAACACGCTGACGATATTGACCCCGATGTGTTTGACAATAGCCTTTCCGATGAACTTTTCGCCAAGATAATCGCTTGTATCCGTATTGCCGTTCCCTATACGGGAATGATAATCTCCACCCGTGAAAGCGAAGCCGTCAGAGGCAGAGTTTTGGAATACGGCATTTCTCAGATAAGCGGTGCTTCAAGAACGTCAGTCGGCGGATACACGGAAAAAGAGCGTCCGCATGATTCCGAGCAGTTTGACGTATCCGATCAAAGAACGCTCGACGAGGTCGTTCGCTGGCTTATGGAAAAGGATCACATTCCCTCATTTTGCACAGCCTGCTACCGTGAGGGCAGAACGGGCGACCGCTTCATGAGCCTTTGCAAAAACGGGCAGATACTCAACTGCTGTCACCCCAATGCACTCATGACACTGACTGAATATCTGATAGATTATGCCTCAGATGAGACAAAGAAAGTTGGATTTGAGCTTATCGAGCGTGAGCTTGAGAAGATACCGAAAGAAAAAGTCCGTGAAATAGCAAGACAGAATATCGAACAGATCAAGGCATCTAACCGCCGAGATTTCAGATTTTGAGGTGTAATATGGGACTTAACGATACCCCGTCATCCGAGCGACTTCATATCGGCTTTTTCGGACTCAGAAATGCAGGCAAGTCAAGCCTTGTCAATGCCGTCACGGGACAGAAGCTCTCTCTCGTTTCGGATATCAAGGGCACGACCACAGACCCCGTTCAAAAAGCGATGGAGCTTTTGCCGATAGGGCCGGTCGTGATAATCGACACACCCGGCTTTGACGACAGCGGCGCTCTCGGTGAAATGCGTGTCGAGCGCACAAAGCAAATACTGACTAAGACGGATATAGCGGTCTTAGTCGTTGACAGCGAAAAAGGGAAGCAAAGCACCGACCTTGAGCTTTTGAAGCTTTTCGAAGAAAGAGACATTCCGCATTTGATCGCTTATAACAAGTGCGATAAGCTTAAAAGTGTCCCGTCTGATACAGAAAATGAAATATATGTCAGTGCGACACAGGACACTAACATATATATGCTCAAGGAAAAGATCGCCAAGTTTTCAAAAACCGAGAAAAAAGAAAAGCTTCTTATCGCCGATCTCATAGAGCCGAACGATCTCATCGTTCTTGTCACACCGATAGACGAAGCTGCGCCCAAGGGCAGACTGATACTTCCTCAGCAGCAAACTATAAGAGCGATCTTAGACAGAGGAGCTGTCAGCATAGTCACCAAGGAGACCGAGCTTGAAAACACGCTGAAAAGCTTGAGCGTACCGCCGAAAATGGTTATCACCGATTCGCAGGCTTTCGGCTTTGTCAACAAAATCGTTCCGAGCGACATCACGCTGACCTCGTTTTCTATCCTTTTCGCAAGGTACAAGGGTGAGCTTTCACAGACGGTCAGAGGGGCGGAAAAGCTCGACGAGCTTTCAGACGGCGATACGGTGCTCATTTCCGAGGGCTGCACTCACCACAGACAGTGCAACGATATCGGAACGGTCAAAATGCCGAATTGGATAAAAAACTATACGGGCAAGAATCTTAATTTTAAATATACGTCGGGCGGTGAATTTCCCGATGATTTATCGGAGTATGCGCTTGTCGTTCATTGCGGCGGCTGTATGCTCAACGAGCGTGAGATGAGATCTCGGCTCAAAAGAAGCGAAAAAAGCGGCGTTGCGATAACGAATTACGGAATCGCCATAGCCAAGATGCACGGAATTTTAAAGCGGTCACTGTCACCGTTCCCCGAGCTTTACGGGGAAGTGAGGTAAGTCCGCCTGCGAAGCAGGCGGACGGCGGGCGTTCGTGTACTCCCGAGCCGCAGGCGAGCGGAGTGCCGAACGGACGCCGCAGGAGACCGAAAAGTAGCAGAAAGACAGAAAGACACTCAAGCCGTAAAGGCTTGAGTGTCTTTCTGATGTTACTTTGAAATTATCGGAATCAGATACTTGCCGATGATATTATAAACGATATCGTAGATGACCTCGAAAAGTGATGTAAGTCCGAGCTTATCGAAGATCGTTATATTGTCGGAATTTCCTAAATGCTCCTTGAATTTGCTGTCGCTTTCAAGTGATACATAAGGCTGATTTGTGTCATAGGCCTTTGCCTTGCCGTTCATGACGGTGAAGTGGAACGTCTTATCATTGAGCGGTGTGACCGAGCCCGATATGAAATAGGAGATCTTTATCGAAGCGACAGTTAAGCTCTCTTTCGGAAGCTTGCCCTTTAACGAAATAGTGATGCTCTCTCGGGGCGCTATCTCCTTGAGCATATAATCCGAAGTGCCGAAGCTGATGTCCGCTCCCTCAACTGCGACCGAAAGAATTCTCATGCTGTTTTCTTTTGAGAGGTTTGTTATAACAAGTGCGGTGTCGTCGGCGGTGATATAACCGGGTTTGCTCGAATCAAACTCAGCATAGACCGACTCGCAAACATTCATTGAATAATGGAACTGCGGATACTCGGAATATGTGTTGATGTCCACGTGCTCGTTTGTCTCAACGAGGGTTTTCATCAGCTGAGCCGAATAGTCGTCTTTGAGTGTCATTCCGTGGAAAAGACCGTTGCAGAACCAAGTCGTTTCGGGGAGGTATGCCGTTGAAGCGTCGATATCCATAGCGGGCGAAAGGTGATTGTGTGAGCTGTCACCGCATACAGTTCCGAGTGTCTTATAGCCGTCACTGAAGCGTGAGCCGAACGGTGCGCAGGTCGCTCCCGTCGAAGCGTTGACCGAAATTATAGCGTCGGAATTTTCCTGAGATCCGATAACGCTCGGCCATCCCGTTCCTGCTATGAGGTATACGTTAGCGCCTGCTTCTTCGGCTTTTTTCAATCCTGTGGACATATTTGCGAGAATTTCATAATGGAATCGGTCCGACTTTTTCATCATTTCCGAATTGATAAGCTCATCGGAAGCGTAGTTCTTTTTGACTTCTTCATATGTGTCTGTCGGAATGAAGTCCCATATACTGCCCCATGAGCCTAAGACCTGCTTTATGTAAGGCACGAGACAGTTGGCAAGCTCATCGAGGAATCCAAGCTCGTTAGCCTTAACAAGCCATTCGTAATCCTCCTCAAACATCATTCCGTTTTCGATGAACTGCAAGAGCACCTGCTCATCGAGAACTATATTGTTTGTGATAATATCATAAGCTAAAAGCGCTCCGCCGATAGCCGGCACTGTCAAAACGGCATTGTTGACCTTGCCCTTATATCCGTAAAGCGAAAGGTATGTCGCCGAGGTTTGACCGCCGTGACTTACGGCGAGAATATTGACCTTTGATGCGCCTGTGTATTCGAGAACTTCGTCGATATATTTATCGAGATCTGCGGCGCAGTCCTCCGAATTACGTCTGAAATCGGTGTTAAAGTTGAATGTCCACTCGTCGGCCTTGTCGCCGAGGTATTCCGTGACATAGGGCATTATCTCGATTTCGTGGCGGTATTTGCCGTCCTCGTTCTCATTGAGCCATTTTGTGTTTGTGTCGTATGCGTGGCTATGATAGAGGTGGAGAGGAGTGGTCGGATTTCCGGCTTCGTCATAAGCCATGTCGCCAAACATCATAACGAATTCTTCTCCGACCTTATCGGCGAGCATCTGAGCGTCTCCCTGCGCCAATTCGCCGATACCTAAACCGAGCTCAACAATGTTAGCTTTGATTCTGTCTAAGATCTTATCCATCTGAATGTTCCAGACGTGGATCTTTTCGCCGTTCTCTCCGTCTTTATACATAGCTGACGAGCTATAGCCCGGAACTATGATTATAGGATACACCTCATCGGTGTCGGCGGCAGAAGCTATCGGTGCGATAACGCAGAAACAAAGAGCCAATGCCAAAACGGTTGAAATAATTTTACGCATAAATATTCCCCCAATTTTCAAAATACAGTTAATTATACTCCCAAGATTCATATTTATCAACAATTTTTTCACTTAAATTTTATAAATTTTAAGGATTATCACCAAATCGCCGAAGCTGTCAAGCCGAGAACTTTTTCAATGCTTTGCGGACTATTTTGCCGTACAGCATAATCAATATTAAAATGAACAAAAACGGCTGATAAAAGCCGAAAAACGTGTTAAACTATACTGATAAAATAAGAAATAAGCTCTTGTAATAAACCGAAAGAAGTGGTAGAATTATGAAAAAGCAGCTCAAAAGAAAAGCTTTCGTTTTGATAGCGTCGGCGATAGTCCTCGTCTTTGCGCTGGGCTACGGTGTGTTTTATCATTACTACTCGATGATGAACTTTCAAGCCGATGACGACAGTCTGCTTTCATCTTATGAAAACGAGACAGACGATGGCTTGACCGACAGCGACGGCGATATCATATCCGATATGGAGAACTCTGTCGAAGACAACAAAAACAGCGCCGAACAGCTTCATTCGCCAAACGTCTATAATGTCCTGTTCATCGGAACGGATTCAAGAGGAAGCGACAGAGGTCGCTCCGATGCGATGATTTTGATCTCGATAAACTCAAAGACAAAAAAGATAGTCCTGTCGTCTTTCCTCAGAGATATCTATTTGTATATTCCGTCTGTCGGAAATAACCGTCTCAATGCCGCTTACGCATACGGCGGTCCGTCTCTTTTGATGAAAACGCTGAATCAAAATTTCGGTGTGTCCGTCGGCAACTACGTTCAAACGGATTTCTTCTCCTTCATCAAAATCATTGATGCTCTCGGAGGAGTAACCGTAAACGTTACGGCTGATGAGATCAAACACATCAACAAAAACCTCGTCGAGATAAACAAACTTCAAGGTCAACCGACAGACAAGTATAAGCTCTCTAAGTCTCAATCGGGCAGTATAAAGCTCAACGGAAGCCAAGCGCTCGCATACGCTAGGATAAGATATATCGGAACTGATTTCGGAAGAACGGAGAGACAGAGAAAGGTGCTTTCGGCTTTGATGACCTCGTTTAAGAGCGCAAGCGTCAGACAGCTGACGTCTCTTTTGTCAAGTGTATTGCCTCTCGTTAAGACAGACCTTAAACAGAGCGATATACTCAAGCTCATATCAAACTCCGGCGCATACGCAAAATATTCGATCACAAGTCAGAGTATCCCCGCAAACGGCACATACTCATTTGTGACGATAAATAAAATGTCCGTTATCAGCATAAATTTTGAGAAAAACAGAAAGCTGCTCAAGGACACAATATATGATTAATGGGAATTAAAATGGAAAATTTATCAACTGAACAACAGCGAGCCGAAGAATTAAGGCTCATCATCAATTATCACAACAAGAAATATTATGAAAACGATGCTCCCGAGATCGAGGACTTTGAATATGATATGCTCATGCAGGAGCTTATCAAAATCGAGGAGGAGCACCCCGAGCTGATAACTGCGGACTCACCGACACACCGAGTCGGCGGCAAGGCAGACGGTCAGTTCGCCCCCGTCGAGCATACCGTTATAATGGAAAGCCTGCAAGACGGATTTTCACATGATGATATCAGAGCCTTTGACGAAAGGGTACGCTCGGTCGTGAGCGATCCCGTCTATGCGGTCGAGCCGAAAATCGACGGCTTATCCGTCTCTCTTGAATATGTAAACGGCGAGTTTGTCCGTGGCTCAACAAGAGGTGACGGCAGGATAGGCGAGGACGTGACCGCAAATCTCAGAACAGTCCGAACGATACCTCTTAAAATAAATACGCCCCTGCCGTTTGTCGAGGTCAGAGGCGAGGTATATATGTCTCATGATGTGTTTTTCAGTCTTGTCGAAGAACAGGAGCTTAACGAAGAAAAGCCCTTCAAAAATCCGAGAAATGCGGCGGCAGGCTCACTCAGACAGAAAAACCCGAAGGTGACGGCAAAGCGTAAGCTTGACATTTTCGTTTTCAATATTCAACAAATAAACGGTCACGAGCTGACACAGCATAAGCAGTCGATAGACTACATAAAGAGTCTCGGCTTCAACACAATACCGTTTTGCAATACGTTTGATAATATCGAGGATGCGATAAAGGAGATCGAGCGCATCGGAAGCATAAGAGGTGAGCTTGAGTTCGACATTGACGGCGCTGTTATAAAGGTCAACGACTTCTCTCAGCGTGAAGCTCTCGGCAGTACGGCGAAATTTCCGAAATGGGCGATAGCCTTTAAGTATCCGCCGGAGGAAAAAGAAACAACGCTTCTTGATATTGAGGTCAATGTCGGAAGAACAGGCGTTTTGACACCGACAGGCGTATTTGAACCGACAACTCTCGCCGGCACTTCGGTCAGCAGAGCAACACTTCACAATCAAGACTTCATCAACGAGCTTGGCATACAGATAGGCGACAAGGTAATAATCAGAAAAGCCGGAGACATTATCCCCGAGGTGCTTCGTGTCACCGAGCATAACAGCTCAGACGTTTACACCTTGCCCGAATACTGTCCGTCTTGCGGCGCTAAGACAGCCCGTGATGACGGAGAAGCGGCTGTCCGCTGTAACAATCCCGACTGTCCCGCTCAGCTTTTGAGAGTGCTGATACATTTCTGTTCAAGAGATGCTATGGACATTGACGGCTTAGGTGAGGCGCTTTTAAGAGTGTTCACCGAAAAGGGCTTGATAAAAAGTCCTGCCGACATATATTCTCTCAAAAGGGAAGAAATAGCTTCTATTGAGGGCTTGGGTGATAAGTCGGCTGACAACTTAATAAACGCAATAGAAAAATCAAAAAGCAACGACCTTTCAAAGCTCATATTCGCCTTGGGCATACGTCATGTAGGTCAAAAGGCGGGCAAGCTTCTCGCCGACAGATTCTTAGACATGGATAGCCTCATCTCCGCTTCAACAGAAGATATTGAGCAAATAGACGGCTTCGGTCACGTCATGGCGCAAAGCGTATCGGACTACTTCGGCGTACCGGAAAGTATAAGACTTATCGGTCAGCTCAAAGCGGTCGGCGTGAACATGAAGTCACAGCGTGAGATAAAAGACGAGCGATTCAAGGGAATGACCTTCGTTTTAACAGGTACGCTCAGTAGCTACAAGAGAAGCGAGGCGGCGGAGATAATCGAGAGCTTCGGCGGAAAATCGGCTTCCTCTGTTTCGAAAAAGACGACATATGTTCTCGCAGGTGAGGACGCCGGAAGCAAGCTTAAAAAAGCCAACGATCTCGGAATAACAGTCATAAGCGAGGAGCAGTTCGCCGACATGATAAAGTGATCATGGAGTTGTTGAAAAATGTCAGATACGGAAAAGGATAACTGTCAAGAAGAACGCCTGCCGTTTTATGAAAACGGTTGGTTTTGGATATCTGTATTTCTCATAGCCGTTTGCATTGTGGGCGGTACAGTTGGTGACCTTTCGCCGAGAAAAGCGGAATCGCCGACAGCCGAAAGCCGCTCTGCATCAGACATGAGTTCAAATGAAGATGTATCACATGAGACAACTTTAACCAAAAACGAAATCTCGGAGACAACGACCGAGACACCGTGGAACGGCAAGACAGTATATATCACTCCGACCGGTGAAAAGTTCCATATTAAGGAAAGCTGCGCAGGTGAGAATGCGATAAAGACCGAGCTTGAAAAGCTCGGAGAAGAATACACCGCCTGCAAGAGATGCGCAAAGCAGCTTTCGGATAATGATAAATAAATTATCCCGCCGAAAAGGCGGGATTTTTCATGCTCAGATTTTCTTTTTTCTCTTTGATTTTTCGTCACATTCGACCGGTATCTCACGTTGCTCGATTCCCGTTGAAAAGACGACCTGTGTGCTTGTGCTTCCGAAATGCTGAAGCTCGGTCACGAATGCGTCAAGCTCCTGCGTGTTTCTGAAAGCCGTTTTCATGTGCATTGTATATTCGCCCGTCACGAAGCTACATTCGAGAACGTTCGGTATGCCCTCGACGAAGTCGTAAAACTTAGGTCTGAGTGTGGGCTTCATCACAAGGTTTATGTATGCCGTGACGGTGTAGCCGACCTTTGCGAGATCAATTTTTGCGCTGTAGCCCTTGATGATCCCGTCACGCTCCAATTTTTCGATTCTTGTCGACACCGCCGGTGATGACAGGTACACCGCCTGTGCGATGTCCTTGACCGACATCCGTGCGTCCTTTTGAAGAAAATTAAGTATAGCCGCATCAATTTTATCCATCTGATATCTTCCCCTCTTTTTATATCGGTACGCTTGAGTCGGCGGAGAAAACAAACCTGCCGACCGAGAGCGAGATATAAATCAAACTTTCGTCTAATGATATAATAATCCATCGAAGGCAATTTGTCAACTTAATTTTATTAAGTTACGGCTTTATTTTTTTAATATAAGTTCGTAAATTTGCACTAAAAATATAGAAAATTCGCTTGTTGTTTGTAGAACTTGAAAAAAATCGGAGAAATGCTATAATCAAGCTGTAGGAAAGGTGAATTTTAATTCACTTAAGGATTATCCGTGACAGAAAGGATGTAAAATATGAAAACAAGACTTGAATCAGACTCAATAGGCGAGCTTGAATTAGATGCAAACGCATACTATGGCGTACAGTCACTCAGAGGCTCAATCAACTTCCCGATAACAGGCAGAATGATGCACAAGGAAATAATCATCGCTTTAGCGCAGCTTAAAAAGGCGGCGGCAATGACATCTAAGGCATCGGGCAGACTTGCAGCCGATAAGGCAGATGCTATAATGCAGGCGGCTGACGAAGTCATCGCAGGTAAATTCCATGACAGCTTCATCGTTGACGCTATTCAGGGCGGCGCAGGTACATCTGCAAACATGAACGCAAACGAGGTCATAGCCAACAGAGCTATCGAGATCCTCGGCGGAACTCTCGGCGATTACAGCATCGTTCATCCGAATGACCATGTCAACCTCGCTCAGTCAACAAACGACATTTACCCCTCATCGGGTAAGATAGCTATGGTCGCACTTCTCAAAAAGCTCATCGCCGAAGAAGAAAGACTCTACGGCGCACTTATGGAAAAAGCGCAGGAGTTTGACGGCGTACTTAAAATGGGAAGAACTCAGCTTCAGGACGCTGTTCCGATGAGACTCGGACAGGAATTCCACGCTTACGCATCGGCTATTAAGAGAGATATCGCAAGACTTAAGAAAGTTAACGGCGAGCTTCACTCACTCAACATGGGCGCTACGGCTATCGGCTCTGCAATAGACGGCGATCCCTACTATGTTACATACATTTGCGACAACGTTTCAAAGGTTTGCGGCGAGACATATACGCAGTGCGACGACCTGTTCGACGGCACTTCAAACCTTGATATATACGTTGCTGTTTCATCGGCATTAAAGACAGCATCTGTCAACCTTTCAAAGATCTGCAACGACTTGAGACTTCTTTCAAGCGGTCCTAAGACAGGTATAGCCGAAATAGCTCTTCCGCCGAAGCAGAACGGCTCATCAATCATGCCGGGTAAGGTCAACCCCGTTATCCCCGAGGTCGTTTCACAGGTCGCATTCAGAGTTATCGGAAGCGATATGACAGTCACAATGGCTGCCGAAGCAGGACAGCTTGAGCTTAACGCATTCGAGCCGGTTATATTCTATAGCATTTTCGAGGGCATCGAGGCTCTCACAAACGCTATCGGAACACTTATTGACAACTGCGTTTCGGGTATCGTTGCCAACGCCGAGCGCTGTGACACTCTCCTTCACGCAAGTGTTGGTATCGCTACCGCTCTTAAGCCCTATATCGGCTATAAGGAGTCGGCAAGAATAGCTAAGGAATCGCTTAAGACCGGCGTTTCCGTCAGAGACATCGTTCTTCGTGACGGTCTCATGGCTCAGGATAAGCTTGACGAGGTTCTCAAGGCTGAGAACATGACAGAAGTTAAGCGCCTTGACAGATAAAACCGAAAAAATCAACAGCCGAGCGGAGTTACCGTTCGGCTGTGTTGCACATTTAATTCAACTGAAGATCTCCCGATACGTTCGGGGGATTTGTTTATTGAAGCTCGTCTTTATGCTCGCTCATGAATTTTTCAAATACCGCTTGAATAAGCTCATCGTCGTCAATTCCGACATAGCTGTCGTATTCGTCGCTGGTTGCGTCCTCCTCGACCTTGAGGATAAGGAGCTGTTTGTTTTCCCTTTGCAGAGGATACAGCACTATGAAGTCCTCGCCGTCATATTCGACGAAATCGAGAAAACCGAATTTTTCCTCCTCGCCGTCAGCCTCAAGCGTTATAACCGAATCGTCTTTCATTTTTATTCTCCAATCTGATAAATTCCGTGATTATTATATATCAGACGTCGGCGTTAGTCAAGCTTTATATTTTTCGGTACGCACCGACCGAGTGCGATAATACGTTTTCATTGAAAATATTATCAATTCACCTTTTAGACTTGAAACGGCAGCTGCGGTTTGGTATAATTAAAATGAATACTGTATAGAGGAGAAAGATTAATGGAAAAAATAAAAAGGTCGGTGGCGATATTGCTCGCCGTGATAGTTTTGGCGAGTATAATAACGGAGATGAACTTTGTCTCAGCCGCAAATACGACCGTGGCAACAGGCAATTACATATTCAAAAATGTCGGAACAGGCGAGTGCCTCACGCTTAAAAACAACAGAGATTTCGATAACGTCGGTTTTATAATGCAAAAACGCAAGAGCGAAGCGGTAAATCAAGTCATCAAGATAAAGAAGAAAGATGACAGTTATCTGCTTCAGCCCGCCGAATCGACAACACGCTTTATAAGTATACCGACAAGCTCAAGCTCGGACAATACGGTTTTCCTTTCCTCGGACAGCGAGAGCATAGCTCAATGCTGGAGCTTCTCGGTGACGATAATGGGCGAATACGTCATCAAAAGTGCGGCGGACAGCTCACTTGCGCTTACCGCCACATCAAACGGAGTGACGGTCAAGAAATATCAAGAGGGCGACGAAAGTCAAAGATGGAAGCTCATACCTTTTGAATTTGGAAAGAGCGGTGACAGCGAGGGCGTTTGCGCTTACGGTGTCGATGTCTCAAATCACAACGGCGATATAAATTGGCAGGCTGTCAAGGAATACGGGATCAGCTTTGCGATAATCCGTGTCGGCTACGGTATGGATCAGGAGGATCAAGACGACCTTAGATTTAAGGCGAATGCCGATGCCTGTCAAGAGCTCGGTATCCCTTTCGGCGTCTATATTTATTCCTATGCCGATTCTATCGAGAAAGCGAAGTCTGAGGCTCGCCACTGTCTGCGACTTGTCAGCGGCTATAATTTAAGCTTCCCGATATATTATGACCTTGAAGATCCGAAGACCACAGCTAAGTGCAGTGACTCAAAGATACTCAAAATGTCGAAATCGTTCGCTCAAGTCATCGCCGAGGCAGGATATGAAACGGGCTTCTATTCAAGCACGAATTGGTGGAGAACGAGACTGACCGACAGCTACTATGACAGTCACTCACGTTGGGTCGCTCAGTATTACAGCGAGTGCACATATGAGGGAACAAAGGATATCTGGCAGTATACCTCAGAGGGTAAGATTCCCGGAATGTCGGGCTATACCGACCTCAATGCGCTTTATTATCCGCTTGACGAAAATGTATCCGAGGTAGTCTATACGGGCGAGGAGATAACACCCGATTTCACCGTCACAGGCCCTAACGGCAAGATACTTGAAAAGGATAGAGACTACACGGTCAGCTGGCGAGACAATGTCAATGTCGGAACGGCGTATGCGGACATTGTCGGAATCAACAGCTATGAGGGCTTCACTAAAACGAAAAAGTTCAAGATAGTCCGCAGGTCGATAGTGAGCGCGGATTTCACACAGCCGCAGAACAGAGTCTTTACCGGAAGAGCGATCAAGCCGACGGTCAAGGCGACATATAACGGCAAGAAGCTCGTCAAGGATAAGGACTACACGGTCACATATAAAAACAACATAAAATCCGGAACAGCCACAGTAACCGTCAAGGGCATCGGAAACTTCAAGGGTACGAAAACCGTAAGCTTTGAGATAAGAAAGCTCAATGTCAAAGATGCGGTGATGACGGGCCTTGAAAATAAGACGTATACGGGAAGCAGGCTCGGAGGGCTGAAGCTTTACACCTCGGGCGGTCTCGGACTTGTCAGAAATAAGCACTACACGGTCACATATAAAAACAACAGAGAGATAGGAAAAGCGACCGCCACTGTCAAGGGTATAGGCGATTGCAGCGGAACGTATAACGTGTCTTTCAAGATAGTTCCGAAAACGCCGCAAAATCTCAGAGCTGTCAAGAAAGAATTCAGAACAATCAGTCTCAAATGGGACAGTTCCGACGCCGGAACATACTATAGGCTTTATCGCTCAACCGAGCCCGACGGCAACTATGAGCTGATTTACGCAGGAAAAGACAACTCATACAGAGACACGGGACTTAAATCGGGTACTGTATATTTCTATAAGGTCAGAGCAAGCAAAAAGGTCAACGGCGAGAGATATTACAGCTACGCAAGCGATGCGCTTAAAATCGCCACAAGGATAGGAAACACCGATTTCACCGTGACGAAGAACACGTCTAAGGGTACGGCAAAGGTAAAGCTTGAAAAGAAAAGCGGTGTAACCGGCTATGCGGTTTACAGATATGTATTCTCTACCGGCAAATACGTCAAGCTCTATCAAGGAACGGACACTCGGTATACGATAGAAAATCTCAAAAAAGGCTATATATACAGAGTCGCAGTCCGCACCTATAAGGACACAAAATACGGAAGAATATACAGCAATATGTCAGAGAACAAAGCGATTAAGCTTTAATAAAGGAAATATGTGTCGTGTGGATTTGAGCTTTCCATGCGACACGTTTTTTTACGGCTTCTTTTAAAAGTGTAATATTTTGATTTCCGTCGGTTGAGGGCTACAAATTTTAACAAATATATGATATTATATAAAGTACCATATAAAGAGAGGAAAGATGAAGTGGAAGAATTATATCAGATTCTCGTTGTCGATGACGATGTTTCAATCGTCAATATTATAGAAACGTCTTTGAAAGAGGCGGGATATAAAGTGCTGACCGCCAACGACGGCGAAACAGCCTGTCGGATAGCCAACAAAAGCCGCCCTCACCTTATCATCATGGACGTAATGATGCCGCAGTGCAACGGCATAGTAGCCACTATGCGTATACGTCAAAGCAATAATGTTCCGATACTTATGCTGTCGGCTAAGGCGGAGGGGTCGGATAGAGTTCTCGGCTTGGAGGCAGGCGCCGACGATTACTTAGTCAAGCCGTTTTACCGTCAGGAGCTTTTGGCGAGAGTGAAGGCCTTGCTTCGCCGATATGACGACCTCGGCTCTATCCGAGAAAAAGAATCCGAGGACGAGATCAGAGTGGGGAACATAGCCCTGAATACCGCAACAAAGCAACTGATAGTCAGAGGAGATGCGGTAAGGCTCACAGCAACCGAATTTAAGATTTTGCAGGTGATGATGTCAAATCCGGGGAGAGTATTTTCCGCCGAGGAGATATATGAACGTGTCTGGGAAAACGACGCTTACGCTGTTGAAAACACCGTCATGGTACACATCAGCCGCATAAGGGAAAAACTCGAATTGAATCCGAAAAAACCTGAGTATTTAAAAGTAGTTTGGGGGATTGGCTATGTCTTTGAAGCGCCGTAATGCTATAGCTGTCTTGCTGATTTTTCTTGCGGCAGGCTTTCTGACGCTCGGAAGAACGATGACGGGCTTGAGCGGAAAAAGCGGAGTGTCTATGACTACCGCCGTTGTGTCGATTGATAAGGCGACCACCTATTCGAGCACCGACACGACCGCCTTTGAGCCTACCACAAGCTTACCGAACGGCAGTATAACTTCTTATAGTGATCAAAGCTACGGCAATTCAGACCGTTATGAGTCAACGGCAGATACGTCACAGGAGCAATTGTCGCAGCCACATGAAGCCGCTACTTTGGAAGAGCCGACAGGCAGAAGCTTATCGGGAGTTGGCTTGTTCTTCATGTTCGCCGCTGTCACCGCCGCAGTCGCCGCAGTTTTCGTGCTTTGGCAAAAAGAGCCGATATTCGGCCCCGACGGAGCAAGCTTGCTGTTTGTCTTTTCGGCAGCGATTTATTACATATCGCAAAATATCGAATACATTATCGTCTGGCGCTCAATGGGAGTCGGCGTGAATATTTCGACCGAGATCTTGATAACGGTTTGTGTCTTGCTGGGTATGCGTGAGGTGTTCGGCTGGATAAAAGGGCGATGCTCACTGTCGTGGTGTCTTGCCCAAAGAATCGCAACGAGGTGTTCGACACCGCAAAAATCGTTGCTCGTTTTTATCTTATGTATAATAATTTCGTTTTTGGGCTTTCTCGGCTTTCTCACGGTTAAAAGCAGTTACCGCTTTTTATCTGTCGGATTTTCGGTGTCGGCGGTTTTAGCCTTTTGCTGTTTATGGAAATACGGCGCAGACCTCGATCACTTCAAGAAACAGCTTGACAATTACCGTCACGGAAAGTCGATATCGGTCGGTGACGGTGCTTTTTCACAGACAGAGGCTCAGCTTTTAGAGGTTCAAGCTCAACATGAGGAAGCTGTCCGCACCGCCGTAACGGGTGAGCGCTTTAAGGTCGAGCTTATTTCCAACGTTTCTCATGACCTGCGTACGCCACTGACATCTATTCTCGGCTACAGTGAATTGCTTCAAAATGAAGAGCTGTCGCCTCAAGGTCGGGAACAGCTTCGCCGCCTATATCAAAAGGCGGGATATATGAACGACCTTGTTGAATCTCTATTTGAATTGACAAAGGTATCGAGCGGAGTAGTCGAAAGCAAGCGTGAACAAATAGATCTCATAAGGCTTTTGGAACAGACGGTCGGCTTGTTCGACGATCAGCTTGCAAGCGCAGGCTTAGTCGTCAAGCGAAGCTATGACGCCGACAGTATTCAAGTTGTGACAGACGGAGCGAGAATGCATCAAGTGTTTGCGAATCTTTTGGGGAATGCCATTAAGTACGCTTTAGCAGGTACTCGAATATACTTAGAGGTCAAAAGGACAGACAACAGCTTTGTTATCCGCATGATGAACACAGCCTCATATGAAATGGACTTCAAGCCCGATGAAATAATGCAGCGCTTCGCAAGAGGGGATAAGGCACGTTCCACAAAGGGAAGCGGCTTGGGACTTGCTATCGCTCAGACCTATACGGAATCTGTCGGCGGCACTTTCAGGGTCGAGGTTGACGGCGACCAGTTCAGCGCAATCGTCGAGCTTCCGAAAGATGAAAGAAACTTGTAAGATTTATCCCAATATTATGAAAGACACCTCCTGTACCATTTAGGTAGCAGGAGGTGCTGTTATGTTAAAGCGAAAGAATAGGGTTGAAATTCACAGCGTGGTGCGCCATGTTTTTCTTGCGTGGCTTGCGGCTGTTATGACGGAGTATCTTATCTTGCCGAGCGAGCTCAGAGATCTGTCAAAGCTTGACGGCTTAGCGCAAATGTCACTCCTGCGTGTTATAGTAATAACCTGTGTCATTGCCGCACTTTTGACGGCTATATCACGTTATATAATGATCGACACATTCGAGCAGATAGCCGTTATTGCCGTGTTCGGAGTTATTGTCACGGCTTCACTCAAAGCCTCGGCGACATGGCCGTTTCTTGCGGTATGCGTGTTGATGCTTGCGGTTTTAGCGATTTTCGGCGCATACGGGTGGAACGGCGAGCCGGAAGATACAGACGAGCCGACAAAAGCCCACCGTGTGTACGTCATAATAACCGTCATATTATCTGTCGCATTATTCCTGTTTTTATGCGTGTGGACAGTGTGCCGAATTTACAGCTTCAGCTGTCCGACATACGATTTCGGAATATTTTCGCAGATGTTCTATAATATGAATAAATGCGGTCTGCCGCTGACGACGGTCGAACGTGACGGCTTGCTCTCTCATTTCGCCGTTCACGTTTCGCCGATATACTATCTCATGCTGCCGTTTTATAAGCTTTCACCGACACCCTCTACGTTACAGGTGCTTCAAGCGCTGGTCGTGGCTTCGGCTGTGATTCCTTTATGGAAAATATGCGAGCATCACGGTTTGACGGGCGGACAGCGAATGTTAGCCTGCGCCATGCTTATCTTTTCTCCTGCATATTCGGGCGGCGTAAGCTATGACATACATGAAAATTGCTTTTTAACGCCGCTTATTCTGTGGCTTTTTTATGGGATAGACAAACGAAATATCGCCGTCACGGCTGTTGCGGCAATACTCACGCTGACGGTCAAGGAGGACGCCGCCGTTTATGTGGCTGTTATCGCTTTGTGGTTGACGGTCAAGACGGTCTTGCGTTTTGATAAGTCCGATATCGGTGTACTCATAACGGGGATAGTTTTGCTCTTAGCTTCGGTCGCTTGGTTTTTGCTCGTGACGGGATACTTAGCGAAAAGCGGTGACGGAGTTATGACCTATCGCTATAATAATTTTATGTACGGGGAAGATTCATCTTTATTCACGGTTATAAAGTCGGTGATATTAAATCCCATGAAGGCGGTCTATGAATGTGTGGACAGCGAGAAGCTCGGATTTATCGCCGTTACTCTCTTGCCGTTCATGGGGCTTCCGCTTATCACGAGGCGATACGAGCGCTATATCCTGCTGATTCCGTATATATTGGTGAATCTCATGTCCGACTATGCATATCAACATGACATTTTCTTTCAGTACACATTCGGCTCGCTCGCATTTTTGACATATCTCACCGTTGTGAATCTCGCCGACATGAAGCTCAAACGACAGCGTACGGCATTTTTAATAGCCTCTGTTGCTGTCAGTGCGGTATGTTTCGGTGTGATTATAATTCCGAAAGCCGTTGATTATCCGATAAAGGCTGTTCGATATTATGACAGCTATCAGGAGACGAGGGAAGCTCTTGACACCATACCCGATAACGCTTCCGTTTCCGCCACCACATTCTACACCGCTTATCTTTCTCAGCGTGAAAATCTTTATGATATTCGCTATTCTTCGACCGAGCATATATTAGAGACGGAATATATTGTTTTGCGTGTTGACGCCGATGCCGATTACGGTCAATACGAAACCGCCGGACAGGGTGACGGATACGGCAATTTGGTGCAAATTTTGAAAAGCAACGGCTACGCTGTTCACAGTTGTGTCGGCGACGATTTGGTGATTTTCAGAAAGACGACACAGGTCGGGCACGGTGCTGATTCTTAGGGTGCTGTTTGGGTGCAGGGAGTTGGTTTGTGCTTACGGCGGGCTCGGGGCGGCAAAATGTTTCCACGCAGTGGAAACACCGCAGCCTGCGGCAAAAGCTTCTTCGCAAAGCGAAGAAGCTTTTGCCGCCCCGAGCCCGCCGTAATTTTATTCCCCCACAGTATTGACATTACTAAAAAACAGTACTATACTATCCGAGTACGATTTCATACTCGGAGGTCTGCGATGAAAAATTATTATAAAGACAGAGTCTATAAAGTCAACCGCCTTGCCAATGAGCTTGACGCCCTATATCATCAGGCGGCAAGAAAGCTCGGAATCTCCGACAGTGCTCTGTGCATACTTTACACAGTGCATGAAAAGGGAGACGGTTGCCTGCTTCATGATGTATGCCGTGACAGCGGAATCAGCAAGCAGACGATAAATTCGGCTATCAGAAACTTGGAAAAAGACGGTGTCCTGTATTTAGAACAGGATAGGGGAAAGGCGAAGCGTATACTTTTAACGGAAAAAGGAAAAGAGTATATCACGCAAACCGCTGTTCGCCTTTTTGAAGCTGAATGTAACGCTTTTGCAAGTTGGAGCGATGAAGAATTTGAGCTGTTTTTTAAGCTTAACGAAAAATATAACCGCTCACTGGAGACGGAGATAGAAAAAATAAAAGGGCAGGAAGAATGAAAAATATAACAGTAAGCCGTGAATTCGGAAGCGGTAAAAAATTTAGGTTAGGAGTCAAAAATGGAAAATAAAGCAAAAAATAAAATTCAGTTATCAGATCATTTCACATATGGGAGACTTTTTCGTTTCACATTGCCGTCGGTAGTGATGATGGCGTTCGCCTCAATTTACAGCGTTGTTGACGGCTATTTTGTCTCAAATTACGCAGGAAAAACACCTTTTGCGGCGCTCAATCTCATTTATCCGTTCTTGATGATCCTATATACAATAGGCTTAATGTTCGGTACGGGCGGATCGGCTATAGTTGCGAAAGCACTCGGCGAAGGCAAGAAAGAGGAAGCTAACAGATATTTTTCGCTGTTTGTCTATGTCACATTTATTCTCGGCATAGTTTTTGCAGTGCTGGGTTTTGCGTTCACAAGACCTATCGCAAGGCTCTTGGGTGCAGAGGGAGAAATGCTTGAAAACGCTGTGGTATACGCAAGAATAATCCTCGTTGCGTTGCCGTTTAACGTGCTTCAATATCTGTTCCAGTCGTTTTTTGTCACAGCCGAGAAGCCGCATCTCGGACTTGCTTCAACGGTCTCATCGGGTGTCACAAACATGGTGCTTGATGCCGTGCTCGTTATTCTTCTGCCTCAGGAATATAAGCTTGCGGGCGCTGCGATAGCGACTGCTGTCAGTCAGCTTGTGGGCGGCATAGTGCCGATAATCTATTTCAGTCGCAAAAACAGCAGCATACTTCGTCTCGGAAAAACCAACCTTGATGCTAAAGCTCTCATTAAAGCGTGTACGAACGGCTCATCTGAATTTATGAGTAATGTTTCAATGAGCGTTGTGGGAATGCTTTATAATATCCAGCTGATAAAATATGCCGGTGAGAACGGAGTTGCGGCATACGGCGTAATGATGTATGTCATAGGAATCTTTTCGGCGGTGTTCCTCGGCTACACCATCGGCATAGCGCCCATAATCGGATATAACGACGGAGCGAAAAACTATGACGAGCTTAAAGGGCTGTTCAAGAAAAGCATGATAGTGGTCGGAGTTTTCGGCGTGTTGATGGTCGTCATGGGCGAGTTGTTTGCGACTCCTCTTGCGAAAATGTTTGTCGGATACGATAAAGAGCTTATGACGATGACCGTTGACGGCTTCAGAATTTTTGCGCTGTCATTCGGATTCATGGGCTTTGCGATATTCTCATCGGGCTTCTTCACGGCGCTGAACGACGGTGTAACCTCGGCCATAATTTCCTTTTTGCGTACACTGGTTTTTCAGGTCGCCGCAGTTTTGCTGATACCGATAATTTTCGGAATCGACGGAATTTGGATATCCATAGTTGTCGCCGAGTTTATGGCGGTCACCGTCGGTGTGATCTTCCTGTTTGCGAAAAGAAAAAAATATCATTACATCTGATAAATAAAAACGTATACGCTGTGCGGGCAAAAGCTGTCGCACAGCGTATACATTTATTAGGGGTTTTAGGTTTTTGATAAGTTATTTGGTTTTTACGCTCTTTACACTCGACCATGCGGAGTAGTATTTATACGTCTTTCCGTCAATTTTGACGTTTTTATATGTTCTTATTTGTACGTAATACTTTGTGCCGGCTTTAAGTCCGGAAACCGTCAGTGAGTTTTTCGATGCACCGGACAAGGTCTTTGATTTAGCGTTTGTCATCTTTGATGAAGTTGAATATTGAAGCTGATAACCGGAAGTCTGCTCAGATCTCTTATACCATGTTGCAGTGAATTGCTTTTTGCCTGCGGTAAGCTTTGATATAGATGTTGAGCGAGGTTTGATCTTAAATGTCAGCTTCTCAGTGCCCGAATACTTGCCCTTGAATGTTACGGTGACAGTGTACTTGCCGACATTCGTGCGACCCGAAGAATAGGAGACCGTATAATCCGTGCCGTTTTTGAGTGTGTTGCCCTTTGAATCTGTCACCGTAACAGTCGGTTTCTTAGCCTTGCCGTTGTAGGTGTAGGTATCGCTTGAGAGAGCGATAGACTTGATTTTTGATATTGACTTACTATAGCTGTAACCGCAATCGCAGGTGTAGGTTATCTTTCCGTTCTTGCTCGTTGTGGCTTTGGTGGTTACTTTTGAAGTGTAGGAGTGCTTGTGAGTAACAAACTTAAAGCCGTTCTCCTTAGCGTAGGTTTCGGCGGCAGAGCCCTTGATGCCCTCAATTTTGAAGCCTTCGATTTTAACATTGTCGCCCGGGTATCCGTCATCTGCCCAACCGACCTTATATCCGAAAGCCATAGCTCCGATGCTCTTAACACTTTTCGGAATGAATACACTTTCCAAGCCGCAGTTTAAGAACGCTTCGTTTTCTATGCTTGTTACGCTGTCGGGAATTTTTACGCTCTTTAAATTGCTCCAATCAAAAGCATGAGATTCAATCTTTTTAACGCCGTTGCCAATAGTTAAGTTTTCGATTTTGCACATAAAAAACGCTTGTTTGCCGATAGTTTTCACACTTCCGGGAACTGTTAATTTTTCAAATCTGCAAAAGTAAAACGCATTATCACCTATACTTTCAAGCTTATCGGGGAAGGCTATGCTTTTCAAATTTCCGCAATCGCTGAAAGCATAACTACCTATATGTGTCACACTGTCGGGAAATTTAATGTTTGTTAAATAATGAACATCGCTGAATGCACACTCTGCTATACATTTTGTTCCGTCTTTAACCGTGTATGCGCCCGAGAGCTTATCGGCATCCGCTTTGATAAGTGCTTTTCCGATATAAAGAACACCGCTTTTCCAGTTTGATGTTTTATTAAAATAAGCTGTACCGGAGAAAGCGTTTTGTCCTATATTTTTTATGTTGTCGGACATCGTGATTTTTGACAACTTTTCACAATATCCAAAAGCCGAACTGCCTAAATCGGTTACACTATCGGGGATAATTACGCTTTTTAATTCGGAGCAGCCGCTAAAAGCATTGTTACCGATACATGTTACACTGTCGGCAATTTTTACGCTTGTTAAGTCGGCGTTATCATAGAACGCCATAGTTCCAATGCTTGTTACACCAGAGCTTATATTAACCGCTTTCACTTTTTCATAAAGATCAGCCCAAGGTGCAGCAGCTGAATAAAAGCCGTAATTATACATCTCACCTGTGCCGCTGATAGTCAGTTTGCCCTTGTCGTCAAGTGCCCACTTAAGATTATCTCCGCACTTTCCGCTTACGACCGTCTCAGCCGAAACATTCATCACCGGCAGCGCCGAGAAGATCATCATCGCCGCCATGAAAAACGCTATCAGCCTTTTTGTTACTTTCATAAAAATACCTCCGTTGGTTTGTTATTATATAAAAGTATATAACCTTTTATAAAAATTGCAAGATGTGACAAAGCGGTAAAAAAAATAATTGCTTTGTCACAGCCGTTATTTTTCTTTTGTGGGGTTAAGATGGTGCAGGGTGGGGGTCGGGGTGCGACAGCAGGGCGACAACGGCGGCTGAACGTGCACCCGTGAGCACGAAGTGCGAGCGGGTGCCGGAAGCCGCCACACTGATGAAACTGCGAAAAAGACAAAACCAAAAGGCTGAACGAAGCCGAATGTCAAACAGCCGACAAAAAGCCGAGTGAAAAAATCACTCGGCTAATTTATCTGAAATTCTGTTTTATTTACTTCACGCCGTATTTTTCGGCAAGACGGTAAAATTCCTGTTTAACGGCATCGTCTATCGGCGTTGAAGTGTATCTTGATTTGCCGTCGGAAAATCTCAAAAGAAATCTGTAATTCAGCTTTTCGTCGGAAGCTGTCTGCTTATCCGAAAGCTCGATCAAATTCTTGCTTTCAATGATCGACGTGACCTCGCCTGCATCGGTTTCATCTATCGGAACATTTTCAATGCTTATATTCTTCTGTGACTTTTCGATGAAGCACTCAGCCGTGAGATACCACTTGCTTTTGACCTTGACTAACGAAAACGAATAGTTCTGTTCTGTGCTTCCGCTTCCGCATGAAAGTGCGACAGCAGTTATATCATCTGCTTTATATTCGGGTGTCCTCATGCATCCGACAAATATTATCATCGCCGACAAGGCTATTATCACACTCAGCGATACCGCTGTTATCCTCTTTATTGTCATAATGACCTCCGTTCTCAGTTTATATGTCGGTGTGAAACCGCACCGTTGCTTTACTTTATATGTCGGTGTCGACTCAGATCCACTCTCTTATAATATACTATTTTCAGTCGGTTTGTCACCCCTAAAATGATAAAAAATTGACTTTATTATAAATATAATCAAATTTCAGCTGAATCTTGGTTTCATTTTCTCCCGTGAGAACTATGTCTGCAAATTTAATCCGTGCCGTGTGACAGTCTGATCTCAGGCGTCTGTTCGGACTCCCGTGCGGCTTCGCCGCACGGGAGCGCTCACCGCCGCCTCCGCCCGCTTTGCGGGCGGGTTGCAAACCTCCCAATTTTGCTGTATAATAAAAGCAAAGCAACTTCGGCAATAAAATCATAGCTAAAACCTGTATCATATAATACAACTTTTTAATATTCACGAAAGGAGAGCCAAATGGAAATATTACCTATCGCACACATATATAACGATTTCGATGAAAAGTTCGGTGTGCCGAGACAAAGCGGACTTGCGCCGAGCGTGAAGTCATATATCGTGTTTGAAAAGCCTTACGGAAGCCCCGAAGCGCTGAGAGGGCTTGAGGAATATTCACACCTTTGGCTCATCTGGCAGTTTTCCGAGTGCGACGGAAAATGGTCGCCGACTGTCCGACCGCCGAGACTCGGAGGGAATAAGCGAGTGGGCGTGTTTGCGACGAGGTCGCCGTTTCGTCCGAACAGCTTGGGGCTGTCGTCGGTCAAGCTTGACGGGATCGAGCATAGCGAAAAGCATGGCACGATGCTGAAGGTGTCGGGCGCAGACCTCATGAACGGTACGCCGATTTTTGACATCAAGCCCTATATTGCGTATTCCGACAGCCATCCGAATGCGGTTTGCAGCTTCGCCGACACGTTTTCGGACTACGGCTTGACGGTTGATTGTGCAGAAGCTTTGCTGTCGAAAATTCCAAAATCCAAGCAAAACGGGCTTACAGAGCTTCTTCATTGCGATCCGAGACCGTCATATCAATCCGATCCCGATAGGGTGTACGCTTTGATATATGCAGGCTTTGAGGTAAAGTTTTCGGTTGACGGTGATGCGCTGACAGTCAAAAGCATAGAAAAAGTCAAAACTTGATTTAAGGAGATAAAGATGAAAGAAAGAATAATTCTCGTTGAAGATGACGTTTATCTTCGTGACGGCTTGTGTGAATTGCTTTGCAAGGAGGGCTATGAGGTTTTGTCCGCTCGCAACTGCGCAGAGGGCAAGAGCCTTGTCGAAAGTGAGAAAGCCGACCTTATTATCCTCGACGTAATGCTTCCCGACGGTAGCGGACTTGAGATATGCTCGTTTGTCCGCTCCATGGGCAACGACACACCGATACTGTTCCTGACAGCCTGTGACGAGGAATTTCAGATAGTCAGGGGACTTGACGCAGGCGCAGACGACTATGTGACAAAACCGTTTCGTATGCTTGAGCTGCTTTCACGAATAAGAGCCTTGCTTCGCAGAAAGTCGGCGTATACCGATTATCAGCTTGGGGACATATCTATCGACATTTCAAATATGACAGTCAAGAAAAACGGCGAGAACCTTTTCCTGACACCGACCGAATTTCAAATACTGTCCGCTTTGATAAAAAACCGAGGAGTTACCGTGACACGAGCCATACTGCTTGAAAAGATCTGGGACAGCGACGGAAGCTTCATTGACGATAACACCCTTTCCGTACACATAAGCCGCTTGAGAGACAAGATCGGCGCTGAACATATAGTGACCGTTCGAGGAGCAGGTTATAGGTGGGAGGGCTGAAGATGAAAACCGTATTTATAGTTGCGGCTGTCGTAGTGGTATTGCTGATATTTCTGTCGGTGCAGTTTGTCAGCGGCAGAATAAAGACACGCAAGCTCTCGGAAAGCCTCGAAAGCTTCTTGAAAGACGGCACTCTTACCCAACCGAGCACAACAGACGACAGCTTCGCACGTTTGCAAAACTATATATACGAGGTCGAGATGCGACTGATACAGGAAAAGGAAGTCACGAAGCTTGAAGCCAAGGAAAACGCCGAATTTATCTCGGATATTTCTCATCAGCTGAAAACTCCGCTTGCAGGCTTGCGACTTTATTGCGAAATGGAAAACAGCTCCTCACCGAGCAAGTATAACGAAAAAGAGCTTGAGCTTATCGGCAAGATGGAGCAGCTGATTTATAACGTGTTGAAGCTTGAAAAGATACGCAGTGACACGTATACCATGAATTATAAAGAGGAGTATCTGTTCGAGCTGTTTTCCGAGCTTAGATCGGAGTTCTCCGTACTTTTTCCGCAAAAAAATATCACCGTCAGCGGTGACGCACTTTTTCGCTGTGACCGTATGTGGCTCGGCGAAGCTTTCGGCAACATTATAAAGAACGCCTGCGAACACACGAAGCCCGACGGAAGTATCGACATTTCCGTCGAATGTGGCGAAAGAAGCGTAATTGTGACCGTCGAAGATGACGGCGGTGGTGTTCCCGAAAGCGAGCTTTCTATGCTGTTCAGACGTTTTCACCGAACGGAAGCCGCATCGCCCAACAGCACCGGTATCGGACTTTCGATCGCCAAAGCCATAGTCGAAAAGCACCACGGAACGATCACAGCCGAAAACGGAAGAAACGGACTTCGAGTGATAATGTGCTTCCCCATGATTGATGGAAATTTGAAGCTGTAACGAAAAAAGCCGCCCATGCAGGCGGCTTAATTTATTTGGTTTTAACGCTCTTGACACTCGACCAAGCGGAGTAGTATTTATACGTCTTTCCGTCAATTTTGACGTTTTTATATGTTCTTA
>CAYZOU010000013.1:0-50600 GCA_964480405.1 uncultured Faecalibacterium sp. | reverse complement strand
GCTTCGCTTCGGGAGTACACGCCCGAACGCCGTTACGCTCGCTTCGCTCGCTACCTCACCCCAAAGCGACAGCCGTCAATGCTTATTGAAAAAATCCGCCGACAGTGTTATAATAGCCGAAAAGGCGGTGACAATATGGAAATAAAGGAAAGCGTAATTAAAGCTATTGAAAATATATTGCCTGAGCTTTTGCCCGATTGCGACATTAAAAGACTTCCCGTTATATGCTCACCCGATGAGTTCAGAAGACGGTTGAAAGAAGCCGACAGTGACAGCGTTATAATTCTTGCCGATCACATCTTAGAACAGAAAAACGAGTTTTTGCAGGGGATAGCCAATATCACCGTGTCCGAAATTGCGGCACGGATAAAGAACACCGATGTTTTATATGCTGTCATGGATAACTCACTTGCCAAGACATATCCGAGTGTTGCCACCGGCAGTGCCGTTATATTTTGGGACAAGACAAGAGCCGAGCAGTATACCTCGGCGTACAACAAAGACAAAGACGGAAAGCTCGCCGCTGTCAAGCTTGAAAAAGAGGAAATATCGGACTTCTTCATGACGATGACTCGCTTCGGCATTGAATTTGTCTCGGTTGAGCCGACACTTTGCAAAATAAGATATAAGCAGTGTCAGCTGATAAAAACCGAGTTTGATTCCGTCAGCGCTCCGTCGGTGAATTTCACGATGCTTAGGTTTTTACAGCTTCAGGGCAAAAACGAAGATCCGAGAGTGATGAGGATATTGGAGGGCGCAATGCTTTCGGCTATAGCTAACGCAACGCTCGCCTGTATGGGAATCACGCTTAAAGGAAATTTTGAAGCGTTGCTGATAACCGACAGGAGAGACGGCTCAAAGTGGATACCCTGCTTCACGGATACGACGGAGATACAAGAGACGTACACAACGATACCTGCGATAGCGAAGCTTATGATGACCTCGCAGGTGGTGACGGTTGCGTTCACAGAGCTTGAAAGATATTTGTCGCTTGAAAATGTGGCAGGTGTTGTGATGAATATAGGCGGCTTCGGAATGCGCCTTGATAAGAAGACCTGTCAAAAAATGATCGAGGCGAAAAAGAGAAAAAGCCGAGGAGGGCAACAGTGACAACCTTTGAAAAAATATACGAGGCCGTGAAAACTATTCCGAGAGGCCGTGTTGCGACTTACGGTCAGGTGGCGATGCTTGCGGGAAATCCGAGGTGGGCGAGAGTGGTCGGCTATGCGCTTCATGTCAATCCAAAGCCGGGCGAGATACCGTGTCACAGGGTCGTCAACAGAGAGGGCAAGACGTCTGTTGCTTTCGCTTTCGGCGGCGAGGATATGCAAAGACAGCTGCTTGAAGATGAGGGGATAGTCTTTGAATCCGACGGTACGATCGACCTTGATAAATACGGAATTTGACTGCTCGATGGCGAGATTAAATTTACAATATGTTAACAATGTTAAGAGCGTATGACGAACATTATATGCTATAATAAATTTTACTTTAGGGAAATCTTTCCCGAAACTACATTTCAGGAGGTTACATATGAAAAGAAGCTTTAAGAGAACGGTGTCGGTTTTGCTGAGCCTTGTTATGTTGCTCTCGGTGTTTTCCGTGGCGGCATCGGCAATGAGTGTCAATGAGGGCATGGGCGCTTTGCGTTCGCAGTGGCTGAGAGGTGCAGGACCAGAGGTCAGCGGAAGAAGCGTTGACTATAGCTACTATTCTCCGAAAAAGGGCGACTCCGACAAGACAAAATATCCGCTTTGCGTGTTTATGGCAGGCGCAGGTGAGGGCGGATATGAGGGCGAAGAGCTCATAGGAAACCAATTCGCTTATTGGTCGGGCGAGGAAAATCAAGTCAAATTTCAGAACGCAGGCGGCGCATACCTTTTAATAGCAAGATCGCAGGATCCGGTCTATTGGGACATGATGCCGATTTCATCGCTCAAGGCGGCGATAGACGACTTCGCAAAGAAAAATCCGAACGTTGACACCGACAGAATATACGTCATCGGCTGGTGTCTCGGCGCAGTCGGCGCAACAAAGCTTATCACAACGTATCCGGACAGCTTCGCAGGCGCAGTATTAGTATCAAACCGCACGGCGATAAGCGCTGCCGATGCGGCAAAAATCAAGAATATGTCGGTGTGGCTCGTTCACTGTACGACCGACTCTTATTCTGTATACAATCTTTACTGTGCGCCGTCATGGAAAAATCTCAAGGAACAGACCGCCGATCCCAACAGACTGAGACTTACGACTTGCTCGGATGCTCCCGACACGGGCGTTTTACTTAATCATGTTCTGTGGAACTATCTCGTCTATGATTGCACGAACGGCGACGAATACGAGAATATAAAGACGGTCAACGGCTTTGACAAGACCGAAGATAACGTCAAGGCTATTTCATGGATATCGCAGTGGTCGCTTCATGACCTTGACGACGAAGTGAAGAACTGCTCATGTCAGTGTCACTCGACGAACGCATTAACAAAGCTCATATGGAATATCAAATGCATATTCTATAAGATATTCTCCGCTGATTCAAAGCGTGTATGCGACTGCGGAAAGCTGCATTGGTAAGCTGATGTTTATACTTAAATAAAGAAACAGAGCACGGCGAAGTGCTCTGTTTTTGTTATGATATGATAATGTGTGAATTAGCCTGCAAATACATAAAGGTGCGGTAAGCACATCTAATATAATGTGCTTATAGAAAGTAAGCACTTTCGAAGATGAAGTCAAATCCGCTCTTTTTCTCGGCGAAGTTGGATTTGGCTGAAAAAACGCCCCTTGTCTTGCGGACAAGGGGCGTTTTTTATGGCGGAGGAGAAGGGATTTGAACCCTTGCGCCGGAGTTACCGACCTACTGGTGTTCGAAGCCAGACCCTTCAGCCTCTTGGGTACTCCTCCGTTTCAATCGAACATATGAATTTTATCAAATACAGCCTGTTTTGTCAATACCTAATTTCATCTTTTGATGATTTTGTTTTGTATGATCAAACGGGGCTTGCTTTTCACAGACAAAATTAAAACGTCAAAGCCCGAAAGCCTTGACGTTTTGTTGTTGGCAGAGGTATAAGGATTCGAACCTTAAATGACGGAGTCAGAGTCCGGAGTGTTACCGTTACACTATACCTCTAAGACTTTGATATTATAACCATTTAATACTCCTTTGTCAACAGTTTTTTGAAAAAACATGAAAAAATTTTTTGAAATAAAAGCTTCCGTAAAAGCCTCATATAATACGACAACTTTTATCGCCACGCATTTATTCTAAATCGGATATTTTGACAGCGTGATTCACACATAAAAGGCATGATTCTGCTCTTTTATCAAAAAAATCGGAAAAAATAAAAAAATTTTTTCGTGATTCTCCAAAATTATACAAATTTCACCTTGCGAATTCCTAAAAGCTATGATATACTGCCGATAGTGAACAAGATTCACATTAAATGCTAAAAAACAATAAAAGTAAAACTGCGGAGGAAAAATATGGAAGACAGAATTAAAATCCTTTTTGCTGAAGATCATAACAGCTTCGGTGAAGCTTGCAAGAACACATTGGAAACATATGGCTATCAGGTGGTGATGCTCGAGAAGAACGGAAAGTCGGTCATCGAATATCTGAAGTCCGATACAGCAGATGTTGTATTGATGGATGCGTTTATGCAACAGGTAGATGCTTTGGGTGTACTTAAAGAAATGGAAAGCATGAGCGCCGACAAAAGACCCGTTGTTATGATAATGAGCGCTGTCGATAACGCTAAGTTTGAACAGGAGCTCATCAGTGCCGGCGCAGATTACTGCTTCCTAAAACCGTTTGAAATTGAGCTGATGGCTCAAAGAGTCAAGCAGATGGTCAAGTGGTATAAAGACGACAAAGATTCGCTGATACTTGACTATTCAAAGCCCGCCGACGATCTTGAGATCATCGTTTCCGATATCATGCATCAGATAGGCGTTCCGGCTCATATAAAGGGCTATCAATATCTGAGAACAAGTATACTCATGACCGTTGACGATCCCGAGCTTATGCATTCTGTGACTAAGATACTTTATCCGACGATAGCTAAGATGTATTCGACAACTTCTTCGAGAGTTGAAAGAGCCATAAGACACGCTATCGAGGTCGCATGGGACAGAGGCGACGTTGATGTCTTGAGTGCATACTTCGGTTATACGATACAAAACAGCCGAGGAAAGCCGACCAATTCGGAGTTCATAGCTATGATAAGCGATAAGCTTAGGCTGAAAATGAAGATAGGTTAATTTTTTGCGACAAAATGTGAATATTTTCAACATGACTTGACGAAAAGGAAAAATAACTGTCGAAAACTTTAGAAAATTTGATAAAAAGAAGTCGGCTTGATTTAACCGACTTCTTTTTTATATGTGATTTTATGAGCGTAAATCCGATTATTTTTTTACCTTTTCAAGAGCCTTGAGAAGTGCAGGGCCGACGATGGCGCAGGTTATGACTTCAAACAGAGCGTTGAGAGCGAAAAGAATTATCGCAAGCGAGAAAAGATTCGTTGCGCCGAGTGTATCGGCAAGTCCCGTGATGTAGTCGCTCTTGCCGAAGAAAAGGAATGTCAGCGGAACGAATATAAGCGTGTTGAAAAGCGGAGCTGTGACACCGAGTGTGACATATGACACCGACTTTTTAACATTGCGCTTTGTCAGCTGTTCATAGATAAAACCCGATAACAAGCCCATAAGAACTCTCGGTATCATACATAATAAAAAAGTCAGAACAGGATTTATCGCAAGCAGTGCCGCACCGAAGGCACTCATACCGAAGCACTGGACAAAGCTTGTCAAGCCGAATACCGTGCCTAAAACAAGTCCGCCCTTGACACCTGCAAAGCCTATACCTATTATAACGGGTAAGCTCATGAGCGTTATCTCAACTGCGCCTAACTTAATATAGCCTAAGTGCGTGAACGCCATGACAAGCATTATCGCTGTAAGTATCGAGTATGTGACCATGGTTCTGATTTTGTTTGTGTTGTTCATTTAAAAATTACCTCCTTGCTGTTGCCTCATGAAAGAGTGCAACGCCGTGAAATCTGTATCATATTATACAGATTTATTAAGACTTTCGGTTCTTTTCGTATATTACCTTGAGTCCGTGTAATAGCAGGGTATCGTCATGAATTATACTTTCCCTGCAATGCTTGATTATGCAGTTGCTGAAGCCGCCTGTTGCGACGACAGAAGCCACATCGGGCACTTCGTCACGAAATCTCCGAATCATGCCGTCTACCATAGCCGCCGAGCCGAAGATTATACCCGACTGCATACAGTCAACGGTATTTGTTCCAACGGCTTTTTTCGGAGCTGTCAGCGAGATATAGGGGAGCTGAGACGCATTTGACGACAGAGCGTTGAGCGAGACCTCGACACCGGGGGCTATCATTCCGCCTCGGTAGCTTGCGTCTTTGCCGACAACGCTTATTTTGCTTGCCGTTCCGAGATCGACTATAAAGCAGGGCAGGGGATATTTGTCAACGGCGGCGACTGCGCCGACCAAAAGATCCGCACCGAGCTGAGCCGGATTATCAATAAGAATATTGATGCCCGTCTTGATTCCGGGACCGACCACCATGGGTTTAGTTCCCGTCACAAGTCCGACAGTCTGCGAAACGGTTTCCGTCAATTCCGGTACGACCGAGCTTATGATGCTGCCCGAAAATGAATCTGCGGACGCATTGTTGAGCTTGAAAATTTGTTTAAGCTCGATTGCGTATTGGTCGGCGGTCTTTCCCCTGATGGTTGAAAGCCTCGAAACGAACCGCAGTTCATCGTTGTCAAAAGCACCTATCGTGATGTTCGTGTTGCCCATGTCAACGGTTAAAAGCAATTTTATCACCTCTTTCAATATTATGGTGAAATTATACATTTCATATGCCGAAAAGTCAAGCCGCCCGCCGTTGATTATTTCCGTCTGTTGTGATATTATGTACGAGTAAATGACTGCTTAGGCAAGTCTTTGACTCGAGATGAAAACTATATTTTAGTAGATACTAAACCGACCGAAAGAAGATTGATGATATGATATGTAATGCTTGTCCGAGAGAATGCTCGGTTGACAGAAGCATAAAAAGAGGCGCTTGTCGAATGCCGGAGGGCTTCGTTGTGGCAAGAGCCGCAAGACATGATTGGGAAGAGCCGTGCATAAGCGGAACAAACGGCTCGGGAACGGTTTTTTTCTCCGGATGCAGCCTCGGCTGTGTCTTTTGCCAGAATAAAGAGATAAGCGCAGACGGATTCGGAAAAGAGATATCCGATGAGAGACTTATGAAAATATTCGATGAGCTGACAGAGCAGGGCGTACATAATATAAACCTCGTTAATCCCACACACTACGCCGAACGGCTGGCGAGAGTTTTGAGAGAATATAAGCCGAAAGTGCCGATAGTTTATAACAGCGGCGGATATGAAAAAGTCGAAACGCTCAGAAAGCTGGAGGGACTTGTTGACATATATCTGCCCGATTTGAAATATATCAGCCCCGACAGAAGCTTGAAATATTCACTCGCCGAGAATTATTTCGATTATGCCGCACCGGCTGTAAAGGAAATGATAAGACAGACGGGCAGTGCGGTCATAGATGAAAACGGCATAATGCAAAAGGGGACTGTGATCCGACATCTCATCTTGCCGAAAAACACAAACCAAAGCGTACAAATAATCAAATGGCTCGACGAAAATGTTCCGCATGAGACATATATTAGCCTTATGTCGCAGTATACGCCGATAGTACACAGCGAAAAGTATCCGGAGCTTAACAGGAGAATAACCGAGAGAGAATATGAAAAGGTGCTGTCGGCTCTTGAAAACAGCGGATTTGAGAATTACTTTGTCCAACAGCTCGGCTCGGCAAGCGACGGTTTTATCCCAAAATTCGATTTGAGCGGAATATGACACGGCATCGGCTGTCAATATTATTAGATATCTATAAAATCATTTTGCAATTATTGACAAGCCGTGCGACGAGGAGTATAATGTTGACAACATAATTGAAAAGGAGTAAATAATTATGCCATTGGTAACAACTAAAAAAATGTTTTAAGATGCATACAAGGGCGGTTACGCCATCGGTGCTTTCAACGTAAACAACATGGAGATCATTCAGGGTATCGTAGGAGCAGCTAAGAAAAACAACGCTCCCGTTATCCTTCAGGTTTCAAAGGGTGCAAGAGCATATGCTAACCATAAGTATCTTGTTAAGCTCGTTGAGGCTGCTGTTGAGGAGACAGGTCTCCCCATCGCTCTCCATCTTGACCACGGCCCGGACTTCGAGACCTGCAAGAGCTGCATTGACGGCGGCTTCACATCTGTCATGATCGACGGCTCAAGCCTTTCATATGAGGATAACGTCGCTTTGACAAAGAAGGTCGTTGAATACGCTCACGCTCACGGCGTAGTCGTTGAAGGCGAGCTCGGAACACTCGCAGGTGTTGAAGATGACGTTGTTGTTGAAGCAGGCAACGAGTCATACACAAACCCCGAGCAGGTTGAGGACTTCGTTACACGCACGGGTGTTGACTCACTCGCTATAGCTATCGGAACATCACACGGCGCTTATAAGTTCAAGCCCGGTCAGAAGCCGCAGCTTCGCTTTGACATTCTCGAAGAAGTCAGCAAGAGACTTCCCGGTTTCCCGATCGTTCTTCACGGCGCATCATCTGTTATGCCCGAGTATGTTGAGAAGATCAACAAGTTCGGCGGCGAAATGCCCGACGCTATCGGTATCCCCGAGGATATGCTCCGTCAGGCAGCAAGCATGGCTGTTTGCAAGATCAACGTTGACTCAGACCTTCGTTTGGCAATGACAGCAGCTATCCGTGAGCATCTCGTTGAGAATCCGTCTCACTTTGATCCGAGACAGTATCTCACACCTGCCCGTAACGCTATTGAAGAAGTCGTTTCACACAAGATCGAGAAAGTTCTCGGCTGTGCAGGCAAGGCATAATAAATCTATAAAATTAAGAATCCCGCCGAGAGAGATCTCGACGGGATTTTTGATATTCGGCTGAGAACCGGAAATAGCCTAATATCAATAATGGCTTGCGCCACATTCGCAGGTTTGATTTGTTCTGAAAAGCTTCCAGAATATTTTGACTAATTTGTAGATGAAGCCCGAAAAGCCGGATTTGTGACACATACAGTCGCAATCTTTGATTTTTTCGCCGCAGCGGTCACAGTGAAGGTCGTGATTTTCGTCAATGTGACCGAGAGCCGGCTCGGTTATTGTTTTCTTATAATCACCGCAGTGGCAATACGATGCCACATATCCGTCATATATGCAGTCAGCGTCAAATGTGTAATTGTATAGATATGTATGACCGGTAGGCTTTTCGTAGTCTATGACTTTTGTCGTGCCGCAATCCTCGCAGGTATACTTTGCCGTACCCCATTTGGTGCAGGTCGGATATGTCAAGCGCTCGGGACTTCCGAAATTATGATTTTCGGTTTTGTCCGTTAACTTACCCTTTTCAAGAAGCTCTCCGCAGTATTGGCAATAGAGATCACCTGTGTAGCCATCCTTGTTGCAGGTTGCTTTTATCACTGCGTTGCGACAGGTCAGCTCGTGCTTGCAGTCGTCAATAGCGACAAACTTTCTGTTATACTTTTTAGCGTATGCCTCGGCGGTCGAGCCTTTGTATCCGCAAATAGTGTAACCGACCCAGAGAGTGTTTTCGTCGTCAAAGATCTTGCAGTCGGGGTTGAGGAAGGTGATGGACTTTTCGGTGTCGAAGCTTTCAATTTTATTTGAAGTAAGGGAAACCTTTGTGTAGTAATCACACAATTCTGTGTAACAGGTTAGGTTTGCAAAGGTTTTCGGTAGGATAAGACCGTTAAAATAAGTCGGATCTAAAAAAACATATCGAATAGCAAAACTTGTTACCATCGGGGCGGTGTTATCGGCAATTCCGACGATTCCCTCTTTCATAAATATGACATTGCTTGGTATAGCTTCAAGTAAATGTATCCAATTATCCTTCGTTCCGTATAATACAAATTGATATAGTTCAACCATTGCTTCGGTCGGCAAAGTATCGTAGTCTTTGTATTTGCTCTCAAAATAATTTTTAAAGTCATCTTCCATTACTTCAAGCAGATCCGATAAAAACTTTGAACATATACTTGAGGATGATGTAACGAGGCTTCCGACTCTAAAAAGATTAACGGGAAGCTTATTGTATGAATAAATACTTGCAATACCGATATTGTCAACGGTTTCTGGAATAGTGACATAGACATATTCATAAGAATTGCGGCTTTCTTCGGGGTAGTAGATAAAACCGGCTTCATCGGCTATTGTAGTCGTTCCGCTTTTTATCGTGTATTCGCTGTTTAATTCAGACGGTTTTGTGTTTAAAAGGATATCGTTGAGATAAAGGACACCGTTTTCCCAGTTGTTTTCGTTATTGTAATAAGCGGTATTTTGAAAAGCCGAACAAGCGATAGCATAAACTCTGTTACCGTAAAGCGATATATTATTTAATGCCGTACAGTCTGAAAACGCAAGTGATGAAATTATCAAATTTCTTTCGCCGCTTTCAAAAGTAACGGAGCTGAGTGATAAGCTGCTTTGAAAAGCCTGAACAAATATCCATTTTACCGATTTCGGAATAACAATGCTTGTCAATTTGCAATTATAAAACGAAGCATTTCCAATCTTTTTAACTGTGTTAGGTATGGTGAATGTGCTGTCGGTTCTTCCTTGAGGATAGGCATAAAGGGTAGTCATATCCTTGCTGTAAAGAACACCGTCAACACTTGTATAGTTTTCATTGTCACTCGAAACGGTATATTCCTTGACAGTCGACAAATAGCCAAATATTGCACCGTCTATATTTTGGGCGTTGTCACCGATATAAACTTTTTCAACGTTATTTGTGGGGATTCTGTGAGTGTGACTGCTATTACCGTCAACAACCAATAATCCGTTTTCATAAATCGTATAGCTGAAATCGCAGTTTCTGTTTGTGCAGTTCTCCGATGTAACCACGACCCCGTTCCCGACATCGTATTCGTCAGCCGCAAAGCTTATAAGCGGAAAGCTTGAAAGCAGCATTAGCAGTGACAGCAAGACAGCCGTCAGTTTTTTTGTTTGTTTTACCATTAAAAATTCCTCCAAAACAGTTATATTTGCACTTAACGAAAGTACAATATTAAAATACCATAGTATTTTAATATTGTCAATAGAAATGTTACAATAGTATTGTAATTTTTGCTGGAGGTGAGAATAAATGTTGGGCGAAAGAATTAAAACTTTGAGACTTGCGAGAGCTATGAGCCAAGTTGAGCTTGCCAAAGAGTTGGGCGTGACAAAGCAGAGCGTTTCAAACTGGGAGAACGATAATATTCAGCCCTCGATCGAAATGCTTATAAAAATCGCAACAACTTTCAGCGTACCGACAGATTATCTTCTTTCTTTAGATGATAGAAAATTCATCGAAGTTACCGGCGTTTCCGACGAGATCATCGCTCACATTCAACAAATTATCACCGACATTAAATCGCCACACATTTGATATATATATTAGTATAATCTAACCGCCCGAGGCGGTAATTTTTTTGCCTTTTGAGCTCGGATTGGCTTCCGTCAACTCAGCAAAACCTCCGTTCCCGGATAGTAGTGTGACAATATTTCCTTGTATCCGCTGCCTTGCTTCGCCATATAATTCGCTCCGTTCTGGCTCATGCCGACACCGTGACCGTAGCCCATGCAGGTGAAAACGTAAAGGTCGCCCTCTTTTTTGACGGTGAAATTTCCGCTTCTGAGGGAAAGCAGTCGGCGAAGCTCCTCGCCGCTGAATTTGTGCGACGAGATATCAATGCTCTTGACATATCCGCTTTTTGCTTTGACGGGCTTTGAAATCGAAATTTCTTTCAGCTCACATTCGTCTTTGAGAAGCTCTGTAATTTCATCTTCCGTAAATTCAAATATCGACTTTACCGACGGTGAAAGCTTGTCACCGTCGCTCGACACGCTGACAAGCCAGCTGACCTCGTTGCCCCAGACGTCCTCTGCGCTGTTTGTCATGCCCGATGACAGCGCAAAATATGACGGCTTTATCAGCTTTTTTTCGTATGTGAGATATTCGCCGCTGACCGCCTTGACCGCTTTTTTGATAACGGCGATATTTTCGTCGTAGCTGTCGCCCCATTTTTCCTTTAATTCATCATAGCTCGCATAAGCCTGATGCACCGACGGGTCGTCGCTCAAGTCGGATTTTTCGCCCTCGGAGCGTTGATACAGCGCATAGGTGAAGCTGACGACCGCCTGCGCCTTGAGCGCTTCAAGCTCGTAGCTTGCCGGCATTTCGCAGGCGACACAGCCGATGACGTAGTCGGTTATGCCGACGTTTTCGATTTTTCCCGATGACACTCTCAAAACGGCGATGTCGCCGTCGGTCTCGATTTTTCCGTCGTTTGCGGCTGTTGTTTTTTCGGTACGCACTTCGGTCGTCTGCTCGCTTGAAGCTTCAGCTTGCGGCTTTGACGTGTTCTGTGTCGATAAAGCCGTCATGACGGGTGCGTTCACACTTTGAGCGGTACTTCCCAAAAGCGAAAACAGCGGCATAAAAAGCATCGTGAGGAACAAAATCAGTGATAAAATTGCATACAGTTTCATTTTAGCCTCCGTTTTTAGAATAATTTTATTGACTTATCTGTCCGATTGATATAAAATATTACTTTAACAGCTGATATAAAGAAGTTAAAAATATTATGAAACAGAGGTGATCGTATGGGAAACTATGTTTCACCAATAACGGACTCCGCTTTAGAATTATTATGCGGACAACTTGAAAATAAGAACAAGATCGAGCTTGACGATTATTGGAAATACGGCGTAAAAAGAGGACTGCGTAACGCTGACGGAACAGGCGTTATGGCGGGTCTTACAAAAATATGCTCAGTTGAGGGCTACTATATAAACGACGGAGAAAAAGTTCCCAAGGACGGTGTGCTTAAATACAGAGGCTATAATATCAACGACTTTGTAGCCGCCTGCGACAGAGAGGATCGTTTCGGCTATGAGGAGATCGCATGGTTGTTGCTTTTCGGCTCATTGCCGACACAGGCTCAGCTGACGGCTTTCCGTGAAATACTCGCTCAGTGCCGTGAGCTTCCGCCCGATTTCGTTGACGATATGATAATGAAGAATCCGTCAAAAAATATCATGAATAAAATGGCTCGTTGTGTGCTTGCGTTATATTCGCTTGACGAGAATCCCGACGACCTTTCCGTCGAGAACGTTCTCAGACAGTCTATTCATCTTATTGCCCAGCTTCCGATGATAATGTGCTACGCTTATCAGATAAAGAGAAGAATTTTCTATGGAAAGAGTATGTATCTGCATCCCGTAAAGCCGGAATACGATACTGCTCAGACCATACTCAATTCCATAAGATCGGATAAAAAGTTCACATATGAAGAAGCTCGTCTGCTTGATACCTGTCTTATGATCCACGCTGAACACGGCGGCGGTAACAACTCCACCTTCGCTTCGAGAGTTCTCACCTCCAGCGGAACCGACACGTACTCGGCAATGGCGGCGGCAATAGGCTCGCTCAAAGGGCCGAGACACGGCGGCGCTAACCTCAAGGTCTGCGAAATGCTCAGACATCTTGAGGAGGATGTAAGCGACATCACAAACGAGGGACAGGTTGCCGATTTCTTGACAAAGGTCATCAGAAAACAGGCAGGCGACGGTTCGGGTCTTATCTACGGTATGGGTCATGCCGTCTATACAAAGTCCGATCCGAGAGCTGTCATACTCAAAGCAAAAGCCGGAGCGTACGCTGAAAAAGCAGGCTTCTCCGACAACTATAAATCAATAGAGCTTATCGAGCATCTCACACCTGAAATATTCAAAAAGGAAAAAGGCGAAACAAAGCGTATGTGTGCCAATGTTGACCTTTATTCCGGACTTATTTATAAAATGCTCGGTATCCCCGAGGATCTGTTCACTCCGCTGTTTGCGACGGCGAGAATAGCCGGCTGGTCAGCTCACAGAATCGAGGAGCTTATGACGGGCGGAAGAATCATCAGACCCGCATACAAGAATGTTTCGCTTCCGAGAGACTATGTTGACATTGTGAACAGAACAGAGGACAGCAATATCGAAGAATATGTTCCGACCGAGGAACGCATCTAAGGAGAGCTTGAAGATGAAAATTAAAGGCAGATCACAGGCGATAAAGCCTAAGTATTTATACATCACCTTTGCGGTGTCACTCTTGATATGTACCGCATTGAGATTTTATCATTCGGTCAAGCTCATTGATGTTGAGACAGGCTTCTACGAGACGAAGAATTTCACCGTTACGCTGTTTTATATTCTTCTCATAGCGGCAGGCGCTTTCATGACCGTAGCCTCATTTGTCTCGGCGAACAACGGCAAATTCGAGACAGAGAAAACTCTCGGAAAGAATAAGCCTCTCGGTATCATCTCCGCAGTTCTCGGCTTAAGCTTTTTGACCGAATGTCTGCAAAGTATGCTCAACGCTTTATATGCGAGCCGAAATGCGACAATATATACCGACGTCAGCTATTTCAGTCAGTTTATGAAAAACGGATATTTGCCGAATATTTTCGTTGCGTTGCTTTCGCTTTTGACTTCGTTCTATTTCATCAAATTCGCAAAGAGCTGTTTGGGCAAGTGCAAAATAGCTTCAAGCAGGGTCGCTTCTCTCATACCTGTCGTGTGGGCGCTTTTGAAGCTTATATCGTTCTTTGTCAAGCAGATAAGCTTTGTTAAGGTTTCCGATCTCTTGCTTGAGATAGCGGCTTTGATATTCACTTCAATATTCCTGCTTTCACTCGCTCAGTGTGTTTCCGGAGTGTATGCCGATGTTGCTCAGTGGAGACTGACAGGTGTCGGACTTACGGCGGCTTTAATGCTTATCATGCTCAACCTCCCGAAGTTCTGCTTGACAATTTTCGGCGGCGGAAGTCATATCGTCACCGACTATCCGGTCAACTACGCCGAGCTTATCATGGGAATCTTTATCTTGGGAATAGTGTTCTCACTCGGCAGAAGCGGTGCTAAAGCCGAAGCTGTCGAAGTTTCCGAAGCGGTCGAAACGGACGTCGCTTCAGATGACAGCGAAAATCAAGAATAATATTTGAGTTTAAGCCCGATCGTAATGCTCTGCGGTCGGGCAGTAGCTTGCCTTGAAGCAGCGAGCGAAGCGAGCGTAACGGCGGTCGGGCGTGCACCCCCGAGCCGACGAAGGAGGCGACGGGGTGCCGAACGAGCGCCCCGCTGCACAGACTAAAAACTTTTGAGAAACCGTGGAGGCTGAGCTGACCGAAACCGCTGAGTCCGAACGGCTTATCTAAAAATTTGTATCAAATTTGACAGAAATCGGCTGTATTTTAATTAGGTCAGTGTGATAATAATAAAGTCGAAGCCTAAGCCGATCAAATAAGGAGTGATGCTTTTGTTTCTCGGAAACATGAAAATTGCCGCAACGCAGGTGCTTATACTGTATGTGATGATATTTGTCGGCTTTCTTTGCTGTAAGGCTAAGATATTCACCGAAAAGGCGGCAAGACTCACGACCGACCTGCTTTTCTATATAGTCACGGTGTCGGTCATAATCAATTCGTTTATGTCAATGAAGCTCAGCGAAGACACGGCTAAGCATTTCATAATTTCGATTTTATGCAATGCGGCGACATTTATCATTGCGATAGTGATGACCTTGCCGCTGTTCAAAAAAGAAAAAGACGAGAGAAATCCTATCTTCAGATTTGCGTCAATTTACGGCAACTGCGGATATATGGCATTGCCGCTGGCGCAGGCGATACTCGGCGATGAGGGCGTTTTTTACTGTTCAACGGGCGTCATCGTTTTCAACATTCTTTGCTTCACCCACGGCGTAAAATTGATGACAAAAGACGACTACAAATTCGGCTTAAAAAAGCTTATACTCAATCCGGGTACGCTCGGAGTTTTGATAGGACTTCCGCTTTTCATCACAGGCTTGGAGCTTCCCGAAATAATTTCAAAGCCCGTCACAAGCTTCGCTTCAATGAATACACCTTTAGCGATGCTGATGTTTGGCGCATACTTAGCGAATACGGACTTAAAAACATTGTTCACCGAGAAGAAAGTATATCTGACTGCGTTAATAAAGCTGATAATATTGCCGCTCATATGTGTCAGCCTTTACCGTCTTTGCGGTGTTTCGGGTACACTCTTGACAGCCTGCGCAATCACGGCGGCAGCTCCGAGTGCGAATAACACAATAATGCTCTCGGCGAAGTATGACAGAGATACGGGAACCGCTTCAAAGACGGTCGCTTTAGTCAGCCTCATTTCGATCTTCACAATGCCCGTTATGATAGCGCTGTCACAGAGCATATAAACAGAAGCACAAGGCCGCTTGATGCGGTCTTATTTTTATCTTATATAAATTTTGCAAACAACGCTTTGCCGTGTTATAGAGGCAATTTTTATCAAACCCCATAAAGCCATACGAAATATATGTCTATATTTGTCAAAACAAAATTTGACACATTAAGAATTGTTCAAAACTATTGACATATTCACATTTTTTGATAAAATTAAGATGAGTAAGTATTGAAGTTAAATGCTAAACCGCCTAAAAAGGTAGGTTACTGAAAGGAGGGCTAATATGGCGCCACAGATCAACAGATGTATGCAGTGTATGAAAGCGCTTGAAAACGGAGAGAGTGTCTGTTCCCGTTGCGGTTTCAGCGCAAGTGCCGTTCAGCCCGAGCCGTATCTGCCGCTCGGAACTATTCTCAAGGGCAGATATGTTTTAGGAAAAATGATTAAAAAGACAGTTGACAGCGCGGTCTATATCGGCTTTGACACTGTCAGCTCAAAAACGATTGAAATAAGAGAATTCTTTCCGTTGCCGATAGCCGAAAGATCAGCCGACAGATTGACACTTAGTCCGACTGTCGGTCATGAGGAGCTTTACGGCGAATATCTTCAGTCTTTCACACAGCTGTGGCGAAATCTTATGCGCTTCAGAGGCTTGCCTGCGTTATTTGATGTCAACGACATAGTTACCTGCTTCGGCACAGCCTATGCCGTGACCGATCATAACGACAGCACCACATTCAGAAAAGTTCTCGACAGCGCCGATATAACAGCCCATCCGTTCACACTCAAGCGTACAAAAGAGCTGATAGTCCCGATGCTTTCGACGGTGGAATCGCTTCACACCGCAAATGTAGTTCACCGTGGAATATCGCCCGAAACGCTTATTTTGACGTCCGACGGCACTCTTAAAATCGTCGGCTTCACAATACCACAGGTCAGAAATACCAAAAACGAGATACTCTGCTCGGTTTTTGATGGATATTCCGCTATAGAACAATACGGCTTTAGTTGGCAGCAGGGCGCATGGACCGACATATACAGTATCGGTGCGCTCATATATAAGCTCCTGACGGGCAGAGAATTGAAGCCCGCTCCGACGAGGGTACATGACAGCGAGATCGAGTTCACGTTTGAGGAGAGAAGCCGAATCCCCGAAAGTGTCAGAAATCTGATAGTGCGTTGCCTTGCGGTCATGCCGCAAGAAAGAGTTAAAAGCATCGCCGAAATACGAGATGTTTTTGTCCCATTTGAGTCAAAACCGTCGAGCGTTACCCGTCGAGTTGTTCAGCCTGTCGACAGAACTCAGTCTGACGTACGAATAAGAACAAGCGAAAGGGATATTCCTACCCGTGTCTATCATGCGCCGGAAATCGTGAAGCCCAAACAGGCTGTGCCTCAAACTAAAACCGCTCAGCCGAAAGCCGTGGTTATCAGCGAAAGAGAGCGGCTTGAAGAAATAGAAAGAGCGGAAGAGCTGAAAAGAGAGCAGGAAATACGGGCGCAGGAGGAGCAGGAACGCAAGCGCCGTGAAGCTGAGGAAAGGCGAATTCAGCTTCAGCAGGAGGCTGAAAAGCAGCGTCAGCTCAAAGCGGAGCAACGTCAGCTCAAGGCCCGTCAAAAGCAAGAAAGAGCCGAAGCTGCGAGAATTGCCAGAGAACGTCAAAAGCAGCTGAAAGAAGAACTCGAAAAAGAGAAACAGAGGCGATTGGAAGAAAAGCTCGAAAACGAACAGCAAAACGAGCCCGATGAGAAAGCCGAAAAGAAAAAAATAATAGTGATAAGAGAACGCAAGCCGAGACGGAAAAGCCCCAAAAATCCCGTCGTACTCGGTGTGACGGTTGCAATAAGTATTGCACTCGTCGGAGTGTTTACGGTCATGCTTCTTTACGGCACGGTGCTTTATAAGGTTTTTGATGCGCCGTCGCTTGACAATGCTTTATCATCGTTTGCTTTTTTGCCGATAAACAAGGATGCGGAGAATGCCGATTCTCAAATTAAATATGTCAGCATACCGAATTTCTATGAGCTTACAAAAGAATTTATCGAGAGCAACTCAGCTTACGCTAAGAAATATAATATCGAATACGAATATGACTATTGCGACACGGTCAAGGCAGGCTATGTTTTCAAGCAGAGTATCGCCGCCGATGAACAAGTGCCCGTAGGAACTACCGTGACGGTTTATATCAGCAAGGGCATAGAAATGATAACGATGATAGATGTCAACAAGACGCCGATAGACGAAGCCGAGAAAAAGCTTAGCGAGCTCGGATTTGCGGTGAATAAGGTCGAGGTATACAACAACGGCTTCAAGAGGACAGGCTATGTCTGCGAATACAGCTTGACAGCCGGCGAAAGTTATCCGAAGGGAACGGAAGTCACGCTCAAATATTGGGGCAGACCGCTCGCCACAACAGCACCGTCAACAACAGACAGCGCTTCAAACGACACAACACAGCCGAACAGCGGACAGCAGTCGGACAATGAACAGCCGCAGAATAATTGGGGACTGTTCTCATTGCTTGACAGAATATTCGGAAATTTGGAAAGGTAAAATAAATGAAAGAAACCAAAACAGCTTTTATAGCGATAGTCGGTTGCCCAAACGTGGGAAAATCGTCGCTTTTAAATGTAATGCTCGGGCAGAAGATAGCCATAGTTTCGGATAAGCCCCAGACAACGAGAACAAAGATAATGGGCGTATTGACAAGAGATGAAATTCAGCTTGTGTTTACCGACACACCGGGCTATCACAGACCGAGAACAAAGCTCGGCGAAAAAATGGTCAAGGCCGTATCGGACAGCATTTCGGGCGTTGACGCCTGTTTGTTCGTCGTCGAGCCTGCCGGTGAACTGAGAGAAACGGAAGCTGAGCTGATAGCGAAGTTTAAAAAAGAGAAAATGCCCGTAATTCTCGCAATAAATAAGATAGATACGCTTAAAGACAAAAGCGAGCTTATGAGCAGAATACTCGAAATGTCAAAATATTATGATTTTGATGCTGTTGTACCCGTCAGTGCGGTGAAGAATGACGGTGTTGATGCGTTGATGCAGGAGCTCGATAAGCTTGCGTTCCCGTCGCCGCATTACTTCCCCGATGACACCTTGACAGATCAGCCCGAGAGAGTTATAGCAGGCGAGATAATCAGAGAAAAAATGCTTCGTCTGCTTGACAAGGAGATACCTCACGGAACAGCGGTAAGCATAGAGGGCATGAAAGAGCGCACCGACAGCGACATAATGGACGTCGATGCGATTATATACTGCGAAAAGGAAAGCCACAAAGGAATCATCATAGGCAAAAAAGGCGCAATGCTCAAGAAAATTTCGACATATGCAAGACAGGATATGGAGAGATTTTTTGACTGCCGAATAAACCTTCAGTGCTGGGTCAAGGTCAAAGAGGGCTGGCGAAACAGAGAAGGACTTATCCATAACTTCGGCTTGGATTGATTCTCTCAATTCAAATGTCAGCTCAACGTACTTTTGTAATCGAGCTTTCATCAGCCTTCAAAGTTTCTCGCAAAATCCAAGCGAAATCAGCGGGGCGGCTGTTTGGCACTCACTCCGCCCTTCGCCTGCGGCGAGCGCTACGGAGTACACAAACAGCCGCCGTTACGCTCGCTTCGCTCGCTACCGCACCCTTGCGAGTGGATTTAACTTCAATGCTTAAGCATAGCGAACACCTCACTTACCCTCAAAATTTTCCAAGTAATATTTCCGCCGATTTCTCAAAGAATAGCTTTGAAAAATTTTTACGGCGGTGTGAATATGGACGACAGAAACGAGCTTTGGCTAAACTTTTTGAACACGGGAAAAATAACTGATTACATCAAATTCTACGAGGCGACGGAAGCTGCCGAGGAGAATCCCGATGAAAAGGATGTTAAAGATGCATATAAGAACGAACGGCATAGTGATCCGTGAACAAACGATATCCGAAAACGATAAGCTTGTGACCCTGCTGACGCAAGAAAGAGGCGTTATCAGGGCTTTTGCTCACGGTGCAAAAAGTCCGAGAAGCCGAAAAAGTGTCGCAACTCAGCTTTTTTGCTATTGCGACTTTGATATATATTTCGGAAAAGGCATCTTTTCTGTTGATGAAGCCACCGTCAAAGAGACGTTCTTCGAGCTTCAAAGCAGTATTCAAGACTTAGCCCTCGCTCAATATTTCTGCGAGCTTGCCTGCGAGCTGTCTCCGAGAGAAGAACCCGCCGGCGACTACCTCAAATTGTTACTGAATGCCTGTCATATGCTTGTCAAGAAGAAGCGTGACAGACGCCTTTTAAAGCCGATAGTCGAGCTTCGCTTTCTGACGATGGCAGGCTATATGCCCGACCTTTTAGGCTGTGAGGTATGCGGTGCGTTTGAAAGCGAGACAATGTATTTCAACTCGGCGAAAGGCGAGCTGTTTTGCGACAAATGCAACAATAACAAGTCAAACAAGCCCATCTCGATAAGCACGGTCACGGCGATGCGACACGTTGCTTTTTCGGAAAGCGAGAAGCTGTTTTCCTTTAATTTAAAGGAGGGCGCAATGAGAGAGTTCAACGAAGCGGTCGAAGAATATCTTCTCAGAGTGACGATGAGGAGTTATAAGACACTTGATTTTTATAAGATAACGGAATAAAAGGGAGAAACAAAATGGATAAGCATTATAAAGCGCTTGAGCTTGAAAAAATACTCGAGCTGCTTGCGGCGCATACGACTTGCGACGATGCAAGACAGGCGGCGCTTGAGCTTGAACCTGTACATAAGTTTTCGGCGGTTCAGACGCTTCTCGATCAGACTGCCGATGCCCATATGCTGATGGCGAAGCACGGTGCGCCGAATTTCGGCGGACTTCGCAATGTCAATAATGCTGTCAGCCGAGCCGAAGCAGGCGGTGTACTTAATATATCGGAGCTTCTTTATATTGCCGAGGATCTGCGTGTTATACGTTCGCTGTCAAATTGGCATCAGGACAGCGCAATCAAGACGCATATTGACGGCTTTTTTGATGCTTTGATGCCGAATAAATTCTTGGAAGAAAAAATAACCTCGGCGATAATCAGCGAGGAGGAAATATCCGACAACGCCTCGCCCGAGCTTTATGATATAAGAAGAAAAATCAGAGCCGCATCGGCGAAGGTCAGAGAGAAGCTTGACAAAATGACCCACTCTCAGTCGGTCGCCAAATATTTGAGAGAGCCTATCGTGACCATGCGAAACGGTCGTTACGTCGTTCCGGTTAAGCTTGAAAACAGGGGAGACGTTTCGGGCTTGGTACACGACACGTCATCAAGCGGCGCAACGGTATTCGTTGAGCCGACCGCCGTGGTGGAGGCAAATAACGAAATAAAAGTCCTGCAAAGCAAGGAGAAAGACGAGATAGACAGAATTTTAGCCGAGCTGTCAGCACTCGCAGGCTCGTTCGCTTCAAGCATAAAGTCAAGCTATGAGAACGCTGTCAGCTTGAATCTGATTTTCGCTAAAGCGAGACTTGCTTATGATATGAAAGCCGCCGTGCCGGAGCTTAACGACAGCGGAATTATAAATCTCAGGAGAGCAAGACATCCGCTTATTGATAAGGATAAGGTCGTTGCGACCGATATCAGACTCGGCGAGGAATTTGACACACTTGTTATCACAGGCCCGAACACAGGCGGCAAAACTGTCTCAATTAAGACAATAGGACTGCTTACTCTCATGACAATGTGCGGCTTGATGATTCCCGTTGCCGATAGAAGCAAGATCGCCGTATTCGACAGAGTGCTCGCCGATATAGGCGACGAGCAAAGCATTGAGCAGTCGCTTTCCACGTTTTCGGCGCATATGACAAACATAATCGGAATAATTAAATCCGCCGACGACAAGAGCCTTGTGCTTATCGACGAGCTGGGCGCAGGCACCGATCCCGTAGAGGGTGCGGCGCTTGCAACGGCTATACTTGAAAGGCTTCATCTTCAAGGGGCGAAGGTCGCTGCGACGACTCACTATGCCGAGCTTAAAGCGTACGCACTCAGTACGCCGAGAATTGAAAACGGCTGCTGTGAATTTGACGTTTCAACATTGAGACCTACCTATAGATTACTCATCGGCGTACCGGGAAGAAGTAACGCTTTCGCTATCTCAACACGTCTCGGTATGGACAGTATGATAGTCGACAGGGCAAAGGAGCTGGTTTCGAGTGAAAATACCCGCTTTGAAGATGTTGTCGAAAGCTTGGAAAAGAGCCGACAGGAATTTGAGACGAAAAAAGAAGAAGCCGAAAGCTTAAAGGCACAGGCGGAGATAGACAGAGTAAAAGCGAAAGAATACAAAGAAAGTATTGACGAATTAAGAGAAAAGGAAATAGAAAAGGCGAGAAGCGAAGCGCTCAGAATAGTCGAACGGGCGAAACGAGCCTCTCACGCTTTGCTGTTTGACCTTGATGAATTTAAGAAAGAAAAATCAAAGACGAGCGATGCGAACGAGCTTGCAAGACGGGCAAGACAGCAGATAAAAAAGAGTCTCGGCGAGCTTGACGAGATAACGAACCCCGTCATTGCGAGGTTTGAAGACCCCGAAGAATATGTGTTGCCCAGGGAACTCAAAATAGGCGATAGGGTAATCATCGGCGATATAGGCAACGAAGCCGAGGTCGTGGCACTTGAAGATAAAAACGGACTTATAACCGTACAGGCGGGTCTGTTCAAAACGAGGGTCAAGAAAGAAAATTTACGTCTGATATCAGGCAAAAAGAAGCAGAGCGGCAATAAAACAAGAACCGTCAGACCGCCTCATGATGACAGCAGACTTTCGGCTACGGGCAAGACGGAATGTGATCTCAGAGGTATGAATGTCGAAGACGGCATCATGGAGGTCGACCGATTCATCGACCACAGCCTTAGAATGGGAATAGGCGAAATATCCATAATTCACGGCAAGGGTACGGGCGTACTCAGAAAAGGTATTCAGGACTATTTAAGACATAATCCCGCTGTCAAGAGTTTCAGACTCGGAACATTCGGAGAGGGTGAAAGCGGAGTTACAATTGTTACGCTTAAATGAACAAATCATTAATCAAAAATTACAAGCCTCAAGCTTTTTCGACAGGTGTGTAAAGTTTCGATAAAATGATTGACTTAATGTTTGGTTAGTGATAGTATAATAAAGCGGTTTTGATAATAAAAAATTAAAATTTTTTAAGACTCAAACGGAAGAAGGTAAGAAAATGGCAAAAGAAATCGGGCAGAAGTTATACGGTCTTATACCGTCGCAACAGACTATGTATATCATGGTCAAGTACAGTATTCACAAGCAGGTAATCCAGATACCGTCGGCTGTTATTGTGAATGATAAGCTTGACTTTGATTTACTGAAAAAGGCGCTCGGCATCGAGTTTGAAAGAAACGATGCTTTGAGACTTCGCTTTACTAAGGTTGACGACGAGATCAAGCAGTATTTCTTACCGACCTACAGCAACAACAATGTCCCTGTTCTGTCATTCAAGACGAAGCAGGAGGAAGATGCGTACTTCGAAAAAGACGCACAGAAGCCGATCAAATTCTTAAAGGATGAAACGTTCAGAATCGTATTCTACAGAACTCACGATTCGAAAACGGGTATCTATTTCAACGTTTCTCATCTTGTGACCGATGCATTGGGTCAGGCGGTATTTTTCGCCGATCTGCTTTCGGTCTATAAGGCATTGAAAAACGGTGAGGAGCTTCCCAAACCGCTGCATTCTTACGAGGAGCATATTCAAAGAGAATTCCAATACCTCACGAATGATAAGCTTCACGGTAAGGACAGAGATTTCTACATCAATTATTGGAAAAAGGACGGTGAGCCGTTCTACGCAGGTGTTCACGGCCCAAATCTTCTCGAAAAAGCGAGGAAGAAAGATCCGAACATCAGAGTCCCCAAGGTCTTCGATCCTATTCACGACAAGACCAAAATTATCCGCAGGTATGTTTCTCCCGAGGATACAAACAAAATATACGATTACTGTAAGAAAGAGCTTGTTATCCCCGAAAACGTCTTTCTTTACGGCTTGAGAGCTCACGCTTCAAAGGTCAATTACAGAGCACCCGATGTTCTTAATATGCTCATTTGTAGCAGACGAGCCGTTGTTAAAGATAAGATGATGGGCGGATGCGTTGCTCAGCCGTTGCAGATAAGAGTTATCACAAATGAGACAGATACATTCAGAGAGGCTGTCAACAAGGTCGCCGATTGCAGAAATCAGCTGATAAGACACATGAACTTTCCGTATCTTGAGGCGAGATACCTCCAGCAGCAGGAGTTCGGATACACTGCAAACCAAGGCCCGTCATGCTTGATGTTCTCATGGATGCCACTCGGATTTGCTATCAAGGAAAGCAATTTCGATGTCGAGTTTAAGGCATACACCAACGGAAGATTTTCGATGCAGCTTTATATTTTTGCTGTACCCGATGCAAAAACCGGCGGAACTGATTTTTATTATATGTACAGACCTCATACCATCTCCGCCGAGCAGATCAACCTGCTTCACGATAACGCTATGAAGGCGATAAATGAAGGAATTGAGAATCCCGATATAACGGTCGGTGAATTGCTCGACGATTTGGATGATATAAAATAATTTCCCGGAGGATATTGATAGTGAAAAAGAAACAGGTAAGTCCCGAGCTTATGCAATTAAGACATAAGGTACACTCAATGGGTGAATTGGACACTCTTCAAACACTTGTTGCCAGATCTTATGCAACATACGGAGACAGGCTTGCAATCGTCGAAAAGAATAAGAAAGAGCTTATAGAGCATACAACGAAAGAACTTTGCGAAAATATTTACGCTATAGGAACAGCTCTTAACGCAATGGGTCTCAAGGGTAAGCACATAGCTATTCTCGGTGAAGGCTCATTTAATTGGATAACTGCGTTTTTCGCTGTTGCCTGTGGTGTCGGTATTTCCGTTCCGCTTGACAAGGAGCTGACGGATTATGAGCTCAGTAAGCTTATGACAAAGGCAGACTGCGAGGCTGTGTTCTGTTCAAAGACATATTTCAAGGCAGCAAAGCTTCATATGCAAAACGATGAAAGAATGAAGAATGTTTTCACATTGAGCGGAAAGAGCGACGAATTCATGTCGATAGACGAGCTTGTCGCTAAGGGCAGGGAGCTTATCAAGAGCGGAGATAAAAGCTATGTCAACGCCAAAATCAATAAGGACGACATAGCCGCTATAGTTTTCACTTCAGGTACTACCGGTGCAAATAAGGGCGTAATGCTCAGTCACTATAATTTCGCCTCCAATGTTGACGGAATCATAGACACAATCACACAGGAAGCAAGCTCATTCTCGGTTCTTCCCATGAACCACGTTTATGAGCTTAGCTGTAACATCATGACTTCGATTTATATGAATGCCGTGATCTATATCAATGACAGCTTGAGAAACATTCTTCCCAACATTCAGCTGTTCAAGCCCGACGCATTTAACTCCGTGCCGTTGATCCTTGAGGGTATATATAACGGTATATGGGCGGCGGCAGAGCAAAAGGGTAAGGCGGATGCGCTCAGAAAGTTAGTCAAGATAAGCGATAAGCTTCTCACTCACGGAATAGATCTCAGAGGTGTTCTTTTCGGTACTATCAGAAAGAACTTCGGAGACACTTTCCCGACGCTTGTATGCGGCGGTGCGCCGTCGAGATTTGAACACGTCACGGGACTTTATTCATTCGGCTTCAATGTCTATCAGGGCTACGGTCTGACCGAGTCCTCACCGACAGTCACACTCAATCTTCATGCGGGAACAAGCCCCGATTCGGCAGGCTTTGCATTCCCGAAAGCTGAATTTAAGATAGTCGCTCCCGATGAAAACGGTGTCGGTGAGATATGGATCACAGGCGCTAACCTTTTCAAGGGCTACTATAACGACGAAGAAGCGACAAAAGCTTCATTTGAGGGTGAATGGTTCAAGACAGGTGACTACGGCAGAACGAACGAAAAGCATGAGCTGTTCGTTGTCGGCAGAAAGAAGAATCTCATCATTCTCGATAACGGCAAAAACGTATTCCCCGAAGAAATCGAAAGCAATGTCATGGAGGGCATACACTATGTCCGTGAGGTTATAGCGTTTGAAGCTGTTAAGAATATCAAAGGCAAGGATCACAAGATGATCGTTGTCGGAATATATGTCGATGAAAAGGATTTTCCGGACAAGAGCCGAGAAGAAATCGAACAGCAGCTTCTCAATGACATATCAACTGTCAATAGGCAGATGTCATCATATAAGCGTATTCAAGATGTTATGGTTGCTTTTGAAGAATTCCCGAAGACGTCAACACGAAAGGTAGTAAGGCAAAAGGTAATTGATGCCTATAATGACAAAAATACGGTAAATAATTAAAAGAGGGTATAGATTATGCTTGAAAGACTAAGAGAAATAATTTGCGACTATGCTAATGTTGCACCCGAAGAAATCACCGAGGAGACGAATATCAGAAGAGATCTTGCTCTTGATTCGCTCTCGCTGATAAATCTTGCGGTTGCGATCGAAAACGAATTTGATCTTGAGATCTCAGACCGTGACGCAATGGCACTTGAGACAGTAGCAGACGTCATAAGAATTATCGAAGAAAGTCAGAACTGATTAAAAAACAAAATTTCAAAAGCATAGGGGCGGATATATTCCGCCCTATTTGCTGTTTATTTCGATATTGAGTACGGGGGAGAAGGTGCAAGGCAAGTTGAAATTTGCTTTCGATTTTAAGGCTTACACAAAGAACAGACCGACCCGTACCGAAAAATAAAACACATAGTTGAAACAGTGTCGATTTAGTGGTATAATTTCAATACAATCTATCAAAGAGGTGTTTATATGCTTAAAATGTTATTTCCGCTCGCCGTTGAAGCGATAAAATCCGGCGATAAAGTCAGCCAAGGCGCAAGCCAGATAGCCGAGGGCGCAAGCCAAATAGCCGAGGGTGCAAGCCAAGCGGCTGAAGAATTTGTCGACGGAGCGAACAAGGCTCTCGAAAATAACCAGATCGTCAGCAATCTCAAGCAGTGGACAGGCGAGGGTGCGCTCGAAAAGCTGTGGGAGCATCTGCCGTCAATAATCATTGCGGTTTTGACCTTAGTGCTCGGCTTCATTTTGGCGAAAGCTGTCGCAAAGCTCGTTGTTAAGGGAATGAGAAAGCGAGGGATGGACCCGTCTGTTTACAGATTCGTCGAAACTATCGTCAAAGTCATGATAATGGTCGTTGTTGTCATTTCCGCTCTTTCGAGTCTCGGCGTGAACATAAGCTCGTTTATTGCGGCTTTGGCTTCTGTCGGTGTCGCTATAGGCTTAGGCTTGCAAAACAGCGTGTCACAGTTCGCAAGCGGAATCATGATAATCTTCAACAAGCCGTTCAAGAAGGGCGATTTTGTTGAAATCAAGGGAGTTTCCGGAAGCGTAAGTGAAATAAACATTATGTATACCGTGCTTCTCAGCCCCGATAATAAAAGAATAATCATGCCGAATTCCGATATAACTTCTAATCATATCATCAACTATTCGGCTGAGGAGAATCGCCGTTGCGATCTGACATTCTCGATAAGCTATGCCGACGATATTTCAAAGGCTAAGAGCATCGTGCTGTCGCAGGTAGCTCAGCTTGAAACCGTGCTCAACGATCCCGAGCCGGTCGTACTTGTCAGCGCACAGGAGGCAAGCAGTGTTCAGCTGACACTTCGTTGCTGGTGTCTTAACGATAATTATTGGGATGTATATTTCAGCTTGCAAGAAAATATCAAGCTTGCGTTTGACGAGAATAAGATATCTATCCCGTTCAATCAGCTCGATGTTCATGTTATAAACGAATAAAGGGAGTAATCTAATTGACTAAGCTGTTATTAAAGCTTTTTATAAAAAACCACGAAGATGTAAAAGAACCTGCGGTCAGAGAAAAATACGGTATTCTCAGCGGAGCGGTCGGAATTGTCGTCAATCTTCTCCTTTGCGCAGGAAAATTTGCTGTCGGTGCGGCATCGAACAGTATCGCCGTCACCGCAGACGCTTTCAATAACTTATCCGATGCCGGATCGTCTATCGTTACGCTTTTCGGATTCAAGCTCAGCGCAAAAAAGCCCGACAAGGATCACCCGTTCGGTCACGGCAGATTTGAATACATATCCGCTCTTGCCGTTGCATTTCTCGTTCTTTTGATGGCGTTTGAGCTGATAAAATCCTCTATCGGAAAGATCACCGAGCCAGATGAAGTCCGTTTCGGCATACCTACCGTAGCTGTTCTTGTGATGTCGATTTTAGCTAAGCTTTGGCTTGCCTTATTCAACAAAAAGCTTGGCAAGGCGATAAATTCACCTGCAATGTCAGCTGTTGCGGCAGACAGTATCGGTGATATCTGCGCCACGGGTGCATCGCTTGTTTCGATTATTGTTTCAAGGCTGTTTTCTATTAACATTGACGGTTACATCGGTGTTATAGTTGCTCTTTTTGTTCTGTACGCAGGGTACGGCATCTTAAAGGACACTGTCAGCCCGCTTTTGGGAGAGCCGCCGAGCAGGGAAATTGTCGATGAGTTGGTCGAGCTTGTGACGAGCTTTGACGAGGTTAAGGGTATACACGACCTTGTTTTGCATAATTACGGCGCTAACGCTGTTTTCGGTTCTGTTCATGTCGAGGTCAGAAGCGATGCCGACTTTGTTAAAACGCATGATATGCTTGACCTTATCGAGCAGCTTGCACTTGAAAAATTCAATATACATCTTGTCGTACATCCCGATCCGCTTGTGTTCGATGACGAAAGAATAAACTCGCTTCGTCTTATGACAAACGGTATTATCAAAGAGATAGATTCCCGTCTCACACTTCATGATTTCCGAGTAGTTGACGGCCCGACGCATACAAATATAATATTCGATCTCGTTATCCCGTACGGCTTCAAGATGACGAACAAGGAGCTTGAAAGCACCGTCAAGGAGAAGGTGAAAGCGGAAAACGAAAACTGCTTCGTCGTCATGACAATCGAGACAGATTACGTTTGACAGGCGGTCACAGCGTATGGCGGTTTCGGTTCGCACAGCCTTTAAATCGCATTTGAACTTTCAGCGAAATCAGCGGGGCGGCTGTTTGGCACTCACTCCGCCCTTCGCCTGCGGCGAGCGCTACGGAGTACACAAACAGCCGCCGTTACGCTCGCTTCGCTCGCTACAGCGTAAATCCCAAACCACCTTCAACGACACTCTTTTGTTGAAAGTATACAAATTACCGTTCACTTTAATCAGTAAATTTTAAGTGTGAAAATCCCGATTTTCCTTGAAAAAAAGCAAGAATACAAGTACAATATAAATACAATATTTGACGAAAACGGAGGAGTAATAATGGCTGAAGAAAAAAATGAGTTCAATTCTATTCCTTACGGCAGACTCGGTGTTATCGCCTTGCCCGGTTGTGAAGAAATAGCGGAGAAGATAGATAATTATCTCGTTAGCTGGAGAAAGGACAGACCCGAAAACGCAGCATACGACGGATATGTAAAGGACACTTATCTTATCAAAACCTCGTTCCCCCGTTTCGGCACAGGTGAGGGTAAAGGTGTTATCGAGCAGTCAATAAGAGGCTACGATCTTTTCATCATATGCGACTGCTTTAACTATAACGTGAAGCATAATATGTACGGTATGGTAGCGCCGACAAGCCCCGACGAGCATTTCGCTAACCTCAAGCGTGTCATAGCCGCTTCGGCAGGTAAGGCACACAGAATAACGATCATAATGCCCATGCTTTATGAAGGCAGACAGCATAAGCGTACAAACCGTGAATCTCTCGACTGCGCTTTAGCATTGCAGGAGCTTGAGAGAATGAACGTTGACAATATCATCACCTTTGACGCTCATGACCCGAGAGTTCAGAACGCTGTTCCGCTTTTAGGCTTTGAGAGCGTACAGCCGGCTTATCAGCTCATAAAGGCGATGATAAAGAACGTACCCGATCTGAAGCTTGACCACGATCACCTCATGTGCATTTCTCCCGATGAGGGCGGTATGTCAAGATGCGTATATCTTGCGACAGTTCTCGGAATAGAGCTTGGTATGTTCTACAAGAGACGTGACTACTCAAGAATCGTCAACGGAAGAAATCCGATCATCGCTCACCAGTTCCTCGGTGACAACGTCGAGGGAAAAGACGTTATCATAATCGACGACATGATATCAAGCGGCGAGAGCATGATAGAGGTCGCAACAAAGCTCAAAGCGTTAAAGGCAAAGAGAATCTTCGTCGGCTGTTCTTTCGGCCTGTTCTGCAACGGACTTGAAGCGTTTGATAAGGCTTATGAGGACGGCATAATAGACAAGGTATTCACGACAAACCTCATTTATCAGCCCGAGGAGCTTCTCAACAGACCGTGGTACGCATCGGTTGAGATGTCCAAATACATTTCATATCTTATTGATACGATCAACCACGATATGTCAGTCAGCAAGCTTCTTGATCCCTCTGAAAAGATCAGAAGCTACGTTGAAAAATACGGCTGCAAATAAAAAATATTCGGACTTAAGGGAAGCTCCTTTAAGTCCGATAGTTTTTTATTCGGTTTTATCAGCTTTTCGGTCTGCACTCGAGCTGACCCTATGTGCCTCTCGGAAAAAGCGTTCAAGGAGTATATATGTCGCTCTTTGGAACTGAAGCTGAATTCCCGTCAGCACCAAGTCACTGCAGCGGGCACGGGCTTGGCACCCACTCGCCTGCGGCTCGGGGTACACATGCCCGTGCCTTACGCTCGCTTCGCTCGCTAAAAAATCCGAACACCAAGTGTCCGGATCAAATGTTATACTTCTATTGCGACTACATCTTCATCTTCTTCAAGAAGATAGCTGAGGTTTTCGACTCTTTCTTCTCTCGGAACTTTAATAGCGAGATTCACTGTGTATGTGTCATCCTTGTTTCGCTTGACACGTTGATTGACAACTTCTATCTGATGTTCGTCAAGACAGCTTATCAGCCGTCGCATTGCGTTTGACTGATTCGATTTGAGCGTTACCTTTATGTATGTATTTAATGCGCCCTCAATATTGCTTGCGTACTTATGAAGATAAATCTGAACAAGAATTATCAGCACCGTTGAGAAGATGCCGACCATTATCATTCCGCCGCCGACCGCAAGGCCTATTCCCGAGGTCGCCCAGATTCCCGCCGCAGTCGTCAAGCCCTTGATTGAGCTGTCCTTGACAAAGATAACACCTGCGCCCAAAAAGCTGACGCCCGTTATAACATTGGCGGCAATTCTCGACGCATCGGCTCTGACAACATCGTCGAAAGCATATTTCGAAACGACCATCATAAGCGCCGAGCCTATCGCAACGATAAGGTGAGTTCTGATGCCGGCTTCCTTTTGACGTTTGCTTCTTTCAACACCTATGACCGCACCGCACGCCGCCGCAACGACGATTCTGAACATATATATCAAGTCGCTCGGCAATGACGACGATAAGTCTTCAATAGATTCAAAGAAGCTGTTAATTGTGAGCTCCATTTAATTTTCCTCCCTGTAAAAATGATAAAACAAAAGCAATCACAGCCGAAGCTGTGACCTCTTGAACTCTTTATTGAACATATAATAGCACAGATGAAACTATTTGTCAATAAAAACAACCAAAAATATAGGCGAAACGCAAAAAAATATATAGAAAGAGTAGAAATTTACAGAAAAAATTCAAAATAGGTCTTTCATATTCAGTGATATTATAGTATAATAAGCTATGAAATTATATTCAGAAGCTTACTATCCAACGAAAGGACGAATAATCATGATAAAAAACAGAGTAAAGCTCACTATCGGCGGAGCTGAATACGCCATAATAACAGAGGATGACATCAGCTATGTAAACGAGCTCGGTGCAGAGCTTAACGAGGCCCTCGCCAACATAATGAAAGAGAATCCGCACGTTTCGACAACTCAGGCGGCTGTTCTTCTTGCGCTCAACTATGCCGATGAGTTTAAGAAGGCTAATATAACAGCCGATAATCTTCGCTCACAGATCAAGGATTACCTTGACGATGCGGCAAGCGCTAAGAGCAAGGCGGACTGGGCGAGACATGAAGCCGAAAACGCAAAGAGAGAGCTTGAAGCTTCAAAGCTTGAAATAGACAGACTGAACATTCAGATCCGCTCACTTCTCGAACAGATGAATTTCGGCGCAGGTAATTCAAAGAGCGGAAAATAAGTTATGGCTATAGAGATACTGTCACCTGCCGGAAGCTTTGAATCTCTTGTCGCCGGTATACGCTGCGGAGCGAATGCGGTCTATCTCGGAACAAAGGCATTCAATGCCAGACGAAACGCAGGTAATTTCGATTTTGAGCAGTTGAGCGAAGCCGTAAAATACGCACATGAACGTCAAGCAGATGTTCACGTCACGCTCAACACTCTTATCTCGGACAATGAACTCAATGACGCCGTTGACACCGTTAAGCACATTTGCGATTCAGGAGCAGATGTGCTTATTTTACAGGATCTCGGTGCGGCATTTATTGCGAAAAGCTGTGCGCCGAACATAAAGCGTCACGCATCGACTCAGACCTCGGTGCAGACGAAATTCGGCGTAAATTTGATGAGCGAGCTTGGCTTTACACGTGTGGTTTTGCCGAGAGAAACGAGCCTTTCCGAGCTTGAAGCGATCCGCAAAGAGACGTCGGCGGAGCTTGAATGTTTTGTCCATGGCGCACTTTGCATGAGCGTTTCGGGTCAGTGCTACCTCAGCGCAATGCTCGGCTCAAGAAGCGGCAACAGGGGACTTTGCGCCCAACCGTGCCGCCTGCCGTTCGCCGCCGAAAACGGAACGGGTCACGACCTCTCGTTGAAGGACACGTCGCTGATATCCGAGATATCCGACCTTGAAAAAGCCGGCGCTTGCTCGGTGAAAATTGAGGGAAGAATGAAGCGCCCCGAATACGTCGCCGCTGCGACAAAGGCTTGTCAATATGCGGTACACGGCGAAGTGAACAGCGAGATTGACGAATCACTGCGTGCGGTCTTTTCAAGATCGGGCTTTACAAAAGGCTATCTTGAGGGGAAGCTTTCACGGGATATGTTCGGAATCAGAATGAAAGAAGACGTTACGGCGGCGAAGAAAGTCTTGCCTATGCTTGAAAGACTTTACGATAAGGAACAGCCGCTCATACCTGTCGATTTCTATTTGAGCGTAATTGAAAACGAATCGGTTACGCTTTCGGGCTCGGCTATGGGCAAAAGCTATTTCGCCGACAGCGAGGTGTTACCGGAAAAGGCACTCAATAAGCCCATGACAGCGGAGGTGCTGAAGCAAAGAATATCAAAGTGCGGCGGAACACCGTTTTATGCGAACGATGTTGAAATCGACCTTGACGACGGACTTATCGTGCCGTCAAGCGTTATCAATGCGTTGAGGCGAGAGGTGCTCGATAACCTTTCGGAAAAGCTCGGCGAGAGAGAGCAAAAGAAGTTTATACCGATAAATCTGTCTCATTCGGAACATATATGCGAAAGCATGAAGCTTTATATCAGACTTTCCGATATATCTCAGCTTCCCGATGACCTTTCGGGAATAGACACGGTTTACCTGCCGATAAATACCGATACGGCAAAGCTTAAAAGCCTAAGCGAACAGGTGCGAGTTGGAGTTGAGATACCGAGAGGAATTTTCGGCTCTGCGGACAGAATATATTCAAGGCTCAAGGAGCTTAAAGAGAACGGGATAGAGCTCGCTTATGCGACAAATCTTGACGGTTTAGCTATGGCAAGAGAGCTTTCAATGAAAATACATACGGGCTTTACGCTCAATATTTTCAATACGCTGTCGCTCAATGAGCTTGAAAAATTAGGCGTTGACGAGGCGACCGTTTCAGCCGAGCTTACCTTACAGCAGATCAAAAAGCTTGGCGGAAGCATAAAGAGAGGTGTCATAGCTTACGGCAACATACCCTTGATGTTGACGAGAAACTGTCCCATTCGGAACGGAAAGACCTGCGATAAGTGCAAGAGCAATTCTTATCTTACCGACAGAATGGGAGTCAAATTCCCCGTGGTTTGTTCAAACGGATGCAGTGAGCTTCTCAATTCACGGCCGATATATCTCGCCGACAGACTCAGAGAGATAGAAAACGCAGACTTCATCACGCTCTATTTCACAAAGGAAAGCAAACAAAAAGTCAGCGAAACAGTCGGTGCGTACCGAAAAGAAGAAAAACCGACGGGAGAGTTCACAAGAGGACTTTATTACAGAGGTGTTGAATAGAACCCCGCCCACGAAGTGGGCGGACGGTGAGCGAACGTGCAGCCCCTCGCAGCTTGTCTGCGAGGGGCTGCCGAGCGCTTGCCGCAAGAAAGCCGAAAATAAGCCGAAAGCCGTATCGTGTTCGATTCCCGTTAGCTCAAAAAATGCCGAAATATAGACAATTTTAATAAAATTTATTTAAAACTGTTTACTTTTTTGTTTAAATGTGCTATCATAATATCACAGAGGAGGTAATAACCTCGATATATCGGGGTTTAATATATATAAAGGAGATGTCGTTATGAAAGTAACAGTTATCGGCAAAAAATGTACACCCAGAGAGTCCTTCGTCGAAAGAGCGGAAAAGAAGCTTGCGAAAATTGATAAATTTTTCGGCGACGATGCAATCGCCAAGGTGACGGCAAAGGTTGAAAAAAACGCCAAGATTGTCGAAGTTACGATCAATCATAACGGAGTTATTTTCAGAGCTCAGGAAAGATCCGACGATATGATTGACGCTCTCGACAATTGCGTTGATGTTCTTGTCAGACAGATAAGAAAGAACAAGACAAAGCTTGAAAAGAAATTTAAGAGCGCTGCACCGATTGATTTTTCGGGCTTTACCGGAACAGTCGACGAAGAAGAGGAATTTGAGCTTGTCAGAACTAAGGAAGTCCCCCTTAAACCGCAAAGTGTCGATGAGGCCATACTTCAGATGAATATGCTCGGTCATATGTTCTATATGTTCATAAATGCCGAGACGAACGACATTTGTGTCGTTTATGCAAGAAAAGACGGAGGATACGGCTTGCTAATTCCCGAAAAAAGCTGAAAGCCGATTGAAAATCTTAATATAGTATGCTATAATACGATGGTACTTTTGTACCATCGTATTTTTGATAATTAACGTGTGAAACACGCAGGAAAGGTATAATATATGACTGTTAATTTTGTCATTCCCTGTTTATTGGGACTTGAATCTATAATTGCCAATGAGATGAAAGAGCTCGGAGCTGAAAATGTCGTTTGTGAAAACGGCAGAGTGCTGTTCTCCGGCGATGAATATATGCTCGCAAGAGCCAATATCTGCTCACGCTATGCCGAGAGAATACAGATTCTTGTCGGCTCATTCGAGGCGCATAGCTTTGAGGATCTCTTTCAAGGAACAAAAGCTTTGCCGTGGGAGGACTGGATAGGCGTTCAAGATGCTTTTCCCGTCAAGGGATACTCGATAAATTCCGATCTTTTCAGTGTCAGCGACTGTCAGGCGATAATTAAAAAAGCCATCGTTGAGAGAATGAAAACGAAATATAATATCTCATGGTTTGACGAGACAGGCCCCGTGTATCAGGTTCAGTTTTCTATCATGAAGAATCAAGTCAGCTTGCTTCTCGATACTTCGGGCGCAGGACTTCATAAGCGTGGCTACAGACTTGAAGCGAATCTTGCGCCGATAAAGGAAACGATAGCGGCTTCGCTTGTCAATATTGCCCGTGTCAGACCTTATCATACGTTGTACGACCCAATGTGCGGTTCGGGAACTATACTCATCGAGGGCGCAATGTATGCGAATAATATAGCGCCCGGTGTGAACAGACATTTCTCAGCTGAAAGATGGCTCAATATTCCGCAGAGTGTTTGGAGTGAGGAGAGAGAAAGAGCCAAGTCCTTAGCTGTTTCGGACAGTCAGTTTATCGCCTACGGGTCGGACATAGATCAGTCGGCACTCGATATAGCTAAAATAAACGCCAAAAGAGCAGGCGTCGAAAAATACATCCGCTTTGAAAAAGCCGACATCAAAGACTTCACAAAGAAAAGCGAAAAGGGTACGGTCATCTGTAATCCGCCATACGGTGAGAGACTTTTGGATATTGAACAGGCAAACGCACTTTATCGCTTGATGGGCAGAAAGTTCAAGCCCGAACGAGGCTGGGCGTACTATATAATCGCTCCGAACGATGAGTTCGAAAAGCAATTCGGCAGAAGGGCGGACAAGAGAAGAAAGATATACAACGGCATGATAAAATGCCAATACTATATGTATTTCAAATAAGGAGGAGCGACATGGATACGAAAGAGCTGTGTCTTGAGCTTGCCGGTGCGATCGGTATTTCGGGCGATGAAACATCGGCCTGCGAAAAAGCACGTTTTATTTTGGGACGTTACGCCGACACACATATCGACCGCATGAATAATGTCATAGGCAGAATAGAGGGCGAGGGAAAGAAATTTTTACTTGACGCCCATATAGATCAAATAGGACTTATCGTCAGAGGCATAAACGATAAAGGCTTCGTGCTTTTCGATAAGTGCGGCGGTGTTGACCCGAGAACGCTTATCGGCTGTGAAGTCACTGTTTTGGGCAAAGTGCCGCTTTTCGGTGTGGTATGCTCAGTTCCGCCTCACCTTGCAGGTGACGATGACAGCTTACCCGAAATAACGAAAATGGCGATAGACATAGGCTACGGCAAGGAAGAAGCCGAGAAGCTTGTTTTCCCCGGAGACAGAATAATCTTGAAAAACAGACAGGCTGAGCTTTTAGGCTCAAAGCTTTCAAGCGCCGCATTCGACGACAGAGCGGGAGTGGCGGTATTGATAAAGGCGACCGAGATACTCGTGTCGGAGGGCTTTAATGCCGATCTTACGGTCATGCTTTCGTCGCAGGAGGAAGTCGGCTGCAGAGGAGCGGTGACAGGCTCGTTTAACAACCAAGCCGATGAAGCGATAGTTGTCGATGTCACGTTTGCGACACAGCCGAATGTCGACAAGGAGGACGGCGGCGAGCTTGGAGGCGGCCCTCTTATAGGCTTCTCACCCGTACTTGACAGAAAAATGTCTCTCGATTTAGTCGAAACGGCGAAGAAGCACAGCATACCCCACAGCTGTGAAGTCATGGGCAGATCGACCGGCACAAACGCCGATAAGATCTCGTTAAGCGCAGGCGGCATCAGAACAGCGACAGTTTCCGTACCGCTTAGAAATATGCATACGGCGGTCGAGGTCATAGACACCGACGATATCGAAAATGCGGCTAAGCTTATAGCTTACTATATTTTGGAGAACGGAGGCAAAGAGAATGTTTGATTATTTGGAAAAGCTTTGCCTTATAAACGGAACTTCGGGCAGAGAGGAAAACGTCAGAGATTTTATAATTTCGAGAATTGCCGATAAAGCCGATATAACCGTTGACCCCATGGGCAATGTCATCGCTTTTGTCAAGGGCAAGGAGAGAGCGAAAAACAAGGTCATGATATCCGCTCACATGGACGAGGTCGGCTTTATAGTCAGATATATAACAGACGATGGCTTTTTGAAATTCACACCCGTCGGCGGTGTTGATGAAAAGGTCATTTTCGGAAGAAACGTCACTGTCGGCGAATGTGACGTACGCGGTGTAGTTTGTGTTAAACCGATACATCTTTGCGAAAAGGACGATTTGAAGAAATGTCCTAAGATAAAGGATATGTATATTGATATCGGAGCGGCATCAAGAGAAGAAGCCGAAAAGCTTGTCTCGGTCGGTGACAGCGTATATTTCGTTTCGGATTATGTCGAATTCGGAAACGGTCTTGTTAAAGCGAAAGCAATAGACGACCGCTTCGGCTGTGCGGCAATGTTGAAAATGATAGACGAAGGTGTCTTATATGACACATATTTTGCCTTTTTAGTGCAAGAGGAAGTCGGATTAAGAGGCTCAAAGGCGGCGGCTTTCACCGTTGACCCCGATTACGCAATAGTCCTTGAAGCGACAACTGCATCGGATATAGCCGATACTCCCGAAGCGGACAGCGTATGCTTTTTGGGAAAGGGTGCGGCGGTCTCGTTTATGGACAGAGCCACACTTTATAACAGAGAGCTTTTCAAAATGTCAAGAGAGATAGCCGAGAAAAACGGCATAGCGTGGCAGACAAAAACAACTGTTGCCGGCGGAAATGATGCAGGCTCTATCCACTTGAGCCGAGGCGGTGTATACACACTTGCAATTTCGATTCCGTGCCGCTATATCCACTCTGCGACCTGCGTTGCGAAAAAGGAAGATATGCAAAGCGTATACAGCCTTGCAAAGCTCATGAATGAGGAATTTGCGAATGCTTCGCTTGATAAGTGATGACAGAATAGAGGAGAATCTCAGGTTTTGCGACGGCGATCCTATCGGAACGAGGGTCGGCTCATATCTCGGCGCTTATCGCACCAAGATGAATTTTGCCATGTTTTGGGAGCAACTCGCAGACGGGAAAATAACCGCCGCCGTCAGCAAGATAGACGGTGATATGACGGTCTGTGCGAGCGAAAACGCCGACTGCGATGAGCTTTCGGAGTTTGTCCGCATTATCGGCTTCGCCACTCTGTTTTCGCAAGCTGAGATTTTCGAAAAGCTGAAGCTTGACTGCGTACACGGCGACATTTTAAAGCTGACGGGAGAGAGCAGGAAAGACAGCCGAGTGACTTCGAATGTTGAGCCTCGTTTTCTGTACGAGACGGTGAGTGAGGCAAATTCAAATAATGTGCTCAAAGGCGAATATCTTGAGTGGCTGTCGGACTTCACGTTCAGACAGCGACGGGATATGCTCAGAGCTGTCGGAATCTATGACGGTGATGAGCTTGTGTCGTGCGCAATGACGAGTGCGGAAACGGCGACGTCGGCTGTTATAAGCGGTGTCGCAACAAAGGAAAAATTCAGACGCAGAGGTTTAGCCGAAAGCTGCGTTTTGACACTCGCCGATAAGCTCAAAGCCAAGAATAAGGATAGCATTTTTGTCATGACGGAAAGCTCGGAGCTTACAGAGTATTATGAACATCTCGGATTTGAGAAAATAAGCGAGTGGGGCAGATATAAGGCTCATTAGAAAGGAACATTATGTTTGGAATATGCGATAAAATAAATGAAATATCAAAGACGGCTCTTGAAAACGTGAGACCGTATTTTGACAGAATAGACAATGTGACAGAGTATAATCAGCAGAAAATGCTCAAAGCGTTTATTGATAACTGTGTCAGCGAATCAATGTTTGCCGAATCCACGGGCTACGGATATGACGACAGAGGCAGAGAGACGATAGACAAGGTTTTCGCCCAAGCCGTCGGTGCAGAGGATTCGATAGTCAGACATAACTTCACCTGCGGAACTCATACTCTTGCGGTCGCTTTGTTCGGAGTGCTGAGAACGGGCGACACCATGCTTTGCGTGACGGGGACACCCTATGACACGATACAGCCCGTTATCGGAATATCGGAAGACGGCAAGGACATGGGCTCACTTAAAGATTACGGCATAAAATATAAGCAGGTCGAGCTTGACGAAAACGGCAAAATAGATCTTGAAAAAATAGAAAATGCCGTTGACGAGAGCATAAAAATGGTATATGTTCAGCGCTCAAGAGGATATAATTTAAGAGCGTCGCTGTCTGTTGAGGAGATCGGAGAAATAGTCAAGGTCTCCAAAAGAAAGAATCCGAATGTTATTGTAATGGTCGATAACTGCTACGGTGAATTTGTCGAAAAGACCGAGCCGGTCGCTGTCGGTGCGGATCTTATAGCAGGCTCGCTGATAAAAAATCCGGGCGGAGCGATAGCCAAAACAGGCGGCTATATAGCCGGCAGACATGACCTTGTCGAAAAATGCGCTTACCGCTTGACAACACCGGGTCTCGGCAGAGAGGTCGGAGCGACACTCGGTCAGTCAAGAGAGCTGTTTATGGGAATATATAACGCTCCTCACGTTGTCGGTGAAGCGGTCAAAACAGCTGTGTTCGCTTCCGAGGTCATGAAGCTCATGGGCTTTGGCGTAACTCCCGAGCCCGACGAGATAAGGCATGATATAATCCAAGCGATAAAGCTTGAAAATCCCGAAAATCTGATAGCGTTTTGCAGAGGACTTCAAAAGGGCTCACCTATAGATTCATTCGTAACTCCCGAGCCGTGGGATATGCCCGGCTATGACAGCAAGGTCATCATGTCAGCCGGAGCGTTCACTCTCGGCTCATCAATAGAGCTTTCCGGAGATGCACCGCTTCGTGAGCCGTTCGCCGTATGGATGCAGGGCGGCACGGACTTTAACGCTTCAAAGATAGGAGTGCTTTTAGCCGCTCAGGAGGTAATGAAAGCCAATGAGTGAGTTCAACGGAATAAAGCCCGAAATGATAATGCTGCTTGCGGAAAACCGATTTAATAACAGCAAGATATTCTATGACGAGCATAAGGAAGAAATAAAGCAGGGTGTGACAAAACAGCTTTACGCTTTGATAAATGATCTGACACCGCTTCTCAGCAGTATCGACCCCGAAATGTGTCTCATGCCGTATAAAATGATATCAAGAATACGCCGTGACACGAGGTATACGAGAGATAAGTCGCTCTACCGTGAGAACGTGTGGGTGATGTTCATGAGACACAAAAAGCAGTGGTCGCATCAGCCGTGTATGTGGTTTGAGATATCACCCGAGGGAATGAATTGGGGAGTCGGCATATACGACTGCAAGCCCATGGTAATGGAGTGCTTCAGACGTAAGCTTGACGAAAACGGCGGCGAGTTTCTGAAAGCCTTAAAAAGCCTTGAGAAAGACAACGCCCGTCCGAGCTTCAGACTTTATAAAAAAGATAAAAGCGTCGGCAAGGATCAAAGATTGAAGCTTTACTATAACGCTAAGGAGCTTTATTTTGTCAGTCCGACTTATACGCTTGAAAGCCTGTTTGACGGAAGCGTTGAGGATACACTTAAAAAGTCATTAAAGGCGTTTGCGCCTATGTATAAATTTCTGCTGAAAATAACAGAAGAATTACTTGAGGGAGGAAATCAAAATGCTTGATAAGTATTGGAAACATTTTAAGAGCGGAACAGACATAAGAGGAGTGGCGGTCGATGCGGTTAAGGATGAGCCGCTTGACTTGACAGACGAGAACATTTTCAGAATGACCGCAGGCTTCGCCAAATGGCTGACCGAAAACGTCAAAAAGGACAGCTATAAGGTATCGGTTGGTCACGATTCGAGAATCTCGGCTGAGAGAATAAAGACGCAGGTCGTTGCGGCTTTGAGAAAAAGCGGCTTCACGGTTGTTGATTGCTCACTCGCTTCAACTCCGGCGATGTTCATGACGACAGTCGATCTCGGATGCGATGCGGCAGTTCAGATCACCGCAAGCCATCACCCGTACCACAGAAACGGACTTAAATTCTTCACCCGTCAAGGCGGACTTGAGGGCAGCGATATTGAGAAGATACTCGAATACGCTCAGGAAAACGAAAACGTTCTCAGCGACAGTGAGGGCGAGATAATTTCAGTCGATTATATGTCAAAGTATGCGGAGAATCTTCGCAACATGATAAAAGAGCAGGTCGCTTCCGATGACTACGATCATCCGCTTAAAGGATATAAGATCGCAGTTGATGCAGGAAACGGCGTCGGCGGCTTCTTTGCAAGAGACGTTTTAGCTCCTCTCGGCGCAGATGTTTCGGCGAGCCGTTATCTTGAGCCCGACGGAATGTTCCCGAATCACATACCGAATCCCGAAAATCCGACAGCTATGAAAGCTATATGTGAAGCCACGGTCGAGGGCAAATGTGACCTCGGAGTTATATTCGATACCGACGTTGACAGAGCCGGCTGTGTTGATTCTAACGGCAACGAGATAAACAGAAACCGCCTTGTTGCGCTCGCTTCCCTTATCGCTCTTGAGGGCAACGAGGGCGGAACGATCGTCACGGACAGCGTGACCTCAAGCGGCCTTAAAAAGTTCATTGAGCAGACACTCGGCGGCGTACACTATAGATTCAAGAGAGGATATAAGAACGTCATCGACCGTCAGATCGAGCTTAACGAGAGCGGAATAAACTGTCCGCTTGCGATGGAAACATCGGGCCATGCGGCGTTTAAGGAGAATTATTATCTTGATGACGGCGCATATCTCATGACGAAGATAATCGTCAAGACGGCGCAGCTGGGAAAACAGGGCAAGACGCTTGATTCTCTCATTGAAAAGCTTGAAGATCCGGCAGAGGCCAAGGAATTCAGATTCAAGATAATTCCCGAGGATTTCAAGGCTTACGGCGAAAAGGTCATTGCCGAGCTTGAAAGGTATGCGGAAAGTGCTTGCGGTTGGGAAACAGCCGACGATAACAGAGAGGGCATACGTGTCAATTTCGCCAAGGACAACGGCGACGGCTGGTTTCTTCTCAGACTCAGCGTTCACGATCCGATAATGCCGCTTAATATTGAAAGCGACAGCGTCGGCGGAGTTAAGACCATAGCCAAGCAGCTGCTTGAATTTTTGAAGGATTATGACGGCTTAGACATCGCCGTTATTGAAGATTTTGTCAAATGAAACAGGGTGATATAGTGTTTGAAAATTTAAGGGCGTATGCTCAGATAAATCTTGATAATATCAGACACAATGTTGAAGCGATTCAAAACAGGGTAGGCGAGGACACAAGGATATTAGCTATCATAAAAGCCGACGGTTACGGCCATGGCTCAATTCCGATAGCGAGATATTTAAGCAAAGAAAAGCTGGTTTACGGCTTCGGTGTTTCGACTTACCGTGAAGCGGTCGTCTTGAGAAAAGGCGGCATAAACGAGCCGATACTCATTTTGGGATATGTTTTTCCGGGTGACTTCGAGGGCGTTTTAAGATACGGTATAACAACGACCATATTTCAATATGAAACGGCAAAGTTTCTTTCCGATGTTGCCGTTATGTGCGGCATGACGGCGAATATCCACATAAAGATCGACACGGGCATGGGAAGAATAGGCTTTGACTCCGACGACGAAAGCATTGATGAGATCGAAAGAATATCGAAGCTTCCGAATATAAACATTGAGGGAATATTCTCTCATTTCGCCTGCGCCGACAGTGCGGACAAAACCTCGGCTAACGAACAGGAAAGAAAATTCTTTCATATTCTGTCCGAGCTTGAAGAAAGAGGAATACATATTCCGATAAAGCATATCTGTAACAGCGCAGGTATTGTCGATATGACAGACGGATATCTCGATATGGTCAGAGCAGGTATCGTAATGTACGGACTTTATCCGTCAAATCAGGTCAACAGAGAAGCTCTCGACTTGAAGCCCGCAATGGAAATTAAAAGCCGAGTGGTATACGTTAAAACGGTGAAGAAGGACACGCCCATCAGCTACGGCTCAACGTATACGGCAAAAAAAGGAACTAAGATCGCAACAGTTTCTTTGGGGTACGCCGACGGATATTACAGGTCGCTTTCATCAAAGGGCGAGGTCTTGATAAGAGGCAAAAGAGCAAAGATCGTCGGTAGGATATGCATGGATCAGATGATGGTCGATGTAACAAATATCCCCGATGTGTGTCAAGGCGATATCGTTACCGTTTTCGGAAAGGACGGCAACGAGGAGATAACCTTTGAAGAAATGAGCGAGGTCGCAGGAACATTCAACTATGAATTTATCTGCGGTTTCGCAAGACGTGTTCCGAGAATATATTTCGAACACGGCAGAATAATCAGGGTGCTTGACTATCTTGAAGAAACGATATAAGGAGACACAATGTATAAGAAAAACTGTGAATTTTGCTTGAATTATGTTTTCGATGAGGAATACGGCGAAAACATTTGCGATGTCGATATTGATATGGACGAAATGGAGCATTTTTTGCACGGCTCATATAAGCAGTGTCCGTATTTCAGGATAGACAACGAATATAAAATTGTTGAAAAACAAAATTGAAAGGGAGAAAATATATGGCGAAAGATTTTTTTAAAGAGCAGCTTTCCTTTGAAAGCAAGAGCGCAACAGCCCAAAGTCACGTCATTGTCAGAGGCAAGGTAAGATTCAGCGTACTTTCAGACAGACTTTTGCGAGTTGAGGTCGACAATAACGCTCATTTCACCGATGAGCCGACACAGTGCGTGTGGTTCAGAGACTTTTCAAGACCGGAATTTAAAATCGTTCAAAACGCCTGGGACATCAAAATCGTCACAGATAAAACTTGCTTTGAGTACGATTTAAAGGCGCAGAAAATGGTAAGCATTACGCTCGAGGGCGGAAAATGTGTCACCGATTGGCATAAGGGCAATCTCAAAGGCACATACAGAACCCTTGATATGAGTAGAGGCGAGGTAGAGCTTGAAGAAGGACTTGTTTCAACGGAGGGTGTCACTGTCTTTGACGATGCGAAATCGCATATTTTAACGGATAAGTTTGATATCAAAGAGAGAAGCGCTACCGAAAAAGACGAATATTACTTCGCCTACGGTCATGATTACAGAGGCTGTATAAACGCTTTGTATGCGCTTTGCGGTGAAGTGCCGCTTGTTCCGAGATACTGTCTTGGCAACTGGTGGTCACGCTATAAGGCATACAGTCAGCAGGAATACATTGACCTTATGCAGAAATTCATTGACCGCAAAATCCCCATTACCGTCGCAACGGTTGACATGGATTGGCACTGGGTCGATCTCAAGCGCTTCGGCGATGACGGAAAGTTCCAATTCAAGGAGTTTCCGCCTGCGGCACTCGGCAATCTTGTTCAGTCGGACGGTTGGACTGGCTACAGCTGGAACACCGAGCTTTTCCCGGACTATCCCGGCTTCTTAAAGTGGCTGAAAGATCGCAATTTCAAAATCACGCTCAACATTCATCCCTCACAGGGAGTTCGTCCCTTTGAAGATATGTATTCCGAATTTGCGGAAAAGGTCGGCATAAATCCCACAACCAAACAGCACATACCGTTTGACATAACAAACAAGAAGTTTGTTGAAGCTTACTTTGATGTTTTACATAAGCCTTATGAGGAACAGGGCGTTGATTTTTGGTGGATAGATTGGCAGCAGGGCAAGAATACCAAGATAAAGAATCTTGATCCGCTTTGGGCATTGAATCACTATCATTACCTTTACTCTCAAAGAGAAAACAAGCGTCCGCTTATCCTTTCACGATACGCTCAGATCGGCTCTCATCGTTATCCTCTCGGCTTCTCGGGAGATACGGCGGTCAACTGGGGCTGTCTTGATTTCCAGCCTTATTTCACGGCTAATGCGGCAAACGTCGGTTACACATGGTGGAGTCATGATATAGGCGGTCACTGCTTCGGGAGCAAGGATGACGAATTATATATCCGTTGGGTACAGTTCGGACTTTACAGCCCGATAATGAGACTTCACTCGACTCAAAATGAATTTATGGGCAAAGAGCCGTGGAAATTCAAGAGCGAGGTTACAAATTTAGCAGAAAACTGCCTGCGTACCAGACATAAAATGCTTCCGTATATCTACTCAATGAACTATAGAAATCACAAGGACGGCATAGCGATTTGCGAGCCTCTTTATTATCAGTATCCGGAGGACAAGAAAGCGTACGAATATAAAAACGAATATTTCTTCGGCTCGGAGCTCATCGTTGCGCCGATAACCGAAAAATGCAACGCAAAGACGAACATGGCGAAAGTCAAGGTTTGGCTTCCGTCGGGCCGCTATACGGATATCTATAACGGCAGAGTTTATGAGGGCGGCAAGGAATATACGCTCTACAGAGACCTTTCGAGCATTCCCGTTTTGGCGAAAGCCGGCGCAATAATCCCGATGGGCGCACATACAGACACGAACGACTGGACAAACCCGTCGGATATGCAGATAGCGATTTATGCAGGCTCGAATCAATTCGATATGTATGAGGACGACGGCGAGACCAACGAATATAAAAACGGAAAATATGCGATAACACGTTTCAAGGTTCTCGCAAGCGGCTCTGCTTTGAAATTTACAATTAACGCACCGACAGGTGACACAAGCGTAGTTCCCGAAAAGAGAAATCTCGAATTGATGTTCAAGGATGTTACAAGCTGTGACAAGATAATCGTCACGAGAGGCGACAAGCGACTTGAGCTTACGAGCAAGACTAACGGCTTTGTTTCGGTTGACATATTCAAGGTCAAGAGAGACGAGACGGTCGAGGTTGAGCTTGTCAACTACGTTCGCAAGGAAAATGCGGACAAGAAGGAGCTGCTTATAGAGACGATATCCAAGTTCCAAGGCAACAACAATTTAAAGATGGCGCTGTATACAAGCTTTGTCAAAAATCAAAACGCAAAGCACATACCTTTCTGTGAGCCGTTCAAAGGTCCGATAGAGGAGATACTCAGTTTGAAATGATGCGATCAGCGAGCGAAGCGAGCGTAACGGCGGTTGGGCGTGTACCCCGAGCCGACGAAGGAGGCGAGTGGGTGCCGAACAAGCGCCCCGCTGATCAGTCTTAAATTTTGCAGACAGCCGAGAGGCTGAGCTGACCGAAACGCAAATTAGGTATTTGCGCTGATTTCGGATTCATCTGAATATAACTTCCTTGCAAAGCCGAGGGGCATCGAGCCCCTCGGCTTTGCGCAAGGCGGCACTGCCTTCGGCTACCGCGCCGCCTTGCTGCGCAGCCATGGTTTTCCCTCAAAAACCGACTTTCCTATTGATTTAATTTGTCGTATAGTGTATAATTACCGTGAAATTAAAATAGGAATGGTGTTTGTCAGTGACAGAAATAATATCAGGACTGCCGATAGTGCCGCTGAGGGGAATAGTCGTGTTCCCAGAAATGAGGCTTCATTTTGAACTCGGCAGAGCCAAATCAATAAATGCAATAAACGCCGCCGTCAGAGAAACGGGCAGGATATTCTTGACCGCTCAGAAGCATCTGGCGACGGAGGATCCGAGCTTTGATGAGCTTTATAAGGTCGGCGTCGTGGCGACAGTCGAACAGACGGTTCAAGGCTCGGGAAACGGAAAGCTCAGAATAGTGATAAGAGGTCTTGAAAGGGCGAAAATGCTTTCAAGAGAATATAAAGACGGTTACTATGAGGCTGAGGTCGAGACTTTCGACACTTTAGAGCCGAACAGCGACGACAATTATATCAAGGCGCTGACCGAGAGCCTCAGAAATATGTTCGAGGAATATGTCAATATTACAAATAAGCTTGCGAAAGACGTATTGATTGCCGTGCTTGACACAAATCAGCTCGGAAAGCTTGCCGACCTTATCGCAGGAAACGCAATTGACGATTTTGAGGTACGCCAAGCTGTTCTCGAGGAGGCAAATGCCGTATTCAGAGCGCAGAAACTGCTTGTCGCACTCGGCGATATAATTGAAATCGAGGGCTTGAGAGCGGATATTGACACAAAGGTCAGAGAGCGTTTGGACAATTCCGAGCGTGAATACTATCTGCGTGAAGAAATGAAGGTTATCGCCGCCGAGTTACAGGAGGACGGCGCAGAGGGCGAGCAGTACCGTGAAAAGGTGATAGCTTTAGGCTTACCCGAAAAGACGGAAGAAAAGCTTTTGAAGGAATGTGATAAGCTTGCCAAGCTTCAACCGCTTTCACCCGATGCGAATGTTATAAGATCATATCTTGACGCTTGCCTTGCGTTGCCGTGGAATAAATTCACAAAAGAAAACGACGACATAGAAAAAGCCAAACGTATACTCGATAAGGATCACTACGGCATTAAAAAGGTTAAAGACAGATTTATAGAATCGCTTTGCATAAGAAAATTAGGCGCAGAGCCGAACGATCAGATAATTTGTTTGGTTGGCCCTCCCGGTGTCGGCAAAACCTCAATAGCAAGCTGTGCGGCAAAGGCTATGGGGCGAAGCTTTGCGAGGATATCCCTCGGCGGAGTGAATGACGAGGCGGAAATAAGAGGACACAGAAAAACGTATATAGGCGCAATGCCGGGAAGAATAATGACGGCATTGACTCAAGCAGGAAGCAGTAACGCATTGATACTTTTAGATGAAATAGACAAGCTCGGTCACGACTATAAGGGCGACCCTGCGGCGGCTTTGCTTGAGGTACTCGACGGCGAACAGAATAACGCATTCGTCGATCACTATATCGAAGTTCCGTTCGATTTGAGCAAAACCATATTCATAACCACAGCGAACGACCCGTCGGGAATACCTGCGGCGCTTTATGACAGAATGGAAAAAATCGAGATGGAAAGCTATACCTTTGAGGAAAAGCTTAACATAGCGACAAAGCATCTCATCAAAAAGCAAATGAAGCTCCACGGCTTGAATACATCGAATTTCAGATTTGCCAAGTCGGCTGTCGGCGAGATAATCGAGAAATACACAAGAGAAGCCGGTGTGCGTGAGCTTGAAAAGAAGATAGCCGCAGTCTGCCGTAAAGCGGCGGTGAAAATAGTTGAGGGCGAAGAAAAAGTCAGCGTTACGGCGAAAAATTTAGACACATTTTTATCCGATCCGAAAATTATCAGCTATGCCGATAAAAGCGACAAAGTCGGTGCTGTCAACGGCCTTGCGTGGACAGCTGTCGGCGGCGAAATGCTCGAAGTCGAGGCCATAGCTTTAGACGGTACGGGCAAGATTGAGATAACGGGAAATTTAGGAGACGTGATGAACGAGTCTGCTAAATTGGCAGTCAGCTTAGTCAGAAGTGTCAGCAGTGAATACGGCATTGATAAAGATTTCTATAAGAATAAGGATATCCATATTCATGTGCCGCAAGGCGCAGTTCCAAAGGACGGCCCATCGGCGGGCGTAACTCTTTCAACAGCGCTTTTGTCGGCTCTCAGCGGAAGGAAAGTCAGAGGCGACATAGCCATGACGGGTGAGATCTCGCTCACGGGCAGAGTCATGCCGATAGGCGGACTGAAAGAAAAGAGCATGGCGGCATATAAAAACGGAATAAACAAGGTCATTATACCGAGTGAGAATGTAGCCGACCTTAGCGAGATCAGCGATGCAGTTAAAGAAAAACTCGAATTTGTTCCCGTACACACGGTGTCCGAGGTATTCACAACAGCACTGATATAGAAAAGGAAAAAGTTATGATTAAGTATGAATCTGTACAATTTGAGACATCTTTTGGCAGACCGGATCAGTTGACACCGTCAGATATGCCGGAAATTGCTTTTGCCGGAAAATCAAACGTCGGAAAGTCCTCGCTTTTAAACAAGGTGCTTAACCGAAAAAATATAGCGAGAGTCAGCTCAATGCCGGGAAAGACGGTCACTATAAACTTCTTTAAGCTCAACTGTTGCCGCTTTGCAGATCTTCCGGGTTACGGCTACGCCAAGGTGTCAAGAGATGAAAAGCTCAGATGGGCAGGGCTTATGGAAAGCTATTTTAAAACAGGCAGAGACATAAGACTTGTCGTTCAGCTTTTGGATATGCGCCATATGCCGACCAAGGATGACCTTGATATGCTCAAATTTCTGTCTGAAACGGGACAGAAATTCATAGTTATTTTGACAAAAAGCGATAAGCTCAACAAAACTCAGCGAGCCGACATGATGATGAAAATATGCTCCGTCGTTGCCGAATACGGCGAAATCGGAGTTATAGCGTTCTCGGCGCTAAACGGTGAGGGTACGAATGAAATAAGAGAGCAGCTTGAAAAAGCACTTGAGGGATAAGGAGCGGAATTAATGAAAAAACTATTTCTTGAGAAAATGCAAAACAATCCGGTCATAGCGACAGTCAAAAGTCTTGACAACCTCGAAGCGGCGCTCAACTCCGAGTGTGAGGTAGTATTTTTACTTTGCGGTGACATATTCAATCTAAAGTCGATCGTCGAAAAAGCAAAATCCAAGGGCAAGATAATATTTATACACGTTGATCTTATCGACGGCTTTTCACGAGATGCAACAGCACTCAAATATATCTATGAGGAAATAAAGCCCGACGGTATCATCTCGACAAAGAACAGTCAGCTGAAATGCGCTAAACAGCTCGGACTTTTGACAGTTCAGCGCTTGTTTATAATAGATTCGCTCTCAATAGACACCACGGTCAAAGCCTCGGCGTCAATCGCACCGGATGCTGTCGAAATAATGCCCGGCATAATGCCGAGAATAACACGTAAGCTTTGCACACAGCTTGACGTACCTATTATTGTGGGCGGACTTATCAGCGAAAAAGAAGATGTTATCAACGCTATAAAAAGCGGAGCTAAGGGCGTTTCAACAAGCGCTTGCGATTTGTGGGGAGGACATATTTATGGCTAACGTAAGACCTTATGAACACAGAGACAAAAACGACGTCAGAAGGATCTGTCTTGAAACCTCGGGACTTTCGACCGAAAAGGAAAAGGACAGAAAATTTCTATACTATATGTATAACGATTACTACATAGAGTTTGAGCCGGAAAGCTGTTTTGTGCTGACTGATGACAACGACGTCGCTCAAGGCTATGTTATCTGTGCGAAGGATTTTGTGACGTATGCGGAAAATATGAGCAAATTTTACTCACCGAGAATATTACAGCTCGGCTATAAATACAGCTTGATGTCAAGATACGAAATGTTCCTTCACGGGCTTTACAAAGATAAATATCCGGCGCATTTGCATATCGACATCTCACCGAGTTTTCAAGGAAAAGGCGGCGGTACGGCACTTATAACCGCACTTAAAGAGCACTTGCATCAAAGCGGTGTCAAGGGACTTATGCTCAGCGCAGGCGAGGGTAATAAGGGTGCGATAGCTTTCTACAAGAAGAACGGCTTCAAGACTGTCAATTCGATACTCGGCAGTCGCATTATGGCAATTGAAACAAATTAAAATTATTGTATAAAATTGAAATTTCGCTCCATAATATGAAAAAAAGGAGTGAAATCAGATGTTAGATAAGATATCGTTGGCGCTGACAATAATCGGTGCCTTAAACTGGGGCAGCATCGGACTTTTCAAGTTTGATATCGTTGCTTGGATATTCGGCGGTCAGGATGCCGTAGTCAGCAGGATCATCTATACGGTGATCGCTCTTGCGGGAATCTGGTGTATTTCGCTGTTTTTCAGAGACGGCTCGATGGTCAACGAAACGAACGGGTAAGCTGACGGAAGTCAAACACAATACGGTTTTTCAAGGTATATTTTCGCCAATGCTGTGTCGGAAATCTATCCTTGAAAAACTGCTTTGCATCAAAAACGCAACAGATTGAGTGCAATCTGTTGCGTTTTTCTCGTTTTAGACTGCAAAATTAATTTCGGATAAATGCCGCAACTGCTTCGTTAAAATGCTCGCAAATCCGTCAGGAT
>CAYZOU010000012.1:1614-52137 GCA_964480405.1 uncultured Faecalibacterium sp. | reverse complement strand
AAAACAAAGTAATGCAGCATATTCTTGTACGTGAAGGATTTGAATATTGTGGTCTAATTACTTTTGATGGAGGACCAAAGCTCGCATATGAGTGGGATCGATAAAACTAATTGCAATAAAAAATTTTTTTAAGTAATAAAACGCCCTGCAAGGCAAAATCTTGCAGGGTGTTTTATTATGCTCATATATATGTAAGACCGCAAGGCAGGTCGCCCTGCGGTGTCAATTTCATATGTCGTAATTATCTGTCCCTGTCTTTGTATTTCTTTCTCTGCTTCGGCTGATAATTCTATTTGCTCTCAGCCTGTAATTGTTTGAGTCATTACACACTTTGTTTGGTGGGTGGTCTAAGCTGTTTTTCCATAGGCTTCTGTCCATTCTTGAGTGCCTGTTTCCATTCTGCAAGGTCTTGGTTATACTGTGTCACAATAAGGTGGTTGGGGGAAGCCTAAACAAAAAGTTTCCCTTGTTTTGACTCATAAGGGCAAAAACAAGGGAAAATACATAAGCATTGAAGTCATATCCGAAGTCGCCTAAAACGGCGCATTTTCGGCGCTTTGCGGCTTAAATCCACTCGCAAGGCGACAGCCTTGCAGATATTTTCAGAAAACACAGGTAAAAGAAAAGCGGTTCTTCCGTTGAAGAACCGTTCTTTTCAAGCTTAGTTAGCTATGCAGCTTATGCGCGGGGCTCAACTTCGCCAAAGATGAAATCGGGAACTTCTACGCCAACTCTTGCAAGAAGAGCGAAAACATAGCTCATGATCTCAACAAAAATGTCTGAAATTTTCGAAAAATCCATAATAGCATCTCCTTAAATTATTCTAATGAGTTTACTCATCGGCTTAATAATACTACGATTATTTATGATTTGTCAATAGTTTTTAAAATAAAGTTCATATACTTTAAAGCTTTTGAAAACAAATTCATAAATTTGTCGCTATATCCGTCTCTTTTCTCAAAGCAATATGAAAATACACGGATATTAAAGAACTTGCTTTTGAGATCATTGGAAGTTTCGCAGAAAGAATTGATGTCTGCAAGTCGGAAAAGGTGTCGGGAACGAGAGCCTGTAAGCATGAAAAACGGCATAACCTACATTGCAGTAAGTTATGCCGATTATTTCGGAAATTGAAAATTCCTAATTGATGCCGCAAAGGCGACCCATTAGATGTAATTTCAAGTGTACCTTAAAATTATTCAGCCTCGACAGCTTCTGCTGCTTCAACAGCTTCTTCTGCTACGTCCTCAACAGCTTCTTCGGCTACGTCTTCCTCAGCTGCTGCGATGATCTCGGCTGCTTCCTCGTTAAGCTCGGCTTCTTCAGCCTCGATAAGAGCACGGATAGAAAGGCTGACTCTCTTCTTCTCGAAGTCGATCTCTGTGATCTTAGCCTTAACCTCCTCGCCTATCTTGAGAGCATCCTGCGGCTTTGCGATATGCTTGTCGGCGATCTGTGAAATGTGGATAAGACCGTCGATGCCGGGGATGATGTTAGCGAATGCGCCGAATGTTGTCATGCCGACAACCGTTGCGTCAACAACTGTTCCGACGGGATAATCTCTCTTGAGGATCTCCCACGGATTGTCTTCGATCTTCTTGTAACCGAGAGAGATCTTCTTGTTCTCACGGTCAAGAGCCTTAACGTAAACCTCGACTGTGTCGCCGACGTTTACTACCTCTGACGGATGCTTGATTCTTGTCCATGACAGCTCTGAAATATGTATCATGCCGTCAACGCCGCCGATGTCAACGAATGCGCCGTAGGAAGTGAGAGACTTAACCGCACCTGTGAAGGTCTGACCCTCCTGTACGTTCTCCCAGAAGGCTTCTCTTGCAGCCTTGCGTTCTTCTCTGATGACCGAGCGGATAGAGCCGACTGCTCTTCTTCTCTGCTGATTGACTTCGATGATTCTGAATCTGACCTTGCTGCCCTTAAGGCTGTCAAGCTCCTCGTCACGACCGAGGCCTGTGAGTGAAGCGGGAATGAAGACTCTGACGCCCATTGTGTAAACGAGTATACCGCCCTTGATGACCTCTGCAACAGTGCCTTCGAGGATCGTCTGCTCCTCCTCGGCCTTGATAATATCGTCCCAAGCTGCGATAGAATCGTAACGGCGCTTAGAAAGCATGATCGTGCCTTCAACATCGTTCGTCTTCATAATGATGAGATTAAGCTCGTCGCCGATCTTAAGCTCTTTTGCGGGATCGGCAGTCGGGTCGTTGCTGTATTCCTCCGCAGGGATGAAACCAGCGTATTTCCTGCCGATATCGACCTGTATCTCATTAGGTGCAATACCTACAACAACGCCAAGCACTTTCTGGTCGGTGCTCATTGACTTCAATGATTCCTCCAGTGCTGCCTCAAAGCTCATTTCTTCTGAATTTGGTGTCTGTTCGTTCAAAATTTCGGACATGGTAAAAAGTACCTCCTTTATAATACCTGCGGGAGTTGATGCGCCCGCTGTTACCCCAATCAAGTTGAAGCCGTCAAAGCTGATGTTTTCAAGCTCATCTGCGGTTTCAATAAGATAAGTCGGACAATTTTTTTCACACACCGTTTTTAATTTAAATGTGTTGGAGCTTGTCCTGCCCCCAACGACTATCATCGCATCACATTCAAGTGATAACTGCTCTGCTTCTTTCTGCCGTTCATTAGTTGCACTGCATATTGTATCAAATATCTTTCGATTTGTACAGTGAATTTTGAGAATTTTTAAACATTTTTCCCATTCTTTTACCGAAAAAGTCGTCTGAGCGACACAAATTTGCTCTTTTTCCGAAAAATTTCCGTGTTTTTCCAGCAAGATTTCGAGTTCATCGCTGTTTTTATATACATACGATTCGCCCTTGCAATGACTTCTGAAGCCCTGAACCTCCGGATGATGCGAGTCACCGGCTATCAGCGTGACGGTATTTTCAAGAGAATGTTCTCTGACTATCTTATGGATCTTCATAACGAACGGACAGGTTGCGTTTATGTATCGCCTGCCGAGTGCTTCTATCTCGTTTACCGTTCGCTCGGTCACTCCGTGCGTACGGATAACTATAACGTACCCCTCGGGAGTATCCTTCGGCTCATCGGCAATTATAACGCCCTTTTTTTCAAGGTCGCCTATCACCTGCGGATTATGGATTATCGGCCCTAAGGTGCATACCTTTTCACCGTCGCCGACCATTTTATAAAGCATATCGACCGCTCTGTTCACGCCGAAGCAAAAGCCTGCGGTCTCAGCTAACTTTATCCTGCTGTTGATCATTCGGCTTTACCGCCTGTTCCGTCTTTTATGACCTGTATGACACGCTCTATGGATTCTTCAAGACCTATGTCGCTTGTGTCGACCGTCACAGAATCCTCGGCAGGTTTAAGCGGCGCTATCTTTCTGTGTGAATCGTCGTAATCTCGCTTGACTATATCCGAAAGCACGTCGTCATATTTCGCTTCTATGCCTTTTTCCAAAAGCTCCTTGCAACGTCTCTCGGCTCTGCGTTCGGGCGAAGCCGTAAGAAAAATTTTGACCTGAGCATTCGGAAGCACTACCGTTCCGATGTCTCTGCCGTCCATTATGCAATTGTTTTCTGCGGCTATATTGCGCTGAAGATCGAACAAAAACGCTCTCACCTCCGGCACTGCCGACACTCTTGAAGCCGCCATTGATGCCTCGGGAAGTCTTATTTCCTTTGAGACGTCCTCGCCGCAAAGGAACATTTTCTGTTCGCCGCCGACAAATTTCAGCTCGACCTTTGTTTCGGGCAATATTGACGCTATGGCTTCATCGCTTTGCATATCAATATTTTTTCTCAATGCATTGACTCCGACAGTTCTGTAAAGCGCACCTGTGTCTATATAGATATATCCGAGTCTTTCGGCGGCTCGTCTTGATATCGTGCTTTTTCCTGCGCCTGCCGGGCCGTCTATTGCTATGTTTATGATTTTCATGTTGTCCTCCTGTGAGTAGCGAGCGAAGCGAGCGTAACGGCGAGGGCGTGTGTACCCCCGAGCGTCGGCGAGGGGGTGCCAAGCACTCGCCCCGCTGCTTAGTTTTGGATTTAGCAGTTAATTCGGAGGCTGCACCGGTTCATTCGCCGAATGCCGCACTCTCGCCTGCAAGATGTCCTGTTGAAAAAGCTATCTGAAGATTAAATCCGCCCGTGTAAGCGTCAACATCAATAACTTCTCCGGCAAAATACAAGCCCTTGATGAGCTTCGATTCCATGGTTTTGGGGTCTATCTCACTGACCTTGACTCCGCCCGATGTAACTATGGCTTCATCTATCGGCCTGAAATCTATCGCCGTGACTTTAAGACTCTTCAAAAGATCAACAAGCTTATGTCGCATCTCTTTCGTTATTTGGTTGGTCTTTGTTGTCGGCTTTATACCGCTTAATTTCGCTATAATAGGAATCATTTTCTGCGGCAAAAGCTTTCCGAGAGAGTTTATGAAGTTTTTGTTTGCGAACTCTAAAAAGTCGCTTTGAACTCTCTTGTCAAGCTGTTCAAAGGTAAGCGCCGGCTTGAGATCTATATATATTTCGTATTTTTTCTTTCCAAGCTCCCTCATATGCGTGCTTGCACTGAGAATGAGCGGTCCGGATACGCCGAAATGCGTAAATAACATTTCGCCGAATTCACGGTAGACTTCTTTGTAATTCTCGGCATCATAGACCGTGATCTCAACATTTCTCAGAGAAAGCCCCTGCGCATCACTGCACCAGCCTTCATGAGCGACGATCGGAACAAGTGACGGCTTCGGCTCTATGACGGTATGCCCCACGGAGGAAGCCAATTTATAGCCGTCTCCCGATGAACCTGTGGCTGAATAAGACTTACCGCCCGTGCATACGATGACCTTGTCACCGAGAATTTTTTCTCCGTCGTCAAGCTCAACACCGCATACCGCACCGTCATTTGTGATAAGCTTTGATACTCTGCCGTGTATACGCTCTGCGCCGAGTCTTTGTGTCGCATTGTTAAGCGCATCGACTATATCCGACGCCTTATCGGACACGGGGAAAACTCGGTTTCCTCTTTCGACTTTAAGCTCAACACCCTCATTTTCAAAAAATTCCATTGTGTCTATCGGCATAAATCTTGTGAATGCACTATAGAGGAATCTTCCGTTAGTCGGCACATTAGCTATGAGATCATTGACAAGAGTGCAATTATTCGTGACATTGCATCTGCCCTTGCCTGTTATCATTATTTTCCTTCCGACACGCTCATTTCTTTCTATCATGACCGTGTCCGCTCCGTTTTCACAAGCCGAAACAGCCGCCATAAGTCCTGCCGCACCTGCTCCGACGATTATTACTTTATTTTTCAATTCAGACTCTCCTGTCAGCTTAAATCATTTCATTTTATCACATAATGTTTAAAATAGCAAACACTTTTATTTTTGAATAGCGGAATTTCGGTTTGCGGTTGCCGAGACGTGCTTTGATAAGCTTTTCGGTTTTCTTCTTGTCAAGCTTCCTGCAACGGCGAAGCGGGCGGGTTTCACCCCAAGCAGTCAGAATATATATACAATATATATACAGTGCCTTTTAAAACTGTGGGATTCGCCGAAAATTTTGTAATTCCTTGACACAAACTCCGTGAAATGATATACTTTCAGTGTACAGAATTGTACTGCTCTTTGCAACTGACGGATATCAAGTGGAGCACCACTATGGGAGCAAAGCGTATATACAAGCCGACCGTCTGGGCACACTTGAACACCGTATGTTTAAGTGCGCCCTTTTATTTTTTTATTGAGGTGAAAGCTATGAAAAAAGTTGGAATAATCATGGGCAGCGACAGCGATCTGCCCGTCATAAGAAAGGCGACCGATGTCTTAAGTGCGCTCGGCGTTCCGTTCGAGGTTCACGTCTATTCCGCTCACCGTACGCCCAACGAGGCTCGTGATTTTGCCCTTAATGCCCGAGAGAACGGCTTCGGCGCTATAATTGCGGCAGCAGGCATGGCGGCTCATCTGGCAGGAGCTTTGGCGGCAAACACGACTTTGCCCGTCATAGGTATACCGTGCAAGTCTGCAAGCTTTGACGGTCTTGATGCTCTTTTGTCAACAGTTCAGATGCCGACAGGTATCCCCGTTGCCACCGTTGCGGTAAACGGCGGAGCAAATGCAGCACTCTTAGCCGCTCAGATAATTGCGGTTGAAGATAAAGCGCTCGCCGAAAAGCTTGACAAAAAGCGTGAAAATGATGCAAAAGCAGTTCTTGAAAAGAACAGTAATATAGAAAAAGATTTTAATTAACGGAGGTTTCTAAAAATGGAAAAGGTAACTCAACTTTATGAAGGCAAAGCAAAAAAGGTTTATTCAACAAACGATCCCGAGCTTGTTATCGTTTCATATAAGGACGATGCAACAGCGCTTGACGGTCTCAAGAGAGGCACTATCTCAGGCAAGGGTGTTGTAAACAACAGAATGTCAAACTTCCTTTTCAAGCTTCTTGAAAAACAGGGCGTTCCCACCCACTATGTTGAGGAGCTCAATGACCGTGAAACAGTCGTTAAAAAGGTATCCATAGTTCCGCTTGAGGTTATAATCCGCAACATCTCCGCCGGCTCTTTCGCCAAGCGCTACGGTGTTGACGAGGGCATAGTTTTCAGCGAGCCTACGATCGAATTTTCATATAAAAACGACGACCTCCACGATCCTCTCATCAACTCATATCACGCTCTCGCTTTAGGTCTCGCTTCAAAGGAGGAGATCGAAACGATAAAGTCAATGGCTTTCAAGGTCAACGAAGTATTGAAGGAGTATTTCCTCTCTCTCAACGTTAAGCTTGTCGACTTCAAACTTGAGTTCGGCAGACTCTCTGACGGCACTATCGTTTTGGCTGACGAGATCTCTCCCGATACCTGTCGCTTTTGGGACGCTGACACAAACGAAAAGCTTGATAAGGATCGCTTCAGACGTGACATGGGCGGTGTCGAAGCCGCATACGGCGAAATGATGAAGAGAGTTTTCGGTGACTGATATCCAAACTCAACAAAATTCGACATTACACCGGCTTTGATTCGACTCGAAATTAAAAGTCCGAACAAAGCTTCCCGTACAAAAAACAGGTCAAAGTTCAGCGGGATAATAAAGAAAGTAGGATAATATGGGCGGATTTTTCGGAATTACCTCAACTCAAGACTGCATGGCCGATGTGTTCTTCGGTGTGGACTATCATTCACATCTCGGCACTCGCCGTGGCGGTCTTGCCGCATTCGACAAAGAGATCGGACTGCAAAGAAAAATACATAATATTGAAAACTCACCTTTCAGAACAAAGTTTGAAAGCATATTCAGCGAAATGAAGGGTACATCGGCTATCGGATGTATAAGCGACACCGACCCTCAGCCTATGCTCATTCGTTCAAGCCTCGGAACATACGCTATTTGCACTATAGGAAGAATCAACAACGTCGATGTTCTTATAGATGAATGTCTTAATATGCCGGGCGGATATTTCGATGCGATGACCGGCGGTAAGATAAACACCACTGAGCTCGTCGCCGCACTCATAAACCAAAAAGAAAATTTCGCCGACGGCATCAAATACGCTCAACAGCTTATTGACGGCACTTGCTCAATTTTGATCCTCACGAGTAACGGCTCAATTATAGCCGCCCGTGACAAAGTCGGCAGAATACCCCTGCTTATCGGAAAAAGCGAGATAGGCTACGCCGCTTCGTTTGAATCGTTCGCTTATCAAAAGCTCGGATACAGCGACGAAAAAGAGCTTGAGCCGGGCGAGATAGTCAAGCTGACACCAAACAGCCTGACCGTTCTCGCAAAGGGCGGCAAGAAAAAGCGTGTCTGCTCATTCCTTTGGAGCTATTACGGCTATCCGACAGCGACATATGAGGGTGTCAACGTTGAAGCCATGCGTTGCAGAAACGGCGAAATCATGGCAAAGCAGGACGAAAAAAACAAAGTGGCTCTCGATGTTGACTATGTCGGCGGAGTTCCCGATTCCGGAACTCCCCACGCCATCGGCTACGCTAACCAGAGCCGCAAAAAATTTGCCCGTGCTTTTATTAAGTACACACCGACTTGGTCAAGAAGTTTTATCCCTGCCATGCAGTCGGAACGCAACAGAGTTGCAAAGATGAAACAGATACCCGTTCACGAATTTATAAAAGATAAAAACCTGCTTTTCGTTGACGACTCTATCGTCAGAGGAACACAGCTGAGAGAGACGGTCGAGTTTCTCTATGAAAACGGAGCTAAGGCTGTTCATATGCGCTCGGCTTGTCCTCCGATCATGTATGGCTGTAAATATCTCAACTTCTCTCGCTCGACAGATGACATGGAGCTTATCGCTCGCCGAGTCATCATGGAGCTTGAGGGCGAGGAGGGCTTCAATCATATTGAGGAATACTCAAACGGTGAAACCGAAAGAGGCAAAGCGCTTCGCAAAGCAATATGCGACAAATTCAATTTCGCATCTCTGGAATTTCAGTCCCTTGAGGGCATTATAGAAGCAATCGGTCTTGACGAGTGTGAGCTTTGCACCTATTGCTGGAACGGAAAGGAATAAATATCATGATAAATAAATCCCAGTCCGCCTCATACGCTGAGGCGGGAGTAGATATAACCGCAGGCTACAAATCGGTCGAGCTTATGAAAAAGCATATAGCAAGGACAAAGACCTCGGGCTGTCTTGATGATGTCGGCGGCTTCGGCGGTTGCTTCGGTCTTGACCTCAGCGGAATCTCTCAGCCCGTTTTAGTTTCGGGAACAGACGGAGTAGGCACTAAGATAAAGCTTGCAATGCTTCTTGATAAGCATGACACTATCGGTATAGACTGCGTGGCAATGTGTGTCAACGACATCATCTGCTGCGGAGCGAAGCCGCTTTTCTTCCTTGACTATATCGCTTGCGGAAAGAATTTCCCCGAAAAGATAGCCGATATCGTCAGCGGCGTTGCCGAGGGCTGTGTTCAGTCGGGCTGCGCTTTAATAGGCGGTGAGACCGCAGAGCATCCGGGGCTTATGCCGGAGGACGACTATGACCTCGCAGGCTACTGCACAGGCATAGTTGACAAGTCGAAAATGCTTGACAAAAACACTGTCGGAGAGGGCGACACCGTTATCGCTTTGGCTTCAACAGGCGTTCACTCAAACGGCTTTTCATTGGTACGCAAGGTGTTTGATATCGAGAGCGCCGACCTCACCTCGCCGATGTCCGAGCTTGACGGCAAATCCTTGGGCGAAGCTTTGCTGACTCCGACAAAGATTTATGTCAAATCAATGCTCGCTTTGTTTGACAGCGTAAACGTCAAAGCCGTATCTCATATCACGGGCGGCGGCTTTTATGAGAATATCCCCAGAGCACTGCCCGACGGATACTCGGTAAAGGTAAACAAGGCATCGCTTAAAATTCTCCCGATATTCAAGCTGATACAGGAGAAAGGCAATATTCCCGAAAGAGATATGTTCAACACCTTTAACATGGGTGTCGGAATGAGTGTCACCGTCGCAAAGGAGGACGCCGAGAAGGCTCTCGAAATTCTCAAGGCAAACGGTGAGGACGCTTATATTATCGGAACTGTTATTAAATCGGATGAGGGTGTTATCATTGAATAATACAAAAAATATAGTCGTTCTGGTCTCGGGCGGCGGAACAAATCTTCAAGCGCTTATAGATTCGGAAAAGCAAGGCAAGCTCGGCAACGGAAAGATAACCTGTGTCATTTCATCAAAAGCCGATGCGTACGCCTTAAAAAGAGCCGAGGACAACGGAATCAAAACAAGGGTATTACAAAGACGTGACTTTTCCGATATCGCTCAATACAGTATCGCCATGCGTGACATATTGACAGAGGAAAAAGCCGATATAATAGTATACGCAGGCTTCATGACGATACTTGATGAAAACGTATGCGATAAGTTTGCGTTTAAAATGGTGAATGTTCACCCTGCCTTGATTCCGTCATTTTGCGGAAAAGGCTATTACGGTCTCAGAGTGCATGAGGAAGCGCTGAAAAAAGGCGTTAAGGTGTCGGGTGCGACAGTCCATTTTGTAACCGCCGAGTGTGATGCCGGGCCGATAATTCTTCAAAAAGCGGTCGAGGTCGAGGAGGACGACACTCCCGAAACTCTCCAAAGGCGTATCATGGAGCAGGCGGAATGGAAGATACTCCCCGAAGCGGTCAGACTTTTATGCGAAGACAAAATCGAAATCGTAAATTCAAGAGTACATATAAAAAAGTAAAGAGAGGTTGCTGACATGGAAGTAAAGACTATCGAAAACGAGCTTAACTCACTTGCATACCACGGCAGAGGAATAATCATCGGCAAAAGCGCAGACGGAAAGAAAGCCGTCACGGCTTATTTCATCATGGGTCGCAGCGAAAACAGCCGCAACCGTGTGTTCGTTGAGGACGGCGAGGGCATCAGAACTCAAGCGTTCGACGAATCGAAAATGACAGATCCGCACCTTATCATCTATGCGCCCGTTAGAGTATTGGGCAACAAGACAATAGTGACAAACGGCGATCAGACCGACACGGTCTATGAGCTTATGGACAGACAGATGACATTTGAACAGGCGCTTCGTACCCGTGAATTTGAAGATGATGCGCCGAACTTCACGCCGAGAATTTCAGGCATTATCAGACTTGAAAACGGCAATATGAATTACGCTATGTCGATCTTAAAGTCGGCTGACGGAGATCCCTCCTCATGTCAGAGATACACCTACGCATACTCAAATCCCATTGCGGGAAAAGCAAAATTCATTCACACATATAAGTGCGACGGCAATCCCCTCCCGAGCTTTGAGGGCGAGCCGAAAACTCTTGAGCTTCCCGATGCCGATATCGACACGATGACAAATATCATTTGGAAAAACCTCAATTCGGATAACAAGGTCTCACTTTTCGTCAGATACATTGATCTTGAGACGGGAAATTACGAGACGAGAATAGTTAATAAAAACGTATAAGGAGAATAACTATGAAGGAATTTGAGCTTAAATACGGATGTAACCCCAATCAAAAGCCGTCTAAGATCTATATGCAAGACGGAAGCGACTTGCCGATAGAGATACTTTGCGGCAGACCCGGATATATAAACTTCCTCGATGCCTTCAATTCATGGCAACTTGTCAAGGAGCTTAAAGAGGCGCTCGGATTGCCGGCAGTAACCTCGTTTAAGCACGTCAGCCCCACGTCTGCGGCTGTCGGTATTCCTCTTTCGGACAAGCTTAAAAAGGCTTGCTTCGTTGACGATATAGAGGACTTAGATGCTTCACCTCTCGCTTGCGCCTATGCAAGAGCAAGAGGCACAGACCGTATGTGCTCCTTCGGTGACTGGGTCGCACTTTCCGATGTCTGCGACGTCACGACAGCGAAGCTTATCGCCCGTGAGGTATCAGACGGAATAATCGCTCCGGGATATGAGCCGGAGGCTTTGGAAATTCTCAAGTCAAAGAGAAAGGGCAACTACAACATAGTTAAAATTGACCCGAATTATGTACCGTTCGAGACAGAAACCAAGCAGGTTTTCGGTATCACCTTTGAACAGGGAAGAAACAACTTCAAAATAAACAGAGAGCTTCTTCAAAATATTGTCACCGATAACAAGGACTTGCCCGACAGTGCAGTGCGTGACCTTATCGTTTCGCTTATCACGCTTAAATATACTCAGTCAAACTCGGTCTGCTATGCTGTTGACGGACAGGCAATAGGCGTTGGCGCAGGTCAGCAGTCGAGAATCCACTGCACAAGACTCGCAGGCACAAAAGCCGACACATGGTTCTTGCGTCAGCACGAGAAGGTTTTAGCTCTCCCGTTCAAGCCGGAAATCAGACGTCCCGACAGAGACAACGTCATTGACGGATATATCAATCAAAACGAAGAAGATGTCTGCGCCGACGGAAACTGGGAGAAATACTTCACCGAGAAGCCCGAGCGTTTCACCCGTGAAGAACAGATGGCTTACCTCGCCACGATAGACGGTGTGGCTTTAGGCTCAGACGCTTTCTTCCCGTTTGATGACAACATCGAAAGAGCCAAGAGAAGCGGCGTTAAGTATATAGCCGAGCCGGGCGGATCGATAAGAGACGACATCGTTATCGACTGCTGTAACAAATACAATATGGTCATGTCATTCACGGGCATGAGATTATTCCATCACTAAGAGGTTGACATGAAAATATTAGTTGTAGGCGGCGGTGGCAGAGAACACGCCATAATTAAAAAGATAAAAGAAAACAAATCGGTCGATACCGTTTATGCTGCTCCCGGTAACGGCGGTATAGCGAGAGATGCCGTTTGCGTTGACATCAAGGCTACCGACATTGAGAGTATCACCGAATTTGCGATAAAAGAAAAGATAGATTACGCTGTTGTAGCCCCCGACGATCCGCTTGTTTTGGGTCTTGTCGATAAGCTTGAAGCTTGCGGTATACCCTGCTTCGGCCCGAATAAGGCGGCTGCGATAATCGAGGGCAGTAAGGTGTTTTCCAAGAATCTTATGAAGAAGTACGGGATACCGACTGCCGAATATGAGACATTCGACGATATCGGGCAGGCTCTCGCCTATCTTGACACTGCGCCCGTACCGACAGTTATAAAAGCCGACGGTCTGGCTCTCGGAAAGGGTGTTATCATCGCCGAGACACGTGAACAGGCGAAGCAGGCTGTCATCTCGATAATGCAGGATAAGCAGTTCGGCAAGAGCGGCGACAGCATCGTTATTGAGGAATTTTTAACAGGGCCGGAGGTATCCGTGCTCTCGTTCACCGACGGAAACACTGTCGTTCCGATGATATCCTCAATGGATCACAAGCGTGCGGGCGACAATGACACGGGTCTTAATACGGGCGGCATGGGCACTGTAGCACCGAATCCGTATTACACAAGCGAGGTCGCCGATGAATGTATGGAAAAGATATTCATTCCGACGATAAAAGCGATGAGGTCAGAGGGCAGAACATTCAAGGGCTGTCTTTATTTCGGACTCATGATAACAGAAAAAGGCCCGAAGGTCATAGAGTATAACTGCCGCTTCGGAGATCCCGAAACGCAGGTCGTTTTGCCGCTTCTCAAGAGCGATCTTCTCACTGTAATGCAAGCTGTGACAAACGAGAAGCTTTCGGAGACAGAGGTCAAATTCGGCGACGAAAACGCTTGCTGTGTCATTATGGCATCTGAGGGCTACCCCACCGCATACGAAAAAGGATTTGAAATAAACATTCCCGAAACTGTCTTAGATGATACATATATCGCAGGAGCTTCACTTTCAGACGGAAAGCTTGTCACAAACGGCGGCAGAGTTTTGGGTGTCACAAGCGTTGCCGACACATTAGAAAGCGCAATTAAAATGTCCTATGAAAAAGTCAAAACGATACACTTCGATAACAGCTTTTACAGAAACGACATCGGCGCTAAAGCATTAAAAGCATTGGAGGAAAACTGAGCATGGTTTACAGAATTTATGTTGAAAAGAAGCCCGAGCTTGCAAATGAGGCTAAAGCGTTGCTTTCCGATGCAAAAGGCTTGCTTGGCATTAAAGGCATAGAGAATGTCAGAATTTTCAACTGCTACGATGCCGAAAACATCACCGAGGAGCTTTTCGGCTATGCCGTTAAAACCGTCTTTTCCGAGCCTCAGCTTGATATAGCTTCAAGCGAGTTGCCCGATGACGACGCTGTTGTTTTTTCCGTCGAATACCTCCCCGGTCAGTTCGACCAAAGAGCAAACAGTGCGGCTGAGTGTATTCAGATAATATCAAGAGGCGAACGCCCGACAGTCCGTTCTTCAAAGATATACAGACTTTACGGTGAGCTTAGTGAAAGCGATGTCGCCGAAATAAAGAAGTATGTCATCAACCCCGTTGAAGCCCGTGAAGCGAAGCTTGAAAAGCCCGAAACGCTTATGACGGACTACGATATACCGACCACGGTCAAAACGCTTGACGGATTTCTGTCTCTCGACAGAGACGGACTTGAAAAATTCGTCTCGGACATGGGTCTTGCCATGGATACCGATGATATTGCTTTTTGCCAAAGCTATTTCAAGTCGGAGGGCAGAGAGCCGACTATCACCGAAATACGCATGATAGACACCTATTGGTCTGACCACTGCCGTCACACAACATTCTTGACCGTCATAGACGATGTTAAATTTGAAGATGAGCTTTTACAAAAAGCTTACGATGAATATATAGACGTACGCAAAGAGCTTGGCAGAACAAAGCCCATCTGTCTTATGGATATAGCGACGGTTGCCGTCAAATATCTCAAGAAACACGGAAAGCTTGATAAGCTTGACGAATCGGAAGAAATAAACGCTTGTACGGTCAAGATTGATATAGACGTTGACGGAGTAACCGAGCCGTGGCTTCTGCTTTTCAAAAACGAGACACACAATCATCCGACGGAGATAGAGCCGTTCGGCGGTGCGGCGACCTGCATAGGCGGAGCTATCAGAGATCCTCTTTCGGGTAGAGCTTATGTATACGGCGCTATGAGAGTTACGGGCGCAGCAGACCCGACCGTACCCGTAAGCGAAACGATTCCCGGAAAGCTTCCGCAAAGAAAGATAGTCACAACTGCGGCGAACGGATACTCGTCATACGGAAATCAGATAGGCCTCGCCACAGGTATTGTCGACGAGATATATCACCCCGGCTATGCGGCTAAGAGAATGGAGATAGGCGCAGTTATCGCCGCCGCTCCCGAGGAAAATGTTCGCCGAGAAGTCCCCTCACCCGGAGACATAGTTATTCTCTTGGGCGGCGCAACGGGCAGAGACGGAATCGGCGGTGCGACAGGCTCATCTAAGGCGCATAACGCTCACTCGGTCGAGACCTGCGGAGCTGAAGTTCAAAAGGGCAACGCACCGGAAGAAAGAAAGCTTCAGAGACTTTTCAGAAATAAGAAAGCCACAAGAATGATAAAGCGTTGCAATGACTTCGGCGCAGGCGGTGTATCGGTCGCCGTGGGTGAGCTTGCCGACGGACTTGAAATAGACTTGAACGCCGTTCCGAAGAAGTATGAGGGTCTTGACGGAACAGAGCTTGCGATAAGCGAATCGCAGGAAAGAATGGCTGTTGTCGTCGAGCCGCATAATGTCGATGCGTTCTTAGCTTTGGCGGCTGAAGAAAATCTTCGTGCCTGCCCCGTTGCCGTGGTCAAGCAAGAGCCTCGTCTTGTGATGAACTGGAACGGAAACAAAATAGTTGATATAAGCCGTGAATTTTTAAATTCAAACGGCGCAGACAAACATATCGTTATCACTCCGGAAGCGCCGAAAAGCTTTGAAAAAGAAGTGAGCGGCGGCTTCACGGAAAACTCGGAAAAGCTTGCGGGCGATCTTAACATATGCTCAAAGAGAGGACTTTCCGAGCGTTTCGACTCAACTATCGGCTCGGGTACTGTTCTTATGCCGTTCGGCGGTAAGAATCAGCTGACACCGATACAGGCTATGGTTCAAAAGATATCTGTTGAGAAAAAGCATACGGACGACTGCTCACTCATGGCTTGGGGCTACAACCCGTTCATCACGGAGAAAAGCCCATATCACGGCGCTTATCTTGCGGTGGTCGAATCCGTTTCAAAGCTTATCGCAACGGGCGCTGAATTCAAAGACGTATATCTGACGTTCCAGGAATATTTCGAAAAGCCGGGAACAGACGGCAAGCGTTGGGGCAAGCCCTTAGCGGCTCTTTTAGGCGCATTCAAGGCTCAGAAGGAGCTTAACATCGGCTCTATCGGCGGCAAGGATTCAATGAGCGGCTCATTTGAGGACTTAGATGTTCCGCCGACACTTGTCTCCTTCGCTGTCACGACCGAAAAGGTCGACAGCATTATCTCTCCCGAATTTAAGAATGTCGGCGACAAGCTCATGCTTATCAAGCCGACCTATGATAAAGCGACAGGGCTTCCGAACACGGAATCTCTCATCGAAACCTTTAACAAGGTGACAGGTCTTATTCGCTCGGGCAAGGCTAAGGCTTGCTACACACCGACTCTCGGAGGCGTTGCCGAGGCTGTTATGAAGATGGCATTCGGAAACGGTTTCGGCTTTAGGTACGCAGACGGTCTGAGCGTAAGCGACATTTTCTCATACTCTTACGGCTCATTCTTAGTCGAAGTATCCGATGAAGAAGTCGGCGGCCAGCTCATAGGCGAAGTAACAAATGACGGAAAGCTGACAATGGGCGACGAAGCTGTCGAGCTTTGCAAACTGCTCGGTATTTATGAAAACAAGCTTGAGGGTGTTTACAGTTGCAATATCCCCGACGCTAAGACACCGATGAAAAACTTTGAATATAAAGCGGAAAGCTATCCCGTACCGCAAATCAAAACGGCTAAACCCCGTGTTCTTATCCCTGCTTTCCCCGGCACTAACTGCGAATACGACAGCGCAAGAGCAATGCGTGACGTTGGCGCAGAACCTGAGATAATCGTTATAAACAATCTCTCGGCTGACGGTATCAGTGCAAGCGTTGAAAAGTTCGCCTCTGCACTTAAAAGTGCACAGATGATATTCATTCCGGGCGGATTTTCAGGCGGTGACGAGCCCGACGGCAGCGGAAAGTTCATCACGGCTTTCTTCCGCAATGCGGCTGTGAAAGACGGTGTATCGGAGCTTCTTGACAACCGTGACGGACTTATCTGCGGCATATGCAACGGTTTCCAGGCGCTTATTAAATTAGGTCTTGTTCCCTACGGAAAGATCATCGACACCGACGAAAGCTGTCCGACGATCACGTTCAACACTATCGCCCGTCACCAGTCACGCATTGTGAGAACGAGAATAGCATCGAACAAGTCACCGTGGCTGTCACTGACAAATGTCGGCGATATTTACAGCGTACCGATATCACACGGCGAAGGTCGTTTCTTGGCGAGTGAGGAGCTGATAGCAAAGCTTGCGGAAAACGGTCAGATCGCAACTCAGTATGTTGACCTTGACGGTAACGCAACAAGCGACGTTCACTTTAATCCGAATAATTCTATGTATGCAGTTGAGGGTATCACCTCACCCGACGGCAGAGTGTTCGGCAAAATGGGTCACAGCGAGCGTATCGGCAACGGACTTTATAAGAACGTTTTAGGCGAATACGATATCAAAATGTTTGAAGCGGCAGTTAAATACTTTAAATAAAAGGAGGATACCCCATGGCTTATTTATCAGATATTGAGATCGCACAGCAGTGCGAAATGAAGCCCATCACCGAAATAGCAAAAAAGGCTCACTTAGATGAGAAATACATCGAGCAATACGGCAAGTATAAAGCTAAGATCGACTTGTCCTTGCTGAATGATGAGAGCCGTAAAAACGGAAAACTCGTACTTGTGACGGCGATAACTCCCACTCCTGCGGGCGAGGGCAAAACAACGACCACGATAGGTCTCGCCGACGGACTTTCAAGGATAGGCAAGGACGTCACCGTAGCCTTGCGTGAGCCGTCACTCGGCCCTGTATTCGGTGTCAAGGGCGGTGCGGCAGGCGGCGGATACGCTCAGGTCGTTCCCATGGAGGATATCAATCTTCACTTTACAGGCGACTTCCACGCTATAGGTGCGGCGAACAATCTGCTTGCGGCTATGCTTGACAACCACATTCAGCAGGGCAACGCACTCGGCATTGACGTTCGCAAGATCACATGGAAACGCTGCGTTGACATGAACGACCGTCAGCTTCGCTTTGTTGTTGACGGTATGGGCGGCAAGGCAAACGGCGTTCCCCGTGAGGACGGCTTCGATATAACCGTTGCAAGCGAGATAATGGCTATCTTCTGTCTGGCAAGCTCGATAACCGACTTAAAGGAGCGTTTGGGCAGGATAATCGTCGGCTACACATATGACGACAAGCCCGTGACAGCCGCCGACCTTAAAGCTGTCGGCGCAATGACAGCTCTCTTGAAAGACGCACTCAAGCCGAATTTAGTTCAGACTCTTGAGGGTACACCGGCATTCGTTCACGGCGGCCCGTTCGCTAACATCGCCCACGGTTGCAACTCTGTAATGGCGACAAAGCTTGCACTTAAAATGGGCGACTACGCCATAACCGAGGCAGGCTTCGGCGCGGATCTCGGCGCTGAAAAGTTCCTTGACATAAAGTGCCGCATGGCAGGGCTTACACCCGACGCCGTTGTTGTTGTCGCTACTGTCCGTGCGCTCAAGATGCATGGCGGTATGGATAAAAAACAGCTTGGAGAAGAAAACATTGATGCTCTTGAAAAGGGCATACCGAATCTTCTTCGCCACGTTTCAAATATCAAGAATGTATACAAGCTTCCCTGCGTTGTCGCTGTCAACCGCTTCCCGACAGACACCGATGCGGAAATCGACTTTATCATTGATAAATGCCGTGAGCTTGGTGTAAACACCGTTCTCTCAACCGTTTGGGCTGAGGGCGGCAAGGGCGGCGAGGAGCTTGCCCGTGAGGTAGTCAGACTTTGCGAGGAAGAACAGGGCGACTTCACGTTCGCTTATGAGCTTGACGGAAGCATAGAAGATAAGATAGAAGCCGTTGTCAAAAAGGTATACGGCGGTGACGGAATTTCAGTCCTGCCGAACGCCAAAAAGCAGATAGCTCAGCTGACAGCCTTGGGCTTTGATAAGCTTCCCGTCTGCATAGCCAAAACTCAGTATAGCTTCTCGGACGACCCGACAAAGCTCGGCGCACCCGAAAACTTCACCGTTACGATAAAGAATGTGAAGGTATCGGCAGGCGCAGGCTTCATAGTTGTCATGACAGGCGACATTCTCACCATGCCCGGACTTCCGAAAAGCCCGGCGGCTGAGAGAATAGACGTTGATGAAAACGGAAAAATTTCCGGCTTATTCTGATATATTTTCAGCGGCACACTAAGCTGTGCCGCTGATTTAAATTTTATCGTTTTTTGATATTGACAAGCGACCGAAACTGTGATAGAATAGCTCAAATGAAATCTTTAAGAACGATACAGTGATGTCGGCAAGATGGAACAAATATAGATCATAGGGGTATTTATGCCCTGTTTCGTTGTGTTGTCTTGCCTGATGCAGGGCATTTTTTATGCCCGAAAAGAGAGGGACTAAGATGCAGAAGATCAATGCGAAATTAACAGGCTTCGATAGTTTTTCGGCTGCGGCTGACGCTGCGGCGGAGTTTTTAATCTCAAATAAACAGTTCAATTCTTCAGAATATAACGTATTCCCCGGCTTTTGCGATGTGCATGTGCATTTCCGTGAGCCGGGTTTTTCTTATAAGGAAACGATACTCTCCGGCTCGTCTGCCGGCGCCCACGGCGGATATACAGCGGTATGCACGATGCCGAATCTGAAGCCCGTACCCGACTGCGCCGAGAATTTAAAAGTGCAGACGGAAATGATAAAAGCCGTGGATATGATAAACATTTACCCTTACGGCGCAATAACCGTCGGTCAGCTCGGCGAAAAACTTTCGGATATGGAGAATATCTCAAAAGATGCTATCGCCTTTTCGGATGACGGACGTGGTGTTCAGTCCGAACAGCTTATGAAGGAAGCTATGCTCAAGGCGAAAGCGCTCAACAAAACCATAGTCGCTCACTGCGAGGATAACTCGCTTCTTTGCGGTGGATATATACACAAGGGCGTATACGCCGAGACTCACGGACACAGAGGAATTTGCAGTGAAAGCGAGTGGGGCCCTATAAAGCGAGATTTGAAGCTTGTCAAAGAAACAGGCTGCTCGTACCATGTGTGTCACATATCATGTAAGGAGAGCGTTGACTTGATAAGACAGGCTAAAGCGGAGGGCTTAGACGTCACCTGCGAAACTGCTCCCCACTATCTCCTGCTTGACGAAAACGACCTCATGGAAAACGGCAAGTTCAAAATGAATCCGCCGCTTCGCTCAAAGGAGGACAGAGAAGCGCTCATCAAGGGAATCACCGACGGAACGATCGACATGATCGCCACCGATCACGCACCGCATAGCGAAGAAGAAAAATCCCGTGGACTTGAGAAAAGCGCTTTCGGTGTTGTCGGACTCGAAACCGCTTTCGGCGTACTTTATACGGGACTTGTGAAAAAAGGCATCATCACACTCGAAAAGCTCATTGAGCTTATGGCGATAAATCCGAGAGCGAGATTTAACATTCCCATCGGCGACGACTTCACCGTCTGGGCTCTCGATGAAAAATATACGGTCGATCCCGATGAATTTCTTTCCATGGGAAAAGCCACCCCGTTTGATAAAGCGGAGGTTTACGGAAAATGCTATGTTACGGTTTGCAACGGCAAGCCTATATATAAATGTAATCAGGAGGCATAATTATGGCAAAAAGAACGGACATCAAAAAAGTACTTATAATCGGCTCAGGCCCGATAGTTATAGGTCAGGCGGCTGAGTTTGACTACGCCGGAACGCAGGCTTGCTTAGCGCTTAAAGAAGAGGGATACAAGGTCATACTTTGCAATTCAAATCCGGCAACTATCATGACGGACACATCAATAGCCGACAAGGTTTATATGGAGCCTTTGACACTCGAATACATAGCTAAGATTCTTCGATATGAACGTCCCGATGCTATCGTACCCGGAATCGGCGGTCAGACAGGTCTTAATCTCGCCATGCAGCTTGAGAAGAAGGGAATTTTGAAGGAATGCGGTGTTGAACTTCTCGGAACATCAAGCGAAAGCATCGAAAGAGCCGAGGACAGAGAGCTGTTCAAGGAAATGTGCGAATCCATCGGTGAGCCGGTTATCCCGTCTGAGATAACCTACAATATCGAAGAAGCCAAAAAGGCGGCTCTCGATATCGGCTATCCCGTTGTTCTCCGCCCCGCTTTCACTCTCGGCGGAACAGGCGGCGGCTTCGCCAACAACGAGGAGGAGCTTTGCGAGATCGGACTTAACGCTTTCAAGCTCTCACCCGTTCATCAGGTGCTTATCGAAAAGAGCGTCAAGGGCTATAAGGAAATTGAATTTGAGGTCATGCGTGACTCAAATGATCACGCTATCACGATCTGCGGAATGGAAAATATAGATCCCGTCGGTGTACACACGGGTGATTCGGCGGTCGTCGCTCCTATCCTCTCTCTTAATGAGCATGACCTCAAGATGCTCAACGACAGCGCTATAAAGATAATCCGTGAATTGAAGATAGAGGGCGGCTGTAACGTTCAGTTTGCGCTTAATCCCTATTCAAGCGAATACTATCTCATTGAGGTAAACCCCAGAGTTTCCCGTTCATCTGCTCTTGCTTCAAAGGCGAGCGGATACCCGATAGCGAGAGTTACGGCTAAGATCGCTCTCGGCATGGCTCTTGAAGATATCCCCGTTGCAGGCGGCACGGCGGCAATCGAACCGAGCCTTGACTACATAGTTGCTAAGTTCCCGAGATTCCCGTTTGACAAGTTCGCCGATGCGCCCAACACTCTCGGCACTCAGATGAAAGCCACGGGTGAAGTTATGGGCATAGGCTCATCTCTTGAGGAATGTCTGTTAAAGTCGGTGCGTTCACTTGAAACGGGTGTCTGCCACTTCCACACTAACAAATTCGACTCAATGACCGACAGCGAGATATTTGACTATATCAAGGTTTTCAGAGACGACAACATCTATGCTATATTCGAGCTTTTACGCAGAAATGTCTCAATTGATACACTTCATAAGGCAACGATGATAACTCCCCTTTTCCTTGAAGCATTCAAGAGAATAGTTGACACAGAGAACACCCTCAAGGAAAACAAGAACGATATCGCTGTTCTTCGCTCGGCAAAGATCATGGGCTTCTCCGACGAATATATTTCTTCCGTCTGGAACACACCCGAAACCGAGATATACGCCATGAGGAAAGCAAACGGTATCGTACCTATATTTAAAATGGTGGACACTCTCCACACCGGAAAATATATCGCTTATCTTTACTCGTCATACACGGGCGAAAACGCTTCGAGACTTACGGATAAAAAGAAAATTATCGTTCTCGGTGCAGGCCCGATAAGAATCGGTCAGGGCGTTGAATTTGACTATTCGACAGTTCATGCGGTTCAGACTATCAGACGTGCAGGTTATGAAGCTATCATCATCAATAACAATCCGGAGACTGTTTCGACCGACTACACAACAGCCGATAAGCTCTATTTTGAGCCGCTGACACCCGAAGACGTTATGGCGATAATCGACTTTGAACAGCCCGAGGGCGTTATAGCTTCACTCGGCGGTCAGACAGCCATCAACTTAGCTCAGCCTCTTATGGACAGAGGAGTTAAAATTATCGGCACGGACTGTGCGGCTATTGAAAGAGCCGAAAACAGAGACAGCTTTGAGAAGATTCTTGAGGAGCTCGGAATCCCTCAGCCGAAGGGCAAGGCAGTCACAAAAATAGAAGACGGCGTTTCGGCGGCGGCGGAAATAGGTTATCCCGTTTTGGTACGCCCGAGCTTTGTTCTCGGCGGCAGAGCAATGCAAATAGTAGCCAATGAAGCTCAGCTTCGCCACTATCTTAAAACAGCGGTCGAGATAGATGCCGACAAGCCCGTACTCGTTGACAAATACATTCAAGGCAAAGAGGTCGAGGTTGACGCTATCTGCGACGGCAGAGACGTATTTATCCCCGGAATCATGGAGCTTGTTGAGCGTACGGGAATACATTCGGGCGACTCAATCAGCGTTTATCCGACCTTCAGCATCTCGGACAAGGTCAAGGGCATAATCTTACAGTATGCGAAAAAATTAGGTCTCGGAATCGGAATAGTCGGACTTTACAACATACAGTTCATCGTTGACAAGAATGACGACGTTTATATAATCGAGGTCAATCCCCGTTCATCAAGAACAGTACCGTTCCTCTCAAAGTCAACAGGCTACAGCCTTGCCGACATTGCGACAGAGGTCATTCTCGGAAAATCTCTCAAGGAGCAGGGAATCTTCGACATCTATCCCGAGGAGAAAAAGCGTCACTATGTCAAAGTTCCCGTATTCTCATTCAATAAGATCAAGGGACTTGACGCTTATCTCTCACCGGAAATGAAATCGACAGGTGAAGCTATAGGCTATGACGATAAGCTCAACAGAGCGCTTTATAAGGCACTTCAGGCTTCAGGTATGCGTCTTCAAAATTACGGCTCTGTCTTTGCGACAATTTCCGACAAAGATAAGGACGAGGCGCTTGAGCTTATTCGCCGCTTCTATAACCTCGGCTTCAATATACTTGCGACAAGCGGAACGGCTGATTTCCTCAAGAATAACGGCATACGCACCCATGTTCTCAAAAAGATAAGCGACGGCAGTGAGGAGATCCCCGACGCTATCAGACAGGGACATATCGCTTACGTTATCAATACCCGTGACATAGGAGCGTCTGCGCAGGAAAGCGACGGTCAAAAGATCCGCCGTCTCGCCACCGAAAACAACGTCACGATGTTCACCTCGCTCGACACCGTCAGCGTACTGCTTGACGTATTAGAGGAGACCACACTCACGATATCAACTATAGATTCTTAAAAGGGGGCAGAAATGAAACAGGGTATTTTCGAAATATCGGAAAACATAAAGCTTACCGAAAATGTTTACAGAATGAAGCTTTGCGGCGACACAGACGATATTACCGCCTGCGGTCAGTTCATAAACATAAAGCTTGACGGTCTTTATCTTCGCAGACCGATATCGGTTTGCGACAAAGATGAAAACAGCGTAACTATAATATATAAAGTCGTCGGTCATGGCACTGAGCAGATGTCAAAGCTCGGTGTCGGTGACAGGCTCGACGTTTTGACAGGTCTCGGCAACGGATATGACCTTTCGCTTTCGGGCGACAGACCGCTTTTGATAGGCGGCGGTGTCGGCGTACCTCCTCTTTATATGCTTGCGAAAAAGCTTATTGAGCAGGGAAAGCGGGTTTCGGTCATACTCGGCTTTAACACAAAAAGCGAGATCTTCTATGAAAGCGAGTTTAAGGCTCTCGGCTGTGACGTGACTGTGACAACGGTTGACGGAAGCCACGGAACAAAGGGCTTTGTCACAAACGCATTCCCCGAAAACTACTCATACTTTTACACTTGCGGCCCTGAGCCTATGCTCAAGGCGGTTTATAAGGTGGCAAAGACCGAGGGTCAGATGAGCTTTGAAGAAAGAATGGGCTGCGGCTTCGGCGCTTGCATGGGCTGCTCCTGCAAGACGCTGACAGGCTACAAGAGAATATGCAAGGACGGGCCGGTCATGAAAAAGGAGGAGATATTATGGGAAGATTAAGCGTAAACCTTTGCGGAATCGAGCTTGACAATCCCGTTATCCCCGCTTCGGGAACGTTCGGCTTCGGATATGAATTCGCAGAGCTTTATGACATAAACTGCTTGGGAACATTTTCTTTTAAAGGTACGACCCGACAAGCGAGATTCGGCAACCCTACACCTCGAATTGCAGAGTGTTCATCGGGAATGATAAATGCCGTCGGACTTCAGAATCCGGGTGTTGACAAGGTAATATCCGAGGAGCTTCCGAAATTAAAGAAGTGCTTCTCGAAAAAGGTCATGGCGAATGTCAGCGGCTTCTCGGTCGAGGATTACGCCTACACCTGCGAACAGCTTGATAAGCAGGAGCAGGTCGGCTGGCTTGAAGTGAATGTCAGCTGTCCCAACGTTCACGGCGGCGGAATGAGCTTCGGAACAGATCCGAAAGCGGCGGCAGAGGTCGTGGAGGCTGTCAAGAAAGTCACAACAAAGCCCGTCATCGTCAAGCTTTCGCCGAACGTGACTGATATCGTCAGCATAGCAAAAGCCTGTGAAGAATCGGGCGCTGACGGAATAAGCCTTATAAATACGCTTCTCGGAATGAGAATAGACTTAAAGACAAAGAAGCCCGTTATAGCCAACAAAATGGGCGGATTCTCAGGACCTGCGATTTTCCCCGTGGCAGTGAGAATGGTGTATCAAGTCGCAAACGCCGTTAAAATTCCCGTTGTCGGAATGGGCGGTGTTTCGTCGGCTGAGGATGTTATCGAAATGATGCTTGCCGGAGCAACGGCGGTTGAGATCGGTGCGGCAAACCTTGTCGACCCGTATGCTTGCCGTGACATTATAAGAGACTTGCCGAAAGCAATGGACAAATACGGCATAGAAAAATTAACCGATATAATAGGAGGAGTCAACAATGGGTAAGGACGTTATCATAGCTTGCGATTTTTCAAGCGCAGAGCAAACCTTTGAGTTTCTTGACAAGTTCACGGGAAGAAAGCCGTTTGTCAAGATCGGAATGGAGCTTTATTATGCAGAAGGCCCGTCAATAGTGAAAGAGATAAAGCGCAGAGGTCACAAGATATTTCTTGACTTGAAGCTTCACGATATCCCGAATACCGTAAAAAAATCAATGGCGGTACTCTCAAGGCTTGATGTTGATATATGTAATCTTCACGCAGGCGGCACTGTCGCTATGATGGAGGCGGCGCTTGAGGGCTTGACAAGACCCGACGGAACAAGACCGTTACTTATAGCCGTAACACAGCTGACCTCAACAAGTCAGGAGAGTATGGAACGTGATCTTCTGATAAAAGAGCCGATAGACGAGGTAGTCATGCACTATGCGCAAAACGCTAAAAAGGCAGGGCTTGACGGCGTTGTCTGCTCACCTCTTGAAGCGGGCAAGGTACACGAAGTATGCGGAAAAGAATTTTTGACCGTAACCCCCGGTGTGCGCTTCGCAGACGGTGATATCGGAGATCAGAAGCGAGTTATGACACCGGCTCAAGCTAAGGAGATAGGCTCTGACTACATCGTCGTAGGCAGACCCATAACCGCCGCAGAAGATCCCGTAGCAGCATATGAGCGCTGTATAAATGAGTTTGTTGATTAAAGGAGTAAGTAAAAATGGAAAGCTATAAAAGAGAGTTTATTGAGTTTTTAGAGAGCGCCGGTGTTTTAAAGTTCGGCGACTTCACAGCTAAAAGCGGAAGAAAGATCCCCTATTTTATAAACGCAGGCGAGATCAAAACCGGTGACCAGATATCACGCTTGGGCGAGTTTTACACCAAGGCGTACCTCGAAAAATTGGGCAATAAGAAAGCTGTTCTTTACGGCCCTGCGTATAAAGGTATTCCGATAGCGGTGTCCGTTGCCTGCGCATTATCGAAAAACGGACTTGACGTTCCGTTCTTCTTCAACCGCAAGGAAGAAAAGGATCACGGCGAGGGCGGCGTTTTCGTCGGTTACAAGCCTCAAAGCGGCGAAGAAGTTGTTATCGTCGAGGACGTTATCACAGCAGGAACAGCGATAAGAGAGAGCATGGCTGTTCTCTCAAAGCTTGACGGAGTAAAGGTTTCCGCTGTTTTTGTCATGGTTGACCGCAAGGAAAAGGGCTTGACGGACAAGTCGGCAATGGGCGAAATCAGCGACGAATACGGTTTCCCCGTTTATTCCGTCGTCGATGTTTATGACATCATTGAATATCTTGAGGAAAAACCGGAGAACCTTGAAAACGTGAACCGCATCAAGGCTTATCTTGAGATCAACGGCGCAAAAGCATAAAAGAAAGGATCTAAAATGAGAAGCATTATTGATATTTCCGATCTGAGTGTTGAAGAAATAGACGAGCTTATTCGTACCGCACTCGATATGATCGACAATCCCGATAAGTATTCACATATATGCAACGGCAAAAAGTTAGCTACGCTTTTCTTTGAGCCGTCGACGAGAACAAGACTCAGCTTTGAAGCCGCTATGTATGAGCTGGGCGGCAACGTTCTCGGATTCTCCGAGGCGAAAAGCTCATCGGCTTCCAAGGGTGAAAGTGTCGCAGACACAGCCAAGGTCGTCAGCTGTTACGCCGACATTATCGCTATGAGACATCCGAAAGAGGGTGCGGCTCTCGTTGCGGCAAACAACGCATCTGTTCCCGTCATAAACGCAGGTGACGGCGGACACTGCCATCCGACACAGACACTCGCCGACCTTCTGACGATAAAGCGTGAAAAAGGCAGACTCAGCGATCTGACCGTCGGCTTCTGCGGAGACCTTAAATTCGGCAGAACGGTACATTCTCTCATAACGGCTCTCAGCCGCTATACAGGTATAAATATAGTTCTCATCTCCCCTGACGAGCTGAAGCTTCCGAGCTATGTCAAGCAGGACGTACTTTCAAAAAATAATATTTCATATGAGCAGACGACCGACCTTGAAGCTGTCATCGGAAAGCTTGACATTCTTTATATGACCCGTGTTCAGCGTGAACGCTTCTTCAACGAGGAGGATTATCTTAGACTCAAGGACAGCTATATTCTCACTCCCGAAAAGCTGAAAAACGCTAAGAGCGACCTTGCTATTCTGCATCCGCTTCCGAGAGTAAACGAGATAAGCGTTGCCATCGACAGCGATCCGAGAGCCTGCTATTTCAAGCAGGTGCTCAACGGAAAATATATGCGAATGGCGCTGATATTAAAGCTTTTAAAGGAGGCAGGCACGATATGAACATTGACTCCATATCAAACGGTGTTGTTATCGACCACATCACATCGGGCTGTGCAATGAAGCTTTATGAGCTTCTCGGGCTTGACTCTCTCGATGTTTCCGTGGCTATCATAAAAAATGTTGCGAGCCGCAAGATAGGCAAAAAAGACATCATCAAGATCGACGCCGATATTGCTGTTGATTTTGACGTCATCGGCTTTGTCGATCCGGGCGCAACGGTGAACATCATAAAAGACGGAAAGCTTTCCGAAAAGCTCAGCATTGACACACCGGAGACTCTCACAAACGTAGTCAAATGCAAGAATCCCAGATGCATAACCTCATGTGAGCAGGAGCTTGACAACATATTCAAGCTGACCGACAAAGAAAACCGTGTTTATCGCTGTATATACTGCGAGACAAAGTATTCGGGACATATGTAATGCATTATAGTATCACACCGCATAAAGCGGTGTGATTTTTTGCTGTCACACGGGTGGGGTGCCGGGGTGCGAAGCAGGGCGGCACGGTGCCTGCACGTACGCCCCGAGCTTGCTCGGGGCGTCGGGCAGGCACCGCAAAAACTCACATGAAGCATAAACTTCCCCCTCAGAGCATATATTTTAAGCATAGCAAGCGGCTTCGATTCCGTCAGCTTAAAAATCATCTGAGGAGGAGGGCATATGACACATTCCGAGGACAGAGCGGTTTTGCTCGGTCAATACATAATAAAAAATAAAGCCACCGTTCGTGAGGCGGCGGCTTGGTCCGGAATATCAAAATCAACCGTACACAGCGATGTAACAAAGCGGTTGCCGAAAACGGACAGCATTTTATATAAAGAAGTCAGAAAGGTTCTCGACGAAAATAAAGCCGAAAGACATATGAGAGGCGGAATGGCGACAAAAGAGAAGTGGGAAAAGAGATCAAAGACGGAAGCGTGATATGAATAAAGCACAACATCTGCGTGCAGTGAAATACTCTGCGGCACGTGATACGTTGTGCTTTTCGATTTGTTCAGCCTTTTGGCGGCTTCTTGATTTTAGCTTTGTTCAGCGGGGCGCTTGTTCGGCACCCACTCGCCTCCTTCGTCGGCTCGGGGTACACGCCCAACCGCCGTTACGCTCGCTTCGCTCGCTGCTTACCCCACCGCCGCCTTGACCGCACTCATTACCTTGCTTGCGGCAGGAAGCGCAACAGAGCTTGATGAGCCGCCGTTCTCGACCATAACGACTATTGCGTAAGGGAAGTCCTCCTTTTGCGAATATCCGATAAACCACGAGTGAGGTCTCTTTCCGTCAACTTCGGCAGTTCCCGTCTTTCCGCACATTTGCAAATCGGCGAATCTATAGTCACCGTATACATTCTTGACTGTGTATCGCATAAGCTCCTGCATCTTTTCCGCAGTCTCCGGCTCAATATTTATCTGCGCCGTATCGGTTATGTCGCCTATCAGCTGTGACAGCTTGTCGGTGCTTGAAGCCTTGACAAGCTGAGGTGTGACCGCTTTTCCGCCGTTTGCTATAGCTCCGGCTATCATCATCATGTTGCAGGGATTGGCGAGAGTGTTTCCCTGTCCTATGCCGGACCAACCTATAGTGCTGTCGTCGGCTTTTTTTAAGTTGAATATCCCTGCTTTAAGCTTGACTCCGCAGGCTGTCAAATTCTTGTTAAAGCCAAGCTTTTCGGCTGTGGCTGTCAGCTTCTTTGTTCCAAGCTCGATTGCAAGCTCGGCGAAAACGCTGTTACATGAGCGACCATAGGCTTCTTTAAACGTCAGCTTGCCGTGAGTTGAATTGCATATGACGTCACTGCCGTCGTCTATTTTGAGCTTTCCGCTGCACTTAAATGTGCGCTCAAATATGTCAGGAATGTTTTCGATAGCGCAGATCGCAACGACTGTTTTAAATGTCGAACCCGGTGTAAACAGACCCGAAAGGCATCTGTTGAGATAGACTCCGTCATATTTTCCGCTTGTGTTCGTGTTTATATCCGACGGGATGTTGTTCGGATCGTAGGTCGGCTTTGACACCATGCAGATGACATCGCCCGTCTTATAGTTATAGACGGCTATCGTTCCGTTATTATAGCCGAGTGCGTTATACGCCGTTGCGCAAACCGACGAATCTATCGTCAAGGTTATATCGTTCCCGTTGCCGCTTTTGACTGTCTTATAAACTCCGTTTACTAAGTCGTACCCTATGAGATATGATCTGTAGATAGACTGTACGCCTGTTGAAATATATCCCTGTGTGTCGCCTACCGCATGAAGCGTTGCGTTTCTGACGGTGTAATCGGAGTTGAAAACTCGCTTGCCGTCTTTAGTCTCAACGAGCACTTTTCCGTTTTTATCAAATACTGTACCCGCAGTTGTCAGTTGTCGGTTAGTGTAAAGGTGACCGTTGACTCTGTTCGTGACCCAGCTTTGACCGTGTACGACATAGCCGTATGACAGGTATATAAGTCCTACGAAAAATGCGGCTATGAGAGCATAAACGACATAAGCTCGTCTGACCGTGTTTCTCATTTCTCTCCCTCCTATCTGTTTTTATACATTTTAGGATAAGTTCTGATATCTGCCGCCTTGATAAAGGCGAAAAGTCCCCATGAGCATATCATGCTTGAGCCTCCCCTGCTGACAAAAGGCAGCGTGACACCCGTCAGCGGCACGAGATCCGTGATTCCGAAGATGTTAAGACACACCTGGAAAAGCAGCATCGCACACGCACTGACACAGGCTATTGAATAGAAGGTCGAGGGAGCTGATTTTGAAATTTTTATTGCGTATATCGCAAGAACGGCGAAAACTATAACTATCATGAAGCCCATAACGAGTCCCATTTCCTCGCATATGACGCCCCAAACAAGGTCTGTCGTTGAAGCGAAAACATTGCGAAGCTTGCCGTTTCCGATTCCGACTCCCCAAAAACCGCCGCTCAAAGAATAGACTATCGTTCTCGTCTGCTGATAACCCGAGCCGTCTATGTTTTCCCATATGTGACGGTATACGGCGAATCGGCTGGCAACTGTCGGCTTAACATAAATTATGAGAGCCGCACCCAAGAGCGCACCGACGCAAACGAAAGCTATTGATCTGATATCGCCCGATCTTATAAACGAGATGACAACGAACGTGAAGAAGAATATCAGCGCCGTACCGAAATCACGCATTAGGAAAAGAACGCCTATACAACCGATAGCGAAGATAAGATAGCGCATAATACTCCTTGAGCTTTGAAGCTTTTCAAGAGTCGCCGCACCGACATAGATAAACGCTATTTTGACTATTTCGGACGGCTGAAATGAAAATCCGCCTATGTTCATCCAGTTGTAAGCGCCGTAGGTTGCACCGACTGTGAATTTGATTATGACAAACGATGCCGCAAGTCCGAGGCCCGATGCAATGGCGATAAAGACTCTCGTTTTCATGACACGTTTAACGTCTTTCAAAAGCCAAACTAAAAAGATATAGACCGCAAGTCCCATAACAATAGCTATCAGCTGTTTTAAAAGTCCCGACGGATAAATGCTCGCCGTGACGGTCATTCCCACTCCGCAAAGGAAAAAGGCAATACACTCGATTTCAAAGTTTTTCTTTTTGAATATCGCCGTCATTATGAGAACATAGACCCATTCTATCGCAATATATATCAAAAAGCTGAGCGCCACCATGGGATAAAGTGTTGAGCCTTGAATTATTGTCGGTATGCTTGAAAGGACTTGAAAGATAGTCAGAAGCGCCAATATGAGGCTGACATCGACCTCGCTGTATTTGTATCTCAGTTTTTCAAGTCTGCTCATATTATCACTTCCTTATCTGTAATCGTCGATGAATTTCAGCTTAACGTCGCTGAGGGCTATTATATCACCGTTAAACAGCGCAGTGGATTTAGATATCTTGTTGCCTCCGATGAATGTTCCGTAGGTCGAGCCGGAGTCCGAAATATACCAGCGGCCGTTTTTCTTTGTCAAGAGCGCATGATTTCTCGAAACGCTTCTTCCGTCAAGCTTGATATCACAGCTTCTGCTTCTGCCTATAGATATGCTGTTAGCGCAAAGCAGGAAGGTCTCACCCGTGGAGAGATTGACTATCGCCGCCTGCTTTTTACGCCGTACGCTATCGGTGGCAGGTCTGTAAGCAGAGCTTGAATTATTATTGCCTGCGCCGGAATATACATCGCTGATATTTCCTCTGTATTCATTTTCGCTGCCGTGAGCCTTGGGGTGAAAGTCAATATGGATGGAATCGAAATCATCATATCGCTCATCGCTTTGAGGCGAGAAGCTGTTTTCGGGTTTGATATTAGGTTCTTCGTACGAAAAAGCGGGAGCTTCATTTGAAGCGGTGTTTCCGTTTTGTGGCTGTTGCTGTTGCTTTTTCTTGCGACGCTTTCTTCCGACCTCGATAACGGGATCGTCGGTTATCACGAAGCGGAAATTGCAATCGCCGAATGTCAAAATATCCGAATTTTTTATCGTTGCCTGTCCGTCGATCTTTTCGCCGTTGACGAAAGTTCCGAGCTTTGAATTCGTGTCGAAAATATACCAGCCGTCAACACGTCGGCAAATAGCCGCATGGAAACGTGAGACCGTTCCGTAAAGCAGGATTATGTCGCACGACTTACTCCTGCCGATAGAGGTCTCCCATGTATTGAGCGGAATTTTTTCTCCGTTTATACTGCTGACGATATAGCCGTAGGTCTTGTTTATCGGATGACCTATGAGAAGTGTCAGCATACATTTAAACAATATAATAAAAGCAAGCAAGGGCAGTGCATAGCGGCAAAAACCGACAACAAGCTGCATAATATCGCCTCCCGATACGGCAAACACAGTGCCGATATTTTTTGAAAAGATAATATATAGTTACTCTTTATTTTAATACATACGGCATGAAAAGTCAAACACACATTAAAAAAAGTGTGGACTAACACCAATTAAGTAAAATTTTTCTTGAATAGTGTCGAAAGCTTTGATATTATATATCGGAAAAGAGGGATAGATATGGATTTTAAGGATTACAGTCTCAAAAAGACCGCCCGATATATAAGTGACTTTTTAAAGTGGATATTTCTCGCCTGCATCACGGGAGCTGTCGGAGGGCTTATCGGCTCGGCGTTTCATCTGTCTATCGAATACGCCACCGAATTCAGAAGCGCTCACCCGCAGGTCTTATGGCTTTTGCCGATTGGCGGCGTTGTCATAGCCATATTATATAAGATATGCAAAATGGACAAAAACGGCGGCACGGACTTTGTCATAAGCTCAGTCAGAGAAAAGGAAAAAGTTCCGCTTTTGATGGCGCCGCTCATTTTTGTCAGCACTGTAATAACTCATCTTTGCGGCGGCTCTGCCGGCAGAGAGGGAGCGGCATTACAGCTTGGCGGCTCAATAGGCTCGCAAATAGGTAGCTTATTCAAGTTAGGCGAGAAGGATATGCATCTTATCATCATGTGCGGAATGAGCGGTGTGTTTTCCGCTCTTTTCGGAACGCCTCTTACCGCAACCGTATTCGCCATGGAGGTCGTTTCCGTCGGTGTCGCTTACTACTCGTCACTTGTTCCGTCGCTGACCTCATCGCTTGTGGCTTTTGCGGTTTCAAGGCTATTCCAAATTGAGCCTGTCGCCTTTAAACTGTCTCAAGTGGCACAACTTAACTTCAAAAACATTTTCCGCACCGTTATCCTTGCGGCGATATGCGCTCTTGTCAGCATCGGATTTTGCATTATCATGAAGCTTTGCCACACATATATTCCGAAGCTTATCAAGAGCTCACTTCTCAGAGCGGCAGTCGGCGGCTCGGTTATAATATTGCTGACGCTTCTCGTCGGAAACTACGACTATAACGGCGCCGGCATGAACATAATAGAGAATGCGATAAACGGACAAGCTGTTCCTTACGCATTTATATTAAAGATCGTTTTCACCGCTGTCACGATATCCTGCGGTTACAAGGGCGGCGAGATAGTACCGACGTTTTTCATCGGTGCGACACTCGGCTGCACAGTCGGGCCTATTCTCGGTCTCGATCCCGGATTTTCGGCGGCGCTCGGACTTATCGCCTTATTCTGCTCGGCGGTCAACTGTCCTTTAGCCTCCATGATACTCAGCGTTGAAATGTTCGGCTCGGAGGGCTTCATATTCTTCGGTGTCGTTTGCGCCGTAAGCTACGTTCTTTCCGGTTATTACAGTTTATACTCAACTCAGAAAATAATGTATTCCAAAGTCAAAGCGGAATATATAAATATCAACGCATGGTAAGCTTCGGCTGAATCTGTACTGAATGAGACACATTTCTCCGATTTTAGTTCCTGCAAAGCTACTTTCGATCTGTGCAGCTACTCGGTCAGTGCTCGCTGTCAGTCTAAGCAGCGGGCACGGGCTTGGCACCCGTCCGCTTCGCTCAAGGGTACACACGCCCGTGCCCCTCTCCCCCAACCCGCAAACCGAAAAATTAAAGCGATTTCGCCTCAGCTATTGAATAAATCCGCTTTTTATGATAGAATAAGATGTTAAAAAATACTGTAATTCGGAGGAAATGAAAATGGCAACTGTTTTTAAAGGTGCGGCAACAGCACTTATCACACCGCTTGATGAAAACGGCGTAAATTACGATCAGCTCGGAAAGCTTATAGATTCTCAGATAGAAAACGGAATAGACGGCCTTGTTATCTGCGGAACGACGGGTGAGGGCGCAACACTCACTCATAAAGAGCACGAAGATGTTTTGAAGTTCTCGGTAGAAAGAATAGCAGGCAGAGTAGCCGCCATCGCAGGCACAGGCTCAAACGATGCCGCAAGAGCGATAGAGCTGACAAAATACGCAGGCTCTATCGGTTACGACGCCGCACTTGTCGTTACGCCTTATTACAACAAATGCACTCAGAACGGACTTGTCAAGATGTTCACGGCTATCGCCGATAACAGCTCGATACCGCTCATACTCTATAATGTTCCGTCAAGAACGGGTGTTAATATTGAGCCCGAGACTTACGCAAAGCTCGCCGATCATCCTATGATACAGGGCATCAAGGAGGCTAACGGAAACATTTCAAAGATAGCCGAAACAGCCCGTCTCGTTGAGGGCAAGCTCGACATATATTCGGGAAATGATGACCAGATAGTACCCATGCTCGCCCTCGGCGCAAAGGGTGTAATTTCAGTGCTGTCTAACCTCGTACCGAGTGAAACAAGCAAGATGTGTCACCTTTATTTCGACGGCAAGACAGAAGAAAGCCGCAAGATGCAGCTTGATTATCTGCCGCTTATCAACGCTTTGTTCTGTGAGGTCAATCCGATTCCCGTCAAGGCGGCTATGAGCAAGCTCGGTTTTTGCGAAAACTATCTCCGTCTGCCCTTGACACAAATGGAAGAAGCTCACGCAGAGAAGCTTTATTCGATAATGGCCGATAAGGGCATAATCTGACAATTATTTTGGGAAGTGTGAAAAATGAAAATAATCTTAAACGGCGCAAACGGCAAGATGGGCAAAGAAATCGAAAAGCTCGCCGAAGCAAAAGGCGTTGACATCGTCGCCAAGGTTGACGTTACAAACGAAAACGGATACCGTCGCATAGGCGAAGTGAGTGAAAAAGCCGACTGCATAATCGACTTTTCACATCACCTTGCGACAGCGGAAATATGCGAATATGTCAAAAAGACCGGAACTGCGGTTATCTTTGCCGCAACGGGTCAGACGGAAGAAGAAAAAGAGATGATCTCCTCCTGTTCAAGGTACGCTCCGGTTTTCTTCTCGGCGAACATGTCGGTCGGCGTTGCGCTTTTGATCGAGCTTGCCAAAAAGGCGGCTGCGGCGATGCCCGATGCCGACATTGAGATAGTCGAGGCTCACCACAACAGAAAGCTTGACGCTCCGAGCGGAACGGCGCTGATGCTTGCGGAAGCTTTAAAGCAGGTCAGAAGCAAAGCGAAATTCGTCTTGGGCAGAAGCGGTCACGCAAAAAGAGAAAAAGACGATATAGGCATAAGCTCAATAAGAATGGGAAGTATCGTCGGTATGCACGAGGTCATTATAGGCACAGATGCGCAGACAATAACAATTAAGCATGAAGCTCACAGCAGAGCGTTATTCGCAGAGGGCGCAATAAGCGCAGCTGAATTTTTGATAAAACAGCCTGTTGGGCTTTACACTATGCAGAATATGATCGCAGATAAATGAGATCATACACTGCGGAAAGGCGGTTGACACATATGATAAGAATAGGAATTTACGGCTACGGCAATCTCGGAAAGGGCGTTGAAAAGGCAATAAAGCAAAACCCCGACACAAAGCTTGTCGCAGTATTCACAAGAAGAAAGCCCGAGAGCATCACGCTTGAGACTTCCGGTGTTAAGGTATGCTCGATTTATGACATTCTTCAATATAAGCATAAAATAGACGTTATGATAGTTTGCGGCGGAAGCGCAACGGATCTTCCTCAGATGACACCGTCTTTGGCTAAGGACTTCAACGTCCTCGACAGCTTTGACACACACGCAAACATTCCGAGACATTTCGCAAACGTCGATGCATACGCAAGACAGCATGGAAACACAGCGCTCATATCCTGCGGTTGGGATCCGGGTATGTTCTCACTGAACAGACTTTACGCTCAATGTATTCTTCCCGACGGCAAAGACTATACATTCTGGGGTAAGGGCGTAAGCCAAGGCCACTCGGACGCCATAAGACGTATACACGGCGTTCTTGACGCAAGACAGTATACGATACCACGCCAAGAGGCACTCGAAAAAGTCAGAAGCGGCGAAAACCCCGAGTTTACGACAAGAGAAAAGCATCTTCGTGAATGCTTTGTTGTCGCCGCAGAGGACGCCGACAAGGACTTCATCAAAGACACGATAGTCAATATGCCGAACTATTTTGAGGACTATGACACGGTCGTTCATTTCATCTCTCAAGAGGAGCTTGACAGAGATCATTCCGAGCTTCCTCACGGCGGCTTCGTCATCAGAAGCGGCAACACGGGTACGGATAACGAGCATAAGCATATAATAGAATACAGCTTAAAGCTTGACTCCAACCCCGAATTCACGGCGAACGTTCTCGTCGCTTACGCAAGAGCACTCAGCCGAATGAACGACAGAGGCGAGGTCGGCTGCAAGACGGTATTTGATATTCCTCCTGCGTTGCTCTCTCCCCTCTCACCCGAGGAGCTCAGAGCTAAATTACTGTAAATCTCATTGAAAGTAGGTTCATATATGCAAACGAAAGTATTAAAATTCGGCGGCAGCTCACTCGCCGATGCCAACCAATTTAGGAGAGTAGCGGAAATTGTCAAAGCGGACAGCGAAAGGCGTTATGTCGTGGCTTCAGCGCCCGGAAAGCGTTTCGGCGACGACACCAAAGTCACCGATATGCTTTATGACTGCTACCATCTCGCCGCCGAAAAAAAGAGCATTGATGAAGCATTCGCAAAGATCGAGGACAGATATAATTTGATAATAAATGAGTTGGGGCTCGATTTCTCACTTCAAGACGAATTTGACAAAATCAAGATGTCGATCCTTCACCATGCCGGACGTGATTATATCGCAAGCCGAGGCGAATACCTCAATGCGATGATACTTGCGGCGTACCTTGAATATGATTTTGTTGACGCCGAAAGCTCCATATTCTTCTTTGAAAACGGAGTTTTCGACTCGGAAAAAACGAACACGGTCACAGGCGAAATACTTTCGCTTCATGAAAGAGCGGTCATTCCCGGCTTCTACGGCGTGATGCCGAACGGAACGATCAAGACCTTCTCAAGAGGCGGCTCGGACATCACCGGCTCAATAGTCGCAAGAGCGGTCAACGCAAGCATATACGAAAACTGGACCGACGTTTCGGGTATGCTCATGGCAGATCCGAGACTTATCGAAAGTCCGAAAACTATAGAAGTTATTACATACAAGGAGCTTCGTGAGCTCGCTTACATGGGCGCTACCGTTCTTCATGAGGACGCTATTTTCCCCGTCAGAGAAGCTAATATTCCCATCAATATCCGCAACACGAATGAGCCCACCGCTAACGGAACGCTCATCGTGCCGAGTATTGAGAATGACAACTCGACAACGCTTATCACAGGTATCGCAGGCAAGGTCGGATTTTCGACTGTCGTTCTTGAAAAAGAGCAGATGAACAAGGCGGCGTTCATCACCGATGTTCTTCAGTGTCTCAAACGACACAATATCAACATTGAGCATATTCCGACAGGCATTGACACCATTTCGATAGTCGTTCCTACAGAGCAGATAAAGGGCAAAGAGGACGACGTTTTCGCATCTATAAGACGTCATGTTGCGCCCGATTCTATCGTTCTTCATGACGGCATCGCACTCATTGCGGTCGTTGGAAGAAAGATGGTCAAATCGACCGGCACGGCAGGCAGAGTATTCAAAGCTATCGGCTCAGCCGGAGTCAACATTCAGATGATAGATCAAGGCTCAAGTGAGCTTAACATAATCGTCGCCGTTGACGAAAAGGATTACGTTCCGGCGCTCAAGGCGATATATTCGGAATTCGTGAAATAATTCAAGCTTTTTCGCACCGTAGTTTTCTGCGGTGCGTTTTTTTCGGCTTCTGCTTTTCCTAATTCCTCGAACGCCGCCTTGGCCCATTATGCGCTTCGCACATAATGGACACACGGCGACGTTCCCGACCCGCAAGCGGGTCGGGTTTCAGCTAATTTCCTCTTTTTCGACTTGACGATACATGCCGATTTAATATATAATGTGTATTGATTAAATTTACGGAGGAATACTGTATGAAAAAAGAAATCACGCTTGATAAGAGCAAAAAAGTCTTTCCGATAATCATGCTCATTATCGGCGCAGGACTCGGTATTGCACAGCTTATCACGAGACAGAATTTCGTTGCCGTGCTTTGTGTCGGCTATTGCTGCATTATGTCGGCTGTTATTCTCGTCAGCTTGATAGCAAAGAAGAGAGTCTATCTTCATATGATCTTAGGCTATGCGGCGGCGAGCCTCGGAACTGTGCTGTTCCATGTCATTTGGGGCGCAGACGCAGGCTTCGGCGCTATCATAAGCGGCAAAACAGGCTGGTCAAGTGCCGAGCATCCGCTTGTCGCCGGTGAGGGAAATCTTTTCACAAGACTTCTCGGCAATCTTCTTCTCGTCCTGCCGACCGCTCTCGCTTTGTGGGGACTTTTCTTTATCGCAAGAAAAGCTTTCAAATCGGGCAAGGCTAAGAGCATTTCGTCATTTGTGACGAGTCTTCTTTTGGTCGCAACGTCGATCTTCTATGTTCTGACAATGAACATGAGGACAGAGCCTGTCACCGAAAGACTTTGGGAGGGTCACGACGATTACCTCAAAAACGTTGACAAGAACACGCAGGACAAGCCCAACGTTCTCTATATTCTCATGGACGACCTCGGCTACGGCGACATATCCTTGAACGGCGCTATTTATGACACGCCGAACATTGATTCTATCGGCGAAAACGGTCTTAATTTCACGAATTTCTATTCGAGCTATTCGGTATGCTCCCCCGCCCGTTTCGCTTCTCTGACAGGTCGTTATCCTTACAGAGGGTACGCAGATAACGTCATCTATCCGACAGTCAACTGCTTCTCGCCGTTCGCTCAGACGAGAATATTCAACAGCGTTGAAATGCTTAACAATACAGACGGTATGCTCGGTGACGAGATAACTCTCGCCGAGGTATTCAAGAGCGCCGGCTATAACACGGGCTGCTTCGGCAAGTGGCATCTCGGCGACTACGGCGAATATCTTCCGACAAATCAAGGCTTCGACTACTTCTACGGCAGTCACCATGTCAACGACATGAAGCCGTTCTATCACGTCACGGAAGAAAACGGCGAATACACCATCGCCAAGGGCACGGCTGAACTTAAAGATCAGTCCGATGCGACAAAGTGGATACACAAGGAGATCACCGACTGGATCACCGACAAGGTCGAAAACAGCGACGAGCCGTTCTTCGCTTACTATACTACCCCGTGGCCTCACGCTCCGGTATACGTCGGAAACGAATTTAAGGGTACGACCGGAATGGGTACATACGCCGACTGTGTGACCGAGTTTGACCATTATCTCGGCGAGCTGTTCAATACGCTTGAGGAGCTCGGTGTTCTCGAAAATACGCTTATCGTGTTCACAAGCGACAACGGCCCTGCTCTTGAAGGCTCAACGGGTGAACTCAGAGGCGGAAAATATTTAGCGTATGAGGGCGGACAGAAAGTGCCGTTCATGATAAGATGGGATAACAATGACGGTGTATTTGAAAGCGGCGAGGAGCGTGAACAGAGCGCAACTCTCGTTGACCTCTTCCCGACGCTTATTGAGCTTTGCGGTATAACGGGCAACGGCGGTCAGGAGAATTATCTTCCGACAGACAGAGATATAGACGGCGTTTCAATGATGCCCTTGCTGACAGAGGATAAGGTCATACACACAGACTCAAATCCGATACTTCACATGAAGCGCCGCAATGTCAAGGCTATTCAGTATTCGGTAGCAACCGAGGACATATTGAGCCGTGACGAATACAAGGACTATGACTTTGACGTTCTCAAGGATAACGAGTATATCACGTTCAAGTATTTCAAGAATATCCAAAACGATAACTCGGCTTTCTTTGACAAGTACCGTAAAAACTGGCTTCACATTCTCACAGACGATATCGGCGAAAACTATAACCGCACTCCGGTGTACCCCGAAATATCAGCCGAGATGAAAGCAAAGCTTGAAGAAATTCAGAAAAACTTCAAGGCAAATCCCAGAGGAATCGTCACAGCCGATTCAAAAAACACGGTAGAATAAGATGCCTCCTCTTTCGATTATGATAAAGCCGGCGTCAAGCCTTTGCAACCTCAGATGCAAATACTGCTTTTATTGCGATGTCGCTTCTCAGCGTGAGGATTTCTCATTTGGCTGTATGACAAAGGAGACCGCAGAAAAGCTGATAAAATCGGCGCTCAAATTCGCCGACGGAGACAGCATTGCCTTTGCGTTTCAAGGCGGCGAGCCGCTGATAGCCGGCATGGACTATTTTGAATTTTTCACCGAAACCGTGAACCGATATAACACCCGTGGCTCTGAATGTTACTATAGCGTACAGACAAACGGTACTCTCGTTAATGCAGAATGGGCGGACTTTTTCACGAAAAATAAATTTCTCGTCGGTCTCAGCCTTGACGGAGACTACAAGGGCAACCGTTTTCGAGTTGATTCAAACGGGCAAAACAGCTTCTATAAGATTTTGAAAGCGGCTGAGATATTCAAAAACCACGGCACCGAGTTCAATATTTTGACCGTTTTGACAGGCTCTTGTGCCGACAATGCCGAGCGGATATATAAATATTTTCGCTCTAAAGATTTTCGCTATCTGCAATTTATCCCGTGTCTGCGGCCGTTCGGTGACACGACCGAGAGCGAGCTTTATATGACAAATGAGCAATACGCCGATTTCTTGATACGGATATTCAATCTCTATGTCAAGGATTTTGTGCGTGGAAATTATATGAGTGTTCGCTATTTTGACAACTTGGTGCGTTTGAGCCTCGGTCAGCAGCCCGAGCAATGCGGAGTCTGCGGCCATTGCACTCATCAATTCGTCGTTGAGGGAAACGGAAACGTTTATCCGTGCGACTTTTATTGCACTGACGAATGGCTTCTCGGCAACATCAACACGTCGGATCTGAAAGTCCTTGCGAACGGAAAGAAAGCGACCGAATTCATCAAGGAAAGCTTGACCGTGCCGGAGGAATGTAAGAAGTGCAAGTATTTTGCGCTGTGCCGTGCAGGAGGCTGCAAGAGGCAGAGAGCCGACAGAGACTACTGCGAGGCTTATAAGAAGTTTTTCTCATCGTGCCTGCCCATGTTCAGAATGTTCAGGGCGGAGAAATAAACAGAGCTTTCAAAACTCCCATGTCTTATCAAGGCATTGGAGTTTAGTGTTGATTTGTTAACTTTTTGGTGATATCATTATCTCAACGCACTTATTAAAACGTGCAAACACGGATATCAAATAAATAAAAAGAATTGCAGGTGCATATATGGTAAGCTTTGATTTAAACGGATTCAGCGCAAAAATTACCTGTCAAGCTGAAAATATCGACGCAGTTATCGAAACAAAATCAAGCGGCAATAAGCTTGAGCTGTATTTGACCGCCGATGTCAGCAGGCCTAAATTTATTGAATTATTCTGGGAGTTTGAGAGTGACGGCAATATCAAGGTCCTCGGCGATGCATGGGAACGCAGCTACGGCGACTTGGAATTCATCGACCTAAAAGACAACGACCGCTATATGCCGTGGTATTTCATCGCCACGGATAAAACCGACAGCTTTTGCTTTGGGGTCAAAACTCAGCCCAACGCTTTTATCAGCTTTAGGTACACCCGTAGCGGAATCTCGGCTTTGGTTGATTGCCGCAATGGCGGCTATGGCGTTCATCTGAACGGCAGAAAAATTCATCTTGCGACATTCTTACTTAAAGAATACAGGAATACCGAGCCTTTTCTCTGCCTTTGCGATTATTGCAAGTTGCTTTGTGACGACCCGATTTTGCCGAAATTTAAAGTATACGGCGGAAATGACTGGTACTACGCATACGGAAAAAACAACTATGACGAGATAGTTGCCGATGCAAAATTGCAAGCCGAGCTTGCAGACGGAATAGACAACCCTCCGTTCATGGTGATCGACGATGGATGGCAGAAGCACGGCAACGTAGGGCCGTGGGTACCAAACGAAAAATTCAAGGACATGGAAGCGCTATGCAAGGATATCAAAAGGGTCGGCGCAAGAGCCGGAATATGGATAAGATTTTTGCATAACGAGGACACGTCGATAACGTCGGATATGAGAATCCTCAGAAACGGGGAAAGGATTTATCTCGACCCCACTCACCCGAAAGTACAGGACTTGATAAGATGTGACATCGAAAAAATCAAGAAGTGGGGATATGAGCTGATAAAGCACGACTTCACGACGGTTGATTTATTCGGCGACTACGGCAAGGATCTGAATGAAACGGTCACAAAAATCAATGATTGGCATTTTCATGACCGCACAAAAACAAACGCTGAAATCGTTTTGGATTTATATAGGCTCATAAAGGAAGCTTGCGGTGACACGCTCATCATCGGCTGTAACACCGTGTCTCATCTTTGCGCCGGACTTGTTCAAATAAACAGAACGGGTGACGACACGAGCGGCGTTGAATGGGAGAGAACAAAGAAGATGGGCGTCAACACGCTTGCGTTCCGTCTTGCACAAAACAACGCTTTTTATACGGTCGATGCTGACTGCGTGGGTATTCTTGACGACAAGATACCGTGGGAGAAAAACAGACAGTGGTTAGATCTTCTTTCAAAAAGCAACACGGCGCTGTTCCTGTCATGTTGCAAGGTCACCGATGAACAAAAAAGTGATATTTCGTACGCATTTAGGATTTTTCAGCAGGAGCACGACATCATGCCAACTGACCCGTACGAAACAAGAACACCTGAAAAATGGCTTATTGACGGCGAGAAGATAAGCTATACTTGGTGATAAATAAAACAATTCATCTATACTAAACAGGTCAGATGAAAACAAAAACTCCTATGGCAGAATAAAACCGCCATAGGAGTTTTTGGTAAGAAAGCATTAACACATTAAGTGGTATAGTTAATTATGTGATCGTATTTTATACGATAGCTGCGTAAGTCTTGCTTTGATCATTTACTTAAAACGAATGTTGTTATGCTTCGTGGAGAGAGAACGTATTGACTGTTTGTAAATTCGGGCGATACCTTTTCATAATTACGGCTTCCGTCAGTCACATAGACCTCGGCTTTGCCGTAGCTGTCCGACAGCTCTATCGTCTTTTCGGTTTTCGCATTATTGACAACAACCAAAACCGTATTCTCGCCATCTGTGAAAGCGACTTTTTCAAGATCCTTTTGATAGCCCTTTACGTCATTGACATCGACTCTGACCATGCCCGGCTTTATAAATGACGTGAACTGCTTATACGCATACCATCTGTTATAATATCCGACATCGCTTCCTTGAGGATAAAGCAAGCCGTCACCGTGGAAAGCTGTCCAGCTTGACCACGCAGTAGCGTTAAGCAAGGTTAGATCTTCGACCAAAACATTAGCCATATAGAGACCGCTGTCGATAGAATGAACGTCAATCGTCATCGGCAACTCGCACCATTCGCTCATTTCAAAGGTCTTATCCGGATAAAAGCTTGTGAAAACTTGACCGAAAAGACGCTTCTGAATTTTGCTTCCGTCAAGCCAATATGAATGACCACTGAAGGAATCGCAATATTCGTTGAGTGTCTCATTTCCGAAAAACTTAAACAGATAGTCCATATATTTATATGAAAGCTCGCCGCTTTCCGGACCGCTGAGCTTATACGGTGAATTTCGCTCTTTCATGTTTTCGGCGAAAAGTGCAAGCAACTCTGTTGCTTCATCGGAAGAATAATGACAGCCCTCTTGAGTCACCTCGTCACCGCCCCATGCCCACTGAGGCTCATTGATAGGCGAAATATATGTAACGGGATAGCCTTGCTCAACGAACCAATCGGCTATCGTCAGCAGGTAATCAACAAAAGCCTGATAGTTTTCCTTCGGCAAATTTGAGCCGTACGCTTTAAAGCTACCGCTTGCGTGTCCGCTTTCAGTCATTGAAAAATGCGGGCTGTTACAAAACAGTATAACTTCCTTTGCTCCATACTCGATCGCATAATCGAGGACTCGTCTTGCGTTCGCATCACGGGTGAAATCATAGACATATTCCCCGCTTTCCTCGTCGTAAACATAAAAGCTCTCGGCTTTTCTGATCGGGTCGCTGATTCGGCTTTCCGGATTTTCCAATTCTCCGCCTCCGATATTATAGCGGACAATTTCCAAGCCCAAGCCTTCCTCGTCGCTATACAAAGCCTTGGCGATATTCTCGGCAAGCTTAGGGTCGTCAACGGAACCTGCCCACCAACAAGTGCTTGTTCCGAAGCCTTCAAAGGTTTGATATTGAACAGACTCATCAATATCGAGGACCTGCACGGCATCGTAGTCAAAGACATAGCCGATGCCTGTTTGAATCAAAACGAGAATAATTGATATAAACTTAATGAATATTTTTGGCATAAAATCACCTCGGTTTATTTTAACACAATTATTTTTGCGTTTCAATTATATACAAAAATTTAATATTGAATTTTATGTTAAATTTATTCACGCTGTATACACGTTGACTTTCGCTGTTTGTCTGTTTATAAGCAGACAGACGGTTTCCACTCAGGTCGAAACTGTCTGTCTTCTGTTAATTGAAAGTTTGCTGTTTTCTTCCGATGTTAATTAAGCCCGCAAAGCTTCTCGCTGATTTTCCATAACTCTCTTGCGTTATCCTCGTTATAAGAAAGCTCGGAGCTTCTGCAGGTGTTGATACTGCGGTCATAGTAATTCGCAGAGGAAACAGCCAGTGTATCGTTGACAACAAGCTCCGCCAGAGCATCTGAGGATTTTTCCAAATTTCCAAAGCGTTTCGGCATAAAAAGCTTCACCGCAGCCGACATCATTTTAGTTACTTTCATAAAGCTTGTCTGCATAAAGCCGGGGTTGAAAGCATTCACACGAATACCGCTGTTTGTCTGCTTCAACTTTTTTGCCAACTCGTGAACAAAGTAAATATTGCAAAGCTTCGAATAAGAATAACGCATTCCGTTTACGGCATGATTATTACCGGGATGTGCCAACGACTCTGTGCCTGTCCATTTCATCTTTCCCATAGGGGAATCATGCATATCGCTGGTTGTGGAGAAAATTTTTCCGTTACCGTCCATGTGAGGCAACATCAGATTAGCCAAAAGAAAATGTCCCAAATGATTTGTCTGGAAAATAATATCCATTCCATCCTCTGTATTTCCTTCATGCATCCCACTGATTCCGGCATTCAAAAGCAGTGCATAGACTTTACCGTAAACTTCCTCATTATAATTATCTGCAAATTGTCGCACAGAATTGAGAGAAGCAGTGTCAATGAGCATACCTGTCACATTTTCATTGCCTGTTGCATCCTTAATTTCCTTTGCGGCCGCTCTTGCCTTGTCCATATTACGGCAAGCCAAAATCACGGCATATCCTTTATTTTTTGCAATTTTCTTTGCGGTTTCAAATCCAAGTCCTGAATTTCCACCTGTGATGATTACTGTACGCATTACAATATCCTCCTTATTAATAAATATATTATTGAGTTTTCTTTCTTGATTTTGCTGAGAAATTATTTATAGTGATCTTCATAACTTGAACGGTCTGTGCCATTTGAGGAGTGATTGAAAATTCTTGTCCAACCTGCTTTTTCATTAAAATATTAAGCCCTCGAATCTTCTCCTGCACATCTTCTACCAATTCCACTGTTCCACGCCCGATGACCGAAGCATAATAAGCTCCGTATTGGCATGGGATATCTTCTGCAGATACAATTTCCATATCGGTTTCCAATTCTATGCATACATTCGGATTCGCATGAATCAAATCAATCTTATGACCTTCCTTTGCTCCATGTGCATAAAAAATCAACACACCATCTTTATACTCGTATCCATAATGCAAAGGGACTATATATGGATATTCTCTATCAAATAGTCCCATACGCAAAACCTTAGCTCGCTCAACGATATTTAACACTTCTGAGATTTCTTTGATTTCCCTGTCTTTTCTACGCATATCTTTTTCTCCTTAAATTGCGTGTCTCGGTCGCTATGCAAATTCCGATTTGTACTTCGTATTTATTTTAGCCTGTCTTTTCTTGACAGCAAACAGACCGTCTCAACTGTCAAATTTTCAGTTAGAAGAGAAATTTCGGTGCTGTTTCCGTCATTCCCATCATAACTGACCGGAATGCGAAATTTAATCTTTTTCAATATCTGTCCGGTTTCTGTCGGTTCCGGGTTGATTTCAACGCGTTCTATAATACTACCGAGAAACTCTTTCTTTTCGGCATCGGTAAACTTCGGATATATTATATCAAAGAATAACAAGAATTGATATACCTTTTCCTGAGAAATTTTGTCTTTACAAACATTCTCAAGCCTTTCATATACAAAAGATAGTTCTTTTTCTGTTTCATCTATATCATGATATATGCTATCCAGTCTCATTTGCATATCATCATATTTTTTGTTATACAACTCATCAAACACATCAAGCATATCCATACTTTTACCAAGTTTTTCTTTTGCCATATTCAACTGTTTGAGTTTCTTATTGGGAATCTCGATCTCCGTTTCGATTTCGGCAGTATCAATCCTTGCATTTATCTTTTGTTTGATAGCTTCTTCAAACTTTGGATTTTTCACAATATTTGATACAAATTCTTCAACAGCTGAATTAACTTTTTCCTGATGAATTTGCTTTCTGTAAGTACATTTGTGACCATCGAGTTCCAATCTATGCTTACAAGCATAATACCAATAATCACGATAAAATGTACCGTCTTTTTTCCTTTTTCTGTTAACGCTACCGTACATAGGTTGACCACATCCGGGGCAGCAAACTATACCCGAAAGCAAATGTTGATGTTCCAGACTGTACAATTTATCACTCTTTACTCCTGTTGTCTTTCTCTTTTTCTGTGCCAAAAGCCAATCTTCTTCAGAAATTATAGCCTCGTGTATACCGTCGTAAATTGGATATTCGTCTTGCTTAACAATATGATATTCATTTCTTGCTCCGTTTACCTTTTCGGTTTTCCTTCTTCCATAAGCTAACTTGCCACAATACACGGGATTATCCAAAACAAGCTTGACAAAATGTGCAGAGAATGTACTGAGTGTACCGTTTTGCCTTTGCTTCTTTTCATATCCGTGTTGGCTGAGATATTTTGCAATTCCGTTTGCACCCATATTGGTATGAATAAATTTATCATAAATAACTCTTATAGCGTCTGCCTCATCCTCGGCTATCTTCAATTCGCCTTTTTCAAGATAATATCCATAAGGAGCAAAGCCACCATTCCATTTACCTTCCCTTGCCTTTTGCTTTCTGCCTTCCATCGTTTGAACAAGAATATTCTCACGCTCTATCTCAGCAACTGCAGAAAGCACGGAAATCATAAGCTTACCACTGTCTTTTGAACTGTCTATACCATCCTCAACACAAATCAGATTGACGCCATAATCTTGCATAATTTGTAACGATGAAAGTACATCAGCAGCATTTCTGCCAAAACGGGACAATTTGAATACAAGTACGAAATCTATATTATCTTTACCGCTTGCAATATCATCAAGCATTTTTTGAAAGTCCGGTCTGCCACCGATATTTTTACCTGACTTACCCTCATCAGTGTACTCTCCTGCAATATGCATATCCTGATATTCGGCATATTTGCGAAGCTTTTCTCTCTGTGCGTCAAGGCTGTAGCCGTCAACCTGCATTGATGTTGAAACACGGGTGTAGATATAGCAATTTAATCGTTTCATATATTTTCAACTCCTTGTAATTTTACATTGTGATTATATTTTTCTTTTATTTATTTGGCAAATGTGTGAGGCAGAAGCAATCTGCCTCACACATTTTATGCAGACTGCTTTTCGCTTTTTATATCTGTTTTCGACTTCAAAATATCATCAAGTATCGGACCGTATTTTTCTACCATTCGTGCAAGAAAATCAACCGCTCTGTCAAATGCCGCATTTTGTTCTGCAGTGAATATGCTTGTATCAATATAAAAATTTCCCTCAGCCTTAGTACTTTTTATGAGCTTGTCGAATGCCAATTTAATATCTTTACAAAATTCAATTATTCTTCTTATAGTTGTCACTCCTTACCTTACACCCCGTGAATAACCACGGGTTTTGTTTTGTGTTTTATTCTTTTGCTGCTGTTCGATTTCAAGAATTTTGTCAATTTTGTTTTCTATCTCAGACTCCGTTTTTTCAATTCTTTCGCAGGTGTTAATGTCCTTGCGAAGAATTTTAAGCCTTTTGGAAAACAGGCTGATAGTACCCTTTATTTCTGCAATTTTCTTTTCATCGCCATTGCGAACAGCAGTTTTCAATTTGTTACGATATACTTTTCTCGCTTCAATTATCTCTGTCATTTCGTTTATACATTCTTGCTTAAACGCCTGTAACTGTTCACCATTTTCAATATCGTTATGGCATAAAAGATTTTGTTGTTCAATCAGACGGTCAAGCTTTATAATTTCTCTTTGCAGATATTTTTCAATGTAGTAGTTTTCTTTAGGACAATTTTTTACCGTTTGAACTACTGTTACGAAATGAACATAAACCTCTCGATAGTTATATTCAAAGTCGGTCAGATAATCTTTCCACTCATCTTGTGGTGGTAAATCAATTCTGTAATGTTTCCAATCGGCGTAAATTCTTTGGCTGATTCTTTCAAAAGAATATTCATCACCGAGATCGCACAACCACACAGGTCTTTTGTATGATGGATGTTTCACCGTTACATGAGGTTTGGTGAAATCAAATCTGTAACCGAGTTTTTGCATTTCATAAAGAAAACCTTTTTCACCACCTGTACGAAGAATACACTCATCAATATCTTTTTTGAGCGTTGTAAATTTGTTGTACTCACCGTCACGCTCTGCAATATACTGTGGATAGCATTGATGTTTTGACTGTTTGGGATTTTCAATAACAGACAAATCTTGTTCTTTGCAAAGGGTATCCGATACATTTCTCATTTTGTTTAAGAATGCTTTGTTATCATTAAACTTTTTACCATCAACAAACGAAACGCTGTTCACAACAATATGGCAATGAAGATTGTCGGTATTTTTATGAAGTGCAACAATCACTTCAAATCTGTCACCGAATAATTCTTCGGCAAGTCTGCAACCGATTTCAAAAACCTGTTCATTGTTACCCTCGTTGTCATCAAAGGATTGAATAATATGGTATCCGACATTGCCGGTATTTTTATTAAATCTGTCTTTCGTTTCTTGTATCTGTGCTTTTGCAAATTTGGGAATACAGTTTATACCTCTTACAAAAACCACTTCTTCGTTTTTTAATCCCTCATTTATATCTTTAATAACCGTAGTTTTTGAAGGATTCATCGCATAATCAATCAGTTTTGAAAGTCCCGTTTTCAACTTCTTAATTTTTGTTATCGCTATATTTTTCACCTCTTTGTATCGTAATTTTCAAGCAACTGCTTTTCGCAATTACGAAGTTCTGTAATCACATTTCTGATTTCTTTATCGGTAACAAAAGATTTCCCGTTTAATGCTCTTGCAATTTGATTAAGATTGTTGCCTATACGCCTAAGTTCGGGAACAACAGAACGGATTTCTTTGGGTGGGAATTTAATACATTGGTACAAAATCAACATTCTTATGAACTTTGAAACGCTGACATTGTATTCTTTTGTTTGGCTTAAAAGCATTTCATTTTCTTCATCATCAAGATAAAAAGCGTATCGGTGTTGTCTTTTTCTCGGCAATTTTTTCACCTCTTTTCTGTTGACGAGTGGGTTTGTTGCAACAAATCCAATGCTCGCAAAGACGATACCATGTTTTTTATCGTTCCCACTGCCGTTGTTTTTGAAGAGATACGGCATACCTTGAAAGAGCTTTCTCCGTTATTTCTTCCATCTTTTTCGGTGGCATATCTTTCTTAAAATACTTCTTGAAAGTTTCAATCGGAATTTTTACATATTCTTTTTGATTGGCTTTTTGCTCTGCCATAATTTCAAAGATAGTGTCCATAGTCAGTTTCTTTTCGTCACTCAATTTATGCATACGCTGTGCTTGAGAAAGTGACGGAGTACAATCCTCACTTTCAATAGTTTCGATTAAGTATCCTTGTTCATCTTCTGTTAAGTACGAAAGTTCGACTGCCGGAGTGAAAGATATTCTGCCTTCGTCCACCATATCAAGAAGAGTAGGTTGCAAATTATTCAATCTAATATATCTCTGAATTTGCATACGGGAATCGGGCATTGTTTCTGCCAACTTTTCATCACTGCGAAACTTCGTCCCAACTTGTGACGAAGTTAAATCTGTCCTTGCACCTTGCTTTTTCATCGCGTCATGTTTCATTTTGTAAGCTCGTGCTTTTTCACTCGGCAATATTTTTTCTCGGCTAATATTGCAATCAACAAAATTTATTACGGCTTCTTCTTTTGAAAAATCTTTCACATAA
>CAYZOU010000012.1:0-1514 GCA_964480405.1 uncultured Faecalibacterium sp. | reverse complement strand
ATTGCAATCAACAAAATTTATTACGGCTTCTTCTTTTGAAAAATCTTTCACATAAACGGGAACAACATCAAGATTTAATTCCTTTGCGATCTGCCATCGCCTGTGACCGGAGATGATTTCAAAGCCGTTATCCACCTTATTGACAATCAACGGTGTGATAATTCCGAACTCCATAACGCTGTCACGAAGCTCGTTGTACTCATTTTCATCAACACTTTGAAACGGGTTATTTTCAAATGGGTGAAGTGAATTGGGGTTTAGATATTCGATTTTTTCATTTGACATAAATATGCTTTTCCTTTCTTTTGATTTTAGTTTTTAGTTTTGAAAATAGTTTTTACTTTTGCTAAAGCACTTTTCACCGTCCTTGAGTTTGATATGTAGAATTTTATGTTCACTTGTTTTTGTATTTTAAGTGTGATATAATTTTCTCATAATTTAATGATGGCGAAATTCACACAATAAAATTGAGGACACGCTTATGAATGAAATTAACAGTATAGTAATTTTCAAAACAGAAGATAATCAGGTTTCCGTTGATGTCCGTTTCCATGATGAATCTGTTTGGCTGACATTGGATCAAATGTCAACTCTTTTTGAAAGGAACAAATCTACAATTTCAAGACATATAAAAAATATATTTGATGAGGGTGAACTCCAAAGGAATTCAGTTGTTGCAAATTTTGCAACAACTGCCTCTGACGGAAAAGAGTATCAGGTGGACTACTACAATCTTGATGTTATTATTTCCGTCGGTTATCGTGTAAAATCTCAGCGTGGTGTTCAGTTCAGACAATGGGCAACCAAACGCCTTAATGAATATATCCGTAAAGGATTTACAATGGATGATGAGCGTCTTAAAAGTTTAGGCGGTGGAGGATATTTCAAAGAACTTTTAGAAAGAATCCGTGACATCCGTGCATCCGAAAAAGTTTTTTATCGTCAAATATTAGATATTTATGCTACAAGCATTGACTATGACCCGAAAGCAGAAATTTCTGTTGATTTTTTCAAAAAAGTTCAAAATAAAATCCATTATGCCGTTCACGGTCAAACCGCTGCAGAGGTCATTTATAACCGTGCCGACAGTGAAAAGGAATTTATGGGACTTACTTCATTTAAGGGTTCAAGACCTCACTTAAGTGATGCAAAAATCGCAAAAAACTATCTTGATGAAAAAGAACTTCGTTCTCTCGGTCAGTTGGTTTCCGGTTATCTCGACTTTGCCGAAAGGCAGGCTGAACGCGAGCAGGCAATGACAATGAAAGATTGGTCGGAGCATTTAGACAGAATCCTTACAATGTCCGGAGAACAATTGCTTGTCGGTGCCGGTAGTGTTTCACATGCTCAGGCAATTGATAAAGCTACTGAAGAATACAAAAAATATCAGCAAAAAACTTTAAGTCAGGTTGAGCAGGATTATCTTGATACGATTAAAATGATCGAAGATAAGACATCTCACAAAAACTAAATATGTTGTTCTGCTCTCACTATGTGAGGGCAGTTGCTTTTTT
>CAYZOU010000011.1:9385-52836 GCA_964480405.1 uncultured Faecalibacterium sp. | reverse complement strand
GTGATGCGATAGCGGCAACAACATCGATATAAGGAGGCTCGCCGAGAGCGCCCGGCTCTTTTGTTCTGTCAAGAACGGCAATTTTCTTAACCGTTGCGGGAATAGCTTCGCTGAGCTTTTCGGCTGAGAAGGGTCTATAAAGTCTGACTTTAACGAGACCGACCTTTTCGCCCATAGCTGTGAGGTAGTCGATAACTTCCTCGGCTACGTCGTTGATAGAGCCCATAGCGATGATGATGTTCTCGGCATCGGGAGCGCCGTAATAGTTGAAGAGCTTATAGTCAGTTCCGATCTTGGCGTTGACCTTATCCATGTATTCCTCAACGATAGCCGGAACAGCGTCATAATACTTGTTGCAGGCTTCTCTGTTTTGGAAGAAGATATCTCCGTTTTCGTGTGAGCCTCTCATAACGGGATGCTCGGGGTTGAGAGCTCTCTTGCGGAAAGCTTCAACAGCGTCCATATCGACCATGTCCTTGAGGTCGTCAAAATCCCAGATCTGGATCTTCTGAATTTCGTGTGATGTACGGAATCCATCGAAGAAGTTAAGGAAGGGAACACGGCTCTTGATAGAAGCTAAGTGAGCAACAGCGCCGAGGTCCATAACTTCCTGTGTGTTTGTTTCTGCGAGCATAGCGAAGCCTGTCTGACGGCAAGCATAAACGTCCGAATGATCACCGAAGATGTTCAGAGCGTGTGAAGCTACGCAACGAGCTGATACGTGGAATACGCAGGGAAGAAGCTCACCGGCTATCTTATACATATTGGGGATCATAAGAAGAAGACCCTGTGAAGCCGTATAGGTTGTGGTGAGCGCACCTGCTGCGAGTGAGCCGTGAACCGTGCCTGCTGCACCTGCCTCCGACTGCATCTCGACAACGTTTACTTTTGTGCCGAAAATGTTCTTTAAGCCCTGAGCTGACCACTGATCAACATAGTCTGCCATGGGGCTTGACGGTGTGATGGGATAGATACCTGCAACTTCTGTGAACGCATAGGACACATGAGCTGCGGCATTATTACCGTCCATGGTTTTAAACTTTCTTGCCATTGGAAAATATCCTCCTTAAAAGTATATGGTAAATAAAAATAATACACCACCTGATATTGTACCATGTAAAATACAAAATGTAAAGATGCTTTATTGTGAAAAATTCCGGACTTTTGTTAAACTTATTATGTTTATTGTGATGAATTGGATTTTAGATACCGGATACCGGACGATAGATGTGTTTGTTTTTGGGTTTGTTTACGGTGGCGGATATTGTCTAAAGTGGGTCTGCAATAGATGTGTTGCAAAATTTAGCTATATTTTTATAATTTAGCGGTTGATTTTTTCTGTCATATGTATTATAATAACTTAGCTAAGGCAGTGAGATATGTTATTTTGGTCATGTGCCGTGCGGGTCCTGTGCGACGGGACATCGTGAACCATGTCAGGCGGGGAACCGAGCAGCATTAAGCGACACGACCGTGCGCCACAGTACGCCTGCAAGGTGCATGACCAAGCTAATATGTCTTACTGCGATTTTGTTAATGGGAAGAAATAAACCGGTTGAAGCTTCGCTTCAGTTAATAGTGAATAGTGAATAGTGAAGAAGTTTACTGCTGACCGACCAAGTCGCAGAAACCGAAAGTCTGTACATCTAGTGTCTAGTGTCTAGCATCTAGAATCTAGACAACCCCTCAGTCGTGCCGTAGGCGCGCCAGCTCCCCTTTCAGGGGAGCCAAGAAAGCTCTCCCCCCTAGCATTAATTAAAACCGAGACCCTTGTCGCCCCTGAAAGGGGAGATGTCGGCAAAGCCGACAGAGGGGTACATCTAACGTCTAATATCTAGTGTCTAAAACACGCACGTCTAGTGTCTAGAATCTAGAATCTAAAAAGGAGTTATGGGAATGTATCAAGTCTTATACAGAAAATGGCGGCCACGCATCTTTTCCGACGTTGTGGGTCAGCCTCATATAACCTCGACTCTCAAAAACGAGATACAGTCGGGCAGGCATTCTCATGCCTACCTTTTCACAGGCTCAAGAGGAACGGGTAAAACGACCTGCGCCAAGATACTCTCAAAAGCTGTCAACTGCCTGCACCCCGTCGACGGTGATCCGTGCAACGAGTGTGAGATATGCAAGGGCATAGATAACGGCACTGTAATGGACGTCATTGAGATAGATGCGGCGAGCAACAACGGTGTTGACAATATCCGAGACATCAGACAGGAAGCGAACTTCACTCCTGCCAAATGTAAATACCGTGTATACATCATAGACGAGGTGCATATGCTCTCGACGGGTGCGTTCAATGCGCTTTTGAAAACTCTCGAAGAGCCGCCCGAACACGTCAAATTCATCCTTGCCACGACCGAGGTGCATAAGCTTCCGTCAACTATCCTTTCTCGCTGTCAGAGATTCGATTTCAGACGTATTCCGAGCGAGGACATGATAAGCCGAATGAACTTCATTTCTTCCGAGGAGGGCGTGAGCTTAGACGGCGACGCCGCAATGCTCATCTCAAGAATATCCGACGGCGGTATGCGTGATGCGCTGTCGCTTCTTGATCAGTGCATGGGAAGAAATTCACATATAACCGCTTCTCTTGTCAGCGAGGTCGCCGGCTTAACAAGCAAGGATTACCTTTTCAGACTCGCCGATTCCCTTTGCGACCACGACTGCGCAAGGGCTATGGAAATATTAGACGAGCTTCATTCCTCGTCGTGCGACATGGAAAGACTTTGCAGTGAGCTTATCAATCATTACCGTTCGCTGATGGTCGTTAAGACCGTCAAAAAGGCGGAAGAAATACTTGTTTGTACGAGTGAGGAATTCGCTCAGACCAAGTCACAGAGCGAGAGATACACTCTCGAAAGCATTTTAAACTGTGTTGACCTGCTTCAAGAGACACTCGCCAACATGAAAAAAGGCATAAACAAGCGAATAGAAATGGAAATGGCGGTCATAAAGCTGTCCTCTCCCGAGCTCAGTCGGGACGCCTCAGCTCTTGAAAGCCGAATCGCAGCGCTTGAAGCCGCCCTCGAAAGCGGAAACATAAAACAGATACAACCGACTCGTACCGAAAAAAAGGAGACCGAGACCGCAAGTCGAACCGAGGCAGAAAAGCCGCCCGTACGACAAGAGGAAAAGCCGCCTGTGTATCAAAGCGAGACGGAAGACGGAACAGCCGAGCCTCAGCCAACGTCAGAGCCGACCGCACCGCCGACATCCGACGACGAAAAGGAACAGCGTGATGAGCCCTTCACCCGCTGGGCAGAGGTCGTTCAAGAGATAAAAAAGACGAATATGCCGCTGTGGGGAGTCCTCGATAACTCCGAAGCGTATGTTCACGGCGACTTCATACTTGTCGACTGTCCGTATCCGACCTTCGGGTCGCTGATAAGACAAGGCTCAAACGCCGCCGACGTCAAAAAAGCCGTGTATGCGGTGACGGGCGAAAAGAAGCGTTTGGGAATATACAAAAAAGCCGAGGAAGAAAAAGCAACCGAAAAAGGAAACGACCCTCTCGACGACCTTATCTCAAAAATGCGGTCGTCGGAGATTAAAGTCAATATAAACTGAGAATAATTTAAAGGAGATAAACCAATGAAAGCAAGAATACCCAATCAGCCCAGCCGTGGCGATATGATGAAAAAGATACAGGAAATGCAGGAGAATATGCAGAACGCACAGGCTGAGGTCGAAGCAAGCGAGTTTTCGGCAAGCGTCGGCGGCGGAGCTGTTGAAGCTGTCGTTTCGGGCGCAAAGGAGCTCAAAGCGCTGAACATTCAGCCCGATGTCGTTGACCCCGAGGACGTTGAGATGCTCAGTGACCTTGTCATCGCCGCAGTCAATGAGGCTTTGAGAAAGGCCGAGGACGCCATGAGCAGCAAGATGGAAGCCGCACAGGGCGGTTTGGCGGGACTTAATATCCCCGGACTTTTCTGATATGGCGAGATACAGCGTAGCTGCTTTATCAAAGCTGATAGAGCAATTTGAAAGAATGCCGGGTGTCGGCCACAAAAGCGCACAGCGTATGGCGTTTTATATCCTCAACCTCAAAAAAGAAGAAGCCGAGAGCTTTGCCCAAGCTATCATCACCGCCAAAGAGAAGATACACCGCTGCTCGGTCTGCTGCAATCTGACCGAGGACGAGGTGTGTTCGATATGCTCATCGCCCGAGCGTGACAGAAGCGTTATATGCGTGGTGGAAGACCCGAGAGACGTGATAGCGTTCGAGCGTACACATGAATATAACGGGCTTTATCATGTTCTTCACGGTGTCATATCACCGATGAACGGTGTCGGCCCTGAGGACTTAACGTTCAAGGAGCTGATATCAAGACTCAGCGATGACGGTATCAAGGAAGTTATCATGGCGACCAACCCAACGGTCGAGGGCGAAGCGACGGCAATGCTCGTTTCAAGATATATAAAGCCAATGGGAATCAACGTCAGCCGCTTGGCTTACGGCGTACCGGTAGGCGCTGACCTTGAATACGCCGACGAGGTAACGCTGTCAAGAGCGCTTGAGGGCAGACGGGAAATATAACAACGGTGAACGGTATGGAAAAAAATGCTGAAATAAAAACAGTCGCTCAAAACAAAAAGGCACTGCATGACTATTTCGTACTTGAAAAATACGAAGCCGGTATCGAGCTTTTCGGAACAGAGGTCAAGAGTATCCGTCAAGGAAAGGTCAACCTCAAGGATTCGTGGTGCTCGATAGAAAAGGGCGAAATTTTCGCTTTGGGTATGCATATAAGTCCCTACGAGCAGGGAAATATTTTCAACAGAGACCCGCTGAGAAAGAAAAAACTGCTGATGCACAAGAAAGAGATCCGCAAGCTTTACGGAAAGGTGAAGCAGGAGGGATTGACATTAGTGCCGCTGTCGGTATATTTTCTGAACGGCAGGGCAAAGCTTGAAGTAGGACTGTGCAAGGGCAAGAAAAACTATGACAAGCGAGAAACAGCAGCAAAACGAGACGCCCAAAGAGATATAGAAAGAGGCTTGAAAGCTAGATTCTAGATTCTAGACGCTAGACATTAGATGCTAGATTCTAGATGCTAGATGTACCCCTCCGTCAAAAGTCGCTTGCGACTTTTGACACCTTTGTTCACCCTCTGTCAGCCTGCGGCTGACGTCTCCCTAATAGGGAGTACTTTTCAGGGGAGGCAAGGTTATCAATTTTAATAAAATCTAAAGGCGAGCTTCTTGGCTCCCCTGAAAGGGGAGCTGTCACGCTTTAGCGTGACTGAGGGGTTTACTTTTTCACTATTAACTATTACCTATTAACTGAAGCGAAGCTTCATATAGCATGGGGCCGAAAGGATTTCGACGGGGACCTTGAAGCACGGTAAGCGAGTAGCGGTGCGGAACCGCTTTAAAATCCGCAAATTTCAAATTTAAATGACAAAAACGATACAGTTTTAATGGCTGCTTAATTTAAGCGCCCGTTTCTGTCGGAAGTACTGCGGTCCGATAAGAAGCGTCGATTAGCAGTGAACGTGACAAAAGAGTTTCTCGGCTTTTGCCATGAACAAGAGGATACCGTAACGCAAAGCCTGTTTATCGGCGGTGCGTGAGGGGAAGCTTAAAAGATAAACTACACTCGTAGAAAGCTGTGGGGAGAGATCTTCGGACGCGGTTTCGATTACCGCCGGCTCCACCAAACAAGACCCGAACACTAACCGATGAGGAAAGTGTTCGGGTCATATGAATTTATGACGGTAATCGAAACCGCATAGTCCGGCTTTTGCGAAGCAAAAGGGACATAAAATGCGAAAGATTGCGAAGCAATGACCGAAGCGAAGCTTCGGTTGCCGCCGGCTCCACCAAATAAGACCCGAACACTAACCGATAAGGAAAGTGTTCGGGTCATATAAATTTATGACGGTAATCGAAACCGCATAGTCCGGCTTTTGCAATGAATAGCGAAGTCGTTTCGCTGATGAATAGTGGATAATTGATTTAGCTTGTCGGAATCGGTTTGTTTGTTCCCTAAAAGTCAACACATTTAGGGAACATTTTAAGCTAAAATTATGACATTTGTTCCCTAAAATTGCAACCGCAATTTTAGTTTTCGCTTTCGGACAGAAGTTCAAGAAGCTCGGGAATATCGTTTTTCAGTGTTTCATATACAATGTTCAGATCGACATTGCCGTAATCGTGAACAATGCGGTTTCTGAAACCGTAGACGGCGTTCCAAGGAATAAAACCGTGATTTTCCTTGTATTCGTCGGATAGCTTTTTGCTATTTTCCGATATCTGAATCATGCGAAACAACATGGAATCCAATAAGATCTCGTTTGCGTTTAACTCATCAATATCGACATTTTGCATTTGTAACGTCACAAAAGTCAAGTCTTTAATTATTTTTTGAATGTAGTAGCGGTCATTCTTTATATTATCCACAAATTTTCACCCCGTCTTTGAGTATTTCGTTCATAAGCTCAAGGTTGTCTTTAAGCTGATTTATATCAAGAACATCAACCTTTTTATGAAGTGTCGCACGTATATCTTCCACTAATCCGTAAAATTTCAAGCCGGTTGTGTTTGCGGAAATCAGCAAATCAACATCGCTTACTTCTGTCGCCTTTCCTTTTGCATAAGAGCCGAAAAGATAGCAGTAGTTTATATCATATCTTCTGAAAACCTCGTTACACTTTTTTATAATATCATCAGTTTCGAGAATGCCGTGGTCTTCGTCGATAACGTTGGTCTTTTTCAGAATATCCATAATATAGTTGTATTTAACGGTGTTTGCTTTTTCTGTCTCGTTTTCATAGGCTTTATATGACCGCAAAGAGATCCCTACTAAATCCGCAACCTGCTGTTGCGTCATTTTCTTTTCAAGTCTCAAAGTTTTAAGTTCACTCATGTTTGCACCTCCGAAATCAGTATAGTGCAAATTTTGCACCTTGTCAACACTAACAGTGCAACTTTTGCACTTAGCCGACACCAAAAGTGCAATTTCTGCACCGCCGCTTCGCTTTTAATATTGTATGCAATATTCTATGCGACATCATATAAATATTATATGTAACATCACACGTGATATCATCGCAAACGCACGGCGTTTATTTTGCTTCGTGTAAAAGCCGAGTTGTCGCAGACATAAAAAGAGCCGTTCCGTTTTCGGAGCGGCTCTTGAGTTGTTATGCCTTGTCGATAATGTTCTTCTGGATCCAGTCAAGGATTCTGTGTGCGTAAGCGAATAAATCGCCGAAAATTAACTCTAAGAAATGTTCAAGTGTCATGATTATTTCCTCCGTAAAAATAATTCCGAAATTTCTCTCGGTTTACCATATTTTACTATGAATTTCCGATTTTGTCAATACCGAGTGCGTACCTCTTATTTATTCTTATTCGCACTTATTCGTCATTATTCGTCATTACTCGTCATCGCCGAAGAACGCAAGACACGCCTTGTAGGTCATGTAAACGTCGAACTTTGAGACGACCTCGAACGGAGCGTGCATCGAAAGCACGGGCACGCCTAAGTCAACGACCTCAACATTGAGATTTGAGATATAGAGTGCGACCGTTCCGCCGCCGCCCTGATCGACCTTGCCAAGCTCGCCGGTCTGCCATGCGACGTTATTTTTGTCGAGTATGCGGCGAACCTTGCCGACAAACTCGGCGCTTGCGTCGTTTGAGCCGCTCTTTCCTCTTGAACCGGTATACTTTGTGATAACAGCGCCGTGGTTGATGTATGCGGTGTTGTTCTTTTCGCTGACCGACGGGAAAGTCGGATCGAATGCCGCATTGACGTCAGCCGAAAGACACTCCGAATGTGAAAGCACATCTCTGCCGTCAAGGCCCTCAGCCTTAGCTATGTCGGCGACGAAGTATTTGAGGAAAGCCGAACGCATACCCGTGTTGCCGATAGAGCCGACCTCCTCTTTGTCCGCAAAGATGCAAAGCGAAGTGTATTTGGGCGTACCGACATCGAAAATCGCCATCATCTCGGGATAAGCGCAAACCTTATCATCGTGGCCGTAGCCGCCTATCATGCTTCTGTCGAAGCCGATGTCTCTGACCTCAAACGCAGGCACCATAGCAAGCTCGGCTGAAAGGAAGTCTTTTTCGACGATTCCGTATTTCTCAAAGAGAATGTTGAGGATATTCAGCTTGACAAGCTCACTTTCCTCGTCATCTCTGAACGGGCGGCTTCCGACAAGGATATTCAGCTCCTCGCCTTTGATAGCCGAGCCTAAAGGCTCTTTGACCTGATCGTACGCAAGATGGGGAAGAAGATCGGTGACGACAAACTGAGGGTCGCCCTTATCCTCGCCGACATTGACTCTGATGACCGAGCCGTCAGCCAAAGCGACAGCGCCGTGAAGCGCAAGGGGAATGGCTGTCCACTGATATTTTTTGATTCCGCCGTAGTAGTGGGTCTTGAAAAGGGCGATCTCGTCGCTCTCATAAAGCGGATTGGGCTTGAGGTCAAGTCTTGGCGAATCGACATGAGCCGCAGCGATCTTTACGCCCTTTGCAAGGCTCTCAGTGCCGAAAACGCAGAGAATGATAGCCTTGCCTCTGTTGTTGACGTAGACCTTGTCGCCTGCCTTATAGCTTTTGTTTTTGTCGTATGCGGTGAAGCCTCTGCTTTCGGCCTCCTTGACTGCCTCCTCGACAGCGTCTCTTTCAAGCTTGGACTTTGAGAGGAAAGTCTTATATCCCTCGCAAAACTCGTCGCAAAGCTTGATCTCGTCATCGCTCATTGTTTTTGAGCAATGTTCTCTTTTTAAGAAGAGCTTTTCTTTAAGCTCTTTTGCCTGTGATTTTTCGCTCATTTATATTACTCCTTTAAATTATTATCTGATTGAAAGTGAAAGGTGGGAGGGGATTTTCGGCGACTTCGTATTCGACTTCAATGCTTAATATGCTCAGCCTCCGAGGCTCATCTCGCCGTACCTTCCTACAGCGGGGCATGGGTACGGCACCCACTCGCCTGCGGCTCGGGGTGCACGCCCCCATGCCGTTACGCTCGCTTCGCTCGCTAAATTTTCCCCGTCTCCTCTTTTCGACGGCATTTGTATCCGCCGTGGTTTATAATCCCAACCGAAGGACAAGCTCTTGTATCTGCTTCTCCAAATTTTTGTCGGGAGAATTATCTATCACAAAGTCCGCTCTGCTGCTATAGAAGCTATCGGGTCTTTGAGCGTTCATTCTTTCGAGAGCCTTTTCCTTTGTCAGCCCATCACGTCTCATTATCCTCTCAAGCCTTACGCTGTCGGGCGCACACACGCAGACCGTCTTATCGCAAAAGCTGTCCGCTCCGCTTTCATAAAGGGCGGCGGCATCGTAGAAAGCCGCTGTATACCCCATATCCAAAGCGTTTTTCATCTCGTTAAGACTTTTTTCGAGAATCGCCGGATGCATGAGCCTGTTTAGCTTTTCGGTGTTTTCGGCTGTCGCAAAAGCTCTTTCGGCGAGCCTTGCACGGTCAAGTGAGCCATCGGGAGAAATGACGTCACGACCGAACTCGTCGCCGAGTTTTTCAAGCAAGGGTGAGCCTTTTTCAACGACCTGCCTTGCGATAATATCCGCATCGCAGACGAAAAAGCCCATGCTCCTGAGCGTTACGCTTACGGTGCTTTTTCCGCTTCCCGTCTTACCCGTCAGACCGATTATCATAGCTCTATCACCTCGAATGCCGCCGCTCTTATCAAGCGGTTATAGACGGCAAGTCCCACTCCGTCTCTTTTCGGATATCTGACGTATGCCGCAGAAGCGCCGAGTCTGTCGACCTCTCTCAAAGCGGCGAATATGTTTTGCGCCTGAGAAGCCGAGTCGTTTTCACCGCCGTAAGATATCGCTTTTACGTCAAGGCTGTTTTCTTCTCCGTCAAAGACTAAGGCAACGATATTTTCGCTGTCGAGAGAAGATATATATTCCTTGTATTTATCGAAGCTTCCCTTGACTAACGCCACGTGAGCCTTGGGTGAGTAGTGCTTATATTTCATGCCGGGGCTTGCGGCTTTGACGCCGTCCTTGAGCTTTGAATATACGGCGTCGTCTATCTTGATCTCGCCCAACACTTCTTCGAGCATTTCGGGAGTTATGCCGCCGGGTCTTAATAGGGTGGGAGTTTCCGTGACGAGAGTTATGACCGTCGATTCAACTCCGACTCCGCATTTTCCGCCGTCGATTATGGCTTCGATCTTGCCGTTCATGTCGTCGAAAACGTGCTTCGCCGAGGTGGGACTTGGCTTTCCCGACGTGTTCGCCGATGGTGCGGCTATGGGAACACCTGCCGCATCTATGAGCCGTCTCGCTGTTTCATCGCTCGGCATTCTCACTGCGACCGTTTCAAGCTTGCCGCTCGTTTCATAGGGTACACACTGACTTTTGTTCAGTATCACGGTCAGCGGGCCGGGCCAAAATTTTTCGGCAAGAAGCAGTGCTTTTTCGGGGATATCCGTGACGAGAGTTTTCCACTGCTCGAGACGGGATATGTGAACTATCAGCGGATTGTCGGCAGGTCTGCCTTTAGCCGCAAATATCTTTTTGACCGCTTCACCGTCAAGAGCGTTAGCGCCGAGTCCGTAAACCGTCTCGGTCGGAAAGCCGACAAGACCGCCCTGCTTTATGACACTTCCTGCGTACTTAATATCATTATCACTTGTTGAAAGTAATTTGGTTTGCATCTTTATTCCTCGTTTGATTTAATGCTTCAGCTTTTCGGCTGTGTCGGCGGTTATCAGCGAATCTATAAGCTCGTCAAGGTCGCCGTTCATTATGCTTTCTATCTTATAAAGCGTCAGACCGATTCGGTGGTCGCTGACCCTGCCCTGCGGAAAATTATATGTCCTGATGCGTTCGCTTCTGTCGCCCGTTCCGACCTGCGCCTTGCGTTCGCCGGCTATGGAGCTTTGCTGTTTTTCCCTCTCCGCTTCCAATATCTTTGAGCGAAGAATACGCATCGCCTTGTCTTTGTTCTTATGCTGACTGCGCTCGTCTTGACATTCGACGACCGTACCAGTCGGCAGGTGAGTTATTCTTATCGCAGATTCGGTTTTGTTGATATGCTGACCGCCTGCGCCGCTTGAACGGAAAGTATCTATCTGAAGCTCGGTGGGGTTTATCTCGATGTCGACCTCCTCCGCTTCGGGCAAGACAGCCACCGTGACGGTCGAGGTGTGTATTCTTCCGCCGGCTTCTGTTTCGGGAACTCGCTGAACTCGGTGTACACCGCTTTCGAATTTGAATCTTGAATATGCGCCCTCACCGCTTATCATGAAGCTGACCTCTTTGAAGCCGCCGAGCTCTGTCGGATTCGAGTTTAATATTTCGCTTTTCCAGCCCTTAGCTTCGGCGTACATGGAATACATTCTGAAAAGTGAGCCGGCGAAAAGCGAGGCTTCTTCACCGCCTGCGCCGCCTCTTATTTCGACTATAACGTTTTTGTCATCGTTCGGGTCTTTGGGGAGAAGCAGGATTTTCAACTCCTCAACGCAGGTCTCTCTGTGGATTCTTTCGTCTTCGTATTCCTGTCTGACCATTTCCTGAAAGTCACGGTCGAGACCGCCGCCGTCAAGCATTTCCTTGGCTTCATTGACAGCGTTATCCGCTTTGATATATTCACGGTACTTCTCCACAATGGGAGTGAGATTTTTGACCTCTTTCATCAGCGCCGTGTATTTATCCATGTCGGACACGACATCGGGATCAAAAAGCTCGCTGTTAAGCTTCTCGTACCTCTCCTCAACATTTTTAAGCTTATCGAGCATATTAAATAAATTCCTTTCGTTTAAATTGTTGCCTTAAAGTCAAGAATTTATTTGCTACTTTTCGTTTTCTTCCCGTACGACACGGCGAATGTTTTTTTCCGCCTTGCTTCTCGGAATCATAATTTCATGTCCGCATTTTTCGCATTTAAGCTTGAAATCCATACCCGAGCGCAGAACAAGAAAGCTGTTGCAGCCGCAGGGATGATTCTTTTTCATCACAAGCACGTCGTTTACTCTGATATCCATGACAGACCCTCCCGAAAAGTAATATATCTAATAAAACAGTATATCACGCTGAGAGTAAAAACGCAACCGATTTTAGATTTTAAGTGCGCAGCGAATATCGTGTTGCGGGCATGAGGGAGTAAAAGCGGAGATCGGAAACGGAAAATCACAGGTCGGACAGCAGACCGTAATCGGAAACTGCACCGTACGGCATTTAATATCCAAAGCAAGCATATAAATATTACGGAAGTCAAATACTTTTAAAGCCTTAAATGGCGGAAAGGACAAAATCATGACAAAATTTATGCCGGAGGGCTCACTTATCTCAACAAAAGAAAACTTAGATCTGATGACCTCAAAGGCGCTTCTCAAGGAAGCGTTTTACAGCCGAAAAATAATCGAGGCAAGAGCCGTTATGTGCGACAAGGAGCATAATCTCCATGTTGACCTCGGAGTGATGAAAGGAATTATTCCCCGTGAGGAAGGCGCTATCGGTATCTCCGACGGCTCAGTCCGTGACATAGCGATAATTTCACGAGTCAACAAGCCCGTGGTTTTCAGGATAACCGACTTTATACAAGACGGTGTCGGACGCACGACGGCGATATTGTCAAGACGTCAGGTGCAGGAGGATTGCGTTCGTGAATATATTTCACAGCTTACGCCCGGTGACGTCATTGACGCCAAGGTCACGCATATGGAATCATTCGGAGTCTTCGCCGACATAGGCGCAGGAGTGAGTGCGCTCTTGCCGATAGACAGCATATCCGTTTCGAGAATACCGCATCCGTCGGTGAGATTCAGAACGGGCGACGAGATAAGAGCCGTTGTCAAGAGCATTGATTCCGAGAACAGGATAACATTAAGCTTTAAGGAGCTTTTGGGAACGTGGGAGCAAAACGCAAGCGAGTTTTCGGCAGGGGAGACCGTATCGGGAATAATTCGCTCGGTCGAGAAATACGGAGTGTTCGTTGAGCTTAAACCGAATCTCGCAGGGCTTGCGGAATATGTGCCTGATGTTCGTCCGGGTCAACACGCAAGCGTATATGTGAAATCGCTCATTCCCGAGAGAATGAAAATAAAGTTGATAATTGTCGATTCATTCGACGCCGAGTATCCGGACACAGCGGTCGAGTATTACACAAACGCAGAGCATATAGACCGCTGGGTGTATTCGCCCGACTGCTGCGAAAAGGTGATAGAGACCGTCTTTGAGCAGGACAGACAAACGGAAAGCGCATGAATTTAGATGCTAGATGCTAGGTGGTAGGCAGTAGATGTGCTTGTTTTAGATGCTAGATAGTAGGCAGTAGACACTAGACGTGCTTGTTTCGGCTTTGATTGCATTGGCTGGTGTTGTCCGGAATCTAAAATCTAATATCTAATCGGGTATAAAAAATTCCGTTCTGTCAAGTTTAGATTTTAGACTTTAGACACTAGACACTAGACGTGCTTGTTTCGGCTTTGATTGCATTGGCTGGTGTTGTCCGGAATCTAATATCTATTTTCATCAAAACTATTTGACAAAAAGTGTCATATAGAATATAATAATTGCATAGTCGAAAGGCGTTTAAGGCGGTTGGCGTATATCCTCCGAAAGGAGGTGATACATATGCCTATTACATTGACTTTTCATATCGGTAAAATAACCGTAACGATAAAGCTTCAAGTAAAAGGAAACAACCGCCACTCGGCAAAGTGACGGTTGTTTTTTAATAAATAAACAATCACAAACGCTAACCGCTTTCTACGGTTACCTTTCGGCTATATTATAAACGATATCTTCCGTTTTGTCAAGTTTAGATTTTAGACTTTAGACTTTAGACACTAGACGTGCTTGTTTCGGCTTCGCTTACAGTGGCGAGTGTTGTCCGGAATCTAGCGTCTAGTATCTAGCATCTAGAATCTAAAGCACTCCGATCGGAGTGCTTTATTTTTTTGCTTTATTTTATCTCATCGACCTCATAGCCTGCCGCTTTGACTGCGTTTATCAATGCGTCCTCGCCGACTCCGCTTTCCGCTGTGACTGTTGCCGTCTTTGCTTCAAGCTCGACCTTTACGTCCGTCACACCGTCAACCGCCTTGAGAGCATCCTCGACGTGCTTAACGCAGTGCATACACATCATTGAATTTATTGTCAGTACCTTTGTCATTGTTTTCGTCTCCGTTTCAATATTTTTTTCGGCTGTTACCGCCGTTTTTTCCGATTTGTTCAGCTTTAAAAATCTGAGCCTTAATGCGTTCGACACAACGAATACCGAGCTGAAGCTCATAGCGAATGCGCCGAGCATGGGGTTAAGCTTTAATCCAAACGGGATAAAGAACACACCTGCCGCAACGGGTATTCCTATCGCATTATAGAAGAACGCCCAGAAAAGATTTTGCTTGATATTTCTGATGACCGCTCGGCTGAGCTTGATAGCCGAGACCACGTCGGATACGTCGCTTTTCATCAGCACTATGTCAGCCGACTCGACCGCAACATCTGTTCCTGCGCCTATCGCTATTCCGACGTCGGCTCTCGTCAAAGCCGGAGCGTCGTTTATTCCGTCGCCGACCATTGCGACGACCTTTCCCTGCTGTTGAAGCTCACGGATGAGCTTTTCCTTGTCCTGCGGCAGTGCGTCGGCGTATACCTTGTCGATGCCGACCTGCTCCTTGACGGCGTTCGCTGTCTTTTCGTTGTCGCCCGTGAGCATGACCGTCTCGATCTTCATCTCTCTGAGTGCGGCTATTGCCTCCTTGCTTGACGGCTTGAGCGTGTCCGCAACGCAGATGACGCCCATCAGCGAATTATCCCTTGCGAAATACAGCGGAGTTTTTCCGTCTTTTGCGGCTTTTTCGCCGAAGTCGAACGCCTTTTCGTCGGATATTCCGAGTTCACGCATCAGCTTTTCGTTTCCGCCGAAGATGATATTTTGACCTATTTTTCCCTGTACGCCCCGACCGACTGCTTGGCTGAAGTCTGTCGCTTCAAGGAGAGTTAAATTCATGCTTTCGGCTTTTTTGACTATCGCTTCACCCAGCGGATGCTCGGAGAGTTTTTCTATCGAGGCGGCTGAAATAATCAGCTCGCTTTCACTTTCGCAGTGGCATTTGAATATATCGGTGACTGCGGGCGTACCGCTTGTTATTGTTCCCGTTTTATCGAAGACCACCGTCTGTATTTTGTGGGCGGTTTCGAGGCTTTCGGCGCTTTTTATCAGTATTCCGTTTTCAGCGCCCTTGCCCGTTCCGACCATTATAGCCGTCGGTGTCGCAAGTCCGAGCGCACACGGACAGGAGATGACGAGAACGCATATTCCGATCGAGAGCGAAAACTCCAAGCCCTTGCCCAAAAGAAGCCACGCGACAGTTGCGATGAGCGCAATGCTCATGACGACGGGAACGAAAATTCCGCTCACCTTGTCGGCAAGTCTCGCTATCGGCGCTTTCGAGCTTGTCGCTTCGTCAACCAGCTTGACTATCTGAGAGAGTGTCGTTTCGTCGCCGACACGCAAAGCTCTCATTTTGATATATCCCGACTTTAACGTCGTCGCACCCGTTACTCTGTCGCCGACACTCTTTTCGGCCGGAACGCTTTCGCCCGTGATAGCCGCTTCGTCAACAAAGCAGCTTCCGTCTGTCACCTCGCCGTCAACGGGTATCCTTTCGCCGCTTTTGACTATGAGTATGTCGCCGACCGCTACGTCGTCAACGGAGACCGTCATTTCCTTTCCGTCTCTTATCAGCGTTGCGGTTTTGGGCGAGAGATCCATAAGTTTTTCGATAGCGCCCGAGGTCTTGCCCTTCGCTCTCGCTTCAAAGAATTTTCCGAGAGTGATAAGGGTCAGTATAATGCCTGCCGACTCGAAATAGACGTCCATCATGAACGAGTGAGCCGTTGCGAGATCGCCGTGACCTAAAGCGATACCTATTTTATATATAGCGTAGATGCCGTATACAACAGCCGCCGATGAGCCGAGAGCAATAAGCGAATCCATATTCGGCGAGCGGTGGAACAAGGATTTATATCCGACACGGTAATATTTGAAGTTGATGAAAATTATCGGAAGCACCAATAAAAACTGCGTAAAGACCAAAGTCATTGCGTTTTCTGCTCCGAGGAAGAACTTCGGCAAGGGCCAATTCATCATGTGACCCATGGAGAGATAAAACAGCGGGATCGCAAAACAGGCGGAAACAATGAGCCGTGTTTTCATCTGCTTTAGCTCATCGCCGGCGGCTTTCTTGACGTCGGTGTCGCTCTTTGCTTTTTCGCCGACGACCGCCGCACCGTAGCCTGCCGCCACGACGGCGGAAATTATGCTGTCCGTGTTGAGCTTCGCCTCATCAAAGACTACACTCATGCTGTTTTTGAGAAGATTTACATTTGCGCTCTCAACGCCGTCGAGCTTTTCAACGCTCTTTTGTACCCTCGCCGAGCAAGCCGAACAGGTCATACCCGTGACGGAAAAATTCTTTTGCATAATGCACCACACTTTCATGATAATATATTTGTCGTTTTTTGTCGTTTATTCGGCTTTTTATTTCGCCGAACATGAAAAGCACTGCGACCCTAAAGCCGCAGTGGATTCATTTGTTGTTTGTTAAGCTGCTAATGCAAGTCCCTCTGTGGGAATCTGAGGAGCATCGTTAACGCCGGGGAAGAACACCGTCACGATGTATTCTATAAGGAGATTTATTCTTGCGAACAGATCCTCAAAGAAATTCATAAGGGTGTAATAGTCTTCGTACTCCTCGTCATTCTCGGTGTTGCCGTGACCGGGAGAAAGAATACCGTCGTTCTGATCGGTCGTATCCTCAGCGAAAGCGAACACTGTCGCCATTGAGAATACCATTGCAATAGCAAGGATCACTGCGATGATTTTTTTCATATCGTTGCCTCCTTAATATTATTTTGCTCTGTAACTCAGAGCAATATCTCTGCAACAATAATTATAGTTTATATGGAAGCATTTGTCAACACCAAAATTTCGGATAACCGCAAATTTAATCTGTACGACAAACGAATTTCACATTTCTCGGCTTTCGCTTTGCATAAGGCGTCGTTTTTTGTCCTCTTTGTCCCTTGCCCTTTCCTTGAGGTACGCTTCACGTTTCTCTGCTCTGCCCGAGCCGATGAGACCGACCCGTCTGAAAGCTTCAACGAACATCGCCGCAAGTGAACCGCCTGCGCCGAGAATGAGATCGACCATCGTGTCCAAAAGTCCGTCTTGAGCGTAGGGCAAGCCATGCTGCATATCGAAGCCGTAGAGTCTGTCCATTGTGAATTCATAGAACTCCCAGCCGACCATCATCGCCACGCCGAACGCAAAGCCGAACAACGCTTGAACGGCGGGCTTTATCTTTTTCCTCTCGCCTTGCATTATGTCCGACAGAACGAAGCCGAAGCTGCAAGCTAAGAAGCCGGCGAAGATATGCTCGGGGATATCTATGCCCGTGAAGTCGGTGTGTTCGTTTATCGTCGAGCCGACGACACAGCCGAAGCAGGTGAAGATATTAAGCTCTGTTTGAAGGTACGCAGGGACTTGCGTGATAAACGATTTTCCGCCGAAAAGCTGAAACATATCCCAAAGGTGAGTGAAGATTATCGCAAACACAGCTTGGAGGAATTGAGACGTGTAGCCGTAGAAAAGATTGACTATGCCCCATATCAAAAGCAGTCCTCGGCAGGTCCACCAAATGATCATCGCCGTTTTTGACAGCGGAGTAATGCGGTTGAGTTTTTTCATTTTCTTTCCTTTCCGCACTCATTCGGTGCGTACATAAAAAATAAAATATATAATTGTATATGTCAACCTGTATATCATGTAGCAAAAATCATGAAAAGTCAAGACCGATATTATAAATTTTCGACCCAAAATAAAAAATTTATAATTTTTCGCTTGCCATTAGCAAGATTATGTATTATAATACATTTGGTATTATGTCGCTTTTTGTTTTTGCGGCATCAATTAAAATTTTTCCGGAGGATATAATGATGAATTTTTTCAAGTCTATCAATCCCGTAACACAGAAAGCCGTCGCAGGTGTTCTTGCGGCAGTATTGGTGTTCAGTGTCGGCTTCGCTTGCGGTTCTTTTTCAAAAATAATGACAATGGTTGACAGCGGTATCGCCCAGCTTGTAGGTGGCGGTGTTCAGACTGCTCAGCCGGCTCAAAGCCAGCCCGCCGAGACACAAGCCCCCCAGACAACAGCTCCTCAGCCCTCAAACGACGAGCCTGCGACCGATGCTCCGTCGGCTGATGCACCGGCAGGTGACAACACAGACGCTCCGTCGGCAGACGAGCCGTCAGCAGATACACCGTCGGATGACTCACAGCAGGGCGCTTCTTCCGGTATGCCGGAGGGTGTAGACGCTATCGTTGAGTATTACAACACAGCGGCTAACAAGGTCAAGACAAACGCTTCTTCCGTTACGCTCAACTATGTTGACAGAATGTCAAACGATGAATACCTCGAGGTTTCGGGCGCACTCAAGTCGGTAGCATCTTTCGCTATGGGTACATTCCTTACAAAGGACGAGAACGCAGTTACATATACGGGTGACGACATCAAGGCTAAGTTCCCCGTTAAGAATGAGGATTATTCAAGTAAGCTCACAGCAGCTCAGGTCAAGAACGCAACCTGCACGGATAACGGCACGGAGTATGAGATCAGAATTGAGCTTAACAATGACGACACTCCCAACTGCACAGCAGGCAACGGTTACGGCGCTTGCATGAACTATCTCGGCGCAGAGGAGATCACGCTTGATTATCCCGGTCTTTCGATCTCGGATGTTAAGCTGACATATCACGACGGCGTTATCGTTGCCAAGGTCGACAAGGCAACAGGCAACCTCGTTTACGGCAACTACACACTTCCCGTTGTTCTCTCTCTTAACGCAAAGCTCATCGGCTCGGCGATCCCCGCTCAGATCGGTATGACATTCGTTGAGGATTACACGATAGCTTATTGATACACGCAGAGCAAAACAAACACGGTAAGTAACGCAAAACAAAATAAAGCAAAAATCAAGCACTCCGAAATCGGAGTGCTTTTGGTTTTAGATGCTAGATGCTAGATTCTAGATGCTAGACGCTAGATACTAGATGTGCTTGTTTTGGGTTTGATTACAGTGGCGAGTGTTGTCCGGAATCTGAAATCAAATATCTAAAATCTAACTTGACAAAGTGAAAAAATCTGATATAATATAAATGAAAAGGGTACTGCGATAAGCGGTTTGCTCTCAAAGTATAGTTAAAAAATAACCGTCAGTTTGAGAGGCTGGGCGGTTATTTTTTTATGCTTAATATGTAACCCGTTGCGAAAATCAGAATTAATATGATTATCACATAATAGTCCATAGCATCACCCCCTGATATCAATTCAGAGGGCATTGCCCTCCGTCAAGGAGAGCAAACCGCCTACCGTTTTTTGCAGTACCCGAAGATATTATATCACGAAATATTTATTTGTCAAATTTAGACGTTTTATATTGTATATTAGATTTTGAAAACCCCTCTGTCCATTAGCCGCAAGCGGCTAATGGACATCTCCCCTAAAGGGGCGACAAGGGTCTTGCTTTTAATTAAAGCTAAAAGTGAGCTTCTCGGCTCTCCTTTAGGGGAGCTGGCGTGCCTACGGCATGACTGAGGGGTCAAGCTTAGCTTTCAGCTAACACTCGCCACTGTAAGCGAAGCCGAAACAAGCACGTCTAGTGTCTACTGTCTACTATCTAGCATCTAAAACAAGCACGTCTAGCATCTAGCGTCTAGTGTCTAAACGCATCCTTACTGTCGCTTCAGCTTTTCTGTTCCGTCGGCTTTTTCATCGTCAGTGATATCCTGCTCTTTCCGATATCAACGCTCTTGACCCAGACGGTGATAACGTCATTGACGGTCAAAACGTCGCTCGGATGATTTATCCTCTTATAGCTTATCTCCGAAATATGGACAAGTCCGTCTTGGTGAACGCCGATATCAACGAACGCTCCGAAATCCGTAACGTTTCTGACAGTGCCCTTCATCTCCATTCCGGCTGTAAGGTCTTCCATTGTCATAACGTCTTGTCTGAGCATCGGCGGCGGAAGCTCGTCTCTCGGGTCTCTGCCCGGCTTCATAAGCTCCTTGACGATATCTTCAAGTGTCGGAACGCCTACTCCGAGACTTTCCGAAAGCGAGTTAAGACCTATATTTTCGACCTTTTCCGACAATGATTGTATGCTTCCGTTCTTCACGTCGTCAAGCGTGAAGCCGCACTGTATAAGCAAGTCCTTCGCCGCTTGATAGCTTTCGGGATGCACTCCCGTGTTGTCAAGCACGTTCTTGCTTTCGCTGACTCTGAGGAAACCTGCGCACTGTTCAAATGCCTTAGCTCCGAGCTTGGGCACTTTTTTTATCTGCGCTCTTGAGGTGAACGCTCCGTTTTCCTCTCTGAAATCGGCTATGTTCTTCGCAACCGCCGAATTGATTCCCGACACTCTTTGCAAAAGCGACGGTGAAGCCGTGTTAAGATCGACACCGACACTGTTTACGCAGTCCTCGACAACTCCGTCAAGCGCCGCATCAAGCTCCTTTTTGGGCATATCATGCTGATACTGTCCGACACCTATCGACTTCGGATCTATCTTAACAAGCTCGGCAAGCGGATCTTGCAGACGTCTGGCTATCGAAACTGCGGAACGAAGCGAAACGTCAAACTGCGGAAACTCCTCGGCGGCGAGCTTTGAAGCCGAATAAACCGATGCCCCCGATTCGCTGACGACCATATACGACACATTTTGCGGTACGCTCTTAATGAGCTCTGCGGTGAATATCTCCGTCTCCTTGGAGGCTGTTCCGTTTCCGATAGCGATGATACTTACTGCGTACTTCTCAATAAAACGGGTCAGTATAGCTTTCGCCTGCTCCTTTTGCGCCTGAGAATGAGTGATATATATAACTCCCGTGTCGAGCACCTTTCCCGTCTCGTCGACCACGGCGACCTTGCAGCCCGTTCTGTAGCCGGGGTCAAGACCCATGGCGACCTTGCCCTTGACGGGCGGCTGCATGAGCAGGGGTCTGAGATTATCCGAAAAGCTCTTTATTCCCGCTTTGGCTGCCTTAGCCGTCAGATTCGAGCGTATCTCACGCTGAACAGACGGACAGATGAGCCTGTCATAGCTGTCACGGCAGACGGCGAGAATCGTGTCGATACATGGCGAATTATTATTCTTGACGGCGACCGAGTGCATGACGTTCATCGCCTTGACGTCATCGAGTGAGACATTGACCTTGAGGAAATCCTCACGCTCGCCTCTGTCTATCGCAAGCACCTTATAGTCGGCTATCCTGCTGACTTGGTCGGTGAAATCATAGTAATTTTCATAGACGCTCTTTTCTTCGGGGTCTGTCGCCTTGACGGTTATTATTCCGCTGACGGTGAAAAGGTTTCTGAGCCTGCGTCTGATGTTTGCGTCGTCGGAGAGATCCTCCGATATGATATCCATTGCGCCCTGCAAGGCGGCTTGTGCCGTGGGCACTTCGTTTTCCTCGCTTACGAAATCTTCCGCCATCTCGATAGGATACGGGCAGTCCGTTTCCTGAGCGAATATTTTTTGCGCCAGCGGCTCAAGCCCTCTCGCTCTTGCGACCGAGGCTCGGGTCTTTCTTTTCGGCTTATACGGTCTGTATATATCCTCGACCTCGGCGAGAGTGACCGCCTTTGAAAGAGCGGCTGATATTTCGTCTGTCATCACTCCGAGCTTTTCTATTGAAGCTATGACCTCGTCCTTGCGTTTTTCGAGGCCTCTCAGATATTCGAGCCTGTCGTTTATCTCTCTCAACGTCTGATCGTCAAGAGTGCCGTGAGCTTCCTTTCTGTATCTTGCTATAAACGGTATGGTGTTGCCCTCGTCTATCAGCGACACCGTGTTTTCTGTTTGCCACCGTTTGAGATGAAACTCCTCGGTCAGCTGTGAAATTATATCCATTATCTGTCTCCCTTTATTTTTTCGCTGTACGCCTTAGCCGCCTGCTCGTTTTTGTTGTCGCCGAACTCATAATACTTTCTGTTTTTGAGATTGTCGGGCAGGTATTGCTGTTTAACATAGTGGTATTCATAGTCATGCGGATAGATATAGAACTGTCCTTTGTTTTGGTTATCCTCTCCGTCGAAATGCTTGTTCTGGAGATTTCTCGGAACAGGCCCTGCCATTCCGCTCTTGACGTCTGCCGCCGCTTTTTCATAGGCGAGATAAGCCGAATTCGATTTCGGGCTGTTGCATACCAAAACGACAGCATCGGCAAGCGGTATTCTCGCTTCGGGCATACCGACCATCAATGCGGCATCGACAGCCGATTTGACTATCGGAATTATCATCGGATAGGCGAGTCCCACATCCTCGCAGGCGCAGACCATAAGCCGTCTGACAGCGCCCGGAAGATCTCCCGCTTCAAGCAGTCTCGCAAGATAATGCAAAGCCGCATCGGGATCTGAGCCTCTCATCGACTTCTGAAAAGCCGACAGCGTATCGTAATGATAGTCACCGTCTCGGTCGTACTTCATAGAGCTTTTTTGTGTCAGCAGCTCGACCGTGTCAAGAGTTATTTTCTTGACGGAGTTTTCACTCCTTGATGACATCACGGAAAGCTCGACCGTGTTTATCGCTTTTCTGACGTCGCCGCCGCAGCCGCCCGAAATCCGATCGAGAACACCCTCCTCGATATCAAAACTCTGCCCGTACTTCTCGGAAAGAATGTTGAACGCTCGCTCAGCCGCCTTTTTTATCTCGTCTTTCTCAACGCTCTTAAATTCAAAGACCGTGCTTCGAGACAATATGGCGTTGTGAATATAGAAATACGGATTCTCTGTCGTAGACGCTATCAGTGTAATGTCGCCGTTCTCTATGTATTCAAGCAGGGTCTGCTGCTGTTTTTTGGTGAAATATTGGATCTCGTCAAGATAAAGCAATATCCCGTTGATCGCTTGGAGAGTGTTTATCTCCGACACGATGTCACGAATCTGCGCCGTGGTCGCCTGCGTTGCGTTGAGCTTGTGAAGCCGCTTGTTAGTCCGGCTTGCGATGATCTCGGCAACGGTCGTCTTGCCCACACCCGACGGCCCGTAAAAAATAAGGTTCGGTATGTGGCCGTCCTCGATCATATTTCTCAGCGGCTTGTTTTCACCTAATATATGCTTTTGACCGACAATGTCGTCTAAATTCTGCGGCCGTATGCTGTCAGCTAACGGTGATGCCATGGCGTTACCTCCTTTTTAGATTCTAGATTTTAGATACTAGATTCTAGATACCCCTCCGGCAATTTAGATACTAGATTCTAGACATTAGATACTAGATACCCCTCCGTCGGCTTCGCCGACACCTCCCCTAAAGGGGAGGCAAGGGCTTTAATTTTGATTAGTGCTAAATTTCAGTCGGCTTTAGGGAGTTTGTGCGAGAGGTTGGTAGCACCCCTCTGTCAAAATATTCGCCTTGCGAATATTTTGACACCTCCGCTGCAAGCGGAGGTGTCAGCCTTCGGCTGACAGAGGGGTGCGTTCGCACAGACCACCCAAGTCGCAGAAACTCAAAGTCCGCATGTCTAGTGTCTACTGTCTAGCATCTAGCATCTAGCGTCTAGTATCTAGCACCTCAAATAATTCTTTCGGTTCGTCTATGATTACCTTTGCGTTATTTTGTTCCAATTCTTCTCTTGTTCTGAAGCCCCATGAAACGCTTATGCACGGCAGACCTGCGTTTTCGGCTGTCTTTATATCGACCTCGCTGTCACCGACGTATACGCAGTTTTCTTTCCTTGCGCCTACGGCTTCGATACATTTCCATGTGTTTTCGGGGTTGGGTTTTCTGTCGTTCTCGCCGTCAACTCCCTTTGCGAAATCGACGAGCTCACCGAAGTAATCGTGGCACAGCTCTTTTACGGCTGAGTCGAGTTTGTTTGAAACCACACCTATTTTGTAATTCTTCTCTTTGAGAAGCTTCAAAGTATCTCTGACACCGTCGTAAGCATCGGTCTTGTTTCTCATGTTGTTCAAGTAATGCTCACGGAATGTGGAGAACGCTTTCTCGTAGTCCTCGCCCTCAACACCGTCGGGAACGCTTTTTTTCATAAGCACACGCACGCCGTTTCCTACGAAGCGTCTTGTCTCGTCATAGCTTCTTTCGGGGTAGCCATGCTCGGTGAGGGCAAAATTTACGCTGTCCATTAAGTCTGTGAGCGTGTCGAGCAAAGTACCGTCAAGGTCAAAAATTATTGTATCTGTCATTGGAAAAACACTCCCGTTATTATTGATGTTATCAAGTATTGAATGAAATATCCCGTCAAAGCCATGACAAATGAGCTGCCGCCTTTTTTCATAAATTCGGCTATTTTCATTCTGTCGTTGCCGTCGGTGCGGTCGTTGATTTCCTTGATATCCTTGACCGCTTTTCGTTTATATAGCCTGTCCGCCGTGAAAGCCATGACTAAGTTTAAGGCTAAATTCAGACCGAGGAAAGCTGCCAATGTCGGCATGCTCTTTTCGGTAAGTGTCGATATCTGAGCTTCGATTGCGGCGGTGTCGACGTTTTCGCCTGCCTGCTGAACCTGTGTGACGAGGTCAGCCATTTCGCCGTATACCGACATTATCGGGTTATAGAAAGCGAAAGTCAGACAAAGATAGAGGGTCATGAAGATGATTCCGGGCTTGTATAACTTTCGGCAGAAGAACCAAAGGTGACCGAAGATGAGAGCGCCGACGTTAAAGGTAGGCTTTTTGTTTTCGATCGCTTTGAATTTTTTATAGTACGCACTCGAACTTGTTCCGACATAAAGCTTGATGTCTCTGTTTGAGACTCCGCAAGTCTCGCCGTTCGGAATATCGTTTCCGAAGGTGTAAGCATCGGCAATGAACGGCTGACTGTTTTGTCCGTTGTCGCCGCCTCTTTCACCGCCACTTTCGCCGCCACGATATGCGTTGTCGCTCGGTTTAAATTCGCCGACCTCAAACGGCGGCTTGTATTCGTAATTTTCGGGCGTGTCCTTCGGCTGATTTATGCTGTCGTCGGGCAAGATGCTTTTTCCGAAAAGCTCGAACGGCTGACCGCAGTTTTCGCACATTTTGGCATCTTTCTCATTTTCGTGGCCGCAGAACGGACAGGTTATGCTTTCGATTTTGACTGTCGGTGCGGTCGGCTGTATGGGTGCGTGTTTCGGCTTCCATTCGTAACTGTCGGAATGGAGATGTTCATTGACGCACTTATGCTCTTTGTTATAACATTCTCTGTGCTGCGGAGTTCCGCAATCGGGACAGACGACGATATCGTCACCGTCGGAAAATTTCTTGCCGCAGCCTTGGCATATTTCGTTTATATATTCCATGGATAGACCTCCGTTTTTTAGATGTTAGATGCTAGACACTAGACGCTAGACGTGCGAATTTAGATGCTAGATGCTAGACAGTAGATATTAGATGTGCTGACTTTCGGTTTTTGCGACTTGGTCAGCTTGTGCCGATTTCACTTCTTCACTATTCACTATTAACTATTCACTATTAACTATTAACTGAATAATTGCCCTTCTGTCAGCGAAGCCGACATCTCCACTAAAAGGGGCGACAAGGGTCTCTGTTTTAATTAAAGCTAAAAGCGAGCTTTCTTGGCTCACCTGAAAGGGGAGCTGGCGAGGCGTAGCCTCGACTGAGGGGTTTTCTAGATTCTAGATACTAGACAGTAGATATTAGACGTGCTGACTTTCGGTTTCTGCGACTTGGTCAGCTTGTGCCGATTTCACTTCTTCACTATTCACTATTAGTTCTTAACTCGAGTTCCGCACCCCTCTGTCAGCCTGCGGCTGACACCTCCGCTGCAAGCGGAGGTGTCAAAATATCCGCTTGCGGATATTTTGACAGAGGGGTGCTACCCGCCTCCTGCACAGACTAACTTAAGCCGACTCATATTTAGATTTAATTAGAATAGAGCCCTTGCCTGCCCTGAAAAGTACTCCCTACTAGGAAGACGTCAGCCGCCACTGTAATCAAACCCAAAGCAAGTACATCTACTGTCTACTGCCTAGCATCTAGCGTCTAAATTTCCTACAACCTACTTCCTACCATCTACAACCTACTATTCTACCTAAATCACACTCAAATTTCAACGCTTTTAAAAATATTTTAACGTTTTTGATAAATTGCGGGAAATTTCTCCCTTTATTGTTGAAATATCACGTCAAATAAGATAGAATTATATATGATTGATAACATCTTACCGATTCGGAGGAAATATTATAATGTTTGATCCAAACTTTCAAAACAACTATCTGACGGATAATAACGGCTATCCTCTTAATGACAGTGAGGTCGAGAGATATATCTCTGTCGTACCGAGCGAAAATCAACTCAGATATTGTAAGAAGCCTTTCAATGTGTTTATCCATTTCGGAATGAACACCTCAACGGGCAGAGAATGGGGCAGCGCTCAAGAGACGATCAAGGATTTCACTATCACCGACATTGACACTCACCAATGGATAGAGGTCATCAAAAAGTCGGGCGCAACGGGAGTTATCCTCACCTGTAAGCATCACGACGGCTTCTGCCTTTGGGACACGAAGCAGACCGACTTTTGCGTGATGAACACGGTATACGGAAAAGATATCGTCAAGGCTGTCAGCGACGAGTGTAAGATAGCAGGTCTCGATTTCGGCGTATATCTCTCGCCGTGGGATATGCACGAAAAGTCATACGCTACCGAAGCATATAACGACTTTTTCTGCGCTCAGCTGACGGAGCTTTTGTCGAATTACGGCGAAATATTCGAGGTTTGGTTTGACGGCGCAAAGGGCGCAGACGCTAAAGCCTTTAACTACGATTGGGAAAGATATTATGAGCTTATCCATAAGCTTCAGCCAAAGGCAAACATAGCCGTGTGCGGTCCGGACATTCGCTGGGTCGGCAACGAGGCAGGAAAAACGAGAAAGAACGAATTTTCTGTCGTACCGCATAGCTTGACGGAAACTCAGATGACAGAGAAAAATTCTCAGCATGATATTGAGGGCAAGAACGTCAAGAAGTTCAACGAGCAAAGCGCAGACCTCGGCTCAAGAGACGTTCTCAAAAACTCTGACGAGCTTTGTTGGTATCCGGCAGAGGTTGACGTTTCGATAAGAAAAGGCTGGTTTTGGAACGAAAAGGACAACCGCACGGTCAAAAGCGCACGAAAGCTCTTTAAAATTTACGTCGGCTCGGTCGGCAATAACTGCACCCTGCTTTTGAATGTTCCGCCTGCGAAAGACGGAAGGATTCATCAAAAGGACGCAAGGGCGCTTGAAAACCTCGGCAAGAAGATTCAAAGAATGACCGAAAAGCCCGTTTTGGTGCAGTCGTTCGGTCAGCTCAAGGACGGTGTCGGCTATCTCGAATTTAACTTCAACGAGCCGAAAAAGCTCAGATATTGCATCATAAGCGAGGACATCACCAAAAGCCAGCGCATAGAAAAATTCGAGCTTTACACCGTGACAAACAGCGGAAAATACAGACGTGTATATAAAGGCTCGGTCATCGGCGCAAAGAAGATTATCCCGATGAGAAGAAAGACAAATGGTGCGGTGCTTGTGATAAGGCAGTCGAGATCCGTTCCCTGTATAGAAGAAATCGGCTTCTATGAATAATCGGAGTGAATTATGAACAACATCAGCGTAATTTTAGGAAACGTCGTCGCCGCCGCAGGCTCACTGTCCCTCTTTGTCAGCACGACATCTAAGGATAAAAAAGGTATACTCAAGGCGCAGGCGGCGGGAAGCTTCTTTCTGCTTCTTTCCGACATTTTTCTCAAGGGCTACAGCGGCGCTATTCAAGACACCGTCAGTCTTATCAGAAACATTGTCATCTTAGCCGGAAAAAACAGCACTGTCGTCAGCGTTATTTTGGTCGCCGCCGGTGTCATTCCGGGTGTCATCTTCAATAACCATGGTCTTTTGGGTATACTTCCGGTATTCGCAAACTTTGAGTTTGCCTGCGTGACACTTTATCCTAAATCGGACGAAACCTTGATGAAAGCCGCCATCTGTGTCAGTACCGCCTGTTGGGCTGTCTATTGCTTCATCATTCAAAATTATGTCAGCACCTGCGTCAACATTTTCACTTCGACCTCGGCGCTTATCTTCGTCATCAGATCTCTTTTGAAAAAGCACAGAGAAAAAGCGGAAAAGTAAAAAAATGCAATTTTTCGTATACTATTATATATAGCAACATATATAGCAATCGGGGGGCGGTCAAAACGGCTAAATCAAAGGACAAGGAAAAGACAAACGTCATGCGCTTGCTTGACGGAAAAAAGATAGAATACGACTCGTTTTGTTATATCGACACTCCGACGACAGTCGGAACAGAAGTCGCTTCACTCTTAGGTCAAGACCCGAACCGAGTTTTCAAAACCTTGGTCACGGTCGGTGCGAGCGGTGAACATTATGTTTTTGTCGTACCGGTGAATCATGAGCTTGATTTAAAGAAAGCTGCTAAGTCGGTGAGCGAGAAAAAAGTCGAAATGATAAAGTCAAAGGAGCTTCTGTCGTTGACGGGATATATTCACGGCGGCTGTTCTCCCATCGGCATGAAGAAGTTTTTCAAAACGGTGATAGATTCATCGGCTGAAAATTTCGATAAAATTTTCTTCAGCGCAGGGAAGATAGGCTATCAAGTCGGAGTAAAAACTGAGGACATCGGAAAAATTATCCGTGTCGAATATTCGGATATTATGTCGTAACATAAGCTGACGGAAGTTGAACACGATACGGTTTCTAAGGCATATTTCCGCCAATGCTGTGTCGGAAATTCTCAACAGCATTATTTTGAAAAGTCAGCTCAACGTACTTTTGTAATCGAGCTTTCATCAGCCTTCGGAGTTTCTCGTAAAATCCAAGCGAAATCAGCGGGGCGTCTGTTTGGCACTCACTCCGCCCTTCGCCTGCGGCGAGCGCTACGGAGTACACAAACAGCCGCCGTTACGCTCGCTTCGCTCGCTACCGCACCCTTGCTTCCTGTCTTTGCACCGCAAATTCCTCGAAACTCCGGTCGTTTTAGGTCGCAGAATTTGTTTCGGAAGAAATGATTGCAAATGCAAATCAAGAGCTTTTGTCGAAGCTTGACACATTTTGTCACATAGTAATTCGACCGACAAACCGAAAAAAACCGAAAATTTGTCGAAAAAGGGAGATTTTGTCTCTCTTTTTTATTTATCAGCAAATTAATGCGTACAAAAAAATTTTTTTACTTTTAAAAATTTCACGTTTTTTATGGCTTTTTGAGCCTTTTTCACTCAAAATTAGGGGGGCACTCCCCTGTTTTCAGCCGAAATTTCGTGTTTTTCTCATTTTTTGCCCCTCGACTCAAAATTAAAATTACTTGCATATTCAGCAGTTTTCTGCTATAATTAGAGTGTATAGTTTTATCGTGTAGTATTATGTGCATTTGCGGCTGTCCCTGTTTTTATATGAGCCTCTATGTGCAACCCTAAGATGATAAAATGTTTATTTATATATATTATTATTCAGATCTGGGAGGAATGATCTTGGAGTCCATTTTGGAGCTTTGGGAGCTTGTCAAAGAGGATATGAGAGCCTCTGTAAAAGAGATAGCTTATGACTTCTGGCTCGCTCCGTTGGAATTTGTCAAATATGACAACAACAAAATTACACTGAGAATAAACGCAGACTTTAAAAGAAACACTATTCTGGATAAATTTTCAACAACTATCAGGGATTCCGTGGAAAATGTTTTCGGCTTTCCCGTTGATGTTGAAATAATTCTTCCGGGAGAGGAGAAAATCGAAGAAGAAGGAAAGATAGACTCGGCGACGAAAAAGGCGATGAATAAATATAACTATGCATTTGAGAATTTCATTGTCGGCTCGTCTAACAAGTTTGCTCATGCGGCGGCTGTGAATGTCGCCAACAATCCCGGCGGCTCATATAATCCGCTTTTCATTTACGGTCACTCGGGGCTAGGCAAAACGCATCTTCTCTGCGCTATTCAAAAGCAGATTCTCAAAAACACACCGTCGGCTAATATTATTTACACAAGCGGTGAGCTTTTCACAAATGAGCTGGTGCATTATATTTGTCTGAGAGACACACACACGTTTCATGAAAAATACAGAAACGTCGACGTTCTCTTAATAGACGACATTCAGTTCATAGCTAAAACCGTCAGCACTCAGGAAGAATTTTTTCACACCTTCGATTATCTTATTCAAAAGGGAAAGCAGGTCGTATTGACCTCGGACAGACCGCCTAAAGAGATGGTCACGCTTGAAGAAAGACTGAGGAACAGATTCGAGTGGGGACTGATGGCGGACATTCAACCGCCGACCATTGAAACGAGAATGGCTATAGTTAAACTTAAAGCCGATGAGATCGGAATAGAGCTTTCAGACGATATCATCAAATACATAGCCGAACACATCAAAAAGAACATTCGTCAGCTTGAGGGCATCGTTAAAAAGATCGAGGCTTATTATCATTTATATATGGAAAGTCCGACTCTTGAAAATGTCCGTGACATGATGGCGGATCTCATCAATGACGAACAGGCTTATCCGATAACCGTTGATAATATTATCACCGAGGTCGGCAGGATATTTAACGTCACGCCGGTCGAAATAAAGTCCGAAAAGAGAAACGCAAACATTGTCCTTGCAAGACAGGTCGCAATGTATATCGTTCATGAAACAATGAACCTTTCGCTTCAAAACATCGGCAATGAATTCGGCAAGAAGCATTACACGACGGTCATGCATTCACTGAGCGAAATTGAGAGTAAAATGTCGAAAAACGTCACACTCAGAGCGACAGTTGACGACGTTCTCAAAAATCTCATGGAAGATTACAATTTAAATCTTCTTGACTGATTTTATTTTGTACGCTGAGAACAGTTCTTATTTTGAGTTTTAAGACCGAATTTTAAATTGCTTTAGGGGTAGTTTTCCACATATATTCATGTGGAAAAACAATAACTTTTCCACATTCGGTTTATTTTGAATTTTAGAAAAATAATAACTCGAAATTTTCCTCTTTATTTTCACATTCAAAAAACAGTCGTCAAACGGCTTAAAATAAAGAAAAAATCAAGTTTTCCACATATTAACACCCACTACTGTAACTACTAAATTAATTATATTATTTTTATTGATTTTGATTTAAAAAAATCGGAGATAAATTTTTTACATCACTTTTCCGATTTTTAACAGGGAGGTAACACCATGAAAATAGTTTGCGAAATATCTGTTTTATATAAGGCTTGTCAGAATCTTCAGCGCTGCGTTTCGACTAAGGCAACCTTGCCGGCGCTTGAATGTATATTGCTTGACGCTCTCGGAGACGGTGTCAGTCTCACGGGCTACGACCTTGAAATAGGAAGCGAAACATATATTTCCGCTTTCGTCGAGGAAAAGGGAAAGATAGCTCTCAACGCAAGACATCTTTGCGATATATTGAGACTGCTTCCCGGAAACAAGGTCACGCTTTCTACAGATGAAAAGAACGTCTGCACTATATCAAGCGAGGAGACAGAATACACCATCATCGGAACAGACCCCGATACTTATCCCGATCTTCCCAGTGTCAGCGGTGTCTTCCCGATAGTAGTCAATCAAGGCGTACTTAAAGATATGATAAGAAAGACGATTTATGCCGTTTCTGTCATCGACACAAAGCCCGTGCATACGGGAATCAAATTTGAAATATCTCAAAACCGCATAGTCTTAGTCGCTCTCGACGGCTTCAGATTGGCGGTCAGGAGAGAGGATATAGATTATAGCGAGGAGGATATGAGCTTCGTCGTTCCGGCAAAAACGCTCAACGAGATAATAAAGCTCTCGGAGGATGACGACGACGTATACACAATAAGCGTCGGCAAGAGACATATCGTTTTTCAAATAGGCGAATACAAGATAATTTCAAGATTATTGGAGGGCGATTTCTTAGACTATAAGTCTGCTATACCTGCCTCGTACACAACAAAGATAAACGTCGACACGAAGGAGCTTATTGAAAGCGTGGAGCGTGTTTCGCTTCTCGTTTCGGCTGAGAAGATAAAAACGCCGATTCGCTGCTTGGCGGAAAATAATCTTCTCAAGCTCTCAAACATTACCTCTGTCGGCAGAGCTAAGGATAAATGTATCGCCGAAACTCAGGGCAACAGCATAGAGATAGGCTTCAACGCAAGATATATGCTTGACGCACTTAAGGTTTGCGACGAGGACAGAGTCAGTATCGAGCTTAACAGCAGTGTAAGTCCGATCATAATCACACCGACAGAAAAGGACAACTTCTTATTCCTGATATTACCTATGAGGCTTAAAAATGAAAGTGAAAGTTAAAATAGCTGAAAAAAAAGAAGAAGCATTGGAGATCACAACGGACTTTATCCGTCTTGACAGCGCCATGAAATTAGCCGGTATTGCGGCAACGGGCGGCGAAGCGAAGATGCTCATTCAAGACGGACTTGTTAAAGTCAACGGTGAAAAATGCGAAAGCAGAGGAAAAAAGCTGAGAGAAAAAGACAGCTTTGAATTTGAAAGAACAAAATATTTAATAAAGAACATATGAGGAAAGCATTATGAAGCTGACGGCTCTTGAAATTGAAAAATTCAGAAATATAGAAAAAATGAGAATAGAGCCATGCGAAAATGTAAACGTCATTTTCGGTGAGAACGCTCAAGGAAAGACTAATCTTCTTGAAGCTATATGGCTCTTTACCGGCTGCAAATCCTTCAGAGGAGTTAAGGATAACGAGCTTATCACCTTCGGAGAGAATAAGTCAAAGCTAAAGCTTGACTATATTTCCGACGAAAGAGACCAATATATGGAAATAGAGATAGAGGATAGGAGAAAGATATCCCAAAACGGTATAGATTATCCTATTCCGTCAAAGGCAATGGGTCAGATAAATTGTGTCGTGTTTTCACCGACTCATTTGAATCTGATAAAGCAAGGGCCTGCCGAAAGACGAAAATTTGTCGATATAGCCATAAGTCAGCTCAGACCTGTTTACACGACGTATATACTTGAATATAACCGTGCGCTCAAACAGAGAAATGCCTTGCTTAAGGGTGCTTCGTCTAACCCGACTAATTACGCTATGCTCGATATTTGGGAAGAAAGACTTTCCGAATACGGCTCACTGATAGCGAAATACAGACTCGACTATCTTCAGAAAATCAGAAATAATGTCGTCAATATTTACAGCGGCTTATCATCTGAAAGAGAGAAAATGGAGATAAGCTACGTTCAAAACGGAACGGGAACGGGACTTCTCGAAAAAGACGAATTTATGTATGCACTCAGACACGCAAGGATAAAGGACATAGCGTTCACAAACACATCGGTCGGTATCCACAGGGACGATATCGAAATAACGATCGGCGATAGGTCGGCGAGAAAATTTGCTTCACAGGGACAGCAAAGGTCGGCGGCTCTGGCTCTCAAGCTTGCGGAAGCGATGATGATAGAGGGCGATATGGGCGAAATGCCGCTTGTGCTTTTAGATGATGTTATGAGCGAGCTTGACTGTTTGAGACAGGATTATATTCTGAATCATATAAGAGATTGGCAGGTATTCATTACTTGCTGTGATCCGAACACGGTCAACAATCTTAAATTCGGAAGATGCTTTGAAATAAACGAGGGAAAGGTGATTTCCGTCAGGTGAAAATATGTTTCTTCATTTAGGTAATACGACTGTCATTCATCAAGATGACATTATAGGAATTTTCGACCTTGATAACACGACCGTCTCAAAGATAACGAGAGACTATCTGACAAGGGCGGAAAAAGGCGGCAGAGTGGTAAACGTTTCCATGGAGTTGCCGAAGTCATTCATTGTATGCGAAAACGAAAATAAGAAAATTACAGTATATATATGTCAAATATCCAGCTCGACACTTATCAAAAGAGCGCAGAGCGGAGTGTTAGATATAAAGTAAAAATCAAAAGTAAGGTCATCAAGTGACCTATACGGAGGATAATATATGGACACGAAAGAAATCAAAGAACAGCAGGAAGAAGAAGTATTCGAGATAGCTCAAGAGGAGACTCAACAGGAAGAAGTCGAGCTTATGGATACCGCTGTCACCGAGGAATACACGGCTGACGCTATTCAAGTTCTTGAGGGACTTGAGGCTGTCAGAAAGAGACCGGGTATGTATATCGGCTCAACAGGTCCGAGAGGCTTACATCATCTTGTGTACGAGATAGTTGACAACTCTATCGACGAATCGCTTGCGGGTTTTTGCACTCATATAGAGGTCAATATTTTACCCGATAACGTCATTGAGGTCAGAGATAACGGAAGAGGTATACCTGTTGATATAAACGAACAGCAGGGCTTGCCGGCGGTAACTGTCGTTTTGACCGTGCTTCATGCCGGCGGTAAGTTCGGCGGAAGCGGATATAAGGTTTCCGGCGGTCTCCACGGTGTCGGTTCATCTGTCGTTAACGCTTTGAGCGAATGGCTGGAGGTCGAGATAAGCAGAGACGGACATATACACAGACAGAAATTCATAAGAGGTAAGATAGCGACAGATCTCACAATTGTCGGCGACACAGATGAAACGGGTACTCTCGTCAGATTCAAAGCCGACCCCGAGATCTTCACCGAGACTACCGAATATGAATATGAGACCTTGCAAAGACATTTAAGAGAGTCGGCATTTTTGAATGCGGGACTTAAAATAACTCTCACCGACGCAAGAAACGAAGAAGAAATCGTTCAAGAAATTTTCTGCTATGAGGGCGGTATCGGCTCGTTTGTCGAATATATCAACGAGTCAAGAGGACTGACCCCCATACACGAAAAGCCGATACATTTTTCAACCGTCAGCGGCGACAGAAGCGCCGAGGTCGCATTGATGTATAACGACGGCTACAATGAAACTCTCCTCTCGTTCGCTAACAACGTTCATACCATTGACGGCGGTACGCACGAGACGGGCTTCAAAAACGCACTGACCAAGGTGTTTAACGAATACGGCAAGAAATATAACTATCTCAAAGATGCCGACAAGAAGCTTTCGGGTGACGACTGCCGAGAGGGCTTGACTGCGGTCATTTCCGTCAAGCTCACAGAGGCTCAGTTCGAGGGTCAGACCAAGGGCAAGCTCGGCAACACCGAGATGACGAAGATAGTTTCAAATGTCGTATACGATAAGCTTTCGACATATTTCGAGGAAAATCCACAGGTCGCAAAAGCGATACTCAAAAAGTCTCTTGACGCTTCAAGAGCGAGAGAGGCGGCGAGAAAAGCAAGAGAAGCGGCTCGAAGAAAGAGTCCGCTCGAAAGCAATTCTCTGCCCGGAAAGTTAGCCGACTGCATAGACAAAAACCCCGAGAATACGGAAATATATATCGTCGAGGGTGATTCTGCGGGAGGCTCGGCTAAGGGCGGCAGAGACAGAATGATTCAAGCTATTCTTCCGCTGTGGGGAAAAATGCTCAATGTCGAAAAGAGTCGACTTGACAAGATAATCGGCAACGATAAACTCCAGCCCGTCGTAACGGCTTTGGGCGCAGGCATAGGCGACGACTTCGACGTCACTAAATTGCGTTACCACAAAGTAGTTATAATGGCGGATGCCGACGTTGACGGCGCACATATCAGAACGCTGCTCTTAACTTTCTTCTTCAGATATATGAGACCGCTGATAGACAACGGCTACGTATACATCGCTCAACCGCCGCTTTACAGATTGACAAAGGGCAAGAAGCATGAATACGCATATTCCGACGAGGAAAGAGACGAGATCATGGCGAGAATCCCCGGTTGCGACATTCAGCGATATAAGGGTCTCGGTGAAATGGACTCCGAACAGCTTTGGGATACGACGATGAATCCCGAAACAAGAATAATGCTCAGAGTTACATTAGAAGACGCAATGCAAGCCGACGAGACGTTCTCAATACTCATGGGCGACCAGGTAGAGCCGAGAAGAAATTTCATAGAGAAGAACGCTAAGTATGTTCAGAACTTGGATATTTAACTAGATGCTAGATGCTAGATACCCTCTATTTTAATCAGAGCTAAATATCAGCAGGCATTATGGAGTGTGTGCAGGAGGTCGGCAGCACCCCTCTGTCAAAATATCCGCTTGCGGATATTTTGACATCTCCACTGAAAGTGGAGATGTCAGCCTGCGGCTGACAGAGGGGTGCGTTCGCACAGACCGACCGAGTCGCAGAAACCTAAAGTCCGCACATCTAACGTCTAATGTCTAGCGTCTAGTGTCTAAGCCGACATCTCCCCTAAAGGGGAGCTGGCGAGGCAACGCCTCGTCTGAGGGGTAACCTACTACCTACCATCTACAACCTACAACCTACTACCTACCATCTACCACCTACCACCTACAACCTAAAATTGGAGAATCATGCAAGAACAAAGTATAATTTATAAAGAGGACCTCCATTTGAGTGTCAATGAAGAAATCAAATATCATGAGCGGTTCGGGCTTCTGAGAAGCAAGGAGCTGTTTAAAAAATCACTCATATTTATAATTGCCATAGCCGCATCCGCTTTGATATCGGTTTTGGCTTTTCGGGAAGTTCCGCCGATAATTTCGATAGCAACAGCTGTTGCGGTGCTTGTCTTTTTGGGCTTTATGTATCGAAGCAGTGTTAAAAAGAGCATTATCACCATATGCAAAATTAATTATGAAAGCGGAATTTGTCGAGACAGCGCAAAGAGAATAACGCTCAAGGAAAACGGAGTTGAACATATCTCGCCCTATTCAAAAGCGTTCGTGCCGTACGGCGACATAGAAAGAGTAATAAGCGACGAGCTGGCTTTCTTAGTGAGAATCAGAGGCACGGATAAGTCGCTTGTCGTCTCGAAGATAGGACAGGATGCGAACGTGCTTTTCGATTTCGACAATATTTTCAGAGAAAAGCTCGGCGACAGCTTCGTCTATGAAATGCAGGGGGCGATAAAATGAGTGAAATTACTTTAAGGTACACGCTGACACTTGATGACCTTGTGAATTTCAGCGAAGTGGCGATGAAGAAAAAGACCGTCAGCATGAGGATTTTATGCTTGGTGCTGACGTGCGTGTGGGCGTTTTTCTTTGTTGCGTTCAAGGAATACGGGATCATGGCATATGCGGTGGTATTTTTGCTCATCGGCGCTTTTTATCCCTATGTGTTAAAGTACACGGCTAAAAAGAGCTATGCTAAGTCTTTCATGCTGAAGAAAGAAACACAGCTTGAATTTTATAATGACCACTTAGTCGAAAAGATACTGCCAAACAGTGAGAGCGGATATGAGTCGGAAATGCATATCCCGTTTGAAAAGATAATAAATATCACGGAAACCGACGGACTTTTCCTGTTCTTCATCACACCGATAGAAGCGATAGGTGCTCCGAAATCTGCTTTCACCGAGCAGGACAGAGAAAAGCTTTTCAATCTCATTGAAAACGTTTTTTCGACAAGATTCACGCAAATAAGCTCATTCAAATCATATAAAAACGATAAATCCAATAACGGAAAAAGAGGTTAAAGAATATGGATAATATGAATAATATTCCAAACCCATACGAAAACCAAAAGATTATCAACGTCGATCTCAATAAGGAAATGAGGAAGTCGTTCCTTGACTATTCGATGTCGGTCATCACCTCCCGTGCATTGCCCGACGTTCGTGATGGTATGAAGCCCGTTCACAGAAGAATACTCTATACGATGTATGAAAACAGCCTTTATCCCGAAAAGCCTTATCGTAAGTGCGCCGACACAGTCGGATCGGTTTTGGGCCGTTATCACCCTCACGGCGATACGTCTGTCTATGACGCAATGGTCAGACTTGCTCAGGACTTTTCGACAAGATATATGCTCGTCGACGGTCACGGAAACTTCGGCTCTGTTGACGGAGATCCCCCGGCTGCTTACCGTTACACGGAAAGCCGTATGAGCAAGATATCACTTGAAATGTTGACGGATATCGACAAGGATACCGTTGACTTTATGCCGAACTATGACGACAGACTTAAAGAGCCGACGGTATTGCCGTCGAGATTTCCGAATATCTTAGTCAACGGCTCAACGGGTATAGCCGTCGGTATGGCGACGAATATACCGCCTCACAATATGAGAGAGACTATCGACGGAATGTGCTATCTGATAGACAATCCCGAGGCTTCTCTTGAGGAGATAATGGAATATATCAAAGGCCCCGATTTCCCCACGGGCGGTATCGTCATGGGCAGAGCGGGAATCAGAGCCGCATACGCAACGGGCAGAGGAAAGATATTAGTCAGAGCCAAGACGGAAATAGTCGAAGCGAAAAACGGAAAATATCAGATAATCGTTTCCGAGCTTCCCTATCAGGTCAATAAAAAGAGACTCATAGAATCAATAGCCGACTTAGTCAAGGATAAGAGATTAGAGGGCATTTCCGATATCAACGACTATTCCGACAGAAACGGTATGCACCTTGTCATCGACTTAAAGAGAGACGGCAATCCGCAGGTCATCTTAAATCAGCTTTTCTCTTTGACACAGCTTCAAGTGACGTACGGAATTATCATGCTCGCTCTCGTTGACGGCGTACCTAAGATTCTTTCGCTTAAAGATATATTGACAAACTATATCAAGTTCCAGGAAGACGTTGTCACGAGAAGAACAAGATATGATCTTAAAAAGGCGCAGGAAAGAGCGCATATATTAGAGGGCTTGAAGATAGCGCTTGACTTTATCGACGAGGTCATAGCCATTCTCAGAGCCTCAAAGGATCAAGCCTCGGGCAAAGCGGCACTCATAGAAAGATTCGGTCTTGACGAGGTGCAGGCGCAGGCGATAGTCCAAATGAGACTCGGACAGCTGACAGGTCTCGAAAGAGAAAAGATAGAAGCCGAGCTCCTTGAGCTTAAAGAAAAGATAGCCGACTATATCGACATTCTCTCAAGCGAGACGAGAGTGCTTCAAATAGTCAAGGACGAGGCTAAGAAGATAGGCGACAAGTTCGGTGACGACAGACGCACGGAGATTGTCAACGTCAGCGGCGAAGTTGATGTTGAGGATCTTATTCCGGTCGAGGAATGTGTGTTCACGATGACGGATATGGGATATATCAAACGTCAGCCCGTTGATTCTTATACGATTCAGAACAGAGGCGGCAAGGGCATCAAGGGCATGAACCGCAGAGAAGAGGACGTTGCGACAACAATGTTCACCTGCGGCTCTCATGATTACATTATGTTCTTCACCTCAAAGGGCAGGGCATACAGACTCAAAGGCTATGAGATACCCGAGGGAAGCAGAACCGCAAGGGGTACAAACATAATAAATCTTCTTCCGATAGAAACAGACGAGAAGATAAGCGCAATGATAAGAATTCCCGACTATGACGAGGGTCAATATCTCGTTATGGTCACGAGACACGGTATCATAAAGAGAACAGGTCTCGATGTATACAAGAATCTGAGAAAGTCGGGCGTTATCGCCATTAACCTCGATGAAGGCGACGAGCTTGCATGGGTCAAGCTGACAAAGGGCGAGAGCGACGTTGTCGTTGCGACAAAAAACGGCATGAGTATCAGATTCAAGGAGACCGACGCCAGAGAGATGGGAAGAACGGCGAGAGGTGTCAAGGCGATCACGCTTCGTGAGGGAGACGAGGTCGTCGGAATGGGCATTATCGAGGACGGAAAGAAGATACTGACCGTCACCGAAACAGGCTTCGGCAGACTCAGCGAGCCGGAGGATTACAGAATCCAGTCCCGTGGCGGCAAGGGTGTCAAGAACTATAAAACCGACAAATACGGCCTTGTTGCATCAATAAATATTATAGATGATGAAAATGACTTGATTATTATTTCGTCAGATGGTATAATCATTCGTATTCCCGCTTCACAGATAAACACCGTTGCCAGAGGCGCAAAGGGTGTCAGAGTTATGAAGGTCAGCGAAAATGAAAAGGTAGTTTCCGTTGCGGCTGTGGAAACGGCGCAGGAAACGCAGGAAGAGAACGTCACGGATGAAAACGCAGACGAGGGCGAAGCGCAGGAATAAAAAACATTTAAGGATGTGAAAAGATGAAAATTATCGAAAACGACGGTTTAGACGGCTTCGAGCCTTTGAACAGACACGAGAGCTTTGACTCACCCGAGGACGCCGAGCGTGAGAGAATGAAGACCGATGACGGCGACAACAGGTTTTTCGAAAATTTCGGAAATACCGATAATGAGTACGGGAGAGTGACTGAGGACTTTGAAGCCGACAGCTCGGCGGCAAGCGACAGCGATATGCCGGTCTTTGAAGATGTGAGCAGCTACTCAGAGCCCGAGGAGTCGGAACAGGACACAGCCGAACAGGGCGAGAGCGATTCTGAAGCGAGCGAAAACGAGACGGAAAACGACGAAGAAAAGATGAACTTCTTCGTCGGACTTTGGAAGAATAAGCGCAGGAGAGCGAAGCTTGCTTATGCGGTCGTGTGCTTTGTGCTGGTCGTTGTCGGCGGCGTATACGGCTTTGTCAACGCCATTCTCGATAAGGTCGAGGATGAGCCGACCTACAGCGGAGACCTCGTCGCCGAAGCGGAAAAGGACGTCATTTATGATGAGGAGGACTTTGAGCTGTTCTCGGCGATAAGCTCAGCCGGAAGCCTTAACGACTATGTTAAGCAGTGGTATTATGCCGGAGAGCCGATGCAGTCAAGGAACGTTATCAACATTCTTTTATTGGGTCTTGACTCGAAGAACGGCTTGACAAGCGGCGGAAGAAGCGACACGATGATGCTCGTTTCTCTGAATACGAAAACCAAAAAGATACACATGGTCTCATTTTTCCGAGACAGCTGGGTATACTTCAAAACACCGGCAGGCAACGAGTATTGCAACAAGATGAACGCCGCATACTTCTACGGAAAATCAGCCAAGTGTACGGTGGAGACGATAGAGAACGTCTTTAAGATAAAGATAGACCACTATGTTGTCACGGACTTTTCGTCGTTCCAAAACCTCGTTGATGCCGTCGGCGGAGTCAGAGTCGACGTTCAGGAATACGAATCAAAGAACATGATGCGTGAATGGAAGATAGAGTGTCCCGTCGGAGAAAACGTTCTCCTCAACGGCAGACAGGCTTTCTATTTCGCAAGACAGAGACACTCCGATGCCGACGCCGACGTCAGCCGAACGAGAAGACAGCGACAGGTCATCATGGCGTTTATCAACAGCTGCAAGGGTGCATCTATAACTCAGTTGACGGAGATGCTCAACGACATATTCGAATATTTCAGAACGGATATGTCAAAGACCGAGATCATAGGCTACGCCGCAAGAGCGTTAGCGAACGGCTGGCTCAACTATGACATAGAGCAGATAAAGATAACGGACTTCGATCTGTTCAGAACGCCGACCTTCAACGGTCAGAGCATAGTCTTGCAGGACTATCCGAAGGTAGCTCAGCTCGTACAAAATGAGATCTACGGAACATCAAACGTAGTCTTAGAGGATAACAGAACGATAATATTCAATCTTATAAAATGAGATCGAAATGTCGAAGCAAAGCAGAGCAACAGTAAAGTAAAGCAACAATAAAGCAACAGCAAAACAAAAGCCAAGCAGAACTAACTGCTTGGCTTTTAGATTCTAGATGCTAGATACTAGATGCTAGATACTAGATGTGCTTGTTTTGGCTTCGCTCACAGTGGTGAGTGTCAGCTGAAATCTAAACTTAACCCCACCGGCACAACGCAGTTGTGCCGGTGGGGTTTCTAACATCTAACGTCTAATATCTAATATCTAAAATCTAACTTGACAAAACGGAAGATATCGTTTATAATATAGCCGAAAGGTAACCGTAGAAAGCGGTTAGCGTTTGTGATTGTTTATTTATTAAAAAACAACCGTCACTTTGCCGAGTGGCGGTTGTTTCCTTTTACTTGAAGCTTTATCGTTACGGTTATTTTACCGATATGAATTTAGATTTTAGATATTAGATTTTAGATTTTAGATTCCAGACAACACTAGCCACTGTAAGCGAAGCCGAAACAAGCACATCTAGTATCTAGTGTCTAGCGTCTAGCGTCTAGAATCTAGCATCTAGAATCATAAATCAAAATTCTTCGCAAGGCCGCCTTCCGAGGTTTCTCTGTATACCACCTTGAGATCCTTGCCCGTCTCATACATCGTGTCGACGACCATGTCGAAGCTTATCTTTCTCGAATCAGCCAAGAAGTCCGCAAGGTTGATAGCGTTGAGCGCTCTCATTGCGGCGACTGCGTTCCTCTCTATACACGGTATCTGCACCAAGCCCTTTACCGGATCGCAGGTCAGACCGAGGTGATGCTCAATCGACATTTCGGCGGCATATTCTATCTGATCTAAGTCAAGCTCATATAACTCACCTATCGCCGCCGCAGCCATCGCACAGGCTGTTCCGACCTCGGCTTGACATCCACATTCCGCACCGCTTATCGAAGCGTTTGTCTTGATGAGGTTTCCGATGATTCCGCCCGTCGCTAAAGCACGGATTATCTGTTCATCGGAGAAGCCTCTCTTTTTTTGAGCGAACTTCAAAACAGCCGGCACTACTCCGCTTGCTCCACAGGTCGGAGCTGTGACTATCGTTCCGCCCGATGCGTTCTGTTCGCTGACAGCGTATGCGTAAGCGCAGACAAGGCGGTTGACCTTTGTCTCCTCGCTCTCGTCGATGTGTCGCTGTCTGAAAAGGTATCTCGCCTTTCTCTGAGTGCCGATTCCGCCGTGGAGGATTCCCTCGGCTTCGAGCCCCTCTTTTATGGCGTTCTGCATCGTTGCCCATACTTGTTCGAGGTACGCCCAAATCTCTGCGCCCTCGCACTGTTCAACGTATTCCCAGATCCTTATCTCGTTTTCACGGCAATACTTCGATATCTCCGTGAACTTGTTCAAGCCGTATATCTCGGCGCTCTCATGCTCTTTCTCTCCCTGCATGAGTATCTCGCCGCCGCCTATGCTGTAAAATCGTTTTGTGTATGCCTCGCCGCCCTTGAATGCCGTCAGGTCGAGGGTGTTCGGATGCTCGTCGGCTGCGACCTCCGTTTCCGTGTCAAGTATGATCTCACATTCCTTGCCGGCGAACGCTTCCTTCAACACCGCATCCGTCATGTGACCTACTCCCGTTTTCGCCAGCGAGCCGTAAAGCACGACCCTGTATCTGTCGGCGTCGGGGTACATCTCAAGGAATCTGTGCGCCGCCTTGTCCGGTCCCATCGTGTGTGACGACGACGGGCCTCTGCCGATCCTGTATAAATATTTCAATGATTGCATAGTTTTTCCCTCCGTGAATATTGAATTCCACTCAATCACCTTATTATACCAAACCCAACCCGCCAATTCAACTGTTTTTGGTCGTTTTAGTAGCTATCTATAATAAGTTTATATCTCGAGTCATGGTTTAGATATATTCACAGTCTGCTCGGTACGATTAAGTAGCTATCTATAATAAGTTTACATCTCGAGTCATGGTTTAGATATATTCACAGTCTGCTCGGTACGATTAAGTAGCT
>CAYZOU010000011.1:0-9285 GCA_964480405.1 uncultured Faecalibacterium sp. | reverse complement strand
TATAATAAGTTTACATCTCGAGTCATGGTTTAGATATATTCACAGTCTGCTCGGTCGATTTAGTAGCTATCTATAATAAGTTTACACTCGAGTCATAGTTTAGATATATTCATAGTCTGCTCGGTACGATTTAGTTTATATCTATGCTAAGTTTATATCTCGAGCCATGGTTTAGATATGTTCATAGTCTGCTCGGTACGATTTAGTTTATATCTACACTTAATTCTCACCTCAAGTCGAAGCGTGTCGAAAAACAGCAGTCGTCTTTCAAGCGACATCAAAACCGACCGATATATCAAATTAATACGTACCGAAAAGACCGAGAATTTTAAATAGTATATAAATAATTTACAATAACACTTGACAAATATACTGTTTTTTTTGTACACTTAACAGTACACGGAAACGTATACGCACATTTCTGCGGTGTACGCTTCACAGCTTACAAAAAGTAACTTTGAAAGGAACGATTCGTATGAACCGCACAGTTAAGATTATAGTCAGCATCGTTCTCTGCGTTTGGATCTTCGCCATGGGCATTGAGCTTGGTGCATACAGAGAAAGAAAAGCTATCAACACCTCGATCACAGTCAGCAATTCGGCAACGCCTCAGGTGCAGCCGCAGACAACAGCTCCGACAACTCAGCCGACAACAGCCGCTCCGCAGACAACGGCGGCTCCGCAGACAACCGACAAGACTCCGACAAACGAAGTTGACAACAGCACAACAGCCGGCTCAGCAGACAATCAGCAGCCCGATGCAACAGACGGCACTCAAGCGCCGACCGAGGATCAGCAGAGCGGCTCAAAGATACCCGAAAGCAAGGAAGAGATCGCCGCAGCTTTCAACGAAGCCATGAACAAGACAAAGCACATGACACAAAACTGCAACGCTAAGCAGGATACCAACGTTCAGATAAATGTTGTTGATTGCTCCGTTCCGAGACTTACGGGCACGGTCAACAACATCGTCAGCGGATTCACAGGCCCCGAAAGCAATGATTACGCTTTCGTAAACGGCGCAACAAGCGACGGCACGACACTCTTAGGCGTACTTCCCCCGTCGGGCAAGGACACATCTATAACAGCTGACGGTATCGCAGTAGCCAACAGCGAAGCTTACGGTGACGGCGGCTACAAGCTCACGCTTACGCTCGTTCCGGAAACAGGCTCTCTCGACGCTATTCCGCCCCACCACTCCGCATCGGTCGGATATCTCGATTTGGGAAGCCTCGATATACCGGTTGTAACTATCACAAAAGCCGACATGACATACACAGGCGCAACGGTAACGATCTGCGTCAACAAGGACGGCCTCTTAGATTCATATGATTGCAAGTTCCCGATGACAGGCTCGGGCGAAGCAAAGGCTCTCGGTGCAACAGGCACAGCCTCATTTGAGGGCGGCATGGACGAGAGCTGGACATTCACATGGCAGTGAGATTAAATTAAATGATAATTATAACTCCCGTTTTGTCAATGACAGAGCGGGAGTTTAGGTTTTAGATGCTAGATGCTAGGCAGTAGACAGTAGCTGTGCGTATTTCGGCTTTGCTTACAGTGGCGAGTGTTGTCTGAAATCTAAAATCCAACATCTAAAATCTAACTTGACAAAACGTAAAAATCTGATATAATATAAATGAAAAGGGTACTGCGATAAGCGGTTATGCCCTCAAGTAGTAATTTATAAAGTAAACCGCCACTTTTGGACCGTGGGCGGTTTACTTATTTTTATGCTGAAGAATCAGTAATACTAATTCTATAATGCTTACTATTAGCAATGAAAATGCGAAAAGATTTTCATATGTAACGTATTGCATAGCATCACCCCCTTACGAGGGCAAGAGTATAACCGCCTACCGTTTTTTGCAGTACCCGTATGTATTATACACCTTTTTCGGATTTTGTCAAATTTGGATTTCAGATAACACTCGCCACTGTAATCAAGCCCGAAACACGCACATCTACTGTCTACTGCCTACTGCCTAGCATCTAAAACACGCACATCTAGCGTCTAGTGTCTAGCATCTAGCATCTAGTATATAGTATCTAAAATCTAAATTGACTTTTCTCTCGATTTGGTATAGAATCATACTATTATAATATAAGGAGCGATTTTATGAAATATTTGCTTTTGATTCCTGCGGCGTTGGTGCTTGTGTTGCTTATCGCCGTTATCCGTGCGGCGCTCATGAAGCCGACAGCCGCCAAAACCGCTAAGCTTCCCGAGGTTGATGAGAAGCTCAGCCTCGAATACGCCAAGACACTCAGCGAGATGGTCAAGGTCGAGACGATATCCGACAGAGACAACTTCGATGTCGAAAAGTTCGAGCGTTACCACGAAAGACTCGCCGAGCTGTTCCCCCTCGTTTTCTCAAAATTGGAAGTACACGACATCGACGGCAACCTTATCGCCAAATGGAAAGGCAAGACCGACGGTGACGCTGTCCTTTTCATGAGCCATCAAGACGTCGTTCCGGCTGAGGGTACGTGGGAGCATGAGCCGTTTAGCGGTGACATCTCGGACGGTGTAGTCCACGGCAGAGGCACAATGGACACAAAGGCGACGGCTTTCTGCTTCCTGCAGGCGACCGAGGAGTTGCTCTCACAGGGCTATCAGCCCGAGGTCGACATCTATCTCGCAGGCAGCTGCACAGAGGAGATAAGCGGCGACGGCGCTAAGAAAACAGTCAAGTGGCTCAAGGATAACGGAGTCAAGCTTGCGATGGTGCTTGACGAGGGCGGAACTATCCTTGAAGAGCCGATAGGCGGAGCTAAGGGCGTCTATGCTCTTGTCGGCGTACTCGAAAAGGGCTACGGCGACGTCAAGTTTATCGCCAAGGGCAAGGGCGGCCATGCGAGCGCACCGCCTAAGAAAACGCCGTGGGCGAGAATGTCGGCGTTTATATCTGACGTCGAAAAGCACGACCCGTTCACATCGAAATTTAACCCGACCATAACCGAAATGTTCAGAAGAATGGCGCCCAACATGGTTTTCGGTATGCGCTTAGTGTTCGCTAACCTCTGGTTATTCAAGCCTTTGTTGACTCGTGTTCTGGGCATGATATCTCCCATGGGCGGAGCTATGATAAAGACGACTCTCGCTTTCACAAAGGGCAAAGGCTCAAACGGCTACAACGTGCTTCCGACAGAGGTTTTCGTCACGGGCAATATGCGCTTCATCAACCACCAACCCACCGACGAGAGCATAAGAATAATCACGGAAAAAGCCAAGAAGTACGACATAGAGACGGAAGTCTTAAAGGCGAAACAGCCCTCAGAGCCGATAAGCTATACAAGCAGCGCATTTAAGCTTATCGAAAAGGCGGTCGAGACGGTCTATCCCGGAGTGGACACAGTTCCGTATGTCATGACGGGCGGAACGGACGCCAAGGATTATGAGGAGATATGTCCCAACTGTATTAGGTTTGCACCGCTTTATCTGACCTCGGCTCAGCTTGCGAGTATGCACGCAGAAAACGAGAGCATAAACGTCAGCGCATTACAGCCGGGTGTTGACTTCTATAAGTTCTTGATAGAGAACAGTAATAATGCATAAAACCGATAGTGTCGATTTGTGCAGTTTAACGAAACGTCAAAAAATCGCAAAATTTTTGTCATCAAAACTACTCAAACTTACCGAAAAGACTTGACATTTTTTATCTTTTGTTGTAACTTTAATTATGTAGTTGTCTTTCTCGGAACGGAGAGAAAGAAGAAGCTCCGTGCATACGGAATAAAATTTTGAAAGGGGTATCCCAACAATGAAAAACGCACTTAGAATAATTTCTGTAGTTCTCGTTGCTGCTTTGCTTTTCGGAATCGGCTATGGCATGGGCTCAAAGAAGGGCATCCAGATCAACGTAAACTATGACAACGCTCAAGGCGGCGCATCAAATGCGACGGTCAACACAAACACACCGCCCGTGACAACAACTGCTCCGGCAACACAAGCTCCGACAACTCAAGCTCCCGCTAAGGACGAGCCGACAACAGACGCTCCCAAGGCTGACGCACCTGCCAAGGACGAGCCGGCTAAGGACGAACCTGCCAAAGATGAGCCTGCCAAAGACGAACCCGCTAAGGATGAGCCGCAGGGCTCGAGCGTACCCTCAACACCCGAGGAAGTTGTAGCAAAATACAACGAGGTCATCAACAACGCCAAGAAAGAGCAGAATGTAACTATCCACAAGACTCAGAACATCACTCTCGAGTGTACAGACTGTAGTTTAAGTATGCTTACGGGCGCAGTTACGTCACTTCTCGGAACATTCATGAAGCCCGTTGACGAGACATACGTTGTTTCAGGCGGCGTTGACAGCCAGGGCAAGACCACAAACGACTTCATTCTTCCGCAGGGCAGAGACGCAAAGCTCACAGTTGACGGCGTTGAGACAGCAACAGCCACGGCAAGCGGCGACGGCTACGTCATCAACCTCAAGTTCAAGAGCGAGACTTCAACCTTCGACGGAACAAACACAGTCAACCCCGTATACCACGAGTCGGCTATGATTCCGCTCAACCTTGCTACACTTGAGCTTCCCGCAGGCGCAAGCATTTCCGAAGCAAGCATGTCATATCCCGGTGCTACGATCGAAGCTACTGTCAACGGTGACGGCAAGCTCGCAAAGGTCGTTCTCGATCTTCCCATGGAAGGCTCGGGCTCAGGCGGATACAGAAGCGCAACACTTTCAGTCGGCGTTAAGGGCGCAATGGCTGAGACATACGAGCTTACATATTGATAAACAGAACATAAAGCCGAAAGGCATAAAAGCCGCTCCGATGTGGGGCGGCTTTAAGTTTTAAGGGCGGCGAAGCAGAAGCCGAGAGCGTACGAAGCGGAACGCAAAAAGCGACAAGATACGACACAAAAGCAACGCAGAAAACGACAGAATACGACACGAAGGTAACGCAAAAGACGACAGGATACGACAAAAAAGACGGCACGAAAGGACTTTACAAAGTGGCGACAAAATGATAATATAATAATATCAGACTCAAAGGAGGATATGAAAATGGAGAGAGTATGCAAATTTTTAAAGGAAGCCGAGACCTACTATTTGGCGACGGTGGAGGGTGATCAGCCGAGAGTGCGCCCGTTCGGAACAGCCCACATATACGATGGAAAGCTCTACATTCAGACGGGCAAATGCAAGTCCGTGTCGAAGCAGTTAGCCGAAAATCCGAAGGCGGAGATATGCGCTTTCAAAGACGGTGCATGGCTGAGACTGAGCGGAGAGCTTGTCGAGGACGACAGCGTAGAAGCGAAGAAGTCGATGCTCGACGACTATCCCAACCTGCGCAAAATGTATGACGAGAACGACGGCAACACGCAGGTATTCTACTTCAAGAATGCGACGGCGACATTTTCATCATTCGCATCAGCGCCCGAGACCGTGACATTTTGATTTCGTACACACCGAGTAAGCGGCAGAGAAAGACGGTTGCGAGGGTGGAGACAGTTACGGGGTATTAATTGAAAAGGGAAGATATGCCGTGAAGAAAGCGAGATCCTCACGGCATATTGTGATATATTGAGATTTTTTTCAAAAAGGTCTTGATTTTTTTCGGTTTATGTGTTACTATACTTTAGCAAAAAACGGGACACCGTTAAAAAAGCAAATGCGCTGCTAGCTCAGCTGGATAGAGTGTTTGGCTACGAACCAAAAGGTCAGGGGTTCGAGTCCCTTGCAGCGCGCCAAATATGAAGCACACCCTTTAGGGTGTGCTTCATATTTTTTATCATAAGCAGCAAGGGACTCGAACAAGGAGGGAGCAAGCGAAAGCTTGCGGAAGAAAACAGTCCGGTGGACTGTTTTCGCCGACGTGGCAACGAGCGAAGCGAGGCGATAGGTGCGGCAGCACCGGACGAAAGTCCCTTGCAGCTTATGACGAAAGCCAAACCCGGCACGGTTTTTAAGGCATATTTCCGCCGATACCGTGTCGGAAATCCTCGACAGGCGCATTTTGAAAAGACGCCTCAGCGTACTTTTGTAATCGGACTTTCATCAGCCTTCAAAGCTTCTCGTAAAATCCAAGCAAAATCAGCGGGGCGGTCGTACGGCACTCCTTCGCACCTCGCCTGCGGCGAGGGCTGTGGAGTACACGCCCGACCGCCAAGAAGCCGACAGCCTCGGCTGTCGGCTTCTTTCGATGTAAGCTCGTTAGTGCGATATCATGAATAATTTTAATTTCAGAATTGCATATCTTTATCCTTTGGCTCGGTATCGAAAAACATAATATAATAGATCGGAATATACGTTATCTTTCCTTTCTGTATTACATTTCTCTCATTCGAAACAACAAACGCTTTTTTGATATGATAATCCTCGTTATTAACAAAAGTATTTAATGCGCTGTGAACGGTATAATCTTTGCCCGACTTCACCTCGATCGGCACAGCGGACAGACTGTTGTAATCATCTATAAGATAATCCACCTCGCCTTTGCTTCTGTTGTCATAATAGAAAAGCTTGTGTCCGTGTGCAATAAGCTCACTTGCAACCGCAGTTTCATAAACAGAGCCAAGATTTATACTTCTCTCATCATCCAAAACAGCTCTAATATTATTACCGTAAAGTATGCCTGTAAGTATACCTACGTCATTAAGATACAGCTTTAACAGATTCTTTCCGGTGGATTCAATGAGAGGGAAAACGGGATTGGAAATTGCCTGAACATTTAAGGTTATCCCTGCGCTGATAAGATATTCAAACTCATCGGCGTAATCATTGAATGTTTTACCCTTTTTATTTTCTATGCTTTGGGCAATAACTCGCTTTTTCTTGTTTTCCATATTAGACGGAATAAGCTCATATATCCTGCGGATCTTAAGCCTCTTTTCTTCGTCATACTTAGAAGCATCGGCAGCATAATAATCATGAATCTCCCTTTGTATATCACGAACTGTTTGAATGTTTTTCGTTTCGAGATAGGCGTTGACGGCATCCGGAAGTCCGCCGACAAGCAAGTATTTGCGAAACATATCCATCATCTTATTATGCATTTGTTCATCGAGAGCTTCAAGACGGTCAAACTTCTTACGCATTGATGAAATAACGATACCGTTCATACCGTTGGCATAAAGGAATTCTTCAAAATCCAACGGAAACATTCTTACCTTGCGAATACTTCCCATAGGAATAGACGTAGTTTCCGAAAGCGTTACACCGAGAAGTGAGCCGCTTGCAATGTAGGTAAACTTATTATCTTGCGATAAAAATTTAAGCATAGTTAAAAGGTGAGGGTATGCTTGAATCTCATCAATAAAAATCAATGTGTTTTCTTTTTCCTTCATTTTGTTACCGGCAAGCATACTCACTTGAAGATAAAAGTCTTCCACGGTTTTTGCGTGGGCGAAAAGCTTCTCTCCCTCGATATCCTCAACCATATTGATCTCAATAAAATTTTCAAAGAGCTTCTGACCGACATGACGGATAATGTAAGTTTTTCCCACTTGACGTGCACCGTCAATCAAGAGAATCTTTTTCGAGTCGGATTTAAGATGTTCTTCAATAAGGGTTTCTATTTTTCGATAAAGCATAAAGTATCCTCCTTTCCAACTTTTCAAATAAATTATACCACAACAAATCTGACTTTTCAATAAAAATATATCGACAAATTTCTGACTTTTCAAAGAATTTGCTTTGATATAACTAAAAGCCGACAGCGTCGGCTGTCGGCTTAGTGGCACCCCCTGGGGGAATCGAACCCTCAACTAATCCTTAGGAGGGATTTATTATATCCATTTAACTAAGGGGGCATTTCTTAAAAATCTATGATTATTCAGTTGTTATCTAATCGTATTATACTCGCTTTTTCTCAAAAGTCGGTTATCACAACAAGCCCCTTGGAGGGATTTATTATTATGAGCGAAGCGAATAACAAGGTTCTGACACGAGGTGGCAGGTTCTTATATCCATTTAACTAAGGGAGGTATATATCTCTCCGCACACGTTATCGGTATGCGGAGAGTTTTTGTTTGATTTGCGTTTGTGCGGTCGCCGCACTCCTTACGGTTGCCAGAAGCCGACCTTTTTCATTGCTTTGCCGAGCGTTCTGTTTGCGATTCTCGCTGCGTTCTCAGCGCCCTTTTCCGCTACTTCCTTGAGGTACGCTTTGTCGGCTATATATCTGTCGTAGTTTTCTCTAACCGGTCGCAATTCCTCGACTACCGCCTCACCGACTCGTACCTTAAAGTCGCCGTAGCCCTTGCCGTCGAACTCTCGCTCGATCTCTTCCATAGACTTGCCCGTACAGCAAGAATAAATTCCCATCAAGTTGTTTATTCCGTCCTTGCCCTCGGCGAATCTGACCTTGGCTTCACTGTCCGTGACAGCGCCCTTGAACTTTTTCATGATGACTTCGGGCGTGTCAAATATTGATATGTACCCCTTCGGGTTGGGATCTGACTTGCTCATTTTCTTCTCGGGATTTTGAAGCGACATGACCCTTGCGCCGTTCTTTCCGATGTATGCGTCGGGTACGGTGAAGACGTTGCCGTAGATTCCGTTGAATCTGTTTGCGATGTCTCTTGCGATCTCGAGATGCTGTTTCTGATCCGCACCGACGGGTACGAGATCGGCTTGATAAAGGAGAATGTCCGCCGCCATAAGCACGGGATAGCTGAAAAGTCCGACGTTTACATTGTCGGCGTGTGCGGCGCTCTTATCCTTAAACTGCGTCATTCGGCTCATTTCACCAAACTGCGTATAGCAGTTAAGCACCCACGCAAGCTGAGAGTGTGCGGGGACTTGGCTTTGAACGAATATGATACTCTTTTCGGGATCGAGACCTATAGCAAGCAAAAGCGCAAGCACCTCTGTCGTCTGCTTTCTCAGCTTGGCAGGATCTTGACGTACTGTTATAGCGTGAAGATCGGCGACAGCGAATGCACCGTCAAACTCATCGGCGAGGGGCGGCCAGTTCTTCAACGCACCGAGATAGTTGCCGAGTGTCGGGATACCCGACGGCTGAATACAGCTCAGTATCTTCTTCTTTTTCTGTTCGGTCACGTTTTCCATGGAAATACCCCTTTCATGATATCACGGTTTATGCGGCTATATGCCGGCTGAAATTATATTATATCAGATTTTTATGTTTTGTCAAGTTTAGATGAGATGCTAGATTCTAGATTCTAGACGCTAGATGCTAGATGTGCGTGTTTTAGACGCTAGATGCTAGACGCTAGACACTAGATGTGCTTGTTTCGGGCTTGATTACAGTGGCGAGTGTTGTCCGGAATCTAAAATCTAATATCTAATCGGGTATAAAAAATTCCGTTCT
>CAYZOU010000010.1:23951-59881 GCA_964480405.1 uncultured Faecalibacterium sp. | reverse complement strand
TCAGAGTTCTCGATGTGAGTCATCTTTTTTTGGAATCTTTATTTTACAACTTACCCAAGATGTTGTGAGAGCCGCCTCGCATGGCACAAACTTACAAATACGAAAACAAAAAACACCGCTTCGATCAAAACCGAAACGGTGCAAGAAACTGTCTTACGCTGCTAAATATGATTTTGCTTTTTCTATCGAACGAAATTGCTTTGTCAGCTCAATTCCGTCAGTGAATCCGTTTGCGCCGTAAAGCTTCAAAAGCGCACGGCTCATGTATTCCGTAACTTTTCTGAGTATCGGCAACAGGAATGACTCCTCGGCATCGGGCTCAAATGCTCCGAGCTTTTGCATGATATTTTCAAGTCTCGTCTGCGCCGCATCTATAGCCGCTTGATCGGCGACAGTGTTATCGAGCGCCGCCTCGGCTTGCGCTATGGCGCTTGAAAGCTCCTCGGCATCTTCAGCAGAAAGAGACGATGTGTCTATTTCTTTTGCCGCAGGAAGTCTCCAACGGCGAAGTGTCTTGTCATATTCCGAGCCGTTGAACATGGGATAATTTTCGTTCGATGAGTTGGTTTTCACTTCGTCGGGAGTGATGATAATAGCCTTCGCAAGATTCAATACCGCACTGTTGTTTCCAACCTCGTGATGCTGTGAAACAAACACCCATGTGTTGTCGGGTAATGCCGATGTTGAAAGGTCAACGGTCTTGCCGTCATTGACATATTTTCCGCTTGCGCTGAGAGTTCCACCCTCAGCAGCTCCCGTTGCGCCCATTCCGGCTGAATAAAGAGGAATGATTCCGTCTGAATTTACACTGCCCGATGACTTAACTATGTTGAAGAATGAATACTCAATCTCACCGTAGCTGAGATCCGAGCCGCAGATATTATCAATACGCACACCCGAAGCGACAGCTGATTTTACGTTTTCTCTGAGATTCAGCTGAGCTTCATGATAGCGGTCAAGCTTCGCTTTAAGCTCTGCTTTTTCACCGCCGACGAAATATTTCGCCGCAACTTCATCATATCTTGCACTCGGAACGCAAGCCCAAATCTGCGGACAGTTTATCATAAGCTGTTCAAGCAAGGCATCCATTGCCCGAGTGAGTAATCCTTGAAAGACCGATTTCGGCATTATTCTCAATGCGGCATTTATCAGATAACCGTAAGCTATATCGCCGAGATTTTCTTCTGCTACCATCGAAAGATATTCATGATAGATATATTCGTCGTCAAGTCTGAACTGTCTCGCCATAAGGTCAGCGACTATGTCCGTACCGTCAAGAGCGGCAACGACATTCACTACTTGGTGCAAATCGTCGCTTCCGTATTCGTCAAGATAAGCTGTGAACACGCTTCCGCCGAGGCTGACGTTCATCAGCGTGACTTTATCTTTGCCTGTTGATTCTTTGACAAACTGAATATATTCATCAAGCTCACGAGCGGAATCCATAACATTGCCGAAAAGGTTAAATGTGAAGAAATAGACCATATCCTCGCCGATTTCAGCTGTGAGCTTCTGCATCGGTATCATTCTGTAAACCCATGACTTTTCGTCCTCACTCATCTGTGAAAGCGGATAGTTGTATTTTTTAGTGACTATATTATTGATATTGTTTCCGTTCTCGTCAGTCGCTTGAACGGAAAAGATTTTTGATAAAGATTCATACACCTTATCCGTAAAGCCGTTATCCTTTTGAGTGATAAGCATCTTGAACAGCGGAACTATCAATTTCGGAACTTCCTTTTTGATTATATCCGAATCAAAATAAAGCAATGTTCCGCCGATCTCCTCACCGTCGGAGGTTGTTTTTATATTTCCGTTTTCATCACACAAATAGGTTTTGGAGTGATTTATTCCCGGAACAATAACTATCGGGTATTCATCGCTGTTAGCTGTTTTTGACACGTCGACACTTGAGCTGATAGAAGCGGAAGAATTGACTTGTGTCTTGACATTTTCGGCAACGCCTGCCGAGCTAAAGGTCATCAGTACCGACATCAAAAATGCGATAACCGATTTAAATGTGTCTGCAATAAACATAACTACCGTATCCCTTCATATTTTGTTAGTTTTACGCATTGACTTCAATGCTTAATTATTTTAACACATCATTTTAAACAAATCAAGAACTATATTTTCATGCGAGCCGGCCGCCGTCTCGCTGACGTTTTTGGTTTCTGCGATGTGTTAGCACCGTGGGGGCGGGCAACGCTGCCGCAGGCAGCGTTCACGGCGGCGAAGCCGCCGTGGTTTATGCCGCCGCAGGCGGCATAAACGCCCGCCCCCACGGACTCCCCTCAAGCACAAACCCCGTTTCTTCCCATCGGCAGTAGCTTACCCTCGCCCATCAAAGTCCGCCGTGTACGAATACACCCGTACAAAATAATCCGAAATTTTTTATAAAAGTGTTGACAAAGCGATTGTCCTTGTATATAATGTAAGTGTGATAGTACAGATATCACACATATCACGATTATCACACTAATAAAGCTGATGCAGTAAAGGAGGCGTTGTATGTTTGATGTTGACACAAGAAGCCGCATACCTATTTATGAGCAGCTCAAGGATCAGATCATGAAATTTATCCGAATCGGAATTTTAGAGCCTGATGCGAAACTGCCTTCAATAAGAAGCGTAGCGATCGAAATAAACGCTAATGTCAATACTGTCAAACGTGCATTTCAAGAGCTTGAAATGGAAGGTGTTATATACACCGTCGTCGGCAAGGGAAGCTTTGTCTCTCCGACAGCGCTTGATAACAGTTTTGCGGCTGAAAAGGCATTGGACTCCATTGAGGAACAACTCATATCAGCTAAACATAAGGGCGTAACTAAAGAAGAAATGATGAAATTGATCAACAAAATTTACGAGGAGGATGATGAATGATGCTCGAAGTCAGAAACGTTTGCAAATCATTCGGCAAAAAGAATGTCCTTGACAATATCAGCCTTAAAGTCGGCGATACGTCAATTTATGGTCTTGTCGGTTACAATGGCGCCGGTAAAACTACCCTTTTCAAAATCATAACCGACGTCTATTCAAGAGACAGCGGAGACATCTTACTTAAAGGCGAAGATGTATACGATAACGCAGGTGCGAAATCGAGAATTTTTTATGTACCCGATGATCTGTTCTTTATGATAGGCTCTAACTTGAAGAAAATGGCTAAGTTCTATCAAGGCTACTATCCGAGATTCGACATGAAAACCTTTGAGAGACTCATTGATATGTTTTCGCTCGATCCGAAAGCCAAGATATCCGGTTTTTCAAAAGGTATGCAGAGACAGGCTGAGATAATTCTCGCTTTGTCCGCTAAGCCCGACCTTATTCTCATGGATGAATCCTTTGACGGTCTCGATCCGGCTAAGCGAAATCTTATGAGAAATCTGCTTACGGAGTTTATATCGGAAACAGGCTCATCTGTCGTTATCTCATCTCATAATCTGAATGAGCTTGCCGATATGTGCGATCATATCGCTTTGATGAACGGCAACAAGATAAGTCTTGATGTATCGGTAAATGATATCGCCGAAGAAAAAATCAAGCTCAGACTTGCGTTTAAAGATGACATCAGCGATGAGGTACTCAAAAGCTGCGGCTTAAAGAAGATCCGCAGAGACGGCAAGATAATCAGCGCAAAGCTTGAGGGCGATATAACGGAATGTGAAGAAAAGCTTAACGCTTATTCGCCTTTGATGTTTGATAAGATACCAATGACTTTGGAAGAAGTATTTTTAGAAGAAATGGAGGATAGAGATTATGACTTCAAAGAACTCTTCTCATAATGCGTTTGCGTTCACTTTCAAGCGAATGTTCAAGCAGTGCTTGCCTCTCGGTGCAGCGCCCGGAGCATGTATGTTACTTTATTGCATTTTGATTTTTGCAGTGAACTCGATAGAATACGGCGTTTCTCATTCTTACGGTCGTCTTGAAAAAAACTTTATGTATTGCCCATCGTTGTTTTTTGAGACCGAAATTATATATGCTTTATTGATACTCTTTTCATGTGTTTTCGGATTGATAGCGTTCAATTTCTTAACTAACAAAAAAGAATGTAATGTCTATCTCGCACTCGGAATACGCAAAAGCGGTCTGTTTTGGTCACGCTATCTCGGAGCAGGTTTGGCTCTTTCCATAACCCCCGTCTCCGTTCAGGCTTTTACGTTTCTCATGAATATAATGACCGGTGAGACAGTCATGAATTCAGTGAACATGAAGCTGTGGCTTTTCCAAACAGCCTATCTTTTAGTGACCTCGCTTTGTGCATACAGCGTTACGGTGCTTGCATTTGTCAATGCCGGAAATGTTGTTGAGGGTGTTATATTCACTTTCTTTTACGGAGTTTTCCCGACGCTGTTCACTTCGGCATCGGAAGCGGCATACGGAAATCTGACCTACGGCTCGGCTTACGGAACACCCGCTTATTTAGCCGGCACTCAGTATTGCAGTAAAAACTGGTTTCTTGACATTTTCGCCTCTATTACGGAAAACACTATTATGAGAAATATGAATGTATCTGATGTTGTTGCGAATTATGTTGCGCCCGATCCGACGGGAATCATCGTCTGCTTTATCGCATTCATTCTCATTGCCGTTCTTGCATCGCTCATGTTTAAGAAAAGAACAAGTGAGATAAGCGGCACTATTTTCAAAAGCTACAACAACTACCGCATACTCGCCGTTCTTCTTTCGGTTTTGGCTTTCTGCGGCTTGACAGGCTCAAACATTTCCTCAAGATATCTCCTTGCGGATCTGAGCATTATAATAGCTGTGGTAATATTCATCGTCGTTTCACTCATATTCACAAGAAAAGTCTCGGCTAAAACAGCGATATCTCTCGCCGTGGCGATGGCTGCTTTCTGTGTCGTATGCTTTGTCGGGTACGGAAAATCTGTTCCCGAAATGGCAGATATAAAGTCGGTCGATGTTGCTACCTATCCGGAAGAAGCGATATTCAGCTCAAACTATAATATGAAAACATCAGCCAAAGACTCCAATTTGTCATTCAGAAATTATTCCTCCGGCTCTCCCGAGTTCTTTAACCTCACGAGTAAGAACGACATCGAATGGATAAGAGATATTCACAAGGATATTGTCGATGACGGCTACCGCTCAAAGCTTGACGACAACAGCGCAGACGGATATATTATCATTTCATATAATATGAAAGACGGCTCAAAGATCAACAGAGCCTATAAGTATGAATCAATCGAAACATACAAAAAGATTTTAGGCTTCATGAATACCGATAAATGCAAAGAATTCAATGAACTTCTCTTTGGCAATGAAACAGCCAAATCCGATGAAGACAAAGATACAGATTATATAGACTATAATGGCTATGGCTATAATGAAAAGCTGATGTCGATAGTTTCAAGATATGTCTACATGCCGTTTGCAACAGCGGACAGTGTCAGCAGTGTGCTTGACGAAAACAACAATGTTTTCGTCGGCATTTATGACAACAACAATATTTTCGTCGACAGCAAAGAAGTTAATTTTTCAAAAGATTCGAGCTTGAGAGATGCACTTTATAAGGATCTCAACCGTCAGACCGTCGAGCAAAAATATTTCCATTCTTCATCAGACGAAATAGGTGTTATAACAATAGAAAGCGACGAAGAACAAATCGCAAGAGCGTATGCTGCGGCGGCTCACTTTAAAACGCTGAAAAAGCCCGATGAAAGCGAAGATTACGATGGCAGATGGGAAAATGCGTTTATCTCAGTCGAACCCGAAATCAAAGAGATCTATGACGAAACGATTGGCGATTATGTCGAAGTTGAAGATGAAGACTATGTTTATCCGATTAACAGAGAGTCATACAAAAAGAATCGCACAAAGGCAATCAATCAATATTTTTCACAAGGCTTTGTAAGCGACAATTTCATCTACAGCGGTTCATCATGCCGCTTCGTTATCACCAAGGATATGACCAACACGGTGAAGTGGTTAAAGGACAACGGACTCTATAACGAAAAAGCCAATGCAGACGTTAAGGTCGTTAAGGCGAGAGGCTACAAATATAATGCGTGGTCATACGAAACTATTATGAATACGACCTTTGTTTCACAGGCGATAAACAACAAGGGCTTTGAGACGACCCGTGCCGTTGACGAAGAAATGAACAAAAACTGGTTTGAGGGCAGCGGATATATTACCGATGAAAAGACACTCAAGTCGCTTCTCGAAAACTCACGCCTTTGCGCCGCAAACATAACAGACGGCTTTATAGTCGAGTTTATTTTCAGCGACGGTGCACGTGCGGCAAAGTTTGTTTCAAAATACAATGTCGGTGATGAAGTCGAATCGGTATTCGGATACGAAGGAAAAGTGGATAAAGGAATCTACTATATCGAAGAAGGCGTTAGCTACGAAGCCGGACTGCCGGAAGCCTTACCCGATACGGTTATACCGACAACTATGGGTTAATCAGCAGGATATTTTGAGAAATAAAGAGAAAAAACAAGAGAGAAACAAAAGAAAAAAATGAAAGAAAGAGGACTGTCCGATCGGGCGGTCCTCTTTTTCGGTATGCGTGTGGGGTGCGGAAAGCAAGCGGACTTACGCCGGGGTCTTATCTCATTTTCATTTCTGCTGTCCGAGCCGACAGCAACACCTAAAAATGTTGTATTTAGTATTGCAAATGACCGATTATTATGGTACAATAATTAAAAACATAATATGATATGAGAAGATACAGTTTGAAAAGTTGTTAGCTTAGTAGATGAAAAAGGGAATCCGGTTCGAATCCGGAACAACCGCCATTACTGTATTTGACAAGATGGGAGCTTTTATAACCATTGGGAAAATTTCCTGAGAAGGTCGCTCCTTTGCGGATCTCTCCGCAGCATCATAAGTCAGGAGACCTGCTGTATCTTTTTAGGTTTAACACAGCTTTGGTGAGAAGAGTGCAACCGATTTATCGCCGCATATCGGCTTTGGCTTTGCATTTTCCTCGCTTTGCAAAAACCAAAGTCATTTTCCCTATGCCTTGCTATAAATCCGTTGTACTCTTTTGACCTATAGTTGAAAGAGTATTTTTATTTTGTAAAGGAGGGTTAGATCAGTGACATCAAATGAGAAAAAGCTCTTGGCGAAGGAGCTTTTACGTCAAAAATATAAAGAACTCGGACGACTGCCGCATAAAGATGATTTTGATGAGCCGACTCGGTCACGAATCAAAGCTTTCCTCGGCCCTTGGCCACGGGCATTGGAGGCCGCCGGCTTGAAAGAGCCCCGAGCCGTACCCCAACAAAAGACAAAGAAACGCAAAAAGTCGGCAGTGAGATCCGAAAATCAAGCCGTGACACAGCGGCGTAAAACTCGCTCAGAGGACACAAAGACAAACTCTGACAATGAAACAAATCGAAATTAAAAGGAGAACTCGCCATGAGAACAGGCATACGAAAAACAACGAAAAAAATGATCGCAGTGCTTATTGCGTTCATCTTGGTCTTAGGCTCGCTTCCGACTGCGGCTTTGGCTGAGAAAAGCGATTTATTGACATTGGAAAAGCTTCGAGAGAAAAAAGGAGCGATCACAGTCGAAGCTTATAATATCGGACAGGGCTTTTTGGTCGAACCGTCTTTGTATACAAAGGACGGCAGGTCAACGGGAGACATCACCGTAGACTTTCTTGAGAGCAAAAACGTCGGCTATCGAGGCTCGACATCTTACTTCAGCGCTTTTGAATTTGACGATACCGTCAAGGCGACATATCCCGATTATTTGACATCTCATTCGGATGAGCTTGAAAGCACGTGCGACGGCGACGGCTATCTTGCGGAATTTGATTATAGCCAATACGCAGGCTGGTGCTACACCATCAACGATTGGTGGGCATCTTTAGGCGCTGATTCCTCAGCTCCCGGCGAGGAGATCACCGATTATAACACAGGCGAACAGGTCGTTCTCGGCGATGTAATACGTTGGCATTTCACCGTTTACGGCTACGGCGCAGACTGCGGATTTTCGGGCAATGTTATGGCGGATTACATGGGAGGCAATTTATACGTTCAAGAGGATAAATCGGAGCTTATCTATCTCTTGGCGGCTATCAACGATTACTACGGAAATCTCACCTCCGATGACGTCTATGAAACGGCTCTTGCCGTAGCGGCAGATCCTCTTGCCTCTGCAAAGGATATAGCCGAGCAGGAAGCAACCCTCACAAGCTATATCGAGGATACATATTTCAAAAAAGAGGAAGCGTCACGCAAGCCGCAGGATGTCAGCTCGGTACTCGGCGCTACCATGAAACAGCTTGCCGAAACAGTATCCGAGCCGAGCTTCGGCTCTGTCGGCGGAGAATGGACCGTTCTCGGTCTTGCCCGTGGCGAGCATTACGCAAAAGACAATGCCTATTTCACGAATTATTATAAAAGCATAGTAAAGGTCGTCAACGAAAACGCCGCCGCAGCTGACTTGAACGGTGCATTGCAAAAGAATAAATCAACCGAAAACTCACGTCTTATCGTAGCGCTTTCCGCTATCGGCAAGGATGCGACATCGGTCGGTGATTGGAATTTGGTCACTCCCTATAACGATTTCAACTGGATCAAAAAGCAGGGCATCAACGGTCCGATCTGGGCATTGATCGCTCTCGATTCCAACAACTACGCCACTTCCGACGCAACTGTTCGCAAGCAGTGTGTGGATTATATTCTTGACAAACAGCTTTCCGACGGCGGCTGGGCTTTGACCGGCACGACAGCCGACCCCGACATAACAAGCATGGCTTTGCAGTCACTTCGTGCGTACAAGGATCAATCAGCGGTTTCAAAGGCCGCCGAAAAAGCGTTCAGCCGTCTCTCAGCTATTCAAAATAATGACGGTGGGTACGCATCTTGGGGCAGCGTAAACTCCGAAAGCTGTGCGCAGGTGATAGTCGCCTGCACGGCATGGGGCATCAATCCCGACACAGACAGCCGCTTTGTAAAGAACGGCAAATCAGTAGTCGATGCGTTACTCGCTCACTATTCGGAAAAAGAAGCAATGTTTGAACACGTTAAAAACTCGGGCTCAAACATGATGGCTACCGAACAGGCGTGTTATGCTCTTGTCGCATATAACCGCTTCATGAATAACAAAACAGCACTTTATGATATGTCCGACGTAGACTTCGGCGATAAAAACGAGGTCGTCGCAGGTAAACCCAAGGCGTACCTCGGCTTACCCTCACAGATAACCGATGAGGTCGGCAACACCTTCAAAGCGACGATAAGCCTCGATCAGTGGGATAATTCCGCCGACTATAAGCTCGTTGACTTTATTATGAATGTTCCCGACGGTCTCAGTGTCACTTCCGTCACCGCAAGCAACAGACTCAACGGCGGAAAGGTAAGCTACAACCTTGAATCCGACACAGGCAAGCTTCGTGTGGTTTACTTTGACTCGAACAGCAATGAAAGGCTCACAGTCAGCGGCAATGCGTTCCCCGCTCTGTTATTTACCGTAGCCTTCAAGGTCGATTCCGTAAGCGCAGGCGACAAGCTCGGTGTGAATATCGGCGGAATGTCAATCAAGCTGACATCGGATTCGGCAGACAAAAACTCCATGGTCGTTGTTGACACGGCAAGCGCCACAGGCTCTGTTGATGTCGTAAAGGGAATTTCTTACAGTGCCGTATGCCTTTACACTGGCGATGACGTCGACCTTATTCCCTCCTCGGTTAAGGCGGTCGCCGTATCGGTAACGGGCATTGAGGAAGCTAAAAAGCTCACATATAACGACGGCACTAATGAATACGAATTTAAATACAGCACAGAGATATCCGAAAAGACCGGCGTTGTTACATATGTATCGCTTGTAGACGCTTCTATTGATATGAATAATTTTGTATCAAAGGCGAACTTCACCTTGGCGAAAGACAATGCCGACGAGATAACCTTCGGCGACTCCAACAATGACGGTGTCGTGAACGCACAGGACGCTTTGGCGGCAGTTGACACATGGCTTCGCAAGACCGATGCACCCGACGGCAATAAGATCTTAGCGCTGAATGTAAACAGCGACAGCCGTATCAATACCTTTGATGCTTTAGGTATCGTTGAGGCATTTGTCAATGACAGCGATTATATTATCATTACCAAGGCGGCAAACCTCAGCGCAAGCAAATAATCAACTTTTAAGGGGAGTGAGAAAACACTCCCCTTATTAAGCTTGACCGAAAGGATACGATCATGAGTAAAGATTCAACAACTCCAAAAGATAAAAAGAAGCTTATTATCGGCATAAGTGTCAGCGTATTGCTTCTTTTTTTGATACTTCTTCTTATTTTTATAAGCTGTGATAGGGCTTCGGGCGACACGCCTACTCTCACCATCGAAACACCGCAAAAAATCAGCCTGTCCGAAACAGATGAATTTACACTTGATGTAACCGTTTCATCGTTCGGCGAGGCTGTCTATCCGGCGGCGAGCATGAGCATATCCTTTGACCCGTCACGGCTTGAATTTATCGGCGTTGAAGAAGGAAACGTGTTTATCCGAAACGATGATGGCGAGACGCCACAAAAACTTCCCGATTGGAATTGCAACCCAACGCAATGCAATAAATCGGGCAAGATCAACATTGCTTATCTCGACATCACGGGAGGCAAAAACGCTTTCGGCAAAGAGCTCCTTTCCGAGAGTGACAATGTGGTTTTGAGGCTTAAATTTCGTCTGCGTGGCAGTGTCAGAGACGGCGATGTTTGCGATTTGATTTTTGATGATGCGGTATTCGCAGCTTCCGATGAAACCGAAAGTCTCGCAATGACAAGGGATACCCTAAAGGTCAGAAACGGCAAAATCGTTATAGGAGAATAAAGATGAAGCGAATCATAAGTTTAATGCTGGCTCTCGCTTTGCTGTTTTCATCCACGGCATGTGTCGGCAATTTTTCACAAGTGGATTTGAAAGAGCCTATTGCAATACCCGAAAACGGCATTATCGAAAAAAGCGTTTTAGACAAGATCAAAAGCGAAAACGTCATCGCAACCTTTACAGGCGAATCAAACGAGATAAAATATGAGTGGACAGTTTTCGGAAGTGACCTTGACAATACCCGTGACATCAACTTATCTGTCGCATTGGCGAAAACCGAGAACAGCTTAAAAGTCAAGCTTTCGGAGACCGACAGCTTCGGCTTTCCCGTGCTTTTGTCAATTCACTTAAACGAAAAGTGGAAAGCTAACAATGCCACCGCTTTTGACGGCGACACGGCGGTTTATTCCGTCTCGGTCACGGGCAGTAAAACGAGCATACTCAATATTTCCGTAAACAAAGCCGTGACCGAATTTGAGATATTGCCCGACGATATACAGCAAGACGAGGTCACGGCTGTCGCCGACACGGCTCAAAATAAAGACACAACTCAAAGCGACGGCAAGACAGACAAAACAGACAAAGCCGACGACTACCTCTCGGAAGTCACGGAATCGGATGACCGTATCTATTCAGACGGCAAGGACAAAGAAAAGGATAAATACGAAACCGATCCCATACCCGAGGGAAAGCCGATGCCCGTCGAGCCCGAGGAACAGGAAGTTGACAAGAAGAAAGAATACACCTGCACATTATCTATAGAATGTTCAACTATACTCAATAATCTTTCCGACCTTGATGCTGACAAGCGTGAGCTTGTTCCGTCAAACGGCGTGATTTTAGAGCCGACAGAGGTGACGTTTTATGACGGTGAAGCTGTATTCGATGTACTTCAGCGAGTTTGTAAAGAAAAGGGAATTCATTTAGAGTCGTCTTGGACTCCGATATACAACAGCGCATACGTCGAAGGAATCAACAACCTATATGAGTTTGACTGCGGAGAGCTTTCGGGCTGGACATACTGCGTTGACGGTTGGTTTCCGAACTACGGCTGTTCACGGTATCAGCTCAAAGACGGCGAAAAGATAGAATGGAGATACACCTGCGATCTCGGCAAAGACGTAGGTTGCGATTGGATGGGATAATGATGAGAGATTCATTTGCGGATTATCATCCGTTTGTTAATTTCTTATATTTCACGCTGGTGATAGGCTTTTCTCTTGCGCTCAATCACCCTTTGGCGCAAGGGATAGGCTTAGTCTGCGCTGTCGCCTACTGTGTCAGCGTTGAGGGCAAAAAAAGCGTAACGCTTCTTTTGAAATTCTGTTTGCCGACGGTATTGCTGACAGCGTTCATAAATCCTGCGTTCAATCACGAGGGAATGACTATCCTCATGTATTTTCCAAACGGCAATCCGCTGACTCTCGAAAGCATCTTATACGGTCTTTCGGCAGGCGCAATGCTTGTCACCCTGCTACTTTGGTTTTCTTCCTTTAACCGAGTGATGACAACGGACAAGTTCATTTATCTTTTCGGCAGGGTGATACCGAGTCTGTCGCTCGTTCTCAGTATGTCCCTGCGATTTATACCGAAATTCAAGGCTCAGACAGAAAACGCGACCGAAGCTCAGCGCAGTATCGGCAGAGACATTTCAAGCGGCAGTCTGTTGAGCAGGCTCAAAACCGCCACCGTCATTCTTTCGATTATGATCACGTGGTCACTCGAAAATGCCATTGAGACCGCCGATAGCATGAAAAGCCGAGGCTACGGACTGAAGGGCAGAACAGCATTCTCTGTTTACCGCTTTGACGAAAGAGACAAATATCTGCTCATTTGGCTTGCGTATTGCGGACTGTTTTTGCTGTCGGGAACAATAGTCAAGGCGTTCGGCTTTCGGTATTTTCCGAGCATACGTTATGCTGATTTTGATATGACAACGATACCGTTTTATATTATATATTTCGCTCTTAGCATTACACCCGTTGCGGCGAACATAAAGGAGGACAGAAAATGGAAAACCTTATATTCAAAAATGTAAGCTTTTCTTATCCTGAAAGGGAAAACAAAGCGCTTCAAGATGTCTCATTTGAGATAAAACAAGGCGAATTTCTGATTGTCTGCGGCCCGTCGGGCTGCGGAAAGTCAACGCTTCTTCGCCACATGAAGCCCTGCCTCACACCCCACGGTGTTCTGACGGGTGAAATTCTTTTCAGCGGTACGCCTTTAGGTGAGATCGACGAGAGAACAACAGCTCAAGAGATCGGCTTCGTGATGCAGTCGCCCGAAAATCAAGTCGTGACGGACAAGGTGTGGCATGAGCTGGCTTTCGGCTTGGAAAGCTTAGGCTATGATACGCCCACCATTCGCCGACGTGTCGCCGAGGTCGCCGCCTTTTTCGGTATCGAGAATTGGTTCTATAAAAAAGTGACAGAGCTTTCGGGCGGTCAGAAACAGCTTTTAAGTCTCGCATCGGTCATGGCGATGAGTCCGAAAATTTTAGTGCTTGATGAGCCGACGGCACAGCTTGACCCTATCGCCGCCTCAGACTTTCTGGCTCTGCTCGGAAAAATCAACCGTGAGCTCGGTATCACCGTTATTCTGACCGAGCACAGATTGGAAGAAGCGTTACCGTTCGCAACAAGAGTGATCGCAATGGAAAACGGCGAGATAGTATGTGACGATATTCCCGAAAAGGTCGGTATACAGCTTAGAGATAAAAACAGCGGAATGTTCCTCGCCATGCCCACCGCCATGCGAGTGTGGGCGGGAGTGGAGACGGAGCTCCCCTGTCCTCTGACCGTTCGTGACGGCAGTGAGTTCTTAACAAAGTTAAACGCAAAGAGGACAATTCTTCCCATTTCGGAAGAGCCGATGCGTACATATAGCGATGAGATAGCTTTAGAATGTGAGGAACTATGGTTTCGCTATGAAAAAGACCTGCCCGACGTGTTAAAGGGATTTTCGCTCACTCTGCACAAAGGCGAGTTCTATGCTCTCTTAGGCGGCAACGGCGCAGGCAAAACAACTTCGCTTAAGGTGATTTCCGGACTTCGCTCCGCCTACCGTGGAACGGTGAAAGCAAACGGGAGGGTCGGAATGCTTCCCCAAAATCCGCAGGCACTTTTCGTAAAAAGAACAGTGCGTGAGGATTTGTATGAAGCCCTGCGTGACACTGAATTTTCAAAGGAGGAAAAGGACACGCAGGTCGCACGGGTTGTGGCACTCTGCTCGCTTTACGGTGTGCTTGACAGTCACCCATACGACATTTCGGGAGGAGAACAGCAAAGGGCGGCTCTTGCCAAGGTTCTGCTCACCGCACCCGACATGCTTCTTCTTGACGAGCCAACAAAAGGCTTTGATGCGGAATTTAAAGTTGCGTTCGCAAGTATTATCGACAACCTGACGAAGCAGGGAGTCACCGTTTTAATGGTAAGCCATGACGTAGCATTTTGCGCCGAATACGCTCATCGCTGCGGTATGTTCTTTGACGGCAGCATCGTAGCCGAGGATACTCCACGCAAGTTCTTCTCGGGCAACAGCTTCTATACAACTCACGCTAACCGCATGGCACGTCACTTGATACCCGATGCCGTGACGGTGGAAGATATTATTACCTGTTGCGGCGGCGAGGTGACAAAAGCAAAATGCAGAGCAAGAGATGAAGCCGAAATTCTTCCGTTGCCGAAGCCTCAGCCGAGAAGTGTAAACTTCAAGCCACAGCCCTTGAAATTATGGAGGAAGATACTTGCCGCCGTTTCCGCACTCACGGCATTCGGCGTGTTCGTATACGCAACCGGCATCAGCGACTTATCGGCTCTTGTCAGCTCATCGGGCATCAGCTCACAAGGGTACAAACAATTATCGCTTTATATTGTTCTGTTTGCGGCGTTATCGCTGTTTCTCGTGGCTGTCGGTCGGAGAAGTGAGCCGCCGCTCATACAGCAAACGCCTAAGGAAAAACGGAATCTGAGCAAACGGACTGTAGCGGCAACGGTTTGCATTTTGCTGTTAATTCCGCTGACGATATTCGCCGGTATTTTTTACTTAGACGACCGTCAATATAATCTTGTGACTTTGCTTATTTTATTTGAATGTACGCTCCCGTTTTTCATCGTGTTTGAGGGTCGGAAGCCAAAGGCGAGAGAGCTTGTCACGATAGCCGTGCTTTGCGCTATCGGCATTGCGGGCAGGAGCTTATTCTTTATGCTTCCGCAGTTCAAGCCCGTGCTTGCGCTGACGATAATTACAGGCGTCGGATTCGGCGGCGAAGTGGGATTTTTGGTGGGAGCGGTGACAATGCTCGCCTCGAATATGCTGTTTTCACAAGGGCCGTGGACTCCTTGGCAGATGTTTGCGATGGGGATAATCGGCTTCCTTGCAGGTATACTTTTCAAAAAAGGCTGGCTTCGCAGGACTCGAGTGCCGCTTGCGATATTCGGATTTCTCAGCGCCGTTATCATTTACGGCGGAATAATGAATCCGGCCTCCGCACTCATGGTGTCAACGGAAAGCATAAGCCTAAAGACGTTATCGGCTTATTACATTACCGGGCTTCCGATGGATCTTATTCATGCTTTCGGCACGGCTGTTTTTCTCATGCTCGCCGCAGAGCCGATGCTTGAAAAGATGGACCGCATTAAGGTTAAGTATGGGCTGGTGGAGTGAGACTGTAGCGGATACGCTATCGGTATAACAGACGCTGTATTGATAACTCCGTAACCGGTTGCGGTAATTGCGTCGGTTATTGTCAGTATAGCGAGCATCCCGGATTTTTGAACGCAAAGCTTCGTAAACAGCACGATTGTATCAAGAAGCAATGCTTTTATTATGTACCCAAGCCCTCTAAGCAAAAAACATCAAAGCCCTCGGCTGACTTGTTCCCGTCAATATTAAATTCCGTTCGTCAGATCATGGTTGGCGAGGAATGTGTTAAGGTGATTCGAATTGAAAATACCGACTTGAAAAGCTACACCGCTTTTTATATCGCCATTACAAATGAGTGTGAGTTTGACAAATACGCAACGCAGATTAAAAACAAATGGGATATTAACGTAGATTTTGTTAATCTGAATTATGACTTTGACAAATGTGTCGCTCTGCTTCATATGGCTTGAGGGAATGTCTGTATTTTGCTTCCGCCCCTCCCCAATTAGTTTTGCATTTTGGATTTACTTTTGCGACAAAATGTGATATGATTTATCAAACTCAAGCATATAATCAAATCCGAAATTGATCCGTTTCGGACTCGATCACAGCTGCTTTTTAAAGCACTCGCAAAATCGACGGGAGGTATAAGCGTGTTCACGAAAATTAAAAGTATGGGGCTTCTCGGTCTCAAATCGTACATAATAGATATAGAAATGGACATCTCAACAGGTCTGCCGAGATTCGATATAGTCGGCCTGCCCGACGCTTCGGTCAGCGAATCGAGAGACAGAGTGAGATCGGCTATCAAGAACAACGGCTTTAAGTATACCGATCAGCGAATCACCGTCAATCTCGCTCCCGCCGATATCAAAAAGGAAGGCCCTATCTATGACTTGCCGATAGCCATTGCGATGCTCGTCGACACAAAACAGCTTTCGTGCGACGTCGGCGGAAAGGCTTTTATCGGTGAGCTTTCGCTTGACGGCCACATCAGAAAGGTCAACGGCGTTTTGCCAATGGTCATCTGCGCCAAGGAAAACGGCATTGAGGAGGTCTTCGTTCCTCTTGAAAATTCCGCCGAGGCTTCGGTCGTCAACGGTGTGACTGTGTACGCAGCAAACGATCTGCGTCAGGTGACCGATCATCTCTCGGGAAGAACACTACTCAAGCCGTGTCTGAGTGAGGACTACGCCGACAGCATAGACAACACTCCCTATCTTGACTTCTCCGATGTCAAGGGTCAGTATCACGTCAAGCGTGCGCTCGAAATAGCCGCAGCCGGCGGTCACAACACGCTTTTGATAGGCCCTCCCGGCTCGGGAAAGAGTATGCTCGCAAAGAGAATCCCGTCGATACTTCCCGATATGACATTTGAGGAAAGCCTCGAAACGACGAAAATATATTCTATCGCAGGTGTTCTTCCGAGCGGAACGTCGCTTATCACAAGACGTCCTTTCCGCTCACCTCACCACACCGTTTCAACCGCAGGTCTTTCCGGCGGCGGCCGTATTCCCCACCCCGGCGAATTGAGCCTTGCGCATAACGGAGTTCTGTTTTTAGATGAGCTTCCCGAATTTTCACGCATCGCCATGGAAACGATGAGACAGCCGATGGAAGACGGCGTTATCACTATCTCCCGTGTCAGCGGCTCTCTGACCTATCCGTGTGAGACGATGCTCGTTTGCGCCATGAATCCGTGTCCCTGCGGATATTACGGACATCCGACTAAAAAATGTACGTGTCCGAACGGCGCTCCCGCTAAGTATCTCTCGAAGGTCAGCGGCCCGTTGCTTGACAGACTTGATATTCACGTTGAAGTTCCGCAGGTCGAATTCAAAAAGCTTGCCGATGACGAGAAGGGCGAAAGCTCCGACGAAATCAGAAAGCGTGTCAATGCGGCAAGACTTATTCAGCAGAAGCGATTCGTCGGTACAAATGTAAAATGTAACGCAAAGATGACACCGGCAATGACAAGAGAGTATTGCAAAATCGGCGATGAAGAAAAAGCCTTTCTCGAAAAGAGCTTCGAAAAGCTCGGACTTTCCGCAAGAGCATACGATAAAATATTGCGTGTGGCGAGAACGATAGCCGACCTTGACGGCGAGGAAAACATCAGCCTCATTCATCTTCGGGAAGCGGTGCAATACAGAAGTCTTGACAGAAAGTTTTGGAGATAAGAAACAGAAGATCTTATGTGACCGACATTCGCATAGGATCTTTTTATTTGACTTGACAATTTATATCGCAAGTTATATAATCTCCATAATATAATATAAAAGGACTGATAAATATGAAGTCGAGATTTAAAACAGCTCGCAGGTTTCTTATGTTTTGGACATTGTTTGTCGGCATCGGTGCAGTTGCGGGAGCGATGGGAATGATATCCGATCCGAGTGGAAAAGCCATGGGGTTGGACTCTATGCTGCCGTATTTTCAAAGGCTGCCTTTCGCCGATATTCTCTTTAAGGATCTGCAGTTTTCCGGCATTGCACTGCTTATTGTCAACGGGCTTACAAACCTTACGGCAACGGTCTTGCTTTTTAGAAACAAGAAGTCGGGCATAGTCTTAGGCAGCGTATTCGGCGTTACGCTCATGCTGTGGATATGTATTCAGTTTTATATGTTCCCTCTGAATTTCATGTCAACGATCTACTTCATATTCGGACTTTTGCAAGCTGTGACGGGTTATGCGGCATGGATATTTTATAAGCAAGAGAGCTTTTTCGTTGATGAAAGCAACTACAAAAGCATCGGAAGCCGACCCGACAGATTGGTCGTTTATTTTTCACGCATGGGTTATGTTAAAAAGCTCGCTTTAGAGGAAGCCGATAAAAACGGTGCGGACATATATGAAGTGCGCTCAACCGAAAAAACCGACGGAACGGGCGGCTTTTGGTGGTGCGGACGTTACGGTATGCACAGATGGGACATGCCGATTGAGGAAATAAAAATCGACTTGTCTGAATACAGTCACGTCACCGTCTGCTCTCCCGTGTGGGTATTCGCTCTTTGCGCTCCGATGAGAGCATTTTGCAAAAAGGCAAGCGGAAAAATCAAAGAAGCCGATTACGTTTTAGTACACCACACCGGCGGAAAATATGAGAGTGTTGCCGAAGAAATGGACACTCTGCTTAATTTAAAAAGGACATATGTGCGTGAAGTCTGTTGCCGAAAGGGAGAATATAGAGAAATATGAATTGGGTCAATGTTTACGGTTTAATGATAATTTCACTCATCATGATTCCTAATATCATCTTTGCCGTTAAACGCAAGAACGGATTTAAAAATTCATGGAAAAATAAATTTGTTGAAGTACCGGAACAAATAGGTCGTTTCGGCTGTTTCATATTTATGATAATCGCTCCGCCTAAGCTTTGCGGCGGCTTTGCTTCAGCCTCACATCTCACCGCATACCTTGCGACAAATTTATCATTAGTCCTGATTTATTGTATCATATGGTACATATATTTCAACAAAAACTGTATCTTCAGAGCTTTGGCTCTGTCCGCTCTACCGTCGGTCATATTTATCTTCAGTGCGATAATGACAAGGCATATACCGCTTTTGGTTTTCTCGCTGATTTTTGCGCCGTGTCATATATTGCTCAGTGTTAAAAATTGCATCTTATCAAATTCACACCGAGAGGAGAACAAACATGAAAGCCGAGAATAAAAATATAGATCAAGCAGATGTCTCACCCGTACAAACAAACGACATCGAAAACTTTTATCTGGAAAAAGGAACGGGCGAGCCGCTTATTCTTCTTCACGGGAACGGTGAAGATCACACTTACTTTAAGCATCAAATCGAATATTTTTCAAAAAGCCGCAGAGTTATAGCTATTGACACGAGAGGTCACGGCAGGACACCGAGAGGCTCTGCGCCGTTCACGATAAGGCAGTTTGCCGACGATCTGTATTTTTTCATGCAGTCACATAGAATCGAAAAAGCCGACATTTTGGGCTTTTCCGACGGCGGAAATATAGCGCTGTGCTTTGCGATGAAGTATCCGCAAATGGTCAACAGGCTGATAGCCGACGGCGCAAACCTCGACCCGTCGGGAGTTAAGGCGAGGTTTCAGATTCCGATAGAGCTCGGCTACCGCATAGCCTCTGCATTCGCCAAGAAGAAGCATGAGGCGAAGAAAAACTCTGAAATGCTCGGGCTTATGGTGAATGACCCGAACATTTCACCTATGGAGCTTGGAAAGATATCCGCTCCGACACTTATAATCGCAGGAACAAACGACCTTATAAAAAGAAATCACACCGAGCTTATCGCCGTCAGCATACCAAACGCAAAGCTTGCGCTCATTGAGGGTGACCATTTCGTCGCAGGCAAAAATCCCGATGAATTCAATGCGACGGTCGAGGCATTTTTGAATAGCACAAACCGTATTTGACAAAACCGCAAGACAGGCACAGACCCGTCTTGCGGTTTTATTTCCGCTTAAATCACGCTTAATGCGTCAGCTCAAATATCGGCTCAAAGAAGCTTTCCGAGGTCTGCCCGCTCGGACGGTTATATCTTCCAAGCTCAAAAAGCGAATCGGAATTGAATCTGACGATCTCATTTATCTTTTCTTCGCAGGTGAAGCTACAGGAAAAGCCGAGGCGCTTGCATATTCCCGTCGTCTCCTTTGTGTAGCTTCCGAACGGATAAGCGATGGCTGTCGCCTTGCATTTCGCTTTCTTCATCAAAAGCAGCTGCATTTTTCCGACGTCGGAATACAGCGCATTATAGTAATCCTCACTGCTCTCGCCCTTGAGCTTGGCTATTCCCTTTCGCTTTCCGCTTTCCGAATAGTGCATATCATATGAGTGATTTTGAATCTCTATCTCCGGTGTTTCCGAAAGCTCCCTCACCTCGTCCCATGTCAGATATGAATATCTGTCGTTGTGATCGTCGAGCTGAGTATAGAGATCTGTCAGTGAGCCTATGACGGACACCACAGCGCACATACCGTATTTTTTCATCAGCGGATAAAGCAGGGTGTAGCCCGTCTCATAGCCGTCATCGAAGGTCAGCATTATCGGCTTGTCGGGCAGTTCCCCGTCGCCCGAAACATAGTCGATAAGCTCGGCGACTTTGACGGTCGTGTAACCGCTTTCCTTTATATATCGAAGATCGCTTTCAAGCTGATCGAGCGACAGAATATATCTTCCCAAATTGTCGTTGCGAGTGCTTATCTGGTGATACATAATTATAGGTAAGCTCACACTCCGATGCCCTGCGGCAGGTGCAGTGCTCGACGGCACGTCGACTGCTTTTCCGTGTTGAGCGCCGAAAAGAGCGAGCAAGAGAACAGCGGCGGCAACGGCTGCCGTGACCGACCTTTTGATTTTGATTACCACTTCATCACCTCCCATGAAATTCTATGCGCAAAACGGGCGGCGTAGTCTAACAAGATAAAATCGGGCTTCAGCTGACTATGCGGTTTTCGAAGGCACATTTTCGCCATTCCCCCATATATATTCTCAATACATACATTCTCGAATTTTAACGTAGACTGTCGGCAAAAAAATTAAAAAATCGACTGTTAAGTTGAAATAAAAGCATTGATTTTTTTGTCACATATTGGTATACTGATTATGATTTGAGCCAAAACGTGGGCTTATTAAAAAGAAAGGTGGCAATTAAATTGAAAAAGAAATTCTATGCTTTGGTCAGCATTGTTATTGCGCTGACGCTCATCTTTTCAACCGCTTCTCTCACATTCGCCGCAGATAAATGCACCTGCGGTAAGACACCCGTCATAATGGTTTCGGGCTTCGGTGCGACAACTCTCGTTCAGGTCAACGAGGACGGCTCGGAGACAGTCGCTTTCCCGTTCTCAATACCGACTGCGGTTGAGGTTGCGGCTAAGCACATTTCGCTTTTTGACACATCGAATCTCCTCCCCTATGCCGATGCTGTCATTTTTGAGCTTCTTGAGCCCATCAAAGTCAACCCCGACGGCTCATCCGTTCATCAGCTTAAACCGATATATTCTTCGGTCGAGGACACAAGCTATGACGGCTTCGTTAAAAATAACGCAACGGACTATATTCCCTATCACGATTCGGCTTTCCTTGACATGAAATCCGCCGCCGAGCGTCTGGGCGGAGATCACGTTTTCAACTTCCTTTATGACTGGCGTCTTTCGGGAGATGAAATAGCCGATCAGTTCCTTGAATATGTTAAACAGGTCCGTGAATGCACGGGTCACGACAAAGTCAGCGTATACTGTCTCAGCCAAGGCAGTGTGGCAATAGCTCAATATCTTTATAAGTACGCCGACTTGGGATATATAGAAAATCTCGTATTCGACAATCCGATTTTCGAGGGTTCATACTTTGTTTCGGATATTCTCAACGACAAGAGTGAAATGTATAACATTGACATTGACACGCTCATCGACCTTGTCGAAAACATCTTACATACAGAGCTTGACCTCTCGGAGGTACTCGCAGCGATAGTTCCCGACACGATCGACGGCACGGTCAACAGCGCTGTTAAGGCGGCAGGTCTCAGCTCGATTTTGCCGACAGCTAAAAACTCCGCCGCATACCTCGAAATGATTCCTGAGGATAAGTTCGAGCAGGTCTGCAAGGACTATTTCTCCGACGACGGAAACGAGGTCATCATCGCCGAGGCCATGAAGGTCAGAAACGGCTATATGAAAGACGTAGCGGGCACATTAAGAAAAGCCGAAAGCTACGGCGCAAACATCTCTATCGTTTCCTGCTCGGGTATAAATCTTGTATCAGGCACAAAAATTCAGTCAGACGGCATCGTTAACCTTTCGTCATCATGCGGTGCGTACTGTGTAGACAAGGCGAACGCTTTCTCATCAAGCTATGTTCAGAAGAAGTATCTTGACGGAAAGAATCTCATCTCGCCCGACAGAACGATTGACCTTTCAACAGGCTACATTCCCGAAAGAACATGGATCGTCAACGAGCGTTATCACGGTCAGATCGAGTGGGCGCCCAATTCACTCAAGCTTATTGAAACTCTGCTTTACACAGACGATTTAAGCGATGCTTGGTGCAGCGCAGAATTCCCGCAGTTCATGCAAAGCAACGATCCCAACAAGGACATTGCGGCGACCTTCGTTTCAACCAACTGCTTATACGCTATTGAAAACGGCGACGGAAAGCTCGCAATAAAGAACGTAGCTACAGACAACAAGGTGCTTATTACGGAAGTCACTGTAAGCGGCGCTGAGCTTAAGTCCGATATATCTCTCCCGATAATGCTCAACGCAGGTGAAAGCCTTGTCATTGACCTTGACACCTCAAGCGTAGCGACGGGAACGGTAACCGTGAAGTATCTCGAAAGCGATAACTACTGCATGGAGAAGACAAGAAGCTATGACTTCTCGGTAACCGACAATTACTCCGGACAGCTCACAAATGCAAGCGATGACGGCGTAAAGTCAGATCTTATGAATACGGTCATATCAACAGTATGGAATGTCTTAGCTAAGCTTTCAAGAACTGTTGTCAAGCTTGTAAGTGATCTTATTTCAAACATCGGCAAATAAACAATTATATAAAAAACGGTGTGAGCGATCACACCGTTTTATGCTGTAGTCAAAGTCCTCAAGCAGAGGGCTTTGTTTTTTTGAAAAGCTTATTTTTTGCGAAGCACTATTGAAATGAAATTAAGATATTTTCCGCCGCCTGCTTCCATTGACTTGCGGTCACCTATTGCGTATTCGTTTTCCTGCTTCAGCCAATCCGCCCATACCTCATCGTTGCTTTGCATTTCGGCTACTTGCAATACCTCACAGTCTTTGCTTGCGGATACGGTTTTTCGCCAATAGTCCACGTCATGCATATATTCAAGCTGTTCGGGTGTCCATGAAAGCAACAGCTCTTTCGGCAAGCAGTCGTGGCAATCCTTTTTCATGCCGGGGATCGCTATGTATACAAGTCCGCCGCTCTTGACAAACGGCAACAGCTTTTCGTCTAAATAGCTTGTGTTCCGTCCGAAATAGTTATAGGAATCCGAGGTGACGACCGCATCGAAAAACTCCTTTTCAAACGGCAGATCGGTCGCATCGGCTTTGACCGGTATTGCCCTGCCCTGCATAACTCCGACTTCATCGAAGAATTTTTGATTCTCATCGGGGTCGCTCCACAGATCGGCGGCGTAAACCGTGAATCCGTATTCCTTAGCGAGAAAGACTGACGTTAAGCCCTGTCCGCTTCCGAGGTCACAGACCACGGCGTTCTCCGGTATCTCATGACCCGTCAGAAGCTCCTCAATCAGCTTAACCGGATTTGGCCCCATGATTTTTGACATAAATTTCGGTGTTTCATATTTTCGGCTCAATTCATATTTCATGATAAATTTTCCTTTCTTTTTTGTACGTTCAAGCTTGACCTTAAATTTTCGACATACCTCTCGAAGTCCGAGACAACCGCTTCTTTATTCTCCGCCGAGTCATATATTGCGTAATACATCACCATAGCCGAGCATAAAGCAGTTGCGGTTTCTATCGGTTTTTCTGTCTTATTCGATACAAAAATGTCGATAGTATAATCGAGTGGGCCTGAGATGAAATACTGCTGATACAGCCGCATAAGCTCCTGGCTTCTGTATTGCTCTATCGTCAACATTCGGCGAAACAGCGACGGAAATTCCTGCTGTGTCCAATACTTGAATCTGTCGATACCAAAGTCAAATACGCTTTCGACAGTCGCCTTTGAATATTCGTCGAGGTTATCTGTCAGCTCCGTTTCCGGCAAGTTGAACTCTCTTGCGGCTTCGGCATCTCGGCGTTCGGTTTCGGCGAGAACGCTGTCGAATATATCCTGCTTGTTTTTATAATGCTTATAAAGTGCGCCCTTTGTTATTCCGAGTTTCTCGGCTATATCGCTGACCGAGGTTGCTTCATAACCTTTTGAAGCAAACAGCTCAAGCGAGGCAACTAAGATTTTTTCTTTTGTGTCTTTCATGTTATCCTCCGTAATAAGTGAACGCTCGTTTACCTTTATTATAGTAAACGAGCGTTCACTTGTCAATAGCTTTAATGAAATTTATGTTATTTTATTTGACGGATTTTCAAGCGCATAAAAAAACCGAAAGTCCGCAGACCTTCGGTTACATATCAATAATAGTATTGACCGCTTGTGAATTTTTGACTTGCGACATTGTCCTCGGTCCTAATTGCGCCCTTAGGCATGACCACGGTTATTACGTCGCCCTCGACTACGGCGAGATCGGAAGCATCAAATGTGACGATGATAGCATTATCGTTTTCGGAGTCTCGCTTTTCCTGAACCTTGTATGTCACCTTATGCTGTTCACCGCTCAGATTAAGGGTCGCTTCTCCCTTTGAGGAAATGACCTTTCCGCTGAGCTTCTCATTGTTTACGCTCATAATCAGCTCAAGATCATTGCCGGCAGTACCGCTTGAAGATAAATCGGTTTCGTCGTTGCCTGTTATCTTGATGTATTTAAGCTCGCTCTTCGTTGTTCCTTCCGATGATGAGTTTGATGTTGTATCCAAGCTTGATACTCCGCCGTTTGGCTGTGTTGTAGTGGGCGGCGCTGTTGTTGATGACGGGTCATAATAGTAGCTTGTGTTGACGACCGGTTTAGTTGTATTGGGGATTATCGGTGTGTAATCGACCGAGACGAATTCCGTTGTCGGCGCTGTTGTCAATATTGTGGGAACGGTGTTTCCCTCCTTGGTGGTCAGCGGAACTGTAACTACCGATGATGTTGTTCCTCCGCCTCCCGAGGTGCTCACATTATCAGCTGAGCTTGACAGGTTGTTATATTCGTCATAATCGCCTGTATATGTATTCTCCCCGCCTTGACCGCCGCAAGCCACGAGCAGCGAAACGAGGAGCAAAATAATAACGGGGATCACGAGCTTTTTCATGCTTTTCCCTCCAAAATAAACGATATGGATAGATTATACATCCGATACACTGGCAAGTCAATAAATTAATTATTAACATCATTGCATAATAATGTGTCAAACTTGTTGAAAAATTGTGCGCTTGATTTTTTGGAAAAATCCTATATTTTACTTTGGAATTATGTTTCTTTTTGTTTGGATTTGTGCTGATTTTTTGGGGGTTGGGTTTGATGTGGAGGTCAGCCCGGGCGGGCAACGCTGCCGCAGGCAGCGTTCACGGCGGCTTCGCCGCCGTGGTTCATGCCGCCGAAGGCGGCATGAACGCCCGCCCTCAGCACTCACCCACAACTATAATGATAATCTGACGCAACGTGTCAGATTATCGGCTCTCGGCGAGACGCAAAGCGGCTCGCAATATAAACCGAAATCTGTATCAGATGATACAGAATATGTCAAGTTAAAAGCCATAACCGCATAAATCGCAATATGTTGACAAAGCTATATGCAATTTGACCGCAAGTTCAAAATTGAAAATGATTGTCAATTTTTTGTCAATTTCAACAGTAAAATGTCAATGTACCGAATAAATTTCTCTTTTATGACTATGGAATGTCGTCGGGATCTGTGATAAAATAATCGTGTTTTATATTGGGGGTGTTGATGTGAACTTAATGCACTTAAAGTATGCGGTCGAGGTCGCCGAAACAGGATCGATAAATAAGGCAGCCGAAAAGCTTTATATCGGTCAGCCGAATCTCAGCCGAGCCATAAAGGAGCTTGAAGCTACGCTTGGGATCGCCGTGTTTGAAAGATGTCCGAAAGGCATGATACCCACCGCTGAGGGCGAAACATTTTTGAAATACGCAAAAACGATACTCAAGCAGGTCGATGAAGTTGAGGGAATGTTCAAAAACGGAAACATTCAAAAGAAGCGCTTCTCGCTTTCTGCGCCGAGAGCAAGCTATGTCGCCGATGCGTTCGCCCGATTTTCAAATGCGCTGATAAACGAAAGCGACGTCGAGGTGCTTTATAAAGAAACAAATTCAAGCCGTACGTTGAAGAATGTTCAGCAGGACGACTATAAGCTCGGAATCATAAGGTACGCCGAGGATTATGATATGCACTATAAAAATCTGCTCGACGATAAGGACTTTGAATATGAGGTAATCACCACCTTCAGCTATGAGCTGCTTGTCAGCGAAGAATCGGAACTCGCTAAAAAGGAAAATATCTCATTCGGCGATCTTCACGATTATATAGAAATCGCCCACGCCGATCCGTTTGTTCCGTCGTTAAGCTCGGCTCAAGTTAAAAAATACGAGCTTTCGGACGACATAAGAAAGCGTATCTTCGTTTTTGAAAGAGCCAGCCAATTTGAAATTTTGTCACAAAACCCCGACACGTTCATGTGGGTCTCACATATACCGGAATCACTTTTGAAAAGATACGGCCTTATACAAAAAAAGTGTAAGGAAAACACGAAAATTTATAAAGACGTTCTCATCAGAAAGAAAGGTTATAAGCTGACAGAGCTTGACTCACTTTTTATAACCGAGCTTTGCAAAGCGAAAAGAGAGAACTTCAACGCTTAAGTTATTGCAAAACTGCCTTGTACATTCAAATGTACAAGGCAGTTTTGCGTATGGTTGTCTATTTTGGGGATATTATAGTAGTTGTCCGATTTAGTTTTTGAGCATATCGTCAATGCTCTTTGCCGCCGCTTTACCTGCGCCCATAGCGGATATGACCGTTGCCGAGCCTGTTACGGCGTCGCCGCCTGCGTATACCGCATCTCTTGAGGATTTTCCGTCATCGTCGGTTATAATTCCGCCACGCTTGTTGGTGTCAAGACCCTTTGTTGTCGATCTTATAAGCGGATTCGGTGATGTACCGATAGCCATTATTACGCAGTCAACAGATAATTCTTCTTCGCTGCCCTCTATGGCTACGGGGCTTCTTCTTCCGCTCTCGTCGGGCTCTCCTAACTCCATCTTTTGACAGATTATGCCGCTGACAAAGCCGTTTTCATCGCCCTTTATTTCAACAGGCGAGGTCAGATATCTAAACTCGATACCCTCCTCCTTGGCGTGTTCGGCTTCCTCTCTCCTTGCGGGAAGCTCCTCTGCGCTTCTTCTGTATATGACAGTGACATCTCCGCCGAGTCTTCTTGCGCAACGGGCGGCATCCATGGCGACATTACCGCCGCCAACGACCGCTACCCTCTTGCCTCTGACAACGGGTGTGTCATCATTTTCTTCGTATGCTTTCATGAGATTGATTCTCGTCAAAAATTCATTCGCCGAATAAACTCCGTTGAGGTTTTCACCCTTGATTCCCATGAATCTCGGAAGTCCCGCACCAGAGCCGATGTATACGGCATCATATCCGTCATCGAAAAGCTCATCTATTGTCAAGGTCTTACCGATAACGGTGTTTGTCATGAACTTGACGCCTGCCTTTTCGAGCTGATCGACCTCATCCTTGACTATCTTCTTCGGAAGTCTGAACTCGGGTATACCGTAAGTCAAAACTCCGCCCTCTGTATGCAAAGCTTCAAATACGGTGACCTCGTAGCCGAGCTTTATAAGCTCACCTGCGCAGGTAAGTCCCGACGGGCCCGAGCCTATGACTGCGACCTTCATGCCGTTTTTCTCATCAACGGTCGGTGTAACGCCGCTGTTCATCTCATTATGTCTGTCGGCAACAAAGCGCTCAAGTCTGCCTATACAGACAGCATCGCCCTTGATGCCTCTGACGCACATTTTTTCGCACTGATTTTCCTGCGGACAAACTCTGCCGCATACAGCAGGCAGGCATGAGCTTTCGCTGATGACCGCATATGCGCCTTCAAAATCTCTTTCCTTTATTTTTGATATAAACGCCGGAATATCTATATTTACCGGACAGCCCTTCATGCAGGGCTTGTTTTTGCAGTTGAGACATCTTTGCGCCTCACTGACTGCGTTTTCTTCGCTGTAGCCGAGAGCAACCTCATCAAAGTTATGGATTCTCTTTTCCGGCTCTTGCACCGGCATCGGGCAAGCATTCAGCACACTTTTAAACTCTTCTTCTTTTTTCAAAAGATTGCAGGCGTCATCATAAGCCTGTCTCTCAAAATTACGGTAAAGGTGACTGCGTGAAATCGCCTCGTCGAAATCGACCTCATAGCCGTTGAAATCCGGGCCGTCAACACAGGCGAACTTCGTCACGGATTTTCCGTCACGGTGGAGAGTCAATCTGCATCCGCCACACATACCCGTACCGTCGATCATGATAGGATTCATCGAAACAACGCAAGGTATCTCGGTCGGTCTGACTGTCTCAACAACGCTTTTCATCATAACGAGCGGTCCAATGGTGATTATCTTATCAAAAGATTCATTCTCCAATATCCGAGATAATTTTTGGGATACGTTGCCCTTTTCACCGTAAGAGCCGTCATCTGTCATGACATAAAGTCTGTCTGAAGCGGCGTTGAATTCGTCTTCGAGTATGAGCAAGCTTTCGTTGCGGAATCCGACGACCGATACCACTTCGCAACCCTTATCGTGAAGTGCCTTAGCTATCGGCAGGGCGATGGCACAGCCAACGCCTCCGCCGACAATACATGCTTTTTTAAGACCGTCAATGTCTGTGGCTGTACCCAGCGGGCCGACAAAGTCGTGGATACATTCGCCTTCATTCATCTCACCCAGACGAAGCGTTGTCGCTCCGACTATCTGGAAAATTATCTTTACCGTACCCACCTCGGGATCGCTTCCGGCGATAGTGAGAGGGATTCTTTCACCTTCCTCGGCGACTCTGAGGATAATGAACTGACCCGGTTTTGCTTTTTTAGCTACCAAAGGTGCATAAACGTCCATTTCGGTAACAGTCGGATTAAGAACTTTCTTTTTGATGATTTTATACATTTTCAGGTCTCCTTGTTTTGCTTGGGGTTATTAGAAGTCTACCTCTGTGTCATAGTAGCAGCACTTGAGGAGCTTCTCCATTTCTTCCTGGCTCGGCTGTCTCGGGTTAGAGCCCGTGCAAGCGTCGCCGATTGCGTTCTTAGCTATCTCGGGAAGTCTCTCAAGGAATACGTCCTCGGGAACGAAGCCGTTCTCTGTCGGATAGCTGTCTGCGCCGTAGTTCTTGATACAGTGGGGAATATTGAGGTCGTCGTTCATCTGTCTGAGGTACGAGATAAGAAGTGCTACCTTCTCGTCATCGTTCTCGCCGCCGAGACCTATGAAGTCTGCGATTTCGCCGTAGCGCTTCTTAGCTGTCTCATCCTTAGCGTTGAAAGCGATTACCTTGGGAAGATACATAGCGTTAGCTGCGCCGTGAATGATGTGTGCGCCGAAGTCGGCGAATGCTGCGCCTGTCTTATGAGCCATTGAGTGAACGATACCCAAAAGAGCATTTGAGAATGCCATACCTGCAAGGCACTGAGCGTTATGCATGCTTGTTCTCATAGCTTCGTCGCCGTTGTATGAGCCGACGAGGTCTCTCTTGATCATCTTGATAGCGTGGAGAGCAAGAGGATCTGTGTAGTCACAGTTAGCTGTTGAAACATAAGCCTCAACTGCATGTGTCATAGCGTCCATACCTGTGTGAGCTACGAGCTTCTTGGGCATTGTCTGAGCGAGTGCGGGATCAACGATAGCGACGTCGGGAGTGATCTCGAAATCAGCGATCGGATACTTGATACCCTTTGAATAATCTGTTATAATAGAGAATGCGGTAACTTCGGTAGCTGTGCCCGATGTTGATGAGATAGCGCAGAAACGAGCCTTTCTACGGAGAGTCGGGATACCGAATACCTTGCACATATCCTCGAATGTTACGTCGGGATACTCATACTTGATCCACATAGCCTTTGCTGCGTCGATCGGTGAACCGCCGCCGATTGCGATGATCCAGTCGGGTTCGAACTTGAGCATAGCCTCTGCGCCCTTCATAACTGTCTCAACTGACGGATCGGGCTCGATGCCTTCGAAAAGCTCAACTTCCATGCCTGCTTCCTTAAGATAAGAAATTGCCTTATCAAGGAAACCGAACTTCTTCATGCTGCTGCCGCCTACGCAGACCATTGCTTTCTTACCCTCAAATGTCTTGAGAGCTTCTAATGCGCCTTCACCGTGGTAAAGGTCTCTGGGTAAAGTGAATCTTGCCATTTTTGTTTTACTCCTTTTTTTGAATATTTTACGGATACTTTCAATTTAACAACCATTACTTATCCGTTCGCATGAAATTATAGCATATAAACTTTGTTAAAGCAATTGTTTTTATTGCATATCCCTAATGCCGTCAACGCATATCAATTAAAAATATGTATCAAAAATTAAATTTTTCGCACCCGTTCGGTGCGTACCACATATAACAGGAGGTCGGTAATATGCTTTTAGACAGAATAATAGCGCTGAGAAACGACAGAACGGTATACAGAGACGGCGGAAACTGTCTCAAGGTATTCGAAAAGAATGTTTCAAAAGCGAAAGTTTTCACGGAAGCATTCAATCAAACACAGGCTCAATGCGCCGGAATAAATGTTCCGTCAATATCTCAAATAACACAAATCGACGGAAAATGGGCGATAATTTATGACTTCATCGAGGGCAAGAGCCTAAACGACGAAATGGTGAAAAACGGCTCGGACACCGCCGCCTGTCTCGAAAGGCTCGCAGAGCTTCAACTCGAAATCCACAAGCCCGCAGAGACCGACCTGCCACAGCTTAAAGACAGGCTCGGAAAGGACATCTTGAAAGCAAAGCTCAGCCGAGAGACGACTGACAAGGTGATGAAAATACTTGAAAAGCTACCGAACGGCGACGGGATATTCCACGGCTGTTTTTCGCCCGATAACATCATTCTCGGCGATGACGGCAAAAGCTATATAATCGACTGGACACACGCCGCTCAAGGAAGCGTTTTCGCCGACGCCGCAGGAACATTTTTGACGTTTATCATAGACGGAAAAAACGAAGAAGCCGAAGCGTATCTCGATATTTTCGGCAAGAAAAACGAATCGGACACAGAGCGTGTCAAAGAATGGATACCCGTCATTGCGGCATCGAGACTTTCATATTCAAACGAAAGAGAAAGCAAACTGCTTTCTCCGTGGCTTGAAGCTATCTGATTTTTATGTGACGAACATAATTAAACCGTAAAATACAATAAGCCTGCCGACATATGATCGGCAGGCTTATTGTATTTTTAGTAGTGAATTGCTCCACAATCACAAACTTCATTAGTTCCAAAAAGCTTATAGAGAAATTTGAGTATCTTCCAAATAAATCCTGAGAAACCTGATTTGTGACACATACATGAGCAAACTTGAGTAGCACTTAAGTTTTTGCCACAGCTGTCACATTGACCGTCTCCGTTGCTATCATAATGTCCGAGTGCAGCTGTTTCATTGCCAACATAAGTATCACCGCAAGAACAGGCATATGTTGTGTAGCCTTTTTCCGTACAAGTTGGAGGTGTTACAACAGATGTGTATTTATGTGCAATCTTTGCTATCTCTTTTTGTGCAACAAGTATCTCACCGCAAACGGAACACTTCTTGCCCTCGGTAAGTCCTGTCTTTGTGCATGTTGCATCTACCGCTTTAATTACTTCTTCGTTGTGCGGTTTCTTTTCTGTCGTTTTTTGAGCTACAATTACCTTATTGCAATCGATACAATGTGATCCCTCGGTGAAACCTGTTTTGCTACAAGTAGCAGCAACTGCTTTATCGGTTACGATATTTGTGTGATTATTGCTGTCAAGCTCGCCGTAGCTTTCACCGCAAGTTGTACAAACTGCTTGCTTTTTACAGGTGGCTGTGCCACCTGTGTGACCGAGAGCCGCTACGGTTGAATCCTTATAGGAATCACCGCATACCGAGCAGGTATGAGTTGTATATCCGTCCTCTGTGCAGGTGGGCTCGGTTACAACACCGTTATAATTATGACCATTTGCGGCAATTTCCGTAATATCGCTCTTGCTGTCGCAACGTGAACAATGGTGTGACTTTAAGCCTGTTTTGGTACAAGTTGTCTCCACATCAATTGTCCAGTCTTTGCTGTAGTCGTGGCCAAGAGCCGTTATAGTTTCGGTTACAATATCACCGCATACGGAACAGGTCTTCTTCTTCTCACCGTCCGATGTGCATGACAATTCTTTTGTGGTCGTCCAGTTGCTATAATCGTGACCTGCGCTCTTAATAGTTTCACCGACAGAAAGCGTTTCACCGCAAGCTTCACATATAACATCGCCCGTATATCCGTCGCTTGTACATGTAGCTTTAACATCATTTACCGTTTTTTCCGTATGGCTAATTGCATCTATCAGGTCAATTTCATTGTAACCACAGGAAGTACAGCTGCGAGTGGCAACACCGCAAGTTTTGCATGTTGATTCTGACTCTGTTATCCACTCACCAAAGCTATGATTTTCACAGTCCGATGCTGAAAGAGTGATTATATCCATGATATCATCGCAAATTTCACAGCACTTAACAGCAAAACCATCATATTCATCTGTGGGACTTAAAATGACTCTTTGTTCCTCGCTCGCTTTGCACTCGTGTTGTTCGACGACATCAATGATATATGTATATGTGTTGCCTTCGCTGTCCTCGATATAAAGAGTGCCGCCGTTTGTATTTAAAGGAGTGAATGAAATCAATCCCTCCCCGGTAAATGTTAATACGCCGTCTTTAAATTCAGCTGTTTCATTATCACATTCGAGCGTATAACCGTTTCCGGCGATTGCACTTCTGAGTCTGCTATTTTTGTTTTCGACATAGTATGCTTTGAATCTCACTTCGCCGGTAGCGTCCTTTGCTTGGAAGTTTTCGATTTCTTTTTCGGTTGCAATAATGTTTCTCTTAATTTCATCATAATTGAACGGATCATCAACACCGGGAATCAAATTCAACAAACCGACATTATCGGAAACTCCCTTATCCCAGACTTCGGCCGCAATAGCTTTCATTATATTGCTGATATATGACGAAACATTGCTTACGCCGAAATATTGAGCGGACGCTTGGCTGACAGTGTATGACCACGGGATTTCAGTCGTATTGTTTTCGTCCTCTGTCATTACAACACTTTTCAACACAAATCTTATCGGAATTGCGCTTATCATGGTTCTGATAGAATCAAATATATCAAAGTTTTTGATATCCTCATCTGTTGCTTCAAAGCTTTCGGTAAATGTAGTTACCTTTTTCACCATGTCTTCAATGTCTTTGACACTTTTTCCGGAAAGATAATCTAAAACATTGTCCGCTGCCATGACATCAAGAATTTCGCCGACGCCAAAAGCCGTGAGTTTTGCACCCGAATCGACTGATTTGTTGTCGAACTTACTGCATTTTGTATAAAGTGAGGAAATTGCATCGTATAGCTTGGCTGTTGCCTTCTTTTTGTCGGTGCTTATCGATTCGAGAGTCGCACCCTTGAGAGCGAGCGCCTTAGATGCTTTCACTATACCCTTTGTCAACTTTGAGAAAAGATTGAGCGCTGTAGTTACGGCTTCGAATCCTTTTATCAAAGTTTCAACTCCTGAAACCATATTACAAAGCTTATTTAAATAGTTTTGCATAATCTCGGATTCAAAGAAGATATTAACGGAAGCTTCAATAATCAATTTGTCACCCGGCTTAAATTCTTCAATACCGATAGTTTCCCAGCGTGATTTTTCTATCTTTTCCTTTTTCTTTCCGTTTGAATAATAAATACTCATACCTTGTTCGATTTGTACTGTATGACTTATGTTATACAAGGTGATATCCGAAACATTTGTAAGAGTTATAGTAATCGGATAGTCCTCGCCGTAGTAAGCGGCATTTGGAAATTCAAAGTCTAAGTGAAGTGCATCACCGGCCAAAACTTGAAGCTGATTTTCACCGATAAATACATCGTCTATCGGTTCTTCAAACGGCATTATAGTTCCTTTAAGTCCGGCTTTTAGGCTGTAAGTTCCTGCGGTATCACCTCTGACATACCAATGAACCGATTTACTCTCACCCTCAGCAATATTATCTATTTCCTTTTGCAATGTTTGCTGTTCGTCTATCATTTTTGCTAAGGACAATCCTTCAGGCAACTCTAAAGTTGCTGTAAGATTTTCCAAAGTGTCTGTATTTGAATTGTTGATCACAAGCATTTCAACGTCAAACATTTCTTTGAGCCATTTAACCTTGCCTCGAATGATCAGCCAGAAGTTTTCGCTTACGGGGTACACCGTTAAGGTTTCATCCTTCACCTTCACCGGAATGCCGGGTGTAGGCTCTGTTCCTGTTCCTGTTCCTGTTCCGACATAAATCCAACGGCCGTAAACCCATGTTGACTTTTCTTTGATATTTACAGTGCTGATTTTCTTTGTGTATTCAGGATCTTCATACCAACCGTCAAAGACATAATCTTCCCCTCTTTCGGGACGGTAGCTTAACGAAACATTCTGACCTTTTTTAACTTCTTCGGTTTTACACCATGAATGCCACCAATAGCTTCCAACATGGTAATGTAATGTATAACCGTCTCCGCCCTCAGAAGTATCTCCGCTACCGGAAGATGAATGACCGCCGATAAACTTGCCATCGGAATTAAAGTAAGCAATAATACTTGGAATATCAACCTCCGGTTCAAAATTAAGTTTTAATTCGTATTTATATACATGATTATTACTCGGGTCAGTGGTATCAATACCTGCTTCTTTAATCTCATCTAAATCCATCAACTTAGAAGTAACTTTTGCATCATATGTATTAAGATCACTTAAACCTATTTTCGGAACATCATTTACTCCCGGTTTGATTTTGACCGTGAGATTTCTCACCAAGCAGTTCTTGGCATAAGCAGAGATGTTTTGCGTACCAACCGGAAGAACAATGCTCACATTACCGTTTTCATCAGTAAAGAAGGTGTTCTCACCATCGTTTTCGGTTGAAATGAATATGCTCGCTCCGCTTATGGGCTTGAGCGTTTGTGCGTTGACAACGGTGAAATTAGCAAGACCGTAATTATTGTTTTCGTTTATATCGACCACAATCTTACTGATCTTTCTTTCATTTTTATTGTTGCATCTTCCACATATTTGAACCTCGAGACCTTCTTCAAGCACCGTAGCACTCTTTTTAGTTGTCCATTCACTATAATCATGACCGAGAGCTGAGATAACCTCATAGGCAATGTCGCTGCAAACAGAACAAGTCTTTTCTTTCTTTCCCGTTGCTGTACACGTCGGATCTGATGTGGTAGTCCATTCGCCGTACTTATGACCGTTTGCGGGAACGGTTGAATCCTTGTAGGAATCACTGCATACCGAGCAAGTATGAGTTGTATATCCTTCCTTTGTACAGGTAGGTTCGGTTACAACATCGTTGTAACTATGACCGTGTGCGGCAATTTCCGTAACATCACTCTTGCTGTCGCAGCGAGAACAGTGATGTGACTTTGAGCCGACTTTAGTACAAGTAGGCTCTTTATCGACTGTCCAATCCTCGCTATAATCATGACCGAGAGCTGAGATAACCTCATAGGCAATGTCGCTGCAAACCGAGCAAGTCTTTTCTTTCTTTCCCGTCGCTGTACACGTCGGATCTGATGTGGTAGTCCATTCGCCGTACTTATGACCGTTTG
>CAYZOU010000010.1:0-23851 GCA_964480405.1 uncultured Faecalibacterium sp. | reverse complement strand
TTGAGCCGACTTTAGTACAAGTAGGCTCTTTATCGACTGTCCAATCCTCGCTATAGTCGTGACCGAGAGCGTCAATGGCTTCTGTCTCTACTGTTGAACATATTGAACATTTGTATTCTACTGAGCCGTCTGTTATACAGCTGGCATCGGTTCTTGAATTTTCAACATTTTCATGGCAGCCTCCTCGACATATAACAGAAACAGTCATATCGATCCAACTGTAATACTCAGAGAAATCATAGCTTACAAAGTAGGTCTTTCCGATCGAAAAGGCTTCGTATCCATAGTATAAATCGTAAGAAAGTTTCAAATCGCTATCATATACACTATAATAAAAACTTGAAGGATCATTGCCTTTAACCGCCTTATTGACGACATAATAGTTTTCCTTTGTGGGAGTAAATTTAAACCAGCCGTGATAGTTTTCGCTGTTAATACTAAGTTTTTCGCCGACCTCAAGAGTGGGAACTTCTGTAACAGTTATTTCATATGTATCACTGAAATTCTTATAAGTCACTGTTATAGTACTTGTACCATAAACGGTACGGTCAAATCCATCTGCCGTGAAACCGTAAAGTTTTTCAGCTGTTGAATCATCGTCATATGTTACTTTAATTTTAAGACCCTCTGTCGTTAAGCTCTCGGTCTCAAAATATTCTGTCTTTTCGGGCAGTTCAATGATTTTGATACCGGTTACATATCTGTCATCAAGAGGCTCAAACGGTATATCATATTTTTCGGCATAGTCTTCTGCTGTTGAAGCGGTATAGCCTTTTATAGTCGCAGTCTCCGAAACATCAACCCGACCATTACCGTCTGAATCAATACGTTTCACTATGTCGCTTAGTGATGATGCATTGAGCACGCAATTTGAATTAAGTATTGTTACGCTGTCAAGTACAGAGCAACTACTAAAAGCATCTTCTCCCACATCCTCAACACTTTCAGGTATTATTATGTTCGTTAGATAAGCAAAAGCAAATGCATGACTTTCAATGATTTTAACCGTGTTCGGTATCGTTACAGTTAAAAAGGCATCACTATCTTGGTAACTGTTACTGAAATTCATTCTTCCCCAATCAACGAATGCATAAGCACCTATTGTTTCGACACCTTCGGGAATATTATATGTTTTTTCCTCTTTGCCTATCGGATAGCTGTGAAGAGTCTTTTTATCTTTGCTAAAGAGGACACCGTCAACAGAACAGTAGTTCATATTTTCACTGTCGACAAAAATATTCTCTAATTTTTCACAATACCAAAAGACATCATTCCCTATTGATGTTACGCTTGACGGAATTGTAATTGACGTCAGTTCGTAGCAATAGCCAAAGGCGCCGTTTCCGATTGTTTCAAGTTTGCTTTCATTCGCAAAGGAAACAGTTGCAAGTTTGTTACAGTCGACAAAGGCATAGTTTCCTATTGATGTTACGCTTGACGGAATTGTAATTGACGTCAGTTCGTTGCAATAGCGAAAGGCGAAGTTTCCGATTGTCTCAAGTTTGCTTTCATCTGCAAAGGAAACAGTTTCAAGTTTGTAACAGTCAACAAAGGCATCTTCTCCTATAGATATTACGCTTGACGGAATTGTAATTGACGTCAGTTCGTTGCAATAGCCAAAGACATCGTTTCCAATTGTGGTTGCGCCATCTTCAATAATAACTTTTTTAATTCTGCCTCTATAATTTAAAAACATTCTGCTGCCACTGTACATCTCGCCTGTACCGCTAATTCTGAGTGCTCCGTTGCTATAGAGTACCCATGTGAGATTCTCGCCACACTTTCCGTTTGCAATAACGTTTTCGCAGATCTCGCCGCAAACATCGCAAACAGCATCGTCGTTATCATCAATGTGTCTTGCAACGACCGTTTTATCATAGGTATCTGAGCAGGTTTCACAAGTATAGCGAATCAAACCATCCGTTGTACAGGTCATTTGGGTGACCGTCTTAGACTTGTAACTGTGGCCGAGGGCGGAAATGTCGACTGTTTCTTTTTTGCCGCAGACCTTGCAGACAATATCCTTGCTCCCTTTTTCGGTACATGTGGGATCTTTCGTCACCGTTTCGGTGTTATCATGAACACAGTCTAAGGCTACATTTATAGTGCCATAAGAATTATAATAGCCGTAAACCATAAAGTAATAAGTTTCCCCTGCGGTTACGCTATATGTAATTGAAAAGCCCGACAGACTGTCATTTTGAGCAAGAGATGAAAGTTCACTGTCATAAAGAGTAGCGCAAACTCCTATTTCGCAGTCAACCGAATAGAATTTTATATCGCCGCTTTTTTTCGGAATAAACTTAAAATAGGTTTTATCAGAACTATTAACAGTAACAGCCGCTGTGGAATTTAGGCTGATATCCGTCGAATCAATACTGCTGATATTGACAGTGAATTGAGCGGTAAAATCCCCATAGGTGAATGTCACGGTGCAGTCCCCTGCTGTAGCACTGCTGAAACCGGTATAGAACACACCATTGGTAATATCAATTGAATCGCCGTTTGAATAATTTGCTTTTACAACAATGCCGGTACTGTCAAAATAATCTTTAAGTTTGTAATTTGTTTTTGCGGCAGAGGTATCCACTGAAATGGAAATTAACTCAACGCCGTTGATCTCTTCAAATTTGTAGCCGTAATTATAAGCATATTCCTCGGTTGTGGAGCCGTAATAACCGTGGACAATAACATCGCTGTTGCCCAATGCATAGCTCTCTTCAATCTTACAAGTCTTGCTTAAAACGGTTATATCGGTGAGTCCGGCAGAATAGGTGCAAAATGCATGCCTGCCTATATATGTTACGCTTGCCGGAATTATTACACTTGTTAATTTGAAGCAGGACGCAAAAGCATCACGACCGATTGTTTCAAGCTTATCCGGAAATTCTATTGAGGTCAAGTTAGCGCAATTATTAAATGCTCGTATCCCTATTTCCTTAACAGTGCCGGGAATATCGGCTGTCGTTTTAGCTCTCGGGCAGAATATAATTTTCGTAACATCCTTGTTGCAGAGCATTCCATCAGTTGACGCATACACGGGGTTATCTTTATCAACTGAAATTTCAATTAAATTATTGCAACCATACACAAAGTTTTCATCAATTTCAATGCCGTAACTTATTAACTCGTCCATATACTTTTCGGCATATTTGCTCTCCAAGCCACTGCCTATATTTATCTTTTCAACGGAAGAACAATTATAAAAAGAGTATTCAGTTAATCCGAAAACGCTGCCGGGAATTGTAATTTCCGTTGTTTCAGAATAATTTTCAAATGCATAAAATAAAACTGCACAAGTGTCTTCGACGAATCCGAAAGAATAAGCTTTCTCGGGCATTTTTATAAGCGTATACACGGTTACATCTTCATCGACGGTTTTACCGTAAAGCGCACCGTTTATTGAAACTAAGTATTCATTTCCCTCGGCAACATTGATTTCTTCAATGGGAGCAGTTCCCATCTTAAAGGAGTCTTCATATGAATTCTTCCATGTTGCCGGCAAGCTAAGCACCTTTATTCCGGAATTGAAAAAGCACTCGCTGCCAATCGTCGTTACGCCCTCCGGAATAGTCAATGCTGTTAGATTTTTAAGTTTTGCAAAAGCACCGTTTCCTATTTCCGTAATTTCCGAATCAGCTAAGAATTCAACATTTTCAATATATTGTGAAAAAGTCGTATAAGGGTACTCATTATAATCGAAACTGGTACCCTTGAGTACGCCGTTACCACCTAAGATGAGCGTCTTTTTGTCAAAATCCACTTTCCATGTTACAGTGTCATTTATAACACCAGACATGTTGCAGTCACAAGGCTTTTCCGCACCAATTAAATAGTGGATATAGTTATTTTCCTCGCAAGTTTCATGCTCTGTTGATTCTTCTTTGCAATAGAACTTGCAAAAGTCGGGAATACCGTTTTGCATTTCACTTAGACAGTCAAGAAGATAATAATAATCATCAAGAGTATACGATGTGTTATACCGTTCATTGATTTTATCTATCCATTCTTCAATAAATACAACTTCCGATATCTCCTCATTTGAATTACTTAAAAGCGATTCGATTTCCATCTTTAAAGCCGTTTCGAAATAAATCACATAATAATCGGCATGTTCATATGATGCGCATCTGTACAGACTATTCGACACTACCGCCGTTGGTGAATTGTTCACCACCTTTTCAAGCTTGAGTGCCAAAAGATATTCGATTGACTCGGGCGATACCGGGTCTTCCGGTATAATAAGCTCTTTCAGATTCAGCAAATATGTAAAAGGAGACAGTCTATCCGAAACTAAGTCTAATGTCACATTGCTGCTTGGCCAAGCGAGACTTTCAATAGAGAAACAGCCCGAAAAAGCGTATGGGCCAATCGCCTTCAATCCCACAGGAAGATCAAGTTCCTTAAGTGACCAGCAATAGCCAAATGCGCCGTTGCCGATAGATTCAAGACTTTCCGGGAACTGAACACTTTTCATGTTTTTCATCAAAATGAATGAGTAGTTACCTATGTGTGTTATGCCCTCTGAAATGACGACCTTTTTAACATTATCCGAGATATCAAACCACGGCGTGTCAACCAAGGGGGCATCGTCGCTCGCTTCATTGTCAACACTGAGAGGCTCAAATTCCTCGCTGAGATCTTTCAAAGTGAAATTAGGCATGGCACCGCTACCGTTTATGGTCAATGTACCTGTTACCTCGTCAAACGACCACTCATAATAATTATCCGATGTTTCGTCGGCAAGCAACGAAACGCCATAGTCATTCTCGTTGGAATTTGATGATTGAAAGAAATCATCAATCGACTTTTTAACCGACTGAATCATCTCGTCAAACATAGATTCCGGCTCGTTATAGTCTTCCCTATAGTCATCCATTGAAGAATCTTCGCTAAAATTAAAAAGATTACCAAAGTCTGGTATGTTTTGTTTTTCTTCAAGCGCTTGAGCTTTAAAATTAAAGAAATCCGATAATTCGATCCCCACTAAAGCTTCTAATGGCACGCTTGTTGTCATCATAAGTAATGCTAAAAATACTGATAACGCTTTCTTAAATGCTTTCATTTATTTTTCCTCCAATTTCAATTTAATATATATAAACGCCCGAGTGAGCAATTGTTTTAATTGAAATGTTTTACCACATAATCCATATTATGTTGTAAAATTATTATTTTTATTTTTAATTGACCGTCAATTTTCGCATTAATTATAATACTTTGCTTGCTGAAATGCAATATTTTTTTATAAATTTATAGCACAAATAAGCCTTCTCTGATCAAAAATTGAAAAGGCTTGGTTTTTATACTCAAATTTAGATGAAACAATTTGCAACAAAATTGTGAGCATATTTTTTTACGATTAATAACAACATAATATGGATTATGTCATAGTCGCCATTTTCGATGGCTCTTTTATATTATCAACCTCATATTTTCCATACGCTTGCGGTGTTCCGTACCTGTTGAAATTATATAAATTCGTGTTGTGTTTATGCTTGAATGACCTAAAATATCCGCTAACTTTGCAATATCTTTTTCGATTCCGTAAAACACACGGGCAAAAAGGTGGCGGAGATTATGCGGAAAAACTTTTTGCGGATTTACATTTGCCTGCTCGCAAAGGTTTTTCATTTCTCGCCAAATATTCGTGCGGCTCATCGGCTTGCCCGTTCTTGTAACAAAAATCATTCCGCCGGTGATATTCTGCCGTTTTGCATAGTTTAACAATTTCCGCTGTAATTCTCGAACGATAAAAACCGTTCGGGTTTTGTTTTTAAGTGATACTATAGCTTCACCACTTTTTACCGCCTCAACCGTAATAAACTGCAATTCGCTGACACGAATACCCGTGCCGCAAATGGTTTGCAAAATCAAGTAAAGCCTTTCGTTGCCTTTTTGCTTTGCAGTGTTTACAAGTCGCATATATTCCGCTTTGGTCAGTTCCTTTTCTTCAGGACAGTAAATTTGCTGTTGCAGTTTGACAGATTTTACTTTTAAGTCCTGCCAACCTAAAAAGCAAAACAAAGCATTGGCACTTGCAAGCATTGAATTAACACTTCTAACTCTATAATTCTCTTTTAAATATTCCTTGTAAGAGATAACCGTGTCTTTTGTTATTTCATTACCGCCTGCAAATTCCATTAAGGCTTTCACATCACGGATATATTTTTGAATCGTGTTTTCGCTCCTTTCCTCGTTTTGAAGATGGGTTTTGAATTGTGTTATGATTTCCGGTGTTAAAATTCGTCTTTTCATCGTACTTACCTCCGAGTAAATCTTTTCGTAAAAATGTATCACTCGCAAGATAAAAAGACAAATATACCGTGCTAAACAGCAATGATATAAGAATTGGCACAGTACAGTCCGATATTCGGTAGGAACACATACGAACACTAAAGCTTAAATTTTAAGCCGTCACATATTCAGTACATTGAGAATAATATCTCATCGTGCTGTCTATACACCTTGATAAACCGTATCGGTTCGACTCCAGTCAGCTTATTCTTTGTCAGAAACACGCTGTCACTGTCTGCGCCCTGCGGTCGGTTTTCTTTTGTAACTTTTCTATGAAATCCGTTGACTTTCACTGTCTAACAGTGTAGACTGACATTACAGTCTAACTGTGTAGACAAGGAGGTATATATGGAATTTCCGAAGATTCACGAAAGCGAATATCGCTTTTGTTTGATTATGTGGGAGTATGAGCCGATTACCGCTGTCGAACTTGTAAAGCTGTGTCGGGAGCGGCTCGGTTGGAAAAGAACCACAACCTATACCGTTATTAAGCGTCTCGGAGAGCGTGGCGTTCTGAAGAACGAAAGCGGTACAGTCACTTCTCTCGTTTCCAAGGATGAAGCTCAGGCGTGTGAAATTGACGAATTGGTCGAGAAAAAATTTGAGGGCTCTCTGCCCGCTTTTATCGCCGCTTTTACAAGGCATCGGAATATATCCGAAAATGAGCTTGACGAAGTTCAACAGATGATCGACCGTATCAGGAAAGAAGGCTCGCGATGAACGCCATCTTTTTGAAGATCATCAACATGAGCATATCGGCAAGCTGGCTTGTCTTGACTGTGATGATTCTGAGACTCGTTTTGAAGAAAGCTCCTAAGTGGGTCAATGTTCTGCTTTGGGGAATTGTCGCTGTCAGATTGATCTGCCCATTCTCCTTCGAGAGCTCATTAAGCCTTATTCCGAGCGCTGAAACGGTACCTTTAAATATTGAAACGAACGCCGCTCCTGCCATCGACAGCGGTATAGACGCAATAAATAACGCAGTAAACCCTATCATCGGTGCAGTCGGCAATTCGTCGGCAGGCGCAAGGCCTTTTCATATTACCGTCGGTATCTGTGAATATGTCTGGATTTTCGGCATGCTCGCATTGGCGGCGTACACCACTGTCAGCTATTGGCGGCTGTGTCGCAAGGTTGATACTGCTGTTCGCTATAAGGAGAACATTTTTCGAAGCGAGAATGTAATTTCTCCGTTTGTTCTTGGCATCTTCAAGCCCCGAATTTATCTTCCCTTTGAGCTTGACGGACAAGCTTTGGAACACGTTGTCGCACACGAACGGGCGCACATTCACCGCAAGGATCATTGGTGGAAATTTCTCGGTTTTCTCTTGCTGACTGTTCATTGGTTCAACCCTCTGATGTGGATAGCTTATATACTGCTGTGCCGTGATATTGAGCTTGCCTGTGACGAAAAGGTGATAAGTGAGCTTAGCTGTGACCGGAGAGCCGACTACACTCAGGCGCTTTTAGCTTGCAGTATAAGCCGCCGCACAGTTGCCGCTTATCCCCTCTCGTTCGGTGAAGTCGGTGTCAAGCAACGTGTAAGGTCTGTGATGAATTATAAGAAGCCCGCATTTTGGGCTGTTATTCCGACAGCTGTTGTCTGTGTTTGCGTTGCGGTATGCTTTTTGACCGATCCCAAGCAAGACAGCCATACGCTGAGAATCGTTGTTCCGTCGGGAAGCCAAGAAGAATTTGTATATTCACAGGAAGAAATCAGTGCGATCAATAGCTCAATCAAAATTCGGTCCGGTGACAAAGCGAACAATACCGAGATTCTTTTGCTGCCCGTCAACAAAACAACGGATGACACATATACAACAGCTCGTCTTGCTAATAGTATACCCGTAACGCTTGAGGCCGAAAAAGGTATACACTATAAAGTCGGAGTGAATATTCAAAATCCCACCGACGAGGACATTTTGGTTTATGTTGAAGTGGAAAATGCAGAAGTTTATGTTCCGAACGGTGACACTCACGGGTACAAAAACAATGAATCTGTCAGCTCGAAAGTTCCTAAAGAAATGGCGGAATTGTTGGGAGAGTGGGTTCCCGATGTAGCCTATACCAAAAATTGCAACGGCGATCTTCCTCTTCGAAAAATATTCGGGTCGACCCTCGGCTGCGTCGGCGCTTCCCTGCGGCTTGGTGACAATGGCTCTGTTGAGTACACTATGGGTGCTTTAACGGGAAAAGGCAGATGGCATACCGACGGGGATTCAGAACGCTATGTTGCCGAATTGAGTGTTTATCCAAGCAAAGCATACGAAGCGGTGACATTCTATAAATTCAGTGAAAGTCCCGACAGCAAAAGCTATCTCGTTCTCGATTATGAGGGATACTCTATCTATTGGAAGCGTTCCCCCGAAGCGTACGTTAAATAATGAAAACGATTCTGTTCACCGAACAGTTTCGAGCCATATCGAAAGGAGAAGTACCGTGAAGCGATTATCAGCTCTTATTTTGGCTGTTGCTTTTATACTGAGTTTAACAGGATGTCGGCAGTCGAATCTCATTAAAGATCCAACCGCAACAGAGTCTTCCGCTTCCTCAAAGCAAGAGTCGACCGAATTGCCGCCTAAGGAAGAAACGTCGGCATCTGCCGATTCGGTCAAGCCTATCATTCTTCCGAAGCCCGAGGATACGGATTTTGTTCGCATTACCGATTATATTCCGAACGCCCGAGTGGAATTGGCTTATGCCACAACAAACAACTTCACCGGATATCGAATCTATGATTTCACGGACTGCTATCTCCGATACGGTACGGTCAAAAAGCTTGTCAAGGTCAGCGAGGAATTAGCTAAGCAGGACATCGGATTGATCGTTTGGGACGGCTTTCGTCCCGCTGCGGCTCAAGCGAAGCTCTGGGAAATTTGTCCTAATCCCACTTTCGTCTCACACCCGATGACAGGCAAACGGACTCACTGCCGTGGCAACACAGTGGACATTTCTCTCTATGATCTGAAAACGGGTGACGATCTGACAGTTCCGACGGGATATGATAACTTCACAGCCTATGCAGACCGTGATTACAGCGACTGTTCCGAGAAGGCGGCGGCAAACGCATTACTGCTTGAACAGACGATGAAGAAGCACGGCTTCGATCCATACTTCTCGGAGTGGTGGCATTTTTCCGACACCGTGGACTATCCGATTGATGAGTTCTTCAATCCTGCGATTCCGACTACATGGTCTGCCAACTGTATTGAGCGTATCAGCTTACGCTCAGCTCCCGACGGAGAAGTGATCGCCGAGATTCCGAAAGGAGACACAATGGAGTTGCAAAGCTGGAAGGGCAGGTACGCAGAGGTCAGCTATAACGGCAGGATAGGCTATGTAATGACAAATTACATCATGCCGAAAGATGACAGCTACTTTGATGAATGTTTGGACACAGTTGAGCCGACGAATGTCTATTCATATAACAAAATGAAAGCGGACATGAAACGGTTTCAAAAGCAATATCCGGATTCTGTTTCGGTAGCCTCCATAGGAAGCTCCGAATTCGGCAGGGATATACCGGTAATTCGAATCGGCGACTTGAACGCCAAATATCATATTCTCCTGCAAGGAGCTATCCATGGCCGTGAGCATTTGACGGCATGGCTGCTTATGGCAACGGTCGACTATTGGTTAGATCACGGCATACTCGGCTATGGGGACATATGCTATCACATTATCCCCATGACGAATCCCGATGGTGTTATAACTTCTCAGACGGGAACTCTGACTGACAGTCAAATGAAGATCTACCTAAGCGATAAACAAAACGAATACACCGCAGAAAGTGAAAGCGAGTATGCATCTCGCTGGAAAGCCAACGGTGAGGGCATCGACATCAACCGCAATTTCCCGTCGGGCTGGGAGCTTATCGACGATCGCACCGAGCCGTCGTCACAGCAATACAGAGGCGTTAAGCCTTTCTCCTCGGCGGAAGCGGTAGCTCTCCGAGATTACACACTTAAATATGCTTTTGATGTAACTATAAGCTATCACTCTACCGGAAGTCTGATCTACTACTCATACGGAGACAGAGAGCCGGTGAACACCGAATCAAAATCCTTGGCAAAAGCTGTCAGCGAGATATCGGGCTATGATTTGGAAGACAGCAACAAAGTAGTCGGTGCGGGATATAAGGACTGGGTCATAGAAGAACTGAAAATACCCTCACTGACTGTCGAGATAGGCTGTGAGGAATCGGCTTTGGCAGAACGTGAGATATACAGTATTTTCGTAAGAAATTACCGAATACTGCCTGCTGTTGCCCGATGGTTGCAAATGGGACACTGAAAGCAAAAACAACATTATGATACACCGCAGGAGGTAAGCATATGAAAAACATAATTTTCAATCCGCTGAGCGAAAAGCAATACGCCGATCCCGAAGCTCGCTTTTATGAGGGCGAGTATTGGATCTATGTCACAAACTCACTACCCTATCGTGAGCAGAAAAACATCGACGTGATACATTCAAAGGATCTCATTCATTGGGAGACTTGCGAAAATATAATAGATATGCGCGGCTTTCCCGATGCGACATTCGCAATATGGGCGCCGACGGTCATTGAGAAAAACGGCAAGTATTATCTCATCTTCGCCTGCAACGATATCCATTCCGACAGTGAGCCGGGCGGTCTTGAAATCGCTGTCTCCGACAGTCCTTCGGGCCCGTTTAAAGCGTATACCGCTACTCTCGTCGGAGCGTTTATCAACGGCGCACAGCCGATAGACGCTCATCTTTTCAAGGATGACGACGGCACAGTCTATCTTCTTTACGGCGGCTGGAGACACTGCAACATCGGCATACTCAACGAAAAAATGAACGGCTTTATTCCGCTTCCGAACGGCGAGCTGTTTCAAGAGATAACGCCCGAAAACTATGTTGAAGCACCTTGTATTCTCAAACACGGCGGCAAATACTTCTTTATGTGGTCGTCGGGCGATTGGACAGACGGCTCATATAACGTACGCTATGCGGTTTCCGACAGCATTTTCGGTGGCTACTCAAAAAGCAAATGTATCTTAAAGGAAGACCCGACGGTCGGTGTCGGGCCCGGACATAACGGGATCTTATACGTACCCGAAAAAGATATGTATATAATGGCTTATCACCGCCACAAGCCGAACGAAACAGACGGCAACGCACGGTATCTTTGCATCGACAAAATGGAGATATCGAACGGCGAAATACTCCCCGTTAAAATGACCGATAAGTGGGAGCTTGAATAACATAAAGTGTGGCGGCTTAAATTCAGAACAGTATAAAGCGAAACGTCATAAACATAACTCCCCGTTGGTACGCACCGTACCGACGGGGAGCTTCACTTTGAATGTTTATCGAATTTAATGTACGCCGTGCATTTTCCGCATACGAAATAACGCTCATTTATCGGAGTTTTTCGCTTTCGCCTGCCTCATCTCATGGAGAAGAAGCGGAAAGACGAGATATTCACGAAGAAGCGCAGGCGCATACAGACCCTTGGGTGACGGCGCAGGAACGCCGCTTGCCTTTATACCCGTCTGTTTAGCGATATATGACGAGCGCAGAATGTGGAAGTTGCTGCTCAAAAACGCTATTTTCGCCTTGTCGATATCACAGCGCTCACCGATGATTTTCTTTGCGTTGACGAAATTTTCATAGGTCGTCTGCGACTGATCTTCAACAATTATTCGGCTTTCGTCAATGCCGGCTTCGATGAGATATTTAGCTATGGTGTCCGCCTCGCTGACAGTCTGACCCTCATGAACGATACCGCCGCAAGGTATGGCAAGGGTGTTCGGATTTTCGGTCAAGAACTCGGCGGCGGCTTTCATTCTGAGCTTGAGCATCTCGCAGGGCCGGTCACCCTCAACCGTGCAACCGAGTATCATAAGATAATCGGGGTCTTTGACGTTCTCGCCGTATGCCTCTCTTGACATTTGAACGTATTTTGCGAACGATACACCGAAAGCGGCGGCTGCAACCGATGCGATTTTAGCTGATTTTTTCATTTTACCGTTACCTCACTGTCAAAATATTTCGCTTTAAATTCATCGACCTTTTCCCAATACATATCGGGATGCACGAATGACGATACGGCGTGCTTCGCATCGGGAACGGAAAGCTTATCCTTTTCAGCGTTGCAAGCGTTATAAAGCTCGTCCATCATTGCGTACGGAACGAAAGTATCGGCCTCGCCGTGGATAAACAGCGTGGGTGTCTTACTGACCGATACGGCATTTATAGGTGAACATTTTTTGAAATCGAAGTTGCCTCTGATGACCGACATTTTGTTAAGTATCGGCAGGAACGGGTACACGGGCAGGTGAAGCAAGACGCCTATCTGCGATCTATATTCGTCCCAGCAGTTCGTGTAGCCGCAGTCGGCTATTGCGCAGACCACGTTATCGGGAATATTTTCGCCCGTGACGAGCATTGTTGTTGCGCCGCCCATTGAAACGCCGTGAACGAGGATTCTTGCGTCTTTATCTTCGGCGACTATCTTCTTTATCCATTGGCAAACTATATCTTTATCATAGTATCCCATGGAGCAATATTGGTGCTTATCGAGGGAGTGCGCGCGCATACACGGGAAAAGGACATTGAAGCCCTGTTCGTAATAGTGCTTGCCGAAGTTTGACACGCCTTCCGGTCCGGCAGAGTATCCGTGAACACACACAGCCCAGTTATGGGTGAAGGTTTTCTGTTTTGCGATGTACGAGTAAAATTCTTCTTTATCCTCACCGACGATAACGGCGGGAGACGGAGCGGTTTCGGCAAACCATTTTTTAGCGGAAAGATTTTCCTGTGAATGATATATACCCGACGTACTGCCGTCACTGAAAAGATGATTATCGCTTATAAACTCAATTAAGCGTCTTGACAGAACGCTTTCATAAATGAGACCGCAAGTTCCGAGCAACGCACCGGAAGCCACCGCAGCGACAGCGGCAATACCTTTAGCTGCTTTATTCATATCTGTACCTCCCAAACTGATTTCCGAAGATATTATACAACTGTTTTTTTAATCATTCAAGAGCTATGTCGGATTTTTTAATTGTTGAAGTTAAGCCTGAGTTATTTATAAACAGACGGCTCTTAGAATGCGATGAATAATTACAAATTGCAACTAAAATTTATCTTAAAAAGCAATCGAAAAAAATCTGAAAAAATTTCAAATTTTTTTGAAAAAACCCTTGACTTTCTTCAAATCCTCTGCTATATTATATGAGCACTCGCGAGAGTGGCGGAATCGGCAGACGCGCACGTTTGAGGGGCGTGTGTAGCAGTACGTACGGGTTCAAGTCCCGTCTCTCGCACCATGCGGAGTATCATTAAAGGATCTCAAGGTCTTTTGATGATACTCTACTTTTTTTGGCTCTTTGTCAATAGTTGGGGTAAAGAGTTAAAACAGAAAGCATTTTAAGCAGTCGCCGTTAGGCGACTGCTTTGCATTGCAAAGCTTTGTAATGAAACATATGTAAGATACGGTTTCTAAAGCGATTAAAGTTTCTGTAGCTATATCAAAACTGTTACGAGCGTGCTGGAGTTTTATATTATTTGAAATTAAAGTATTGACTTTTAGTGTATAATTCGTTTATATTATTAATAACAGAAGTTGTTAAAGCATTGTTCACGATTATGCTTTTCCGAGTGTGTCACTAATGGCTTTCGCTTCCCGAAAGCTATCTGCAATGCTCATTTCAACCTGTTAAATTTACAGGCACGTGCGATTAAAACGGATTCCGTGCCAATATCTGAAAAGGTGGGAAAACAATGAACATTCTTGCGTATTCAAAAATCATAAGACCGATAATCTCCTTGTTGCTTGGCATCATTTCGCTTTTTCTTTCATCAGCCGGAAGACCGACGCTTCCTCACGGTGAGCAGGTCGACATGAGCAAATTCGAGCTGACATGGGCTGATGAATTCAACGGAGACAGCCTCGATTCAAGCAAGTGGAACGGTTACGGATATGCCGACGGAGCCACCGTTCTCAGACGTGGCGGATATTGGAACACCAAGCTCGCTACAGTCGAAAACGGCAGCTTGCATATTGCGACAAAGTATTTCCCCGATGGCATTGACGGCAACGGAAAACCCGGCTGGTATACTTGCGGAATCAGCACAAGTAACAACTTCAGACAGAAATACGGCTATTTTGAATGTCGCTGTATTTTGCCTAAAGGTACGGGACAGTGGGCAGCATTTTGGATGAGCTGCGAGGGCGTTGCGGACACTCAAAGCAATGGCGCAAAGGGCGCTGAAATTGATATTTTCGAGTCACCGTATTATTACCTCGGCGGTACGGACAAAAACTCCGTTTCATCAAAGCTTCACATTAACGGCTACGGTCCGGAATTGAAAAGCGAAGATGTCAGCTTTGCGAGAGTTTTGGGAAATGATCCCTATGAGGAATACAACACCTACGGACTTGAATGGAACGAGGACGGTTACATTTTCTATATAAACGGAATCGAAACAGGCAGAAGTGATTTCGGCATTTCAAAAGCTCCCGAATGGTTGACCTTATCCGTTGAGGTCGGCGGCAATAACGCTCAGCCCGTAGATAATTGGGCAGGCGCTGCAGTTGATAAAAACACCGTGCTTACCGATTTTATCATTGACTATGTTCGTGTATATCAGTATAAATAAAACTTTAATAAACATATAAACAGCATAATTAAGCCCCCGATTTAATCGGGGGCTTTAACTTTAAATTCGATTGTTTTCTTTCCTTGACAGCTCACTTACCCGTACCTATTATTCAGCTGTCGATCCCGAGAATTTCGCTTGCCATTCCGCCGTCTATCTCCTCGACAGTTTTGAGCTTTCGCTGGATAAGCTCGTTTCGGTTTGTCGCATCGTCAAGCGTTTTTCCGGCTTCGTCGATCTTCTTCTTCGCCTTCGCCAAAAGGTCGCCGAATGTGTCATACTGCTTCTTCGCCGCCGCAAGAAGTACTCTGACTTCCTTCGCTTTTTCGTTAATGGCGATCGCTCTAAAGCCCATGGCAAGCGAATTGAGCAAGGCGGTGATCGTTCCCGGGCCTGAGATCATGACGTTATATTCGCTGTGAATCTTATCCGCAACGCCGTTGGGCGAGCTTATGATTTCGCTGTAAAGCCCCTCGGTCGCAAGATACATTATCGCAAACGGCGTCGTTGTCGGCTCGTGAATGTATTTCGTTATTTCCTTTGCGCAAGCAATGACACGTCTTTCGAGTGCCTTTCTCGCTTCGTCTATCGCCGCTTTATCTCCCGTATCCGCAGCCTCACACAGTCTCGCATAATCTTCCATCGGGAACTTTGAGTCTATCGGAAGATATGTAAAGACGTCCTTGTTGTCGCCCGACGGTATTCTGACGGCGAATTCAACCATCTCTCGACTGCCCGGCTTCGGATCGGTCACAACATTTTTGTCGTACATTCCGGGGATAGTCTGGTCAAGTATCGCTTCAAGCTGCACCTCCGCCCATGTTCCTCTCGCCTTGACATTCGTGAGTATGCGGTTAAGTGAGCTGACGTTATCCGTCACGCCCGTTGACAGCTCTTTCATCTCGCCAAGTGATTTGTATACGTTCTCAAGCTGCTCGGAGACAGCCTTGAACGAGGTGTTAAGTCGTGTCGTAAGCGTCGTGTTAAGCTTTTCATCGACCGTCTGACGCATCTGTTCAAGCTTTTCCTCGTTGCTCTTTTGCAGCTCACTTATAGATGCTTTGACAAGTGCGTTCTGTTTTTCGCTTTGAGCCTCGTTCACTTTTCTGATGTCTTCAAGCGAATCCGAGACTGTTTTCATCAGCTTTATCCTCTGCTCAAAATTGTCCTCCGTCATTTTAGTCAAAAGTTTATTGACGTCAGTCAAGGAATTTCGGAGCTCGACACGAAGCTGTTGTTCACGTTGGGCTTCTTCTATTCGGCTTTTGCTGAACTGATCGGAGACAAAGCCGGACAGTGAATTTATTTGCGCCGCCGCTGTCGCTTGATTTTTTTCACTTCTCTCGGCAAAGCCCTCGGGCATAATGCCCTTTATCTTTTTCAATATGACGACACCTAATAAAACAACACACAGTATTAAAACCGATAATAAGACTGTGTTTAATGTTGACTGATTCATTTTTTATCCTCTCTTTCGTTTTCAGCTTCTTGCGTTTTCAAGGCTTGCTTTTGAAATTTCCGCAGAGCCTTTTAATGATTATATCATTTTTATTTGGCTGTGTAAAGCATGAAACGAAAATTTGTTCGGCGAGTCGGGGCGGCAAAAGGTTTCCGCTTTGCGGAAACACCGCAGCCGCAGGCTGCGGTCTTCTTCACGAAGTGAAGAAGCTTTTGCCGCCCCGGCGAGCTGAGATCAAACTCAAAAAAAGCACCCCGCAACACAGCCGAGACTAAAAACGAGCCGCATTACAGGGTAAGAATTAGTAAAATATGAAATTTATAATTTTCTGAAATACTAAACACACATCGGCAAGCCTTGATGCAAAGAAATATGAAAACTTGCTTGTCGAGCCTTCCTCGTCGCATATCGCCGAGCCGCTTTCAAGCGCAAGGTCAGCCGCTCTGACGAGCTGATATTCATATTCATTAGGCGAGCTTTCCTTGACGGTTATGAGACCTGCTCCCCTGTTCGTGTCGTTGGAATAGTTCTTGTTGTGTACCGTCGGAACAGAAACAAAATCTATTCCGTTTACATTGGCGGTGAATGAGTTGACGTGATCGTGACCGCTGAAAGAAGCCATGATATCGCCGACCTCCTCGAAAGCTTCAAGCTCACCGTCAACATCGTTATACGGCGGCTGAGGCGGCTCATATATAAAGCCGGTGTAGCCTCCGAAGCGAGGAATAAGCGAGTAGTGCTTCCCGTTGTAGCTGTTACAGCCCTTGCCGAGATCAACGGAAAATTCGGGATAGATCACATCATAAACCTGCGGCAGTATTATATGCTGGAAATTGAGCGATGGAACAGCCACTCCGCCGTTTGCCTCTTTAAGTTCTGCCGCTGTTTCTTTGTACCATTGGATTTGATCTTTTCTCACATAGTCGTATCCGCCGACAGTCTCGTCGGGATTATCGGAGCCCGAATCGAAGAACCACAAATTCAGCTTGACCTGTGAGCCGTCGGACGACATTATCGGAAGATTGAAGTTGCCGCAGCCGTAAATCTCGGGCACGGCATCATAAGAAAGACAGCCGTATTTTTGATATATCTCAAGCAGCGCCTCTTTCGTCACACCCTCGGCTTGACCGTCGTGATTGCCGAATATCGCCGCATAGGGAATATTCATCTCACGCATAGGTGCTGTTATTCTTTCGATAAGTATTTCGTGATCTTCAATGCTGTCGGCGACCGTGTTATCTCCTAAAAGTACGACCAAATCGGGCGAGTGTTTTAAGAGCGCTTCTCGCATTATTCGTCTTGCGCAGCCGTTGCTTCCCATTCCCTCGTGAATGTCGGTGAATACCATAATTTTAAATTCACCGTCGGAGAATCTCAGCTCTCTGTCATTTTCGGCATAAGCGAAAACGCAAAATACAGAGACGAGTAAAAGCATAGCCGACAGTAAAGCAGTCAGTTTTTTTAATTTCATATGATCCCCTCCGATTAAAATGATTATAGAACAAAATAAAATGAGTGTCAATATCCTCAAATATGATAATTAATTCGCTCCGAATTTCTTTTTGAATATACGTTCCGCATCTGATTTTTTGAATCCGTTAGGCGTATTTTGGAAGTTGCCGGGGATAATACTGTCCCATCTTGAACAGAAATCCGATATTTGTTCGTCGGTCATGCTTATCTTCGGTAACGACGTCAAGCTCTCCACTACCTTGCAAAGCTCGCTCTCGGTCGTGTCCAAAAGGCGCATGAGATGCTCCGTTTTTTCGGCGCTGTATTTTTGTCCGATCGCTATAAGCTCATCCATGAAAGCGGCACACGCTTTTCCGTGAGGTATCGAATAGTTTTCCGTCAGAACATATCCCAAAGGATGAGGAAAGAGTGTTCCGCATTGATTTAACACCATTCCCGCATAAAGTGAGCCGTAATACAGCTTTTCTCTCATGCTTTCATCAGGCAACGTCTTTTCGCTCTCAAGCTTCTTGAGACATTCCCACAGCAGCGGTATCGCTTTCTCGGCGAACAGCTTCGGCATATCCGCATATTTCGATGAATAATATCCCTCTACGGCATGGGAAAACGCATCAAGCGCTGTTGAAACGGTAACATCATAAGGCATCGAGCAAGTGTATGTGCTGTCGGCAAATATCGCTTTCGCATAGCAGTCAGCACCCGATATGCTCTTTTTTCTGCCGGTGCTGCCGTTTGTCAGAACAGAAACTCCCGTTACCTCACTGCCCGTTCCGGAGGTAGTTCCGATAAGAAGCACGTCGAGCGGCTTATTAGAATACTTTCTCAAGTATATGTCGATAGGCTCAAGCTTCTCATTTGCGGCATATATGGCTATGGCTTTGCTCGCATCAAGAGGTGAGCCTCCGCCTATTCCGACAATGAAATCAACTCCGTTTTCTCTAAAAAGCTTTCCTGCTTCATGACAGCTTTCAATGAGCGGATTTTCGGTTATTCTGTCGTATATGATACAGCTTATCCCTTGTTTTTTAAGCGCCGCAAGCAAATCGTCCAGCGCACCGCTTTTCGCCGCAGAGCTGTGACCCGTGACTATTCCGCATACTTTCCCGTACTTGGAAAAGACATCTGAATTTTTAGCAACAGCACCCTTGCCGCTGTAAATTTTAACGGGCATGAAAAAGTCAAAATCCATATAAATCACTCCTTTTAGAAAAGATATCCAACGCCGAAAATTATTCTATTGTCTCAATATCATAAGGTGTCGTCTGATAAACGAAATAGTTCAGCCAGTTTGAATAAAGCAGGTTTGCGTGTGAGCGCCATGTTGAATGAGGCTCTTTTGTCGGGTCGTCATCGGGAAAATAATTTTTCGGAACGGGCGTATCAAGACCTTTCTCCATGTCACGCAAATATTCGTTTTTGAGAGTGTCGTGATCGTATTCGGAGTGACCCGTTATATAAATTTGTTTTCCGTTGTGTGTCGAGCAGATATATACGCCCGTTTCATCGGACGAGGCGAGAATTTTAAGTCCGTCAACTCGCTCAACATCAGCCCTGTCTACAGTCGTATAGCGTGACTGCGGAACGGGGAAAGTGTCATCGAAGCCTCTTAAAAGTATCGAGCGCTTATAATCCGCTGTGTGAGGGTAAACGCCGAATATCTTCTCGGGCAATCTGTATTTTTTTATTCCGTAGCGATAATAAAGTCCGGCTTGAGCCGCCCAGCATATATGCAATGTGCTTGTGACGTGTCTTTCGCTCCACTTCATTATCTCGCAAAGCTCCTGCCAATACTCGACCTCCTCAAATTCCATAAGCTCGACAGGTGCTCCGGTGATTATCATTCCGTCATATTTGTTGTGTTTCACCTCGTCGAAGGTCTTGTAGAAAGCAAGCAGATGACTGCTGTCGGTGTTTTTCGATTTATGTGACTGAGTGTGGAGAAGGTCGACCTCGACCTGCAAGGGTGAGTTGCCCAAAAGTCTCGCAAACTGAGTCTCAGTCTCAATTTTTTTCGGCATAAGATTGAGAATAAGAATCTTCAGCGGTCTTATGTCCTGAGTTATGGCTCGTGTCTCGGTCATAACAAAGATATTTTCATCGGCAAGAGTTTTAACTGCCGGCAATTCGTTCGGTATTTTTATTGGCATGATTACTCCTTATTCAGCCTTTTTGAGTGCCTGCGCTATGTCTTCGATAAGATCCTGCGCATTTTCTATTCCGCAAGAGAAACGGATAAGATCAGCCGGTACGCCCGAGTTTTTCAACTCCTCGTCGCTGAGCTGTCGGTGGGTAGAGCTTGCCGGATGGAGACAGCATGATCTTGCATCGGCGACATGAGTCTCGATAGCCGCAAGCTTCAGATTCTTCATGAATTTTTCAGCCGCAGGTCTGCCGCCCTTGATTCCGAAGCTGACTACGCCGCATACCCCATTCGGAAGATATTTTTCCGCAAGCTCATAATATTTGTTGCCCTCAAGGCCGGGATAATTGACCCATGTGACCATGTCGTTGCTTTCAAGGAATTTTGCGACAGCGAGTGCGTTTTCGCAGTGTCTTTGCATTCTGACATGGAGGCTCTCAAGACCGAGGTTGAGCAGGAAAGCGTTCTGAGGCGCTTGAATAGAGCCGAGGTCACGCATAAGCTGAGCCGTCGCCTTGGTGATATACGCACCTGCGTTTCCAAATTTCTCGGCGTAGGTTATGCCGTGGTAGCTCTCGTCGGGAGTGCAAAGACCCGGGAATTTATCGGCGTGAGCCATCCAATCGAAATTACCGGAATCGACTATGCAGCCGCCTACGGCAGTGCCGTGACCGTCCATGTATTTTGTTGTTGAGTGTGTAACTATATCTGCGCCCCACTCGAACGGACGGCAATTAACCGGTGTGGCGAAGGTGTTATCTATAATAAGCGGTACACCGTGAGCGTGAGCCGCTTTAGCGAATTTCTCGATATCCAAAACTATCAAAGCCGGATTTGCGACCGTTTCACCGAATACGGCCTTTGTGTTAGGCTTGAAAGCGGCGTTAAGCTCTTCTTCACTGCAATCGGGATCGACAAACGTAAAGTCAATGCCCATCTTTTTCATTGTCACAGAGAAAAGGTTATATGTTCCGCCGTAAATCGTTGCGCTCGAAATGACATGATCACCGCATGAAGCGATGTTGAACACAGAATAGAACGAAGCCGCCTGACCCGAGGAAGTCAGCATAGCGGCAGTGCCGCCCTCAAGCTCGCAAATCTTTCTTGCAACTGTGTCATTGGTCGGATTTTGAAGTCTCGAATAGAAATAGCCCTCGGCCTCGAGATCAAAAAGCTTGCCCATATCTTCACTTGTATCGTACTTAAAAGTAGTGCTTTGAATAATCGGGATCTGTCTCGGCTCACCGTTTCCGGGAGTATAGCCGCCCTGCACACATTTTGTTTCAATTCTCTTTTCGCTCATTTTCATACCTCTTTTCATAAAATAAAAAACGTCTCAAAGCGCATTTGCTTTGAGACGGGAATACCCGCGGTACCACTCAAATTGCGGCTTTTGCCGCCACCTCACGGACTCTGACAAGTCCCCATACTGTAACGTGTATTCACGGAAAGCCCTACTTTGATTTCAAGCTTTCGGCTCGGAAGCCATAGACTGTTGAACGGCTCAAATACCGACTTACACCCACCGTCGGCTCTCTGTGATCCTTGACGTTCAGCCCTCTTCGTCACTGCCTTTTCATGAATAATAACACCAACTTAGGAAAAAGTCAATCCCTGTTTTTTAAAATTCCTGCAACTTAGGCAAATATATTCCCAAAAAACTCTTGATTTTTGCTTTTCAGTGTGATAGAATACATCAGTATTAAAGAACTCGGCTGTTATATGCCGCACTATGTAAAAATTTATGGAGGTTATGATATGTCAGGTATACAGATCGCTTTAGGCATCGTTCTTATGATCGTTTCGGTCATTATTATCGCTCTCGTTTTAATGCAGGAAAGCAAGGCTGAACTTTCCGGTGCGATTTCAGGCGGTGTAGCCGATTCATTCTTCGGCAAGAACAAGGGTCGTACGACAGAGGCAAAGCTTCGCAAGCTTACCGTTATATTCGGTTCGGTATTCTCAGTGCTTACTCTCGTTTCGTCACTGCTTCTTTTGTTCTTCAACAAATAAGACAGAAAATGATTTTCAACTCCTCATTCCGAAAGGGATGGGGAGTTTTTGTTAGCGAGCGAAGCGAGCGTAAGGAAGGAGCTTGTGTACCCCGAGCGAAGCGAGTGGGTGCCAAGGTCCTTCCCGCTGATAGGACTGAGATAAAGCGAAACCCGAAAGTTGCTCACAGCTCGATCGGCAAGGGGCAGTGACAAATTATAATATCAAGTGCAACCCGAAGGACAGTCATTGCTTGCGGTTCCCTCTTTGCCTCGGGAATACTGTCGTATTTCAAGGCAAAAACACTTGAGAGTGCGTGATATGTTGCGTTTTGGGCGTATCGTGTTCGATTTCCGTCAGCAAAAGAGCACCCGCTTTCGCAGGTGCTTTGGTTGATGAAGTTTGGCATTAAGTAAGATATTTCTTCGTGTATTCGGTTTGCTCGATCACTATATCATCGCCATCTCTTTTGATGACGAGTGTCGGCATAGGCATAGTTTCCATATCGTTTGTCAATCCGTCGGGCACAACATCACTCGGTTGCGAAAAGCAAGCAATATTGTATATAAGATCAAATCTTTGGTTGCTTAGCTTATCAAACGACAGGAACGCACCCGGAGTATCACCCACAGCAGAAGAAACCGAATTGATAAAAAAGATAAAAAAGGAGTTTCATTTACGATGAGAAAAAATGAACTTAATTCTCTTGAGGATTTTACATCCCAATATACCGGAGTTTGGGCGCCTTCAGAAGGGCAATGGTTTGGCTTGGATTTTTCTTATAACGGCATCGAGTACAGATTAAATACAGGGTCAATGTATAAAGAACAGAACACTATTTTACCTAACGGTAAGGAAGCAATATTCGGGATTTACCGTAAAAACAACAATACAACATCAAAAAAAGAATATGTCCTGCTTGAAGAATTTGCCGATATGGAGGATGTATTAAACAGCACTTGTATAGAAGGTATTGCCTTTAGTGATGTTATAATGGACGATGAAACTGAGTTGCTCGGTCAAGATTAAAAAAATTCCCCATTGACGCTACCAACATCAATGGGGATTCAAAGGATACAAAATCCTTCAAACTACATTTACATATTACAATATTTTTGGCTCTTTGTCAAGATGATTAATTCTCTGCATCTAAATAGACGTGACCCATTTTATGCAAAAATTCCGCTCACTTCGTGAACGGAATTTTTTGGAGGTATGTCTCACTTTTGAGTCGGGCATCTAAAGTTAGACATTCACCTTGAATTTTCAATAAACAAAAGCAGAAATTGTTTTTCAATTGTTTTCTGCAAAAGCTACAATACTTCTTCACTATTCACTATTATCTATTCACTGAAATTCCGTTCACGAGATTAGTTAAGAGTGAATAAGTAAAAATTCCGCTCACGAAAGTGAAATGTGCGGATAATAGCCGGATCATATAAAAGATCAAGGCGAAGCCTTACACTTCTTCACTATTCACTATTATCTATTCACTGAAATTCCGTTCACGAAATCGGTTAAGAGTGAATAGTTAAAAGTGAATAAGTAAAAATTCCGCTCACTTCGTGAACGGAATTTTTTGGAGGTACCACCCAGATTTGAACTGGGGAATAACGGTTTTGCAGACCGTGGCCTTACCACTTGGCTATGGTACCATATTGAATTTAAAATGAGGCTCTGTGCCGCTCGTCCTTCTCGCCCATTGATATGCGAAAAAATTTCTGGAGCGGATGACGGGGCTCGAACCCGCTACCTCCACCTTGGCAAGGTGGCGCTCTACCAGATGAGCTACATCCGCAAGTGGCGACCCGGAACGGGCTCGAACCGTCGACCTCTAGCGTGACAGGCTAGCGTTC
>CAYZOU010000009.1:44333-61690 GCA_964480405.1 uncultured Faecalibacterium sp. | reverse complement strand
CGGCGAGCGCTTCGGGGTACACGAACAGCCGCCGTTACGCTCGCTTCGCTCGCTAACTCTCAGCTCAAATACTCATTCCTGAAAGCAAGCTCCGAAAGCGACTGCTTATAATATCCCCACGGGTAAAACGACGGCACGACGAAAGCGCACAAAAGCCACCACGGAGCAAAGCTCAGTCTGAAAGCGGCAAGCTTAGTCAAGACGGGCGACGTCATCGCTCGGCTGTATGAATACGCTTGTGAGGGACTGACTTTGGCGCTTGAGACGATTATCGGATAATACATCAAAAACTCACCGTTGCGGATAAACATAAACACAGCGCCGATGATAAAAAGCAATGTGTCCGCCACCGTAAGACATACCGTCAAGATAAAGGCGGTCTGCTGATAAAAAACGCAGTAGAATATAATAAGAGTAAGACACAGCGACGGAAAGAAAAACACGGCGGCAGAGCCTAACTTTATTACACCTGCATAGCACCATGCGCTGAGGCTTCTCGGATATCTCTCGACGCTGAAATAATAAAACAGCTCTCTGAGCTTCGGGTGCTTGCCCTCGGCGTTCAGCATAAACCATCTTTCCCTGCCGAGCCTCAGCGGCGCAGACAGCAAAACCGAAAAGACGATTCCGATGACGGAAGCCGAGATCAGAATGATCGACCTTGCGGCTTGAGAGGTCATCTCGCTGAGCTTAGTCATATCAAGCGCATACGACACAAAAAGCGAAAGATCGCCGAAAAAAATAAGCACCGATACACTCAAGGAAAATATGAGAAATATCGGTGCTGTTTTTGACAGCATATGTGATTTTGCGATAATTTTCAGCTTGTTCATTCTCTCCACCTCACAACTATTTTTGCCGTGAGGTGAGCTTTTATTCAGCCTTTTTGAGCTGTTGTCTTATATAGGCGGGAACTTCCTCGGGCTTGATTCCGAGAACGTAAGCGAATTCATCGTGAAGAAGCTCCTGCGCTTCTCTGAGTGCTTTCTCATCAGCCATATGAAAATGCTTTTTGTTGGACTGAAGCGACTTTTGCTTTAGATAAAGCATTTCGATAAGCTTCATAAGCTCGGCTCTGTCTCCGCTTTTTATGACCGCCTCGCAGAAATCTCTGCGGCTTGAGTCATCGCTTATCCATTCCGTTTCATTGCCCGAAGCGCTGAATATAAGCGACTCAAGCTCGTCTCTTGTCAGCACCTTTCTCATCTTTGCGCTTACGGCTTCGTTATCCGTCGGAGCGTATATCTTCGAGTTGCTGTCACGAATGGGGCTTAAAACATAGTATTCCCTCTTGTCGCCGACGAGCTTCAACTCCGATATCTCGGATATTACACATACACCGTGTGTGCCGTAAATTATAGCATCTCCTGCTTGGAACATGGCAAGAACCTCCTGAAAAAACACGCACCGACGTCTCGTTCGGCACGTTGTTATATTTACTATATAATAGTATACCCGATTTTAACAAAAATTTCAAGCGAGATTTCCGTGAAAATTTTACCTGTCATGAGAAAAAAGCCGTATCGCTCATCGGACAAACGAACACGGCGGATGCTCAAAAGCACCCGCCGCTTCTTCAAAGTCAGCTTAAATTACATGCAGCCGCAACCGCACTGATTCTGTGTTGACTGTTCACAGCAGCCGCCGAACAAACCGCCGTTCTCACAGATAAGGAAGAGAATAAGAAGAACGATTATCCAAGTGCAGCTGTTACCGCCGAATAAATTACACATCAGCCTGACCTCCTTTCAACTGCTTTCATCAACATATTATGCTGATAACTCGGTTGTGTTACTTTCATCGGCGGTCGAACTTTTCCGCTTTTACCTCTTGAAATGCGTTTGAATATAGTATATAATAATTCAGTTAAATAACATGAAAGGCGGAAAATCAAATGGCTGATCAGAAAAAAATGGTTGACAGCATTACTTCAATGGATGTTGACTTTGCCAAATGGTACACCGATATCGTAAAAAAGGCAGAGCTTGCCGAATACACAAGCGTTAAGGGCTGCATGGTCATCAGACCTTACGGCTACGCTATTTGGGAAAATATCCAGAAAAATCTTGACGGTATGTTCAAGGCGACAGGACACGAAAACGTCTGTATGCCCATGTTCATTCCCGAGAGCCTCTTACAGAAAGAAAAGGATCACGTTGAGGGCTTCGCTCCCGAGGTCGCTTGGGTAACTCACGGCGGCAACGAGAAGTTAGAGGACAGACTTTGCGTCCGTCCGACATCGGAAACTCTTTTCTGTGAGCATTATTCAAATATTATCAACTCATACAGAGACCTCCCGAAGCTCTATAATCAGTGGGTCAGTGTCGTTCGCTGGGAAAAGACGACAAGACCGTTTTTGAGAACAAGAGAATTTCTTTGGCAGGAGGGTCACACTATTCACGAGACAGCTCAGGAGGCAATAGATGAGACGGAGAGAATGCTCAATGTCTACGCCGACTTCTGTGAAAATTATCTCGCAATGCCCATAGTCAAGGGAAGAAAGACAGACAGCGATAAGTTTGCAGGTGCGGAAGCCACATATGCTATCGAAGCGCTCATGCATGACGGCAAGGCACTTCAAGCGGCAACCTCTCACTATTTCGGAAACGGCTTCGCAAAGGCTTTCGGTATTCAGTATCAGTCAAGAGAGAATAAACTCGAATACCCGTTCCAGACCTCATGGGGCTGCACGACAAGACTTATCGGCGCTATCATAATGACACACGGCGATGACAACGGACTCGTACTTCCGCCGAAAATCGCTCCGATACAGGCGGTTATTATCCCCGTCGCTCAGCATAAGCCGGGTGTAAAGGAAAAGGCAGCCAAGCTTAAAGCTATGCTTGAGAAAGACTTCAGAGTTAAACTCGACGACAGCGACAACAGCCCGGGCTGGAAGTATGCCGAATATGAAATGAAGGGCGTACCGGTAAGAATTGAAATAGGTCCTCGTGACATTGAAAATAATCAGTGCGTTATCGTCACAAGACACAACAGAGAAAAGACGGTCGTCTCTCTCGATGAGCTTAACGAGGCGGTCACAAAGAAGCTTCAAGAGGTTCACGACGGCATTTATCAAAAGGCACTTGAGAACCGTGAAAGAAGAACATATGCTTGCACGAGCATGGACGAGATCGTCAAGACACTTGAAGAAAAGGGCGACGGCTTCGTAAAGGCTATGTGGTGCGGCGACGAGGAATGTGAGGACAAGGTCAAGGAGATCACCGGTGTCGGCTCAAGATGTATCCCGTTTGATCAAGAGGAGCTTTCCGACGTTTGTGTCTGTTGCGGCAAAAAAGCAAAGCATATGGTTTACTGGGGTAAGGCATACTAATTAAAAAATATATAAATATCCTCAAATTAGGTATTGATATTTTTAATTTATGTGATACAATTATTTAAACTGACATAAGTCAGGAACTAATAAGGGAGGTAACTCACAATGGCATATGTAATTAGCGATGATTGCATCTCATGCGGTGCTTGCGCAGAAGGCTGCCCCGTTGGCGCTATCAGCGAAGGCGACGGCAAGTATGTTATCGATGCTGACTCTTGCATTGATTGCGGTGCTTGTGCAGGCGAATGCCCGGTCGGCGCTCCTGTCGAGGGCTGAGTTTAAGAAAGTTTGAAGGACGGGTCAAAGCCCGTCCTTCTTTTCATTTTGACTTATACATAATAATGTGATATGATATATAAAATTCTTTTCGGTACGGGGAGGTATAAGCGTAATGTCGGCTTTATTATCGGATGAAAGGCTTGAGCCGCTTGGAGGTAACATAAAAATAGTTGTCAGCGATTCTCACCCTTTCGGCACTGATGCAATACTCTTAGCCGATTTCGCCGCCGTGAAAAGCGGTGACAAGGCTTGCGATCTCGGAACGGGGTGCGGTATTATTCCGCTGCTCTGGTGCAAAAACGGCAAGGGAAAAAGCATTGATGCGGTCGATATTCAGAAAAAGGCTTGCGGACAGCTTGAAAAGAGCATCGAACTAAACGGATTTTCCGATAAGCTTCAAGTGCATAACGCCGACCTTCGTGAAATAAAGGGAGTTTTGCCTCTCGGAAGCTACGACGTCGTGACGATGAATCCACCATATAAGCCGATCGGAACAGGGATAGAAAGTCTCTCCGAGGCTGAAAGGATAGCTCGGCACGAAACCGAGTGTACCTTAGATGATGCGGTCACGGCGGCGAAAAAGCTTTTGCGTTTTGGCGGAAGATTCTGTCTTTGTCACAGGCCGGAGCGGCTTTGCGATATACTGACCGCCATGAGAAACGGCGGAATAGAGCCGAAAAGACTGCGTTTTGTCGTGCAAACTCACGGGAAAAGTCCGTGGCTCGTTCTCGTTGAGGGTCGAAGCGGCGGCAAGCCTCATCTCACGGTTGAGCCGGAGCTGACGATAAAATCGCCCGACGGCTCGGACAGCAAAGAACTTCTTAAAATTTTCGGTGACTACAGGGAGGGACATTGATATGTCGGAATGGTTCAGTCAATATTGGTATTTGGTGATAGTGTTACTTATCGTTCTTGCGGCAACGGTTTTCGGAATGGTTAAAGCCTCCGACGCATACAAAAAACACAACAAGCTTTTTCACGAGGAAGAAGAAAAAATAAAGAGGCTGACAGAGCTTAAGCAAAAATTCGTTCCGCTGACGAAAGAAGCGATAGACACAGGAAGAGATCAAGATCTTTTAGAGGGTGTGGCGCTCGCCTATCAATTGAAAATTCAGAAAGAAATCGACATGACAGCGGCCTTTGAAAAGTTGCCGATCGAAGCGAGATATATTTATACTCTCGATATTTTTGTTTCGGAGGGCGCTGTTGTGAGCGGATTTTACAGAAACAACGGCAGAGAGCTTAAAAGCTTGATAGTGCCTGCGATGAAAGCCATAGGCGAAAATTCTGCGGCTGAGATATGCGGCGTTTTATATGCGATGTTCGATGAGGACAGCGAGGTATCCGTTGACAGAGCGCTCATAGCCGAGACGGACGAAAAATTCGCCGCCGTATTCGATGCCGAAAGCTTCAAGCTTAGTGCGGCAAAGTATGTCCGGGATAACCGAGACACCCTGATCGGTTCATACACAGACAATTTTTGATGTGAAGTTATATCGCTTAATTTAATAAAAATCTTCTCAAGTTTTTTCAGAACAAATTTAATGCCCAAACGCATGGTTAATCCACACGTTTGGGCATTATCTGTAATTATTGAATTTCCGGAATGATTTAATTATAATGCATGAACAAAGCAAGCAATACAAAAATCAGTATTGTATCTGCTACTATATAACCTTTATACTGAGGCTTGAAGTTTGTCGATCCACTTTTTGCCATATAGATCTCGATTCTGTTAAAAATCTTTATTTCAGCAAAAATCAAAACGGCACAAATTATAATAATCGCAAATGTCATCTTATTTCACGATTACCTTCATGAACTTCTTCTTTCCACGCTTCAGAATCATTTCTTCGCCGATATCTTCCTTTGTATATGTTGCCTTGAAGTCCGATACCTTTTCGCCGTTGACGCTGACGCCGTTTTGTTCAACAGCTCGTCTGGCTTCCGATCTTGACGCCGTTAAGCCTGTCTTGACTAAGAGCGAGATAATGTCAACCGCACCGTCTGTGAAATCGTCATCGGAAAGCTCTGTCGTCGGCATATGTGTTGTGTCTGCGCCGCCGCCGAAAAGAGCTCTTGAGGCTTCTCTTGCTTTCTCCGCTTCTTCCTTGCCGTGTACGAGTGAGGTGAGCTCGTAGGCTAAGATATCCTTCGCCTCGTTGAGCTTGCTGCCCTCCCAAGCGCTCATTTCGTCTATCTGATCAAGCGGCAGGAATGTGAGCATTCTGATACACTTCATGACATCGGCATCACCGACATTGCGCCAATACTGATAAAACTCATACGGTGTTGTCTTTTCGGGATCAAGCCAAACAGCACCCGAGGCTGTCTTGCCCATCTTCTTACCCTCGGAGTTCATCAAAAGGGTTATCGTCATTGCGTATGCGTCCTTGCCGAGCTTCTTTCTGATAAGCTCAGTGCCGCCGAGCATATTCGACCACTGATCGTCACCGCCGAACTGCATATTGCAGCCGTAGTTTTTATACAGATAGTAGAAGTCGTATGACTGCATTATCATATAGTTGAACTCAAGGAAGCTCAAGCCCTTTTCCATTCTCTGCTTATAACATTCCGCTCTGAGCATATTGTTGACAGAGAAGCAAGCGCCGACCTCACGAAGAACGTCAACATAGTTAAGGTCAAGCAGCCAATCGGCATTGTTGACCATGATAGCCTTGCCGTCGCTGAAATCAATAAAGCGGCTCATCTGCTTTTTGAAGCAGTCGATATTATGCTGTATCGTCTCCTTTGTCAAGACCTTGCGAAGATCTGTTCTGCCGGAGGGGTCGCCGATCATGCCCGTTCCGCCGCCCAAGAGTACAACGGGCTTGTTGCCTGCCATTTGAAGTCTTTTCATAAGGCAAAGCGCCATGAAGTGACCGACATGAAGTGAATCTGCTGTCGGGTCGAAGCCGATATAGAATGTAGCCTTGCCGTTGTTTATAAGCTCCTTGATCTCCTCCTCGTCGGTGACCTGAGCTATCAAGCCTCTTGCGACGAGCTCGTCATAAATTTTCATTTTGATATCCTCCTGAAAATATAGAAAATAATATAAAACAATAAAAAAATCGCCCCTGCTTTAAGCAAGGACGGCGTTGCCGTGTTACCACCTTGATTCATGCGCTCCTCACGAAACGCACCTCAAAGAGTGAAGTCACTCGCCCCTATAACGTGGGGTATACGTCAGCTCCTACTCGGGCGTACCTTTCAAAGTGAAGCTCGGGGATGTATTCGCCGACTGTTCCTCATGCGCCTCTCATTGACCGGCTGCTTTCTGTTTTCGGTCGCAGTGACTACTTGTTCCCGTCAAAGCCTTTATGCTATGATAAATGTATTGTATAATGAAAAAGCGAATTTGTCAAGTGTCGCCGCATTTTTCCTGCCGCTAATTATCACACCGATTTTACTCGCATTTTTCATTTGTCTGTTGAAATCCGCTTCGTTTCATGGTATACTTTTCCACAGACGGATATATGCTTTTATATGTACACACTCGGTGCGTACATAAAAGCCGCCGTGATGATTAAGCAAAGTTATCGCTTAAAGAAAGGAGAAAAAGCCGTGCTTGAATCAATTTATCATTTTGACTGGAACGTCTTTCAGTTCGTTGAACAGCATCTGTGGAACCCCGTTTTTGATGTTATCTCAAAAATAATCACTCTCTCGGGTGAATCCGGAATCATATGGATACTGTTTGCGCTCGCATTCCTTATCGCAGGTTTGGTCAAGAAAAACGAGACCTACAAAAAGGTTGCGGTTGCGGTCGTGGTTTCGCTTCTGTTCATGGAGGTCGCAAACAACCTCATCATCAAAGAGCTGATAGCCAGAGTCAGACCCTTCAACTTCGATTGGACTCAGTACTCATGGGGCGGTCAATTCAACTATCCCGAGATCGTTTCAAAACCGTCAAGCTGGTCGTTCCCGTCAGGTCACTCATCATCAAGCTTCGCCGCAGCCTTTGCAATCTTTTGGTATGATAAGAAAAAGGGTATCCCCTCTCTTATCTATGCCGCTCTTTTGGCTTTCTCAAGAGTTTATGTTCACGTTCACTACTGCACCGACATCCTCGCCGGAGCGGTCGTCGGAATCCTCTATGCTCTTGCAGGCGTTTTGATCGCAAAGCTTGTTTATGACTTAGTTGAAAGACTCATATTCTCAAAGATCGAAGCAAAGCTCGACAAGAAAAAAGAATAAAAATATCGAACCTGCGGAGTTATCGGATTCCGCAGGTTCTTGATTTTAACGGCAATAAAACACCCTAAGAAGAGCTTGAATTCTTCTTAGGGTGTAAATGTTTAAGCGTAGCTTATTATCAGTAGATAATGTCGCCGAGAACGAGTGTGTTGTCAACATTCATTGTGAATGAAGCCTTGATATTGATCTTCATAACGATATCCATGCCGTCAACAGTAGCCTTGAGGTTAAGCTTTGCGTTCTTGGCGTCGACCTTTGAATCATAGTGATAAACGCTGTTGGTGACCTTATTGGTGAACTTGTCGACCGTATACTCAACATAACCGTCTGTGTAGGTCTGATTGACTGTGCCGTAGCTTGCCGACGATATCTCGATAGATTCGTCACCCTCGGTGAGACCGTCTATCTGATTGAAGCTCTTGATATATTCATCAAGATAAGCCTTGTCTATGACGGGCATCGTCTTAGCGTATTCCGACGTCGTGACCGCATCGGGAAGCATCTTTTCCTGATCCTTGAGTGTCATCTTTATGGTGTATGTTGAGCCCATGTCGTTGACCGAGACCTTGTTGACCATGTCCGCTGAAACGGTTATCGGCTTGGGACAGCTGCTCTTTTGAACTGTCGTGCTGGTTTCAACGATGTCCTCACCGAAAAGAGTTTCAACGAAGTCGAGATCGCTGAGATCGTCGTCAACGTCGTCTGTGTTACCCGAGCCGCCCATAGCCGTCAAAAGACCGCTGAGGTCGAGATTCTTAAATAAGCCCCAGTCAAAGAGTATCTCCGTGCTTGAATTCTTCTTATCGCTGACGAGGTTTTCAAAATTGATACGCTTGCTGTAATTTGCCAAGAAGCTTTCCGTATACATTTCATTGGAGAACTTCTTCATGAGCTCAAGTCTCGATGACTTCGATGTCGGGATCATATACTTTCCGGGAATGAAATAGATATTGCGTCTGAGTCTTCCGTCGCTTGTTGTGACTTCGATATATGCGCCCTCGCTTGAAAGCTCCTGGTTGATCTTAACATATGAGCCGTCATCGCTCACGCTGATCTCGGGATAGAGGGATATATAAAGCACGTCTATTTCATCGTCGACGATTCTGTTCTTTCCGTCATAGAGATAAGCGTTGATGTCGATCTTGTCGCCGAGCTTGACATTCTCAAAGAAGTCGTTATCAATCATGAGGTCTCTGACCTTGACCGTGACCCATTTGCTGACAATGTTTTCGTTAACGGTGCGAACTCTTATTTTGAATGTTCCCGCCTTGAGGAACTTGACCATTGAAAATATGGTGCCGTCCTCTTGAGTGACGAGAGCCATGTCGGGATCGTCAACTTCATATTTAAGACCGCCGAGCTTGCTGTTGATAACCGCCGTGTTTAAATCCGACTTAAATGAGAAGAGCTGAGATTCGCCGACCACGAAGTATCCGTTCTGAGGATTAAACTCTGCGATGCTGAGTGTGGGGTCGATAGCTTCTATATCGAGACTTTTGCTTTTCCGGCTGTCATCGACCGACGTTGCGGTTATTGTTGCAGTGCCGACCTTGAGAATCTTGACCTTGCCCGTTGAGCTGACAGTAGCGACGGACTTATTACTTGAGGTGTATTTGATCTTCGGGTTTGATGCGTTTGCGGGAACGGGAGCTGCGAAAACGTCATATTCATGTCCGACTATCCAAAGTCCGCTTGTGTTTGTTGTGTCTATGCTGACATCCTCAACAGCGACCTTATCCTTGACTATTGTCAGGTTGTAGGTTGCTTTTATACTTGAATCATACTTTGAAGTTGCGGTTATGGTGACGTTCTGATCGTCGTCAACTCTCTCTATGCCTAATATCTTATATGTATTCTGCTTGATGACCTTTACGTTGCCGTTGCTGTCAACGCTGACACAATTCGGCTTGCTTGATGTCCAAGTGATTCCCTTGTTTGTTGCGTTGCTCGGTGAAACCGTGACGGAAAGCTTGCTTGTCTTTCCGACATACCATGCGTTTGCGCCGGACTCTGTCGATGTTATCTTAACGCTCTTTACGGGTACGCCGACGGTTATCTTGCAGGTAGCCTTTTTGCCCGAGCCGTCCTTTGCGGTGCAGGTGATAGTGGCTGTGCCCGACTTGACACCTGTTACAACGCCGCTTGAAGAAACCGTGGCTATCTTTGTGCTGCTTGACTTCCAGCTGACAGCCTTGTTATCAGCATTGCTCGGACTGACGGTCGCCTTGAGCGTGACTGTCTTTTTTGGATAGACAGTCGCCGAGGTTCTGTTGAGCTTAAGACCCGAGACCTTTACGGGAGTGACCGTGACCTTGCAGGTCGCCTTCTTGTTTGCGTTATCCGTTGAGGTACACGTTATGGTTGCCGTTCCGACACCGACCGCCGTGACCTTACCGGCTGATGTGACCGTTGCGACCTTGCTGTTGCTCGTCTTCCACTTGACTGTTGAAACCGAAGCGTTTGACGGCGAGACGGTCGCAGTGAGTCTCTTTGAGTTGCCGTTTGTTATCGTCATTGCGCTTGCGCTGAGCTTAACGCTTGAGACGTTGACCTTCTTTGCTACCGTAACGGTGCAGGTGGCTTTCTTCTTTGAGTTGTCCTTGGAGGTGCAGGTTATAGTTACCTTGCCGGCTTTCTTGGCTGTTATCTTTCCGCTTGAAGAAACCGTCGCAACGCTTGTGTTGCTTGACTTCCACTTGACATCTTTTACCGATGCGTTAGACGGGCTGACGGTTGCCTTGAGTGTAGCCGTCTGTGTCGTATACATCTTCAAGCTTGTCTTATTGAGCTTAACGCTTGAGACGTTGACCTTTGTTTTGACCGTAACCTTGCAGGTCGCTCTCCTGTTTGTGTTATCCTCGGAGGTGCAGGTTATCGTTGCCGTGCCTGCCTTTTTAGCTGTTATCTTGCCGCTTGAAGAAACCGTTGCAACGCTCGTGTTGCTCGATCTCCATTTGACCTTTTTGTTTGTGGCATTCGACGGGCTGACAGTTGCCTTGAGCGTAGCCGTCTGTGTTGTGTAAAGAGTGACGCTCGTCTTGTTGAGACTGACCTTTGTCACTCGTTTCTTGCTTGCCGCCGATGAAGTGAACGCTATTGAGAATGTCGCCAAGAGCATCAACAACGCCATCATCACAGCCGTGATTCTTTTCAGTGTTTTCATGGTTATCCTCCTTATGTAGGAACAAAATTGATTTTTGCCGCATATTATTGCGACATTCCAAGGTAATTGATACCTGCCTGAAACAAGAAAAGCATATCATAGAAACAAAACTTTTTCAAGCGGAAAAGTCTCACAATTATCGCCGCCCGACTAAAATTAACAAAAAATTCTTTTGAATGTCAAACTCAAGTTATATTATCATATGACAGTCCGATAACGCTTTGTCTCGGGCTGTCATTTTCGGAAATAAGCGATCGGAACGTACGAAAAACAATTCGAATAAGTATAAGCTTTGTCTCGAGATATGATTTTTAAACGGCAGAAACTCAATCGACCGAAAATATTTTGATAAGCAGAAGCTTTGACTCGAGATATGATTTTTAAACGGCAGAAACTCAATCGACCGAAAATATTTTGATAAGCAGAAGCTTTGACTCGAGAAGCGGCTTTTAAATGGCAGAAACTCAATCGACCGAAAATTTCTATGTTTTAATTTCGGTTTGCGGTCAAGAATATTAAAGTCGATTAAACATTTAAATAAAAATGCACAAAAACGGGCAGTATTTTTCGTCACATTATATATTAAAAAAGGGCTTTTCAAACAGCCGAATTAGTGTTATAATATATAAAAGTATCTTATAATAAAATTCTCATTTTATGTTTAAATATAGGCAAAGTAAAGATTTAGTGAAAGTAGGGATTGATTTGGAAAAAATCGTGATCCGTGGCGGCAATAAGCTTACGGGCGAGGTCGATATCAGCGGCGCAAAAAATTCAGTCGTTGCCATAATCCCCGCTACCCTCTTGGCGCAGGATGTGTGCCGAATCGAGAATATTCCCGATATCAGCGATGTCAGCTGTATGATTCGTATTCTCCACCAAATGGGTGCGGAAATCAAATATATAAACAAGAGCACTATCGAAATCAACACCAAGGGCGTAAACTCTTATATCGTGCCCCTTGAGATGACAAAACAGCTTCGTGCGTCATACTATCTTATAGGCGCACTTCTCGGTCGCTACAACAGAGCCAAGGTCGCTCTCCCCGGCGGCTGCAATTTCGGTGTACGCCCGATAAATCTTCACATCAAGGGCTTTGAGCTTCTCGGTGCGGAGATAAATGTCGAGAAAGCTATGATCAACGCAAGAGCCGATAAGCTTACGGGAAGCTCGGTATATATGGATCAGGTTTCCGTCGGTGCGACAATAAACGTCATGCTCGCCGCTGTTAAGGCGAGAGGACTGACAATTATAGAGAATGCGGCTAAGGAGCCGCACATAGTCGATCTTGCAAACTTCCTTAACGCTATGGGCGCTGACGTAAGAGGCGCAGGCACGGACGTTATCAAAATTCACGGTGTCAGCGAGCTTCACGGTTGCACATACTCGATCATACCCGACCAGATAGAAGCCGGAACATATATGGTCGCTGCGGCGGCAACAGGCGGTGACGTACTTGTCAGAAACGTTATCCCCAAGCATCTTGAGGCTATCTCAGCGAAGCTTGAGGAATGCGGCGCAAGCGTCACAAGATATGACACGTCGATAAGAGTCACGGCTAACGAAAGACTTAAAAAGTGTAACATAAAGACAATGCCTCATCCCGGTTTCCCGACGGATATGCAGCCGCAAATGGCGGTTCTCCTCGCTTTAGCCGACGGAACAAGCGTCATCAACGAGGGCGTATGGGATAACAGATTCAGATATGTTGAACAGCTGACGAGAATGGGCGCCGATATACAGGTCAACGGAACGGTCGCCGTCATTCAAGGCGTTGAAGAATTGACGGGTGCGCCGGTAAGAGCCGACGACCTCAGAGCCGGTGCGGCAATGCTTATAGCAGGTCTCGCCGCCCGTGGAACGACCGAGATCGAAAACGTCGTGTATATCGACAGAGGATATGAAAACTTCGTTGAAAAGCTCAGAGCGCTCGGAGCGGACATTTACCGCAAGGAGTTTGAGGAAGTCAAGGAAGAAAAGAAAAATATAAGCTGATTTTGCGGGGCGGACGTTGTTCCGCCCCTTGAGTTTTGCTGCGCTTGGACGGGTGGGGTGCCGGGGCGTGGGCGGCAAGCGGCGACAGCGTGCACTCCTGCGGGGTGCCGATGGCGCCGCCGCTGCAATCGCTTTCAAACGGGAAAAAGCTCGGAAGCTGAACGAGGCTCGGGCTCACCGCCAACAATACACCAAAGTAAAGGAAGATCATATTGTCACGTTTTTGCTCACTGTTTTCCTCATCGTCGGGGAACTGCACTTACATAGGAACGGCTTCGAGCGGTATCCTTATTGATGCCGGAGTTTCGGCTAAAAGAATCACGGAAGCTCTTTCGGACAGAAACATAGCTCCCGAAAGCATCAAGGCGATATTCGTCACTCACGAACACTCCGACCATATAAAAGGTATAAAGGTGTTCGCTTCAAGACATCATACACCCGTTTTCGCCACTGAGGGCACGGTTTTGGGAATGGATAAAGCAGGTGTTCTGACTGATAAATTCACTCATGATGTTGTACCCATGTCGGGGATCGAGGTTGGCGGAATGTTTGTCCGACGTTTTCCGACACCGCATGACTGCAACGAAAGCTGTGGCTACACAGTCGAAATGCCCGACGGAAGAAAAATAGCCGTCGCAACCGATATCGGCCATATGACCAACGAGATAATGAATTCGATATCGGGATGTGATCTTGTCATGATCGAGTCGAATCACGACGTCGGAATGCTCCAAAACGGAATTTATCCTTACTATTTGAAAAGGCGTATCCTCTCCGACGTCGGACACCTTTGCAATGAAGATTGCGCCGAGGCTGTCGCTCAGCTCGTCAGAGCCGGAACGACAAGATTTTATCTCGGACACCTCAGCGAAGAAAACAACGTTCCCCTCCTCGCTTACCGTACGAGTGAAAATGCACTTTTACAGCAGGGCGCAGTGCTCGGCAGGGACTGTTTTCTGACCGTTAATCCGCCCGAAAATTTTGACAGTGTTCTCAGATTTTAGGTGATAAAATGAACATAACCTTGATATGCGTCGGAAAGCTGAAAGAAAAATATCTCACCGATGCCTGCAACGAATATAAAAAACGGCTGAGTGCATATAAGCCGAATATAATTGAAATATCACCGGAGAGATTGAGCGATTCTCCAAGTGAAAGCGAAATAAACTCGGCTCTCGAAAAAGAGGGCAAAAAGATATTGGAAAAGCTTCCGAAGGGCTCATTTGTTTATGCGATGTGTATTGAGGGCAAGCAGAGAACGAGTGAGGAATTGAGCGCCGAAATAGAGAGAATAAAACTCGGCGGCACGGGAAGCATAGCCTTCATCATAGGCGGCTCATTCGGCTTGAGCGACGAAGTCAAAAAGCGAGCCGATGACAGACTTTCAATGAGCAAAATGACCTTCCCCCACCAGCTTGCAAGAGTCATGCTCCTTGAACAAATATACAGAGCCGTTCAGATAGGCCTCGGCACAAAATACCACAAATAGTATTTCGGAAAAAATTTTGTAAGTTTTCACAATAAAGCTCAAAAGTCTTGACAATGATTTCACATACTGATATAATATTCTACCGTAGGGTAAGGGCGCCGTGCTTTTTGCACTGTGCCCTTATTTCACACAGTCGGTCACGCTTTTGGCTTTTCGGTACGCTCGGTGTGATTGCGATTTTGAAGAAGCCGCTCGCCTTTTGAGCTGTTGCTTTTCCGCTTTGCAATTCTTCGGCGTACAAAAAAAGCTTAAGTGTCATGTGTAACATGTTGTATAAACCGTATAATATTTATACATGAGTACATCTTAAACCTGACATGCGCATTAAGACCGACGAAAAAATATTATACATTTTTCAGGAGGTAGACATCATGAAAAAACTGCTCGCGCTGCTCATGGCAGCAGCAATGATCGTTCTCTGCTTCGCTGCTTGCGGCGGCTCAGGTAACGACACAGACACCGACACTCAGGACGGCAAGAAGTATCTTATCTATTCGGATAAAGCTTTCGCTCCGTTTGAGTTCCTCGACACAGAAACAAACAAGTACGCCGGTGTTGACGTTGATCTCTTAGCGGCTATCGCCGAGGATCAAGGCTTCACCTATGACATCAAATTTGAAGGCTTCGACGCCGCAATGGGCGCTGTTCAGTCCGGTCAGGCAGACGCTATGATCGCCGGCATGACCATCAGAGCCGACAGAGAAGAAATCTTCGACTTCTCGGAAGGCTACTTTGAAGACGGCTCTATCCTTGTTGTTGCCGCAAACAACGACACTATCAAATCGGAAGAAGACCTCAAGGGCAAGAAGATCGCCTGCAAGATCGGCACAACAAGCACCGATTACGCAAAGAGCATTCAGGAAAAATACGGCTTTGAGATCACAACATTCGAAGGCTCACCCGAAATGTATCAGGCTGTCTTAAACGGCAACGCCGATGCTTGCTTCGAGGATTATTCGGTTGTCGGCTGGGCTATCAAGAATGACTCGGTCGCTCTCAAGACGATCGGCGAAATAGTCAACCCCGGTTCATACGGCTTTGCTGTTAATAAGGGCAAGAACGCCGAGCTTATCGAGATGTTCAACAAGGGTTTGGCTAACTTAAAGGCTAACGGAAAGTATGAGGAGATCCTCAACAAGTACGGTTACTCAGCTGAAAAGTAATCAGCTTTAATAAGCACAAAAAACACAATGCGGTGGTTTAACAAAATAAAATCACCGCAAATTTTTAGTTAAGAGTGGATTAAATTGAATTTTACAGGTGTTTTTAAAAATGCGACTCCGCTTATGCTCGACGGCTTAAAGGTGACGATAGTCATTTCGCTTTTAGCTATCGCCATAGGCATGGTCATAGGCTGTTTGACCTGCTTGTTCGGCAAATCAAAAAATCCTGTCTTAAAGGCCATTGCCGCCGTTTATGTTTGGTGTATCCGTGGTACGCCCATGATGGTTCAGGGCTTTTTGATGTTCTTCGCTTTTCCGCAGGTCATTCAAAAGTTTATTTCTCCGACCTTTACGATAACTCCTTTCGTAGCAGGTCTTCTTACCCTCTCGCTCAACGCCGGCGCATACATGTCGGAAATATTCAGAGGGGGCATTGACGCTGTCAGCAACGGTCAGATAGAGGCGGCGAGAAGTCTCGGCTTAAGCAAGGGCAAAGCCATGCTTAAAGTTGTTTTCCCGCAGGCATTCAAAATCTGTATCCCGTCGCTCGTCAATCAGTTTATCATAACCGTTAAGGATTCATCTATTCTTTCGGCTATCGGTCTTGCCGAGATCGTCAATCAGACCAAGGTCTACGTCGGCGCAACCTACGACTTTTTCCCCGCATATATTACGGTCGCAGGATATTATCTTGTCATCATCTCGATACTGATGGTGATATCAAAATTTGTAGAGAAGAAGTTTAGTTATGACAAAAAAAGTAATAGTTAAAGATCTTTATAAAAGCTTCGGCGATCTTGAGGTACTCAAGGGCATCAGCGCCGAGATAGACGAGGGTGAAGTCGTTTGTCTCATCGGTCCGTCGGGCAGCGGTAAATCGACATTTCTTCGCTGTCTCAACAGACTTGAGGAATCGACAAGCGGAACGATACTCGTTGACGGCTTTGAAATTTCCGATAAAAAGCTCGATATAAACAAGACGAGAGAAAACATCGGAATGGTCTTTCAGCAGTTCAACCTTTTCTCTCATCTGACGGTCAAGAAGAACATCATGCTCGCTCCTGTTGACCGCAAGAAGATGACAAAGGCTGAAGCCGAAAAGAAAGCGCTTGAGCTTCTTGAAAGAGTCGGTCTCAAGGATAAAGCCGACAGCTATCCTCATCAGCTTTCCGGCGGTCAGCAGCAGAGAGTTGCTATCGCAAGAGCACTCGCCATGAATCCCGACATAATGCTCTTTGATGAGCCGACATCGGCTCTTGATCCGGAGATGGTCGGAGAGGTGCTTCAGGTCATGAAAGAGCTCGCTCAGGCAGGCATGACGATGGTCGTTGTAACGCATGAAATGGGCTTTGCCCGTGATGTTGCCGACAGGGTAATATTCATGAGTGACGGCGTTATCGTTGAACAAGGCACTCCGGAAGAAATATTCACTTCTCCGAAAGAGCAGAGAACTAAGGATTTCCTCGGTTGTGTTCTGTAAAAAGCAAATAAAAGACGGTGCAATCTTGCGGTTGCACCGTCTTTTTTGTTAAGTCCGCCCGCTTCGCAGGCGGACGCAGGCGGCTCGTGTACTGCCGAGCGGCGAAGCTGCGAGGTAGTACCGAGGCGGCTGCGCAGGAAGGGTGGTGAAGCAGTACAGCCTCCGAAGCGCTGTCAAAGCCCAAGTGAATACAGCGGGGCGGGGGGGAGGCCCCCCACAAGCAGGGGGGGGGGGGGGAAAGCGGCCCCCCCCAG
>CAYZOU010000009.1:0-44323 GCA_964480405.1 uncultured Faecalibacterium sp. | reverse complement strand
CGCTGTCGCTCGGGGGTACACGCTCCGCCGCCGTTACGCTCGCTTCGCTCGCTGCTCCCCACCAAACTATTACAAAAAAGCCGTGATGCTCACGCATCACGGCTTCGCTGTTATTCTCATTTATCAGTCGTCTGTCTCCCAGTTGTGCCATACGCCCTGAACGTCGTCGTTCTCGTCCATCATGTCGAGAAGTCTTTCCATCATCTTGACGTCCTCCTCGCTCTCAAGCTTTGTATAGGTTGAGGGAACATAGCCTATCTCAGCTGAAAGGAAAGTATATCCCTTAGCCGAAAGGTCGTTACAAACCGCTGTGAAGTCGTTCGGCTCGGTGCGTACCTCAAACACGTCACCGTCGGTGATGAAGTCCGAAGCTCCGGCTTCAAGAGCGTCCTCCATCAGCTTCTCCTCGTCAACGTCCTCCTGCTCGATAACGATTATACCCGAGCGTGTGAACATGAACGAAACGCAGCCGTTCTGACCCATGTTACCCTTGTTCTTATCGAAGTAGTGGCGCATTTCAGCCGCCGTTCTGTTGCGGTTGTTTGTGAGAGTTTCAACTATAACGGCAACACCTGACGGGCCGTAGCCCTCATAGACGATCTCCTCATACTTTGAGTTGTCACCCTCGCCTGCCGCCTTTTTGATGATACGCTCAATATTGTCGTTCGGAACGTTGTTCGCCTTAGCCTTGGCGATGACGTCCTTGAGCTTTGAGTTTGATGAGGGGTCGGAGCTTCCACCCTCACGAACGGCAATAGCAAGCTCACGTCCTATTTTCGTGAATACCTTTGCTCTTGCGTTATCGGTCTTTTCCTTTTTTCTTTTAATAGTGCTCCATTTTGAGTGTCCTGACATAAATAACCCACCATTCATTTATTTGTACGCACCGAGTCGGTGCATTGTGTGACCGTCTGTGACCACACAGGTAATCGTATTGACAATCAATTTTATCACAAATTGAAGATTATATCAAGCCTTGAAAGGAGATTTTCGGAATATATTTCGTTCGTGAGTACAAGTTGAGCTTTGGATCTGCTTTTTGTCGAAAAGGAAGCCGATTGATATATCATAACTTCCTTTGATGTTGCGGTAAGCATTGAAGTTAAATCCGAAATTGATTTGTTTCGGAGGCCCTCGACAGCCCCATTTAAAAAGTCAGCTCAACCCACTTTTGCAATCGGACTCTCATCAGCCTTTGAAGTTTCTCGCAAAAACCAAGCGAAATCAGCGGGGCGGCTGTTCGGCACCCCTTCGCACCTCGCCTGCGGCGAGAGCTGTGGGGTACACGCCCGACCGCCGTTACGCTCGCTTCGCTCGCTACCCCTAAAAGCGACCACCTTTCTTGCGGTCTCCTCCTTGCCTCGACAATAATCTATACATCAAAAACCGCTTCGATTCCCGTCAGCTTGAGCATAGCAGTCGCTCTCCCGTACCTTATAAAAGTATATAGATTTGTTAAAATTATATGAATAGAGCATTTATTCGCATTATAATTTTGTCTGATTTGTTGACATCGACATGCAATAATGATATCATTACTGTATAGCTTCACGATATATAAGGAGGTATTATTTGTGAAAAGAAGAATTATAAGCTTATTTATGGCGATACTTATGGCTCTTTCGGCGGTTTATGTCGGAGGCAGTGCCGCCATTGTCACATCAACGACCGCAAGCGCCGCAGAAAACGGCGAATGGATAGCCGCCTGGGGAACAGGCTTGACTAACATCTCGCTGAGCGACTATCAAAACATAGCCGTCATCGCAGGCAAGGTCAGCGTCAGAATCGTTCTGACCGCCACCGCAAGCGGCACAAAGGTCAGATTCAAGCTTTCAAATAAATACGGAACGAGCACCATGGTCATCAACCGTGCCACAGTTGCGAAGTCAAAGGGAAGCGACAAAATCGACAAAAGCACCTGCAAACAGCTTTATTACAAGGGTGAAAGAACCAACTTCAAAATCCCCGCAGGTCAGGAGATTTACACCGATCCCGTCGACTTCAACGTCGAAGCGCTTGAGGATATCGCTCTCACGATCTATGCCGCCGAATATCAGCCGATAACTACAGTCGGTCTTTCGGGTGGTAGAGCTTATCTCACAACAGATAACGCCACTTGGAACGAGGATCTTGAGTTCAGCTTGGCGCTCAAATATAAGTCCATCAACGCTATACCCATCGTCGGAAGCATGGACGTTTATTCTCAAGAGCCCGATCCGTATTCTGTCGTTGTTATCGGCGACTCCACCGTCTCAAATAATGTTCCTCTTTATCTTTCAAGACTTATAAATGCCGAGGGCTGCAGCAATGTCGGCGTTGTCGGCAAGGGCATCTTCGGCAACTCTCTGACAAGCGACGGTCAAGGCATGATAGGCAATATCTACGGCCCGTCTGTTCTCAACAGAATGGAAAAAGACGTTCTCGAACAGCCTGGTGTCAGGTACGCTATAATCAAGATCGGCGCTAACGATATCACTCATCCGGAAAGCGCATCTATCAAGGACTACGGTCATTACACTCAGCCGACAGCCGACGATATGATAAAGGCGTTCAAGCAGTTTATCAATACCTGCCACGATAACGATATCAAGGTCATCGCCTGCTCGATAACTCAGTGGAAGGGTACGACGAGAAACTATTTCGGCGAGGACGAATATCAGTGGAACGAGGACGACTGGATCATAGCTCTCGACGTCAACGAGTGGCTTTCAACGACGAAGATGCTCGACGGCTTCGTTGAGCTTAACGAAATGTCAGCCGATCCGAACGATCCCGATAAATTCAGATCGGATCTGACCGAGGACTGGATACACCCCAACGATACTCTCCAGCAGATGTGGGCTAATGCGATACCTCTTAAAAAGCTCGGCTTAGCCGTTATGCCGACAAGAGTTAAGCTTAACTACTCATCAATGACACTTTCTATCGGAAAGAAGAAACAGCTTCAGGAAACAGTCTACCCCACGAACACCGACAGACCCGGTGTCAAGTGGACAACGAGTAACTCCAAGGTAGCCACGGTCGACAGCAACGGCTGGGTCAAGGGTGTCTCGAACGGTACGGCAAAAATAACCTGCACCACAGTCAACGGCAAGAAATCCACCTGCGAAGTAAGAGTCCGCACTCTGTCAACAGGTGTCAAGCTGAACAAGACAAGCTTAGATCTTTATACAACTCAGAAAGCCACACTCAAGGCGACAGTCAGCCCCTCAAACGCAAGCAACAACAGCGTTAAGTGGAAGTCAAGCGACACCTCCGTCGCAACGGTTTCTTCTTCGGGCGTTGTCACCGCCGTCGGAAAAGGCACGGCGACTATCACCTGCAAGACCGAGGACACCGGCAAGTCGGCTTCCTGCAAGGTCACTGTCAAGAAGAAGGTCGACGTTCAGGCTCTGTCTCTCAACAAGTCATCAAAGACCGTATACAAGGGAAAGACCTATCAGCTCAAGGCTGATATCTATCCCTCGAACGCAACAGTCAAAACGGTCACATGGCGCTCGACCGATACCGATGTCGCAACCGTATCCTCAAGCGGTCTCGTCACGGCAAAGAGAAACGGCACGGCAAAGATAATCTGCACATCAAAGGACGGCAAATACACAGCCTCATGCAAGATAACAGTCAAGACTCATGTCACTGGCGTAAGCCTCAACAGCTCAAAGGCGACGGTTTATGTCGGTGGTACGAAGCAGTTGACAGCGACGGTCAAGCCGTCAAGCGCAAGCAACAAGGCTGTCAAGTGGAAGTCAAGCGACAAGGCTATCGCCACAGTAGATGCGAACGGCAAGGTCAGAGGCAAGGCGGCAGGCTCGGCGGTTATAAGCTGTTCAACAGAGGACGGCTCATATAAGGCCTCATGCACTGTCACAGTCAAGAAGCAGGTCAAGCCCAAGAGCGTTGAGCTTAACAGAACAAGCAAGACTCTTTATATCGGCGACAAGTATACACTCAAAGCAACAGTCAGCCCCTCGAACGCAAGCAACAAGAGCGTTAAGTGGAAGTCAAGCGACACTAAGGTTGCGAAGGTCTCATCATCGGGCGTTGTCACAGCGGTCGGCAAAGGCACGGCAACTATCACTTGCACAACGAACGACGGCAACCGCAAGGCAACCTGCAAGATCACTGTCAAGCGTGTCAGCGCAACGGGCGTATTCCTCAGCAATTCAAACGTTACGCTTCAAATCGGAAGCAGCAAGAGAATCACCGCTAACGTCACACCGGCTAACGCAACGAACAAGAAGGTCACTTGGAAGTCAAGCAACACAAAGGTCGCAACCGTTTCTTCAAACGGTTTGATAAAAGCTGTCGGTGTCGGAACGGCTAACATCACCTGCACGACAAGCGACGGAGGCTACAGAAAGACCTGCCGTGTTACGGTCACAAAGGTTGCTACCGATCCCTCACAGAAGGTTATCGGTGTCAGACTCAACACCTCGACGGCATCTGTCAAGGTCGGCGGTACATATCAGCTGACAGCCAAGATATTACCCGAAAACGCAGGCAACCAGAAAGTGAAGTGGGTTTCAAGCGATCCTCTCGTAGCCACGGTTTCCTCAAACGGTAAGATAACAGGCAAAGCTGTCGGCACGGCAACGATATCCGTTATAACAGATGACGGCGCTTGCAAGTCATCATGCAGAGTGGCGGTATATTAAATCGAATATCAAACAAAACACTCCGAGCGACTGCGAATCGCTCGGAGCTTTGCTTACAAAAAATACAGCAGTGCAGATTTTTGCACCGCTGTAATTTTTTATTTATATCAGCCAAGCTTTGCTATACTCTCATTGAGCATCTTTATCTTTTCATCAAGCTTTGCCTTTTCCTGCTTCTGTCCCTCAACGACTGCCGCAGGTGCTTTGCTCAAGAAGCCCTCGTTTGAAAGCTTTCCGTTGATTTGAGCGAGCTTCTTTTCCGCTCCCTCAAGCTCCTTTTGAAGTCTCTTGCGTTCAGCCTCGAAGTCGACAAGATCTCCCATGGGAATATATATCTTAGCGTCATGCGTAACTATGCATACCGCATCGGAAAGTTCATCGAAGTTATCGCCGATCTCGGTTTCCGAAGCCGAAGCGAGCCTCTGCATGAATACAGACGAAGAAGCGAAGATATCCTTCTTATCCGTCGCAATATAAACTTTCGCCTTTCTTGAGGGCGGAACGTTCATCTCGGCTCTTCTGTTTCTGATCGCTCTGATGGCCTCCATGATGCTCTCCATCTTCTTCTCGTCATCTGAGAAGTTGAGCTTTTCGTCATATACAGGCCATGCGCTTCTCATGATGGTTTCGCCGTCGTGGGGAAGTGTGAGCCAGATCTCTTCGGTGATGAACGGCATGAACGGGTGGAGAAGCTTGAGCGTTTCGCTCATGACATAGATAAGCACCGCCTTGACCTGCTCTGCCTTTTCGCCGCCGGCTTGAAGTCTGATCTTTGCAAGCTCAATATACCAGTCGCAGAAAACGTCCCAAATGAAGTCATAAAGCTTCTGAACGGCAACGCCCAGCTCGAATTTTTCGAGGTTATCCGTGACTTCCTTGGCGAGTCTGTTAAACTGTGAAATTATCCACTTATCCTCAGTTTCAAGATTTTGCGGTATACTCGGAGCTTTTTCCGTGCCGTCAAGATTCATGAGAATGAATCTCGCTGCGTTCCAAAGCTTGTTGGCGAAGTTTCTGCTGGCTTCAACTTTTTTCTCCGAATAACGCATATCGTTTCCGGGGCTGTTGCCCGTGGCAAGAGTAAATCTCAGCGCATCAGCGCCGTATTTATCAATAACAAGCAACGGGTCAATACCGTTACCGAGGGATTTCGACATTTTTCTACCCTGCTCGTCACGAACGATACCGTGAATGAATACGGTGCTGAAGGGCGGCTTGCCCATATGCTCGCAAGCCGAGAAGATCATTCTTGCGACCCAGAAGAAGATTATGTCGTACCCCGTAACGAGAGTGCTTGTCGGATAGTAGTGTTTAAGCTCAGGCGTATTCTCAGGCCAGCCGAGAGTTGAGAACGGCCAAAGAGCCGAGGAGAACCATGTGTCAAGTGTGTCGGGATCTTGCTCGATATTCTTGCTGCCGCACTTTGAACACTCATGAACGTCTGTCTTTGAAACGGTGATCTCGCCGCAGTCCTTGCAGTACCATGCAGGTATTCTGTGACCCCACCAAAGCTGACGGGAAATGCACCAGTCACGGATATTCTCCATCCAGTTATAATATATCTTATCGAATCTTTCGGGAACGAACTTGACCTCGCCGCTCTTAACGGCTTCTATAGCAGGCTTCGCAAGCGGCTCCATTTTAACGAACCACTGCTTTGATACCTTCGGCTCAACCGTTGTGTGACAGCGATAGCATGAGCCAACCTCGTGCTTTGTCGGCTCTATCTTGACCAATGCGCCTGCTTCTTCCATATCCTTGACGATTGCCTTGCGGCACTCCATGAGATCCATGCCGGCGTATTTGCCTGCCTTTTCGTTCATGTAGCCGTCATCTGTCATAACGTCGATTATCGGCAGGTTGCATCTGAGACCGACCTCAAAGTCGTTCGGATCATGCGCCGGTGTAATCTTAACCGCACCCGTACCTTTATCCATCTTGGCGTATGTGTCGGCAACTATCGGGATCTCTCTGCCGATAACGGGGATAATACAGGTCTTGCCGACGATGTCCTTATATCTTTCGTCGTCGGGATGAACTGCGACCGCCGTATCGCCGGGGATAGTTTCGGGTCTTGTTGTTGCGACCTCGACATAACCGCTGCCATCGGCGAACGGATAGCGAAGATGCCAATAAGCTCCGTCTTTTTCCTCATATTCAACCTCTGCATCGGAAATTGAAGTTTTGCAGTGTGAGCACCAGTTGATGATTCTCTCACCTCTGTAGATAAGTCCCTTTTCGTAGAGATTGACGAATACCTCACGAACAGCCTTTGAACAGCCCTCGTCCATTGTGAAGCGTTCTCTGTCCCAGTCGCAAGATGAGCCCATCTTTTTCAGCTGTTCGATTATTCTGCCGCCGTATTGAGCTTTCCATTCCCATGCTCTTTCAAGGAATTTATCTCTGCCGAGCTCTTCCTTTGTGATTCCCTCTTTCTTCATCGCTTCAACTATCTTAGCCTCTGTCGCTATTGAAGCGTGGTCTGTTCCGGGAAGCCAGAGCGTATCATAGCCCTGCATTCTTCTGAAGCGGATAAGGATATCCTGAAGCGTGTTATCAAGGGCGTGGCCCATATGAAGCTGACCCGTGATATTCGGGGGCGGAATAACTATCGTATAGGGTTTCTTTGTCTCATCGACTTCGGCGTGAAAATATTTTCCGTCGAGCCATGATTTATAAATTCTGTCCTCGACTTCTTTCGGATCATACTGTTTAGCGAGTTCTTTAGCCATAAGTCTTACCTCCTGTATAAAAAATAATATTTAACAAAAATAAAAACCGCCCCGAGATATCTCAGGGCGGAAGTTTCCGTGGTACCACCTGAATTCGACAAAAGCCGCACTCAACGCCTTTAACGCAGGCAAACGTCGGGGTCTATTAAGAGTCGTTTTTTTTGTACGCCGAGCTCTGTTCTTCCCGAAGCTGACAGGCGACAACGAGCATTTTCCGTCACGGGAGCTTTCACCGACCGCTCTCTCTCTGGGCTTTAGAAAAATGTCTTATCCTGCTACGCTTTCAGAATATGCGGATATTGTATCATAAAACTTCGATAAGGTCAAGGGTAATTTTTTTGCCTTGCGAGGATTGCGCTGACGGGACTTGCAATAAGAAGCAAGCCGAAAATACCCAAAACGACGGTTTCGACGTTTTGGGCGCACAAATCACATAACGGACCGAGACTGATCTCGGTCCGCCGAAGCTGTCAAATATATCAGATCTGCTTAAGGAGTGTCGGAAGCTTTGCTATAGCGCCGCCGAGACCCTTGAGAATGGTTGCGAGACCCTTGCCTTCGCTTTCGCCGTTGAGTATCATAAGCAAGCCCTTGCCCATTTCCTCTGTGAATACGCCTCCGCTCATAGCGATGAAGTCACGAATCGGAATCTGAAGCGCCATAGCCTTCATCATGCCCGACGATGAGCCGCCGGCATTGAAGTTGAGACCCATGACTTTGTCGATGAGTACGTTGATTCTCTTGCCCCACTTTGAGTTTATGGCATCCTCAAGTGAACAGTTGAGATCAAGCGGCTCGCAAACGTCTCTTGTCGCCTGCGGAATCTCTCGTCCGAGAACAGCGGCAAACTGTCCGTCGGGAACATTCATGATGTCCGCTGAGTAGTAAACAGGTGCGGATACCTTGTAATCGGGGATCTCCGCTTCAACTGTGCTTTCAACCTTGAGTGTCGCTGTTAAGCGAATGTCTCTTGATGAAGCGCCGACAAGAATATCGAAGTCGCCGCTTTCAACATGCCAATCATTTATGTTGACGTTATAATATGCGAATGCACGCTTGTCAAGGTCGAGCGAAACTGTCTTTTCTTCGCCTGCCTCAAGGAATACCTTGCTGAAAGCTTTAAGCTCCTTAGCAGGACGGAAGATCGTGCTTTCTTTATCGGCGACATAGATCTGAGCGACCTCTGCGCCTGCAACAGAACCGACGTTCTTTATCTTAAAGCTGACCGTAACTGTGTCTGTGTCCTTGATTTTCTTCTTGCTGAGCTTTACATCCGAATACTCAAACTTTGTATATGATAAGCCATAGCCGAACGGGAACTGAACGTCAACGTTCGCTGTGTCGTAATATCTGTAACCGATGTATACGCTTTCTCTGTATTCGACCGTCTTTGCCGAGCCGGGGAAGTTATTATAAGCCGGAGTATCGCTGAGTGCATACGGATAAGTCTCGGCAAGCTTACCGGACGGATTGACCTTTCCGGAAATGATATCGACTATTGCGCTTCCGCCTGCCTGACCGCCGAGGTATGCGTTGAGCAGAGCCTTAACCTTGCCAAGCCACGGCATGGTTACGGGTGAGCCGCCAAAGAGAACGACAGCCGCATTGGGATTGACAGCGCAAACAGCGTCGATAAGCTCGGTGTGTGATGCCGGAAGCTCAAGGTGGCTTCTATCGTAGCCCTCGGATTCATAGTCCTCTGTCAGACCGACAAACAGCAATACCGTATCGCATTTTTCGGCGACAGCAACTGCATCGGCGATAAGAGCATAGTTCGGCTTATCCGACTTCTTATCATAGCCCGGAGCATAGAGCGGTGTATATCCTTCCTCGATAAATGCATCAAAAGCGTTGTCAAGCTTTGTCGGACAGATGTTTGATGAGCCTGCACCCTGATAACGTGGTACACGAGCAAGCTCGCCGATGATTCCGACCTTCTTATCCTTTGCGAGCGGCAGAAAGCCGTCGTCATTCTTCATAAGCACCATTGACTCACCGGCTATCTTTCTTGCCAGCTCATGATGCGCTTCCTTGTCATATGTATAGTCGCAAAGTGCGTCCTTTGACTTGAAAATGAGATCAAGCAGTCTGTCAACGGCTACGTCGAGGTCTGCCTCGTCAAGCTTACCGGAGAGTACCGCATCATATAATTTTCCGGAGTTGTAGCCGCCTGATGTGGGCATCTCAAGGTCGTTGCCCGCTTTTATGCCCTGCACTCTGTCATTAACTGCGCCCCAGTCGGAGACGACTATGCCCTTGAAGCCCCATTCATCTCTGAGGACCTTTGTTTGAAGCCAATGGTTGTCTGCACAATAGACTCCGTTAAGGCGGTTGTATGCGTTCATGACCGTCCACGGCTGCGCTTTTTTAACTGCGATCTCAAATGCCGAAAGATATATTTCACGGAGTGCTCTTTCGTCAACGACCGAGTCTATCTTCATTCTTCTCGCTTCCTGGCTGTTGGCGGCGAAATGCTTGAGCGATGTTCCGACGCCCTTTGACTGAACGCCGTTGATAAGACCAGCGGCAACCTCACCTGCAAGCACGGGGTCTTCCGAGAAATACTCGAAGTTTCTTCCGCAAAGAGGTGAACGCTTCATGTTTACACCGGGGCCGAGAATAACGCTGACTTTCTCTTGAAGACATTCCTCGCCGAGAGCTTCACCCATCTCGTACAAAAGGGACGGATCCCATGAACAAGCGGTAGTTGCCGCTGTCGGGAAGCAAGTTGTCGGAACGGAATTGTTGAGCGATGAGCCCGATGAATTTTCAATCTTCTTTCTGAGTCCGTGAGGGCCGTCTGTAAGACAAATTGACGGGATATCCAGACGGGATACGCCGTTCATATGCCAGAAGTCCTTGCCGGAGCAAAGATTGATTTTTTCCTGCAATGTTAATTTTGAGATTATATCCTGATATTTCATGCATATTCCTCCACATTATATTTATGGAGTCATTATACAATAAACCGACACAATATTTCAAGTGCATTTATGTTTATTTTATAAAGTATGACAAAATATACAAGCAAAAAGCAGAGACTTACCGCCTCTGCTTTAAGTTTTATTTGGTTTTAACGCTCTTTACGCTTGACCAAGCCGAGTAATACTTATACGTCTTTCCGTCGATTTTGACGTTCTTATATGTTCTTGCTCGTACGTAATACTTCGTGCTTGCTTTAAGACCCGTAACCGTCAGTGAGTTTTTTGATGTGGTCGACAAAGGCTTTAACTTAGCGTTCTTCATGCTTGAAGATGTCGAATACTCAAGCTGATAACCGGAAGTCTGCTCAGATCTCTTATACCAAGTGGCAGTGAATTGCTTTTTGCCTGCGGTAAGGTTTGAGATAGATGTTGAGCGAGGTTTGATCTTAAACGTCAGCTTCTTAGTACCCGAATACTTGCCCTTGAATGTGACTGTGACAGTGTACTTGCCGACATTCTTTCTGCCTGATGAATACTTGACTGTGTAGTCTGTTCCATTTTTAAGAGTATTGCCCTTTGAGTCTTTCACTGTAACAGTCGGCTGTTTTACCTTGCCATTGTAGGTGAAAGTATCGTTTGAGAGGGTGACGGACTTGATTTTTGATATTGACTCAGTGTATCTGCAACCGCAACCGCATTCGCAGGTGTAGGTGTAGGTTATTTTGCCGGCTTTGCTTGTCGTGGCTTTTGTCGTTACCTTTGAAGTGCAGGAGTGATTTTGAGCAACAAACTTAAAGCCGTTTTCTTTAGCGTAGGTCTCGGCAGCAGAGCCTTTGTGACCTTTGATTGTGAAATCGGAAATTGTCCATAGCCGATCTATATAGCCAAATGCATTATTGTCTATAACTTTTACGCTACCGGGAATTGTTACACTTTTTAAGCTGTGACAACCACGAAATGCATAGTTGCCTATACTAGTTACACTGTTGGGTATTGTTATGCTTGTTAATTCAGTGCAATAATCAAATGCATAATCTGCAATACATTTAGTTCCGGATTTAATTTTATATGAGCCTTTAACTGATTCTTTAGCTTTTATTAAATGATTTCCTATATAAAGAACACCGTTTTTCCAATTTGATGAGTTTTTATAATATGCTGTATCACTGAACGCACCCCCACCAATGCTTGTCACGCTGTCGGGTATTGTTACGCTTGTTAAACCGGTGCAACCATAAAACGCACCATCTGCAATACACTTAGTTCCGGATTTTATTTTATATGAACCTTTAATTGATCCTTTAGCTTCTATTAAATGATTTCCTATATAAAGAACATCGTTCTTCCAATTTGATGAGTTGTTATGATATCCTGTATTATCAAACGCATGATTGCCAATGCTCGTCACACTATCCGGAATAGTTATGCTTGTTAAGCTAATGCAATCTTCGAACGCATTACTGTCAATGCTTGTTACACTGTCGGGGAGTGTTATGCTCTTTAAGCTGCTGCATTCACAGAACGCAGAACCGCCAATACTTGTTACACTATCGGGGATTGTTATGCTTGTTAAGCTGCTGCAACCAGAGAATGCTTCATGTCCTATTCTTGTCACATTTTTTCCAATTGTTACGCTTTTTAAGCCTGTGCAACCGGAAAATGCCTCATCGCCAAAGCTCGTCACACTGTCAGGTATTGTTATGCTTGTTAAGCTGCTGCAATCTTCGAATGCTTCACTGCCTATCTTTGTCACCTGATACCCGTCTATCTTTGACGGTATCGTCAATTTTCCGTTTGCCGACTCTTTGCAATCGGTTATAGTGACTTCGCCATTCTCGATTTCATACGTCAAATTTCCGCTCGTTTTTGCCGCCGCATTAAGCACCGGAAGCATACCGAAAATCATTATGACCGCAAGCAATAATGAAACTGACTTTTTGAATACTTTTTTCATTAAAAACAACTCCTTATAGAATATATGATAATTATAGTAAATTTATTTACTAATGTCAATAGTAAATTTATTTACTTTGTATAATCTATATATAAAGTAAATGGAGGTGCGGCATGGAATATCAAAAACGCTTGCGTGATCTGCGTGAGGATTTCGACAAAACTCAGCAGGATATCGCCGACTATCTCGGAACTTCGCAGACGATGTACGCAAGGTATGAGCGTGGCGCAAATGAACTTCCGATTCGACATCTGATAAAATTAAGCAAGTATTACCGTGTCACCACCGATTATATTTTAGGCTTGTCCGAAAAAAAGTAATTCCGATTTTGCTAAAGCGATCGGAAGTTTTTGTTTTTTCGGGGTGGGGTGCCGGGGCGTGGGCGGCAAGCGGCGGCAGCGTGCACTCCCGAAGCGAAGCGAGCGGAGTGCCGATGTCGCCGCCGAGAAACTCCCGATAGAACAGATTCAATCAAGCAAGCTGAACTGAATTGAAAATATCTGCCTTTCCCCTACGCAGTCTTATCGGCATCCCCTCCGCTTCGCAGACGGGATGCACGCTAAGACTGCGTTGTCGCCCTGCTGCGCACCCCGACCCCCACCCGCAAGCAAAAAAATAAAAAAATCCACAAAATTTCAATTTATCTATTGATTAACCGAAAAGATTATGATATAATTATCAAGTCTTAAGGAGGCTTAGCTCAGTTGGTTAGAGTACTTGCTTGACATGCAAGGGGTCACTGGTTCAAGTCCAGCAGTCTCCACCAGAAAAGAAACAACCTTTGTCCATCGGACAAAGGTTGTTTCTTTTTAACTAAATCCGTCTTTACGGACGGATTTAATTTCACCTGCGGGAAAATTTCAAAAGGAAACGCTATGTCTGCGTTTCCTTTTCTTGTTATTGAGATGTTATTTTGCTTTCTTTGTTGTTGCTTCTTCCGTAGTCTCGCTTTGCTTCTCAGAAGCAAGCTTGTTTAGCTGTTTATATATCTTGCTTACAGTGCGTGACTTTTCGTCTATCTCAAGATCCTTGCAACGCTCATCTATGAGTGCATCTATCTTGCTGTCATAAAGATCGGCGAGAATATCGTTTTTATACATCATGAAGTATTCATAGTCATCACTCGTGATATCAACACGGTATACAAGATAGATAGTATCCTCTTTTTCGATGACCGTCGCTTTATTGTTGCCAAGCTTGCTTACGGTTTTGAAGAAGTCCGTACCGTATTGTGTGTTGTTCTCGGTGAAAACGTATGTGTCAAGACCCTCTGTTCCGATAAGATCGTGACTTGTGTTGTAGCTTGCGTAAAGCTCGTCGATATCTGAGCCGTTGTTAGCCTTTGACTCCATTGAGCTGAAATATCGCTGTATACTTGTGAGCGCCGTTCCCGCCAGCTTAACAGTTCCGCCCAGAGCGTCGGTCGTCATCAAGGAAGCGGCGATTATCTTAACTCCGACGTATTTCTTCGAGAAAGCGGCTTTGAGCGTCTCGGTCTTAACGGGCTTTATTTTGCTGTCCTCACCGTAGTAATAGTTGAGCAATGCCGTGCGGTATGTCTCGCTTTTGACGACCTTGTAAAGATCCTGCTTCGACACTCCGACGCTTTCATAATACTTTCCGAAAATGTCCCAGCGCTCGTCGGCTTCCTGCGCCGCATCGTTACGCAGGTTGTATGTCATGTTCATGTCAAGCTCCGCCCAAAGTGAGTTTGTCGCCACATACTTTTTGACAAGCTCGGCGACTGCCTCCTCGACGTCTCCCTCAAGGCTGTCTTCGTCAAGTGAAAATTCGTCTTTGCGGTTGAGAACATAGTCCATATAATATCTGTATACTCCCTCGGTGACTTCGACGTCGCCGACGGTCATTGCGTATTTAAGCTGTGAGCCGCAGCCTGCGAATGTTAAGAGCAGCAGAACAGCCGTAAGTAAAATTGAAATCAGTCTTTTCATAACGCATCTCCAAGCTTTATTTCAGATGATTTTATATTATACTACATTTTTTTAAAAAAGTCCATAGGTGATGTGGAATCGGTTTAACCCGCCTGCGAAGCGGGCGGAGCGTCGTCGGCGTGTACCCCGTAGCTTGCGGAGGGGTGCCGACGACGGCGCTGTGAATGTCGGCTCGGTAGCGACCGAAAAAGATGCTCTCGGAAAGAAATTCGGATTCGATGCTTTTCTTGAGGTACGCTCAAGCTTGCTCGTACGGAAAGAAAAAGGTCAAAAATAAATCGGAGCTGTTTTGAAGCCCCGATTTGATTATTTATGATTTTTTCTTCTCTTTTTTGTTCATGAAGATGAGACCGATAAGCATTACTACCGCAAAAAGTATGAGATAGAATAAAACCGGACAGCTGAACTTGCCCTCAGCCTTAGCCGCAAGGTAGGGTGATATTCCGTGAGCATAGATAGCCGCAATGACCATGAACACCGAACCGCATATCGCAAGTATCGGAAGCAGGAAACGCTTGACAGGCTTTTCCCCCTTAGCTTTGATGATAAACATAATGAAGATCGGAATATAGAGCGCATAGGTCGTGATTATCGGAAGCTCCGATGAATCGAAGCTGAATAAGCCGAACCAATTGTGAGGAGCGAGATTTGCACCGTAGAAGTATGTCAGCCAAATTCCGCAGAAAAGAAGTCCGAATACAGATGAATTTGTCGGCATATCGGTTTTCTCGTCAACAGTTGAGAATATCTCAGGCGCAGGGCCTCTGCCTCTGACGGTAACGGAATAGATACCTCTTGAACAGCCGAGCATAAGTCCGTTAAGAGTGCCCATACATGATATCGCAACAAAGAGATTGAGAATGTTGCCGAAAACGTTACCGAAAACAGTGGTGTATGCGACTGTTGCACCGGATTCCATAAGATCGTTGACATCAACAGCACCGGCAACACCTATGTAATAAATAACATAGATAGCCATTATGATTATGCCGCCGACAATAAGCGCTATGGGAAGATTACGCTTCGCATCTTTAAGCTCGGAATTTATCGACGTTGCGATTATCCAGCCCTCGTATGCGAAAGCCGTGGCAACAACAGCACCAAAAAGAACGCTGATATTTCCCGTAGATGTTCCGAAGTTAGCTGTGAGTATCTTTTCGCTTGTTCCCGAAAGATTGTGGGTCAAGCCGTATATCATTCCGCCGACAGCCATCAAGATAAGCGGAACAAATTTGATAAATGTTGTTGAAACCTGGAATTTGCCGGCAACCTTCGGTGACAGCGTATTGAGAACAAAGCTCAAGATAAGGAAGAACGCCGCAAGAACGAAGCACTCGGGTCCTGTTACGGGGTCGGCGCAAAAATCGGGATCGACCGACGAAATAAATGTCAGAAGATATCTCGCCGAAAGCCAAGCCAAAACCGATGTCAGTGTCGGATAATATGTTGTGGACATGAACCAACCGACAAGATAAGCGTATTTGCTTCCGACGGTGGCTTCCGCATAGTCGATAACGCCGTTGACTCGCTCATATTTCTGAGCCATGACGGAGAAGGCGAGGATACAGAATATCATGATAATTCCGCCGATTATCCATGCGAGAATACCTAAGGGCATATCGCCGTTTGTTGCGTTGAGAATGTTTTGAGCCTTGAAGAATACGCCCGAGCCGACAACGATGCCCACAACCATACAAATAGCTGTCAGAAGACCGTATTTTCTTTGTAGTTTGTTTTCCATATTATCAACCTTTCTTTTCTCCGATATCCGCTTAAAGATCTCATTTTCGGGTACACCCGAGCGTTTGCGGCTTTGAAGCTAAAGTCTCAGCCGTTCGGATATTAACAGTTGTTCGCCGACGGATATCGTTTTTTTGATTGTGAATATTATAAACTATCGCTTAATAATTGTAAAACGACACATTATAATGAATCTATTATGTTTTGTAATACATTAAGCTTATATGAAATAAAATTATACAAATATGTGAAAACAACTTGCATTTTTCAACAAAAAGCATTATAATATTACATAATATAATGTACACATTACAAATTAACAGGCTAAATCTCCTTTAAAGGACTGATGATATGGATTCAATTAAATTCAAAGCGCTTAAAACTGCCGTTGAATTGGGAAGCCTCACAAATGCGGCGAGTGCGTTGGGCTACACTCAAGCCGGCTTAACGCATATGATGAACAGGTTGGAACGTGAAATAGGCTACACACTTTTAAAAAGAGATAAATACGGCGTTCACTTGACCGAGGACGGCGAAAAGCTTATGCCTAAGATCGAGGAATTCCTCGCCGCCGCCGACGACCTCGAATATGAAATAAAAGCGAGGCGAGAACGCCGCACCCACACGATCAAAATTGCGGCGTACTCAAGCATAATAAACTATTGGCTCCCGTCGATAATTAAGGAGTTCAAACAGACTCACCCGTTCGTCACCGTCGAAGTCAACGACGAAAGCGCCGACAACATTTATCCGCTCGTCATGGATTCAAAAGCCGACCTCGGATTTGTCAGCAAGCGTGATGAAGCCGGCTGCACATGGATACATCTTAAAAACGATCCTCTCGTTGCGGTCGTTCCGACGGACAGCGACATATCCGAATCGAACGGAAGAATGAGTATCTCCGACTTCAATAACGCTCAGTTTTTGATGCCGTCAATGGGATTTGACCACGACATAATGAATCTTCTCAACAAATACGGGATCAAGCCTCAGATAACGAGAACGAGCGTATCCGATCCGGCTGTCGTTTCAATGGTCGCTCACGGCTTGGGGATCAGCATACTGTCGGAGCTGATAACCTGTGAAAACACGCAGGATGTCCGCATACTGCACTTTGACCCGGAGGAATACCGTGAACTGGGCATAATCTATACTCAGAACGCATCAAGAGTGGCTCGTGAATTTGCGGACTGCGCAAAAAAGTATATAGAAAAAAACGTAGGCATAGATTAATTTTTACTCTCCTTGGCAATAATAGCTTTGCTAATATTGTTAAGGAGTGTTTTTATATGGTCGAACCCGATACCATCAAGCTTTTAAGAGAATGTAACGCCGGAGTGAAAATGGGCGTCAGCAGTATTGACGAGGTGCTTCACGCTGTCAAGGACGAAAGACTCAAGAAGCTCCTCACCGACAGCAAGCAGGAGCATGAAAAGCTCGGTGGCGAAACGACACAGCTTTTAAACGACTATTCCGACGACGGAAAAGAGCCGAATCCGATAGCTAAGGGAATGTCATGGATGAAGGTCAACATGAAGCTCGGAATGGACAATTCCGATGCGACGGTTGCCGACCTGATGGTTGACGGCTGTGACATGGGAGTTAAGTCACTCAGCCGTTATCTTAATCAATATGCCGCCGCTGAGGAGAAGGTCAAGGACATAGCCAAAAGGCTGATAAAAATTGAGGAGCAGCTTTCGGTCAGCATGAGAGAGTTCCTGTAAACAGAACAGAGGATAGATTTTCGGCTTTCGGAAATCTATCCTCTGTTTTAATATTCTGCTTTTTTCGGTTTGCTTTCGGTTTGATGAGCCTTACGGTTTCTTCTTAATTTAAGTCTCAGCAGTGGGGCGCCGCTTCGGCACCCACTCGCCTCCTGCGTCGGCTCGGGGTACACGAACCGACGCCGTTACGCTCGCTTCGCTCGCTGCCCCGCCCGCAAAGCGGGCGGGGCGACCGGCTTGTGTACTGCCGAGCGCCGAAGGTGCGAGGTAGTGCCAAGGCGGTCGCCGAGGAAGTTCGATTTTATATCAAGCTAAAATCAAATCAGCCCCACCGCCTGCTTTATAAGCTCAATGATGTTGTTTATCGGAGCAAGCAAAACTATCCTCGCCTTTTCAAATATCGCCAGAGCCGTATCGGGAACAAAATTCAATATCCTGCCTCCGAGATTGACCGTCACATTGTTTTCACCCGTGAACACACGCACCGTCGAATACGTGGATTTGAAAACGGTCTCGTCGGTCTGAAGCTTTGCCGTGTAAATTCCGACAGCAAACAGCAAAACGCACAGCACCGCTATTACGGTCAGACAGTAAACTTTAAAAAGTCGGTAGGTTTTATTCATGTTTATCTCCTATTCGGTATAATCCTTCATAAGCTGTGAAAGCGACAACCCCAAGCATTTGCCGGCGTATACGGCTTCTTCGAGTGTGTTCGCATCGCTTCCCATTTCTATCAAAAGCGAACAGTGCGATGTGTCCATGTTATACTTTCTCGGACAAAAATAGAGCGGTCTGGTAATCCCCGAAAACATCGTTTCAAGCTTGTTTTGAAGCTGAACGGCGAAGATGAGATTATATCTCCAGTCGTCGAAGCCGCTGATTCCGTTTCCGCTTTCCTGACATCCGCTGATTATCATTATCTGAGCGCACTTTTTGCCCTTGACCGTGGTGACGGGCTTAATTTTTGTTCCATTGCTAAGCTCGATGGCGTCTCTGTGAATGTCAAGCACAACTTGAATCGTCGGATATTTTTCGAGGTACTTCTCGATCTGCGCTCTCGAGCGGTCGTATGCGCCGTTGTATTTCTTGTCGTAAATATTCGTGTCGTGGATAACGCTGTAGCCGGCTTCTTCAAGCTGTTTACATATCTCGTCGCCGACTCTTATCATATTTCGGCTCGCTTCTTCGCTCCTCGGCGTATAGTCGGTCGAATAAAAGCTTCTGTCGATTATTTGGTATTGCTCGGTCGTATGCGTGTGGAAGATAAGCACCGACGGCTTCGATTTATCCTTGACCGAGAGGTCGGCTTTTTCGTTCAGAAGCTGTTTAATGTTTATCCGAGTGTCGTTAATGTTTTTGACTCTCACCTTGCCGTACGAGTCGGTGACACCCGAGGTTTTATATGTCTGCTCGGTTATTGAGCCTGCTTTCTTATCCTTGTCCGCTTTTTTCTTATAGCTTTCGATAAGCTTTAAAATATCATCGGGCGTATCGGTGAAATTGCTTTCCGTTTTGTCGTTCCCGTCCGTTACCGTGCTGACCTTTTCGAAAGGCTTTTCGGAAGGCTTTTTCGTGATTTCGGTGGTTTCTTTTTCGCTTTTCGCCGTTGTCTGAGTCTCATTTGAAGCTGTGGTCTCACTTCCGAGCTCAAAGCCCACGGGCAACACCGTCGACACGCTCAATACGGTTGCCTTGCCCAAAAAGCGAATGCAGTCATCATAATTTTTAACGATGCCCAAAACGCATACCGCCGACAAAACAAAGGCAACGATTGCGTTCAAATTGACTTTCTTTTTCATTTCTTGTCCTCCGTCAGCTTTTATATAAAATTATACTCATCTGTCGGAGTGATTATGACCGTCAGCTGACAATAGCGAGTATATCCTTAGGATCAAGCTGCGGCTGTAATGCGCAGTTTATGCTCATTGCGACAAGCTGTGCGGCTCGCTCTATCATCAGGTCTATCTCTTTCGGAGTCACCATTATATTTTCACCAAGCGGACGAAGTATATCCTCTAAATCGTCATTTTCTTCCCCGTACCCCGCCTGTTCAAAAATGTCAAAAGCCAGCGTGGCGGCATCGACGACTGTCGGAACACCGATTGATATGACAGGCACTCCGAGCGTTTGGCTGTCGATGCGGCTTCTCACATTGCCGACCCCCGAGCCCGGCACAACTCCCGAAGTCGCCATTTGAACAGTAGTTCCGAGCCTCTCAAGACGTCTTGAAGCTAAGGCATCAATAACAATAACGGCGCAAGGACGAATCTTTTTGACAACGCTCTCGATTATCTCCACCGTTTCGACTCCCGTCTTTCCGAGAACACCCGGCGTGATACCTGCCACACTGCGTATATTTTCCAAGCCGATGCTCTTTCTCAGCTCTGCGCCGATATGACGTGTGGCGAAGATGAGCTCCGCCGCCCTCGGCCCGAGCGCATCGGGAGTTATTGTCTTGTTGCCGAGACCTGCCACAAGAACAGTTCCGTCACCGGCCGGAAGAAGCTCTCTTATTTTTTCCGACAGCACCGTCAGCTGATTTGAAAACAAGTCGTGAGCTTTGCTGAAAGGCTTGACCTCAATGGTGATATATTCCCCCGTAGGCTTCCCCAAGGCGAGACTTCCCGTTTCATTCGTGACCTTTATATCCGTCACGGTGACTCCCCTGTCGCTGTATTTTCTAAATTCAATGCCGTCATTTCCCTCTTGACCGACGATTTCGTGCCTTTCAACCGCTAAATCTGTTCGTAAATTCAAAAAATCATCACTTCGCTCTTGCAAAATTTTAAAAAGTGTGGTACTGTTGTTTCTGTTAAATACAGTTGTAGTATTGACCGCAAAAAAAAGTATATCCATTTGTTAAAAATATCTTGATTTTTTTGACGAACAATGATAGAATATACAATGCATGACAACTATTCTAAGGAGGTGCGACAATGCCGAACATTAAGTCAGCAAAAAAGCGTGTTTTAGTTAATGCAACAAAGCAGGCTCGTAATAAGTCAAATAACTCAGCTCTTAAGACAGCTTTAAAGAAAGCTAACGCTGCTATCGAGAGCAATGCAGACAATAAGGAAGAGTTAGTAACAGCTGCCGTTAAGAAGATCGACCAGGCTACTGCAAAGGGTCTTCTTCATAAGAACAATGCTGCAAGAAAGAAGTCAGCACTTGTTTTAAAGCTTAACGCTTCAAAATAATCAGCAAAAGAGAAAACCGTTGAGGGACTGCCGCAAAGCATTTTTGCGACGGTTTCTTTTTTCGGCATAAAAACAGCGTGGCGGGTAACCGTCACGCTGTTTGGTTTATATGATATTTGCGGCATTTATCCGAAGTCGAAGCTTATATTATTTCAAGAAGCTCGTTTAAGTCCTCTATCGTCGTTATATTTGAATCTATGCTCTTATTATAAAAATCGCCCTGATTCATTCTGACGACCTGCATATCCGCTCCGAGCGCTCCCTTGATATCGTTTATCGGATGGTCTCCGACAAAAAGACAGTCCTCATTCGGTATGCCTGCCTGTCTGCAAGCCTCGTCGAAAATACGTCTGTCGGGCTTATATACTCCGAAGTCGCCCGACACCGTTATAACATCGAACATATCTCTTATGCCTGCGGTGTCAAGCTTTGTGTTCTGCAAAACGGAAACACCGTTGCTGATGATTCCCATTACATAGCCTCTGCGCTTCACTTCCTCTAAAACATCAAGCGCATGAGGAAGCATGACAACATACTTGCCGTAGTCCTCATTGAATGAATCGAAAAGCTCCTGCATCGGCGGATGGTCTTCCCAATTCCAAAGCTTAATAAGCTCCGGAAAATATTCTTCTCTTGACTTGTAACCGCCGTCAACGTGTTCTTCCATTTCGTCAAGCTTTATGCTTCTTTCGCTCTCGTCTATATTGGGGAAATACTTATCGAGGAACGCTTCACAATAAAGCCTGTATGCGCCCTTTCTCGACTGAAGCGTATCATCAAAATCAAAAAATACCGCTTTGACATTTTTCCTGTCCATTTTATCAAGTTCTCCTGTCTTTTTGCTGTCCGTTTTTATCTGGTCTTTAAGCTCATCGAGCGAATTGAATTTCTTTTCGCTTCTGATATATTTTTCAAGCTCCACCAATATCCGCTTTCCGTAAAGGTCGCCCTCAAAGCCGACTATATAAGTTTCGCTGCGAAGCTCGCTGCCGTTCACGGTCGGGCGTACCCCAACATTTGTCACCGACGGATAAATCTCACCGCCGACATGAGTCTTTGACGCATAGACACCGTTCAGCGGTACGATAAAGTCATCATCAAAATGTTGATTTATTGTCGGCGAGCCGAGCTTTCTGCCTATTCTGTCGCCGCCGACGACCTCGAAATCATAGCCGAAGCTTTCGCCGAGCATTGCGTTCGCATCACGCATATTTCCTTTTTCGATAAGCGCACGTATCCTGCTTGACGAGATGGGCTCGCCTTTATAGTCAACGTGTTCGGCGACAAAAACGTCGATGTCAAACCGTGAGCATATTCTCTCAAGCTCCGACGCATCGCCGCTTCTGCCCTTTCCGAAATGATAGTTGAAGCCACAGCAAACAGCCCTCGCATCAAGCTTATCGACAAGAATTTTTATCGTGAATTCATCGCAGGACATATTCATTATATCCTTGAAATTCACCGTATAAGCCTCTGCACCCATCTCTTTGATCTTTTTGATCTGGTTTTCCTTTGTCATCAGATTCTTGGGTGCTTTCCTGCCGAGCGCCTTAAACGGATGCTCATTGAAAAGCAGGACTATCGCTTTTAAATTTCTCTTTTTTGCTTCATTGATCGCATTTTGAATCACCCTTTTGTGACCCGAATGTAATCCGTCAAAATTGCCCAGCGCAACGACCGAGCCTATATTTTCCGTCATTTTGCCGAGTCCCCCATGAATACTCTTTTTACGTTTAACTGTGCGCCGTCGGAGGTGACCTCTCCCACTCCGAGAAATTCCTTTGACGGCGAATATACTTTATAGTACGAATCGGTCATGAGCTTCTTTGTCAGTCTTTCGGTCGAAAGGCAACCTCCGTTGCTGAATCTTATCGCTTGCTTTTCGCTGACCGTTACACTGTCATATCTCAGCGCTTTGTCAACGCTTATGATAACTTCGTCAAGTCTGTTTTCGGCGGCGAGCCTTTTCACTTCGTCCTCGCTCACGCAATCCGCCACGGTGAAGCCGAGAGCTTTTGTTCTGCGAAGCTCAGTCATGACCGCACCACAGCCGAGAAGCCGGCCTATATCGTTTGAAAGACTTCTGATATATGTTCCCTGCGAACATTCGACAGACAGCGTAAATTCACGGTTTCGCTCATCGAAATCAAGACACTCGATAGAATGTATTGTCACTTCTCTTTCCTCACGCTCTGTCTCTATGCCCTTTCTCGCAAGCTCATAGAGTCTCACTCCGTCTTTCTTTATCGCCGAATACATCGGCGGAAGCTGTTTTATTTTGCCCTTGAAGCTGTCCAAGGCTCTTAGAAGCTCGGCTTCTGTCGTATGCTCACTGCACCGACTCAGCACATTGCCCGTTATATCGAGTGTATCCGTGGTCATGCCGAGCCTTATTTTCGCTTCATACGCTTTATCGTGAGTGTCGAAAAGCTCAATAAACCTTGTTGCACCGCCTAAAGCAACAGGCAATACACCTGTCGCCATGGGGTCAAGTGTTCCGGCATGGCCGGCTTTCTTCTCATGAGTCAGTCTCCTGAGAATACCGACAGCGGAAAACGATGTTATATTTTTAGGTTTATCAAAGCAAATAAAGCCTGTCATATTATTACCTTTTCGATAGCTTCAATTATTTTTTCTTCGGCTTGCTCTATTGAGCCGCTTATCTGACAGCCTGCCGCTCTTGCGTGGCCGCCACCTCCGAGAGTCTTGCATATCTCGGCGGCGTTATACGGCTCATGAGTTCTCAGCGAAATTTTGTATTCGCCGTCGCCCTTTTCCTTTATCGTCACGCCTATCTTCACGCCCTCGACCTGACGGGGAATACTCGATATCGCATCGGCATAGCTCTCGTCTGCGCCGCTCTTTTTATACATTTCGTTTGTCAGCTTGATTATCGCCACGCTGTCATCAAAGCAAAGCTTCATTCCGTCAAGGCAAAGCTTTTCGAGTGCGAAATATGCCTTGCTTTTCGTCTCAAACATGAGCGTATCGACAAATGAATGCTTCGCTCCCAAGGCTATAAGCTCTGCGGCGGCGAGGTGTGTCTCGGCTGTGACGTTTGAATATCTGAAGCAACCCGTGTCTGTCGATATTCCCGTATAAAGACAGGTTGCGATGTCCTCATCGACCGTGACTCCCATCAGCTTTATCAGCTTATACATTATCTCGCAAGCCGCTGCGGCGTTACTGTCAACAACGGTACGCTCGGCATACATAAGATTCGAGCCGTGGTGGTCGATACAAAGGTCTATTCTGTCCGTAAACTTTTCTTCAAGCGAGCCTAAAAGCTTTGTGTCGGCGACATCGACCGCCGTTATGAAAGCGGCGTTTTCGTCGATGACGTCATTTTCGCAAAGCATATATCCGAATTTATCGGGAATCTTATCGCTGTTTAATAAGGCGGTCTTTATTCCGAGCTTCTTAAGCGCCCTCATCAGCGCATAACCGCAACCGAGCGTATCGCCGTCGGGGTTGGCGTGAGTGAGTATCAGCACTTGTGACTGCTCTGTGAGAATGTCTGCCGCCTGAGAAAGTTTAGTCATCTGCGCTTTCCCCTTTTGTCTGTTCAAGCTTTTTGAAAAGATCTATACCTTTTTCGATAGAGTCATCGGCTATGAACTTTATTTCGGGTGTCTTTCTCAATCTGAGCCTTGAGCCCAGCTCATGTCTGATAAGACCCGTTGCGCTGACGAGACCTTTCACCGCTTCCTTGGCGGTATCTATTCCCTCAAGCGCACTGACATACACCTTGGCATAGGATATGTCACTGCTGACCTCGACTCTGACGACTGTCAGCATTTTGTCCTTAACTCTCGGGTCTTTCAGCTCTCTTATTATAGCTATTATTTCTCTGCGTATATCTTCCGATACACGGTCTGTTCTGTAGCCTGCCATGTTGCACGCTCCTTATAACTTTAATCTCTGTATTCTTCCATCATGAAGGCTTCAAAGATGTCGCCCTCTTTAATGTCGTTGAACTTCGTCAGACCGATACCGCATTCGTAGCCGCTTTGAACTTCCTTAACGTCATCCTTGAAGCGACGAAGCGACGAGATCTCATCTTCCGTTATGACGATACCGTCACGTACGACACGGATCTGAGCGTTTCTTGTGACCTTACCGTCTAAGACATAGCTGCCTGCTATCTTGCCGGCAGACGAAAGGTTGAGCACGTTTCTGACCTCGATTCTTCCGAGAGCTACCTCTCTGAACTTAGGTGCGAGCATACCCTTCATAGCCGCTTCGATCTCCTCGATGCAGTCATATATTACTCGATACATACGCATATCTATGCCGTCACGCTCCGCATTCGCCTGAGCAACAGGGTCGGGGCGTACGTTAAATCCGACAATGATAGCGTTAGATGCGCCGGCAAGCATGACGTCCGACTCGTTGACAGCGCCGACACCGCCGTGAATGACCTTGACTCTGACCTCCTCATTTGAGATCTTTTCAAGATTCTGCTTGACAGCTTCGACCGAGCCTTGAACGTCGGCCTTGACGATAATCTTAAGCTCTTTCATCTCGCCCTCCTGCATTGAGGTGAAGAGATTTTCAAGCGTTACCTTCTGATATGAGTTGAACTGCTCCTGCTTTGCCTGATGCTTTCTCTGTTCAACAAGCTCACGGGCGAGTCTCTCATCGCTGACTACATTGAACGCATCGCCCGCATTCGGAGTCTCGGCAAGACCCATTATCTCAACGGGAACAGACGGGCCTGCCGTGTTGACCTTCTGACCTCTGTCGTTTGTCATGACACGGACTCTGCCGACCGACGTGCCTGCGACGATTATATCGCCTGAGTTGAGTGTACCGTTCTGAACGAGAAGTGTTGCGATCGGGCCTCTGCTCTTATCAAGTCTCGCTTCAATGACAACGCCCTTACCTGCTCTGTTCGGATTGGCTTTAAGCTCGGCGACCTCCGCAACGAGAAGTATGGATTCAAGAAGCGAATCAATGCCCATGTGTGTCTTAGCCGAAACGGGAACACAGATCGTGTCGCCGCCCCATTCTTCGGGAACAAGGCCGTATTCGGTCAACTGCTGCATAACTCTGTCGGGGTTTGCGCCCGGCTTATCCATCTTGTTGACGGCGACTATTATCTGAACCTCAGCCGCCTTAGCGTGGTTGATAGCTTCAACCGTCTGCGGCATAATACCGTCATCGGCGGCAACGACCAAAACAGCTATATCCGTCGCCATAGCGCCTCTGGCTCTCATAGCGGTGAACGCTGCGTGACCCGGAGTGTCAAGGAAGGTTATTCTCTTTCCGCCGCAGTTGACTCTGTAAGCACCGATGTGCTGAGTGATACCGCCTGCCTCCGTAGCCGTGACTTCCGTATTTCTTATAGCGTCGAGGATAGATGTCTTGCCGTGGTCAACGTGACCCATAACGACAACGACGGGATCTCTGAGTTGAAGATCTTCTTCCTTATCCTCGCTGTCATCAATGATTCTGTCCTCGATCGTGACAACAACTTCCTTTTCGACCTTTGCACCGAGTTCTGTTGCGACTATCTCGGCTGTGTCGAAATCAATGACCTCATTGACAGTCGCCATTACGCCGTATGAGAACAGCTTCTTTATGACCTCAGCCGCTGTCATTTTAAGCTGAGAAGCAAGCTCACCGACAGTTATCTCGTCGCCGACCTTGACGACTATCTGCGGTCTCTTTGCTCTTTCCTCGGCTATTCTCTTGAGTCTTTCGGCCTCGGTCTCTCTCTTGCCTCTCTTTTTATTATACTGCTGGCTCTTCTGTTTAAGCTTCTGCTTATTGGGGCCCATTTCCTTGCCCCTTGTGCTTGAAGAAGCCATTTCGTCGTATTTCTCATTGTATTTATCGAGGTTGACATTTGAGGCTCTTGTGTCAACTCGTCTTGCTTCGCCCTTTGTTCTTGACTGTATCTTGTGATCGTCCTTTGCCTTTTGCTGAGGCTTTTCAGTCGGCTTTTCCGTGGGCTTTTCAGTCGGCTTCTTTTCAGCCGGCTTGCTTTCACGAGCCTTGGCTTCAGCCTTTTTAGCCGGCTTCTTTTCGCTTTTCTTTTCCTCTTTTTTCGCAGTCGTTTCCTCGACGGGCTTTTCCGCTGTCGGCTGTTCCGTCGGCTTTTCGGGCTCTGCTTCAGCCTCCTCTTTCTTTGCGCCTGCCGCAAAGTATGCGTCAAAGGATTCGACTGAATGTTTGGCTGTTATGACTTCGAAAAGGAAATCAAGCTCGTTGGGGTCAAGAGCTGTCATTGACTTTTTAGCTTCAAAGCCGTTATCCGCAAGAAGCTTTGATATCTCCTTGCTGTTTATGTCAAAATCCTTGGCTAATTCGTGTACTTTATATTTATCTCTCGGCATAGTTTTTCCTCCTTATGTTAGGCGTTGCCGCCGTCTTGTGAGAGCCGTTCAAGCTTTTTGGCGAAGCCTTCGTCATCGACCGTGATAACGCCTGCCTTTGAGCCGACGGCATGACCTAATTCAAACATATCGCTGTCCGTGACAATAACGGGTACGCTTCGGTTTTCCGATTCGCACAGGCCTTGGAACTCGGCTTTAAGTCTCTCGGAAGTGTCGGACGAAAGTATACACAGCTTCGCTTTTCCGAAAGCTATCGAGCCTTTCGCCGCATCGTGACCTAAGCTTAGCCTGCCTGCCCGTCTCGCCATTCCCAAAAGGGATAGGAATTTATCATTCATCCGCTTTCAGCTCCTGTTCCATTCGGTCATAAACCTCATCGGGTATAACGCAGTCAAGCGACCGCTCTATCCTCTTAGCCCTTCTCGCCTTGTTAAGACACTCGGACTTTTTGCAAACATATGCGCCTCTGCCGGATTTTTTGCCCGTCAAGTCAAGCGATATTTCGTATTGCTCATCCTCTGCATCCTTAATCTTCGATTTGACTATTCGTACAAGCTCGTTCTTATTAAACATTTCTCCGCAGCCCATACATTTTCTCTGCGGTATTTTTCTTTGCTTCACCGTTATCACCCTCTTATAGAAGCTTTTATATTATGCTTGTCAGATCTGTGACTCTGACTTTATATCTATCTTCCAGCCCGTAAGCTTCGCTGCGAGTCTTACGTTCTGACCCTTGTTGCCGATAGCCAGCGACAGCTGATTGTCGGGAACAACTGCGACACACATTCTCTCGCCGTTGGGGTCGACCGTGACGTTTATTACCGTCGCCGGTGCGAGTGCGCCTGCGATATATTCGCCGGGGTCGTCGCTGTATTTGATGACGTCTATCTTCTCTCCGCCGAGAGCTTCGACTACGTTTTCGACTCTTGAGCCTCTCGGGCCTATGCATGAGCCGACAGCATCGACGTTTTCGTCATTTGACTTAACGGCGATCTTTGTTCTCGAGCCTGCTTCTCTTGAAACAGATACAATTTCGATCGTACCGTCATATATTTCGGGAACTTCCGTCTCGAACAGTCTCTTGACAAGACCCGGATGCTTTCTTGAAATGCTTGCGTATGAAGCGCCGTTCTCTGTCGGAACGCTTGCGACGTATACCTTGATAAGCTGATCGGCTTTCAGGTCGTCGTTCGGGAGCTGGTCTGATTTTGAGAGGAAGCCCTGCGCTCTGCCGATTTCGATTCTTGCGTCGCCCGTGTTCATATCGACCGATATGACCTTCGCCGTGACGACCTCGTGATGTCTTGAAGCGAATTCCTTGTTGGCAAGCTCTCTTTCCGCTTCTCTTATGCCCTGTCTGATAACCGATTTCGCTGTCTGAGCGACTATTCTGCCGAACTTCTTCGTCTCAAGCGGAATTTCGACTGTGCCGCCGACTACGGCGTTTTGGTCGTACGCTCTGGCTTCTTCAAGTGTGAGGTCTGTTATCTGATCCTCAACCTCATCAACGACGTTCTTTCTGACATAGACTCTCATTGTCTGATTCTCGGGGTCGATGTCGCAAACGACGATGTCTCTGTTTTGATATGTGTTTCTCGTTGCCGAGATGATCGCCGCCTTTATCTTTTCATAGAGATATTCAGCTGATATTCCTTTTTGTTCCTCAAGAAGTCTGACGGCCTCGAAGAACTCCTTATTCATCTGCGCCTGCTCGTCAACCTCGCTGTTTTTCTTAACCTTTCTCATTTTTGCCGATCAATCCTTTCAGTATATTTTAAATTGTTATTCTGCGTAATCGTTAAGCTTGACCCATGAGGCTTCCTTTTTGGTGAACGTGAAGCCCGAGCCGTCTTCAAGGCGGGCTGTTATGTTCCCATCTTCGAATTCCTCAAGCGTACCGACAAAATCTCTTTGACCGTCTATCGGTCTTATGAGCCTTATAAGAACGCTCTGACCTAAGCACTTTTTGAAATGCTCGGGACGTGTCAGCTCTCTTTCAAGTCCGGGTGAGCTGACCTCAAGGCAATAGCTTTGCTCTATGGGGTCCGCATCATCGAGGGGCTTATCTATCGCATGGCTGAAATCAACGCAATCGTCAATATCAACGCCGCCCTCCTTGTCGATGAAAATTCTCAGGTACCATGATGCGCCCTCTTTTTCAAATCGCACATCCCATATGCTGAGTCCGAGCTCGACTGCGTACGGCTCAACGAGCTGTCTGACCGTGGCGACGGTATTGCCGCCCTTGCCCTTTGCCATATTCGGCACACTCCTTTCCACAAACAAACGAGAGCGGGCGCAAACCCACTCTCGAACCATAATTCTTACTTTAACAAGTATATCACTAAGAAGTAAAAATATCAAGCTTTTTATACAAATTTTACATTCTGACCAAAAATGTCGCCTAAGTAACATTCTTTTTCAGCTAATCATAAGCTAATTGACGTATATATCCTTATTTTTCGTCGTTAAGCTCGTTTTTCTCAAGGTATTCATCATAGGTTTCAACTCTGTCGTAAACCGTTCCGTCGCTCTTAAATTCGATTATTCTCGTTGCAACAGTCTGAGTGAACTGGTGGTCATGAGAGGTGAAGAATATCGCACCGGGGAATTTGATGAGTGCGTTATTAAGCGAGGTTATGGATTCAAGGTCAAGATGGTTAGTCGGCTCATCGAGTATCAACACGTTAGCACCGCTGAGCATCATCTTTATGAGCATACAACGAACTCTCTCTCCGCCCGAAAGCACCTTCGCTTTCTTTGTCGCTTCCTCGCCCGAGAACATAAGTCTTCCGAGCCAGCCTCTTACGTCTGTCTCAAACTGCAAGTCGGAATAGCTTCTGACCCAGTCAATCAGCGAATCCTCGCAGCCGTCAAAAAACGCCGAGTTATCGTTCGGGAAGTAAGCCTGACTTGTTGTTACACCCCACTTGAATGAGCCTTCGTCGGCTTCTTCCTCTCCGACGAGTATCTTAAAGAACGTCGTCTTAGCCACCGCATCCGTTCCGACGAACGCAACCTTTTCATTCGGCCTTATCGTGAATGAAACATTGTCAAGCACCTTTCTGTCACCGACGGTCTTTGAAAGTCCCGTGACGGTGAGGAGATCGTTTCCGATCTCTCTGTCGGGCTTGAACTCGATAAACGGAAAACGTCTTGATGAAACGGGCATATCCTCTAAGACGAGATTATCGAGAAGCTTCTTTCTGCTTGTCGCCTGCTTTGACTTTGAAGCGTTGGCGCTGAATCTCGCTATGAATTCCTGAAGCTCTTTCATCTTCGCTTCCGTCTTTTTGTTTTGCTCTCTCATCTGTCTTTGCGCCATCTGAGTGTATTCATACCAGAAGTCATAGTTGCCGACATACATCGTGATCTTACCGAAGTCAACGTCGGCTATATGAGTGCAGACCTTATTGAGAAAATGTCTGTCATGGCTGACGACTATGACCGTGTTTTCAAAATTCAAAAGGAAGTTTTCAAGCCAGTCTATCGCCTTAACGTCAAGATGGTTTGTCGGCTCGTCAAGAAGAAGTATGTCGGGATTTCCGAAAAGAGCCTGAGCTAAAAGCACCTTGACCTTCATGTCGCCCGACAGCTCTTTCATCTTCATGTAGTGAAACTCGTTGCTGACGCCGAGTGCGTTAAGAAGGATTTCGGCGTCGCTTTCTGCGCTCCAGCCGTCCATTTCAGCGAACTCATCTTCAAGCTCGCATATGCGAATACCGTCCTCGTCGCTCATTTCATCTAAAGCGTAGATCTTTTCTTTCTCATCCATTATCTCGATAAGATGAGGGTTGCCCATAAGGACAGTTCTTATGACTTCATATTCGTCGTATGCAAAGTGATCCTGCTTTAAGACGGACATTCTTTCACCCGGAGTGATCGTGACATGACCCTTGTTAGGCTCAATGTCGCCCGAAAGTATTTTCAAAAATGTTGACTTGCCTGCGCCGTTAGCTCCGATAAGACCGTAGCAGTTGCCGTGAGTGAAGTTTATCGAAACATTTTTAAAAAGCTCTCTGCCGCCGTATTGCAGGGTAACGTTGTTTGTACTTATCATTCGTTTTGCTCCTTACCAGACGTTTTCGTATTTAAGCTCTCCGTTTGAGAGAATGTGATATTTGACCTCGAGGCTTTTTGTACCCTTGGTGTATTTCGTGATAACGAGAGCGCTGTCCCAATATTTGTGGACAAGCTTCGTCTTGCTTCTTGCGCCCTTTCCGCCTATGACGGGGAACGGGATATCCGGCTGTCTTTCGCCGTTTTTCATAATAACGGTCGGATGTCCGTTTTCAAAGGTGTAGCTGAAGCCTTCGCCCGAGATCGTGCATTTTTCGTCACTGCCTGTTATTTTTATGCTTTCCATTTTTCCTTGTATGCGGTGAGCCTTATTCGCCGCCTATCCTTTCTACCATATTTTTAGCCCATGTGCCGCTCTTGACCATGGCGTACCCTATAACTGATTTTATAGATTCCGAGAAGAGAATTATGTAATATATTGCGACTATGTCAATAGAAGTGTATCTCGTCAATACGTACGCAAGCGGGATAAGCACCACCCATGTGAATACGCTGTCGAAAAGCAGGGTTATGAAGGTCTTTCCGCCCGTTCTTATCGTGAAGTAACAGCTATGGTTAAACGAATGAATCGGCATCGCAAGTGCGGCGGCGATCATCAGCTTAGTCGCAAGCTCACGCACGGCATCCTCCGTTTTGTAGATAAGCGGAATGTACGGCGCTGCAAAGATAAACAGCGCACCTATCACAAAGCAAGTCATGACCGAAAGAACGATCATTTTTCTTGCGGTATCCTTGGCTTTTTCAAGTTCTCCTGCGCCGAGCATAGGCCCGACGACAATTGAAATTGATGAGCCGATCGCAAAGAAAACTATGTTGAAAAGATTCGATACCGTTGTCGAAATGTTAAACGCCGCAACGACCGCAAGTCCTCTCGTCGAATAGCTTTGAATGAGCATCGTCATTCCCAAAGACCACATCACCTCGTTGATAAGCAAGGGCGTACCCTTGACGGTGATAGCCTTGACAAGCGGCGCCGGTATTTTTGCGCTCTTATAAAAACCCTTGATGAATTGATGCTCGTCGCTGTTTTTATGCGTTGCGATAACAACGATAGCAAGCTCGACAAATCTCGACATGACCGTTGCTATAGCCGCTCCGACGACACCCATCGGTTTTGCGCCGAAGTGACCGAAAATGAAAACGTAATTGAAAAAGAGATTGACGCAAACTGCGGCTATGCCTGCGACCATCGGGAGAACGGTGTGTCCCGTCTCACGCAAGGTCGTTGCGTACATCTGAGAAAGCGCATAAGGTAGTAGCCCCACTAACATTACTTTCAGATAATCCTTGCCATATTGAAGTGTCCTTTCGATATCGCCGACGTCCTCTCCGCTCGTTGAAAGGAAGAGTCTTATCAGCGGCTCGTCGAATTTGATGAACACGAAAAGCGCTATCAGGAAAAGCGCAAGGGCGAGATAAAGCTTATAGCGCATCGTCTGTCCGACGCTCTTGTGGTCGCCCTTTCCGTAATACTGAGCCGAGAATATTCCCGCTCCGGAAAAGCCGCCGAATATCGCAAGATTGAAAATAAAGAGCATATTTCCGACTATGGCAACACCCGACATCTGCTCAGTGCCGACCCTGCCGACCATGATGTTGTCAAGGAAGCTGACGAAATTCGTGATAAAGTTTTGAATTATCATGGGCATCGCCATGACACAAACCATTTTGTAAAACTGTTTGTCACCGAAATATTTTTTCATAGATACCTCTTGTTTTAAACGTTGTTAATTTTTTGCTCACAAATGCTTATTATATCACAGCATAACGAAAAAGTAAAGAACCGCAAGCCTACAGTTCTTTACTTTTTATAATAATTTTAAATTGTAACCGCTATCAGTCAAGAATATAGATTTCGACGTTACGTCTGCCGAAGTTTACGCACTCATTATAAGTTCTCATATAAAGGTCGACGACTGTTCCGCTGCCGTTATAAGCGAATCCGCCCGTGTCTGCTGCTATTGCATAACCGTAAACGAACTTTCCGTCCGATGAAACGATATACATTTTCGTGCCGTAGGGGATCTGCTTGGGGTTTACCGCTACATAGCCGGGCTTAACCTTAACGCCCGTTGAGCAGGTCGTTCCGCAGCAATATGCCGTTGCCTTGCCTGTGATAAGCTTCTTGTACTTAGTCGGTCGTCCGTTCGAATCAAGCTCAACACTTGACGGAAGTGAAAACTCGGATATAGTCTTTTTGCCGTTGACCTTAACTACAGGTCTTGACTTTGTACCCTTTTTGACTACCTTGTCGACAGCCTCCGATATTACCTTTGTCTTTACTACTTCCGATTTGACAAGCTCACCGTCGATATATTTGTCCTTGTATGTGACGACCTTTTTGCCGTCCTTGCCGTTTGTGACCACCTTTGTCTGGTCCTTATACATTGAGCTGTCACTGACTGTCTTGACGCTGTAGGAAAGGGTCTCAGTCTCTTTGCGTGTCTTATAGTCAACACGCTTAATTCTGATCTTCATGCCCTCCTTGACCTTCTTGTCAAGTCCGACATTGATCTCGTCATCCTCGCCGAGGGTAATTTTCGCTTTTTCAAGTGCATCTGCTACAGTACCGCCCGAGATCTTATAGCTCGTTGTTTTTCCGTCAACAGTGACCGTAACACCGAAAGCTCTTTTCACGGTTATGACCATTGACTCGAAAACATATCGGTCGGCATCGAAGTTCAGCGAGTCGCCCTCTTTGAGAGTTACTCCTGCCATTTCAAGTGCATCACCGACCGTTCCTGCGGTCTTAACAAAATACTTCTTCTTACCGTCAACGACTGTTACTTCGCTTGCTCTGTAAACATAGATGATCGAATCCTCTCCGCTTTCGTTGTAGCCGGTAAGATCGACCAAATCGTATTCTCCGATCTCGACATTTGCCTTGTTGAGAATATCCTCGGGAAGTGACGAAAACGAGACGACTTTCGTAAGCTCGTTATCGCAAAAGACAAAAGTTGTTGTCAGATCGGCAGCAGCCATAACCGTTGATGCCGTACAGGTGATAATTACGATAACCGCAATAATAACTCTCACGAGCTGATATCGGAGTTTATCGTTAGCACCCTTCATCTTGTTAATCATCGAATTGCTCCTTTAAGTATCGAACGCCCGAAAAACGACCTCAAAACAGTGGTGTTTTTCTCAGATTTTGCATTGTCTGCAATGTGCGTTCGACCGTAATTTTCGCAGCGACATTTGGCATTATAGTATTTTTCGCCCAAGTTGTCAAATATTTTCTCAGGTTGTTTTTGTGTAAAATGACGAACTCGTCTTAATTTTTTTTCATATTTTCGCTTTTTTTGCCCCTTGTTTGCGTTCGCACTTTAAAGTGTTGAAATAAAATCCGTTAATTTTTTGTACAAAAGTTGAAAAAATCGAGTTTTCAATTTTGGGGCGATTTTTGTATACACTTTTTGCTGTTCTGTCTGTTATCTTGACTTTCTTTTCGTGATATTATCATCGCTCACACTGCGAAAAACGCTTATAAAATACCTCGTTTTTCGCCTGCTTTTTTCTTTGCTTTCGGCTTCGTTTTCTTTAAGCAACAATACCCGTTGATATTTTTGTCATGTCAGGGAAAAATATACAGCTTTTTCGATGTCGGGATACTTATATTTTATGTTGGCAGCGAGCGAAGCGAGCGTAACGGCGGCTGTTCGTGTACTCCGTAGCGCTCGCCGCAGGCGAAGGGCGGAGTGAGTGCCGAACAGCCGCCCCGCTGATTTTGCTTGGATTTTACGAGAAACTCCGTAGGCTGATGAAAGTCCGATTGCAAAAGTGCGTTGAGCTATCTTTTTAAAATGAGGGTGTCGAGGATTCCCGACACAGTATCGGCGAAAATATTTCTTAAAAGCTGTGCTGAGGGTTGGGTTGCGGTAGCGAGCGAAGCGAGCGTAACGGCGGCGGAGTGCGTACCCCCGAGCGACAGCGAGTGGGGTGACAATCCGCCGCCCCGCTGATGCCGCTTGGATACGGCAAGCGGCTTGGTGGCTGAGCCAAACCTCGGGCTGTGCGAATCGGAAAGCTTGAGCTTTGTCTTGATTTAATGCGCCTCTCCGAGAAAATTTCGGAGAGGCGTCGCCGACTTTCATCTGACTTGAAGCTTTGCCTCGGGTTCAAAATCAGCATCGCATCGAGCTCCGGCGGCGCACACAAGTGCGTGCGCCGCCTCCTTCCGCAAAAAAATTGTGTGAGCAACAAAGCCCACACAATCTTTAATTCGTTCGTTTTATTCGGTTTCGGCTGTGATTTTAATGCCGCCGGCTTCTATTATATCGCCGTCGCCCTTTTCACAGGTTATCTCGACGCTGTCGCCAACGTTGAGAATAACGACGCTCTGCTGCAAGCCTGCTCTTATACTATAATATGTCTCGCCGTCGTCAAGCTTGATATAATAGTAGCTGTCTCCGCCGATGACCGCCGTTCTGATATCCTCGACCTTGCCCTTGACGACTGAGGTCTCGACCGGCTGATCGGCTGACGGCTCGTCGGTGTTATCCTTGATGTTGTCGATGTCAACCGAAATATTGATGCCGTTCTCACGAAGCTTGTTCATATAGTTTTCCGTACACGCCGAGATGGTCGAGCCCGTGACGACGACCTGATACTGCTCAACGTTTACCATGGCATACATTTTAACAAGATTCGAGTCGTCCTTCAGCGACATGAAATAGGTCGGCTGTCCGCTTATATTTATAAGTATCGGGAAGGTTGCGGTATACTTAAAGTTCTGTACTGCGCCCTGAGCCGATTTCGCCGCCGAGTATTCCTTTGCGCCGGAAATTTTATAGAAGTTAGCCTCCTTTGTTCTCATGTTGATAAGAACAAAGCCGATTATCGCTTCATCGTTACTGACCGATGTTACGCCCGTATACATATAAACGTCATCGTTGAGAGCGAGATAGTTCGAGCCTTCGGTTGCTCCCTTGACGCCCGTCTGACCTATGACGGAATTCCAGAAGCCGTCGGCGTATCTGCCGTAGTAATTATACTGCTCGACCAAAAGCTGTGACGAATAAATTCCGTCGACCCATTGAAGTGAGGCATCGTTTTTGATTTGATCGACGGTGTATTCGTAAAACTCACCCGTGACGGCATCGACGAGGATCGCCGCCTTGATATCCGTTCCGCCGAACAAACCGATGGTCTTATCCTCAACGGGACATATCCAATATGGCTTTCCGCTTTCGTCGATCTCAAAGGTCGGCGTACCAAACATATAAGTCGGATATTCAAATCGCAAATGTCTCATGAGGTACTTGCTGAAATGTTCGTAAGGCGAATATCGCATATAGCTTCCCTCGTCGAGTGTGACAAACTCAGCTTTTTGAGTCACCATATCGACGATAATATAGCCGGGGAAGCCCGATGAGGTGTTCTTAAACCACTTGAAAATGTCGCCGTATGCGAGAGTTGTTACTCGTACGGGACGGTTTTTATAGTTGATCTGAGTGAAGTCGCCCGCGATCTCAAACTGCGATATTTTTCCGATCGAAGCAATGTCGCCGAGAGTTCTCTTAGCCAAAGCCGCAGCGGCATCGTTATCAAGAACGGGAACAGCCGAGAAATCGACCTCCTTGATATCCGAGGCGAAGGTCTTGTTTTCATCGACCGAGATTATCTTGCTATAGGAATCGGCTCTGAAGAAAACCGACGAAGTGAGATAGCCCACTGCGACCACGGCGACACCGATGGCAACTATGACAAGCGGCACTATCGCTTTCTTCTTCATATACGGCACATATTCGGGATTTTTCGTCGCACCGCTTAAAAGCAGGAGTACGGCAAAATATATCGCTATTATTATACCGAAAAACTCATACATCTCAAGCGCCTTAAAATTCAAAGGCGGCAACAAGAAATAATAAGCTATCGCACCGCCGACAACAGCGCAGACAATTGCGATAAGCTGTTTTATTACGGGGCTTGACGGAACAACGACCGCCGCTTTACCCGAGCCTTTAGACGAGCCTGAGCCGCCTGTAAAATCAACCTTGATAGGATCCATGTGATCTCTCCTTATAATATAAAATTTTACCAATATATTTTATACTATATTATAGACCTTTTTCAATAGATATCAAAAAAATTCCCCACAAAAGTTTAAAAACGCTTGAGAAAACTCAAACGCTTTTAAAAGGAGAAAATATGAAGAAAACATTCAAAAAGATGGAGAAATCTAAATATATGTCAAGGAGGTTTCCCTCCGTTGACAATATGAAGTATATACTAACGGGCCGAAAAAATCAAGGCTTTTAAATCAAGTTTTTCACTTTTGGATAGAAGCACAAGTTTTAGGCTGTTTTGCACAAATTTTTGTGCATTATATTGTACAGTTTGCTTAAAAATTATTCTATTTTCGCTTTTTGTCCCTCAAAATTCTCTATCAGATATCCGAGGTTTGCCTTGTTATTTGCGAAATCATAAGCCGAAATATCCGTGTCGAGTATATTTACAAGGCTCTTATATATGCTGTCTATTCTTCCGAAGTTACTCTGTGTCATGAAAGCGGCAAGCATATCGGTCAAAAACTCGCTCATTTTTTCGGGCATATTCTCGTTTTGCTGTGAGAGGTAATACATATATTTATAGCTCATATCGGCTGTCAAGGTCTGCGTTCCCTTTTCTATTATATATCCTACGCCGTCAACCGAATAGCTTATCTTTTTATCCACCGTGCAAGGTACGCCTCCGAAAACCTTGACTAAGCCCTTAAACGAGGTGTCCGTGGCTCTGATATATCTTGATATGTCCGTCTCGGTCAGTGTTTCGACAGCCGTAACAACCTGTGTCATTCCGCCGTGAGACAGCTGTTTTGAGAGATCGCCCGTCAGGCTGTTGACGGTGACTTTCTTTTTTGCGTCGACGGTTTTGACCGTCATCTTAGCTTTGCCGAGATCCACGCTTAAAATTGCCGCATGGTGGACTTTCTCACCGGAATCATCTGAGCAAAGCAATAAGAAGTTAGCTTTGCCCTCTGGCTTGACCATCTGCTCGGTGCTTTTGTTGCCCGTTTCGCTCGTTTCGGAGACTCTGCCTATTATATTGTCAACGTCAAAATCGTATTCTTTCAAAAGAAGCAAAAGGCAAACACAAGCTAACATCACGGTTCCGATTCCGAAGAACAGACCAAACGTCAGCTTTCTTCTTCCTGCTTGCTCCTTATCTGTTTTAAATTCAAGAGAGGTCTTTATTCTGAAATTCGAGTTATTCTTTTTCACACACTTCACTCCGATGACAAGTTGATTTCGGGGTCACAGGCTTTTCATTATATATATTATTGAGCTTTAAGACAAACTATAACCTGTGAATATAATTAAACAACATAATTGTATACACTTTGTATATTAAATGTAAAAATTCCCCATAAAAGTTTAAAAACGTTTGAGGGGGAACTCAAACGCTTTTAAAAGGAGAAAATATGAAGAAAACATTCAAAAAAATGGAGAAATCTTTTTAATGTCTCGGGGGTCTTTCCCCTTGACAATACGAAGTATATACCGAGCGAAGCAAAAATGCAAGTGTTTTCGACAAAGTTTTTCAGTTTTGGATGGAAGCACAAGTTTTAGGCTGTTTTGCACAATTTTTTGTGCAAAATTTTGTAGGTTATCACCAAATATCGGAGTTGTTTTTGGATTTCAGCCACTTACTCAGTGCGTTCTTCCGCCGACAGTCGAACGCTATCAGCCTTCAAAGTTATCACTTTTCCGCATTCGATCAGCGGGGCAAGAGCTTGGCACCCACCCGTGCTTCGCACGGGCGGGTACACACGCTCTTGCCGTTCCGCCGGCTTCGCCGGCGACTGCCCCAAATTTAATACAATTATAATCAGAACGCCCTTGTTTTTGCGTGCAAAATACAATATAATGTAATATACATATTTTATCCGATCCACATTCGGCTTGATTGTATAAACGGACTTGCACTTCGTAAAATACTTGCGAGAAGCTTATCTGTATTCAAGCCGTGAAACGCATAAAATATCGTTTCGGATCTTATTTTAAGTTTTTTCAGCAGAGGTGATAAACAATGAAAACAGCTGTAATTACCGGCGGCAGCAGCGGTATAGGTCTTTCGGCTTGCGAGGTTTTCGTCGAAAACGGCTTTGATGTTTATGAGTTGAGCAGAAACGGCAGTGATAACGGAAAAATAAAGCATATCACCTGCGACGTAACAGACGAAAACAGCGTTAAAGATGCATTCGCCGAGGTCATGAAGCGTTCGGGAAATATTGATGTTTTGGTCAACAACGCAGGCTTCGGCATATCAGGTGCGGCGGAATTTACCGCTCTTGAACAGGCTAAAAAGCAGTTTGACGTTAACTTCTTCGGAACAGTCGCTTGTACCAATGAGGCGGTCAAATATATGAGAAAAAGCGGCGGCGGAACGATAGTCAACGTCAGCTCTCTGGCAGCACCGCTCTCAATTCCGTTTCAAGCCTTCTATTCCGCTTCAAAGTCGGCGGTAAACTCTCTGACACTCGCCATGGCGAATGAGCTTCGACCGTTCGGCATAAAGGTTTGCGCTGTCATGCCGGGAGACGTCAAGACGGGCTTCACGGCAGCAAGGGAGAAAAACACAAGCGGCGACGATGTCTACCGAGGCATACTTCAAAAAAGCGTCTCCACGATGGAACACGACGAGCAAAACGGCATGAGCCCGAAAGCGATCGCCGACAAAATCTATAAGCTCGCAACGGCGAAAAACCCGAAGCCGCTCTCAACGGTCGGCGCTCAATATAAGTTCTTGGTGTCGCTTGCGAAGGTCTTGCCGACAAGAACGGTCAACCGAATCATCGGCATGATCTATGCAAAGTAGGTGGCGAAATGTACGGGCAACAATTTGACAGATTTCATTTCATCGAGGGCGAAAGAGCGAGGGAAAAAAGCGAGCTGAAAAGATACGGAATTTTGGGCGGCGTATGCGTCCTCGGATTCCTTTTGATGCAGGAGCTTCTGTTTTTGCTTCTGTATTCTCTGGGTCTCGGCGACCTTTACGGCTCGGATACGCTTTTCAGGCAAGCGGCTGAAATGTTCATAACCATATTCGCTATCTGTACGCCGTTTTTGCTTTGCGGCGCTTATGAGAAGAAGTTCACGTCATACGAGATATTGCCGCTTGACAAGCCTAAGGACACCGCTCTTTCGGTACTCGCAGTTCCTGCAGGTGTTGCGCTTTGTCTTGTCGGAAGCTATCTCACAGCGTATCTGACTTTATTTTTGGAGTCTCTCGGACTTACTCTAACCTCACCGCAGGTCTCGACTCCGACTTCCGGCTTTGAAGCCGTGATATATTTAATGCGGCTGACAATAGTTGCCGCTGTTATTGAGGAGATAAGCTTCCGAGGTGTCATCATGCAACCGCTTAGAAAATACGGTGATATTTTCGCAGTAACCATGGCGGCTGTCATCTTCGGTCTTGTCCACTGTAACCTTATACAAGCGCCGTTCGCCTTTGTTGCGGGACTTGCGATAGGCTACTTTACGGTGACGACAGGCTCTTTGTGGACGGGATTTTTCATTCATATGTTTAACAATGCGATATCCGGTGTTATCTCGCTTTTAGCTGATATTTACGGCGACAAGGTCGCTGACGTTGCCGGCGGCATTATCATTTTCGCCGTTATCTTTATCGGTATTATCTGTCTTGCGCTTTTCTTCCTGCGCAGAGGCGGAATATCGACTTGCGGCAAAAAAAGCTACCTGTCAAAAGGTGAAAAGGCAAAGGCATATCTCATAAATCTTCCGATGATATTAGCCTTTATCGCCATCTGCTGGTATACCCATTATTATGTGAGCCTATGACAGATACAGATTTTATGCGGTACGCACTGAGTCTTGCCGAAAAGGCAAGTAACAGCGGAGAAGTTCCCGTCGGTGCGGTAATCGTCAGAAACGGTGAAATAGTCGGTCAAGGAAGAAACCGACGTGAAAACGGGAAAAACGCACTGTACCACGCCGAGATAGAAGCCATAAACGACGCTTGTCAAAGGCTCGGCGGTTGGCGACTTTGGGAATGTGATATGTTTGTCACTCTCGAACCGTGTCCGATGTGTACAGGCGCAATAATAAATTCGAGAATCCGCAGAGTAGTGTTCGGCGCATACGACAAAAAAGCCGGCTGCTGCGGTTCTGTGATGAATATGTTTGAGCTTCCCTTCAACCACAAGCCCGAGGTGATCGGCGGATTTATGGAGGAGGAATGTTCAAACGCACTAAGTGAGTTCTTTATTGAATTAAGAAATACAAAAAAATTACAAAGAGGTGCTGAAAATGAGTGAAAATTGCAGTGGCAATTGCTCCTCCTGCTCTTCAAGCTGTGAGCATGAGGATATGAGACTCAAACAAAACGAATACAGCGACGTTAAAAAGGTCATAGCTGTCGTCAGCGGCAAGGGCGGCGTCGGAAAATCCTCCGTCACGGCTATGCTTGCAACGGCGATGCAACTCAGAGGCAAGCAGACCGCAGTTTTAGATGCAGACGTAACAGGCCCGTCTATCCCCAAGATGTTCGGCATAAAGGGCAGAGCCGAGGCTGATGCCACGGGGCTTCTTCCGAAGGTCACATCAACGGGCATACGAGCCATGTCAATAAATCTTCTTCTTGAAAAAGACGATTCACCTGTTGTTTGGAGAGGCCCTGTCATAAGCGGCGTTATCCAACAGTTTTGGACAGAGGTCGCATGGGGCGATGTTGACTATATGTTTGTCGATATGCCTCCGGGAACGGGCGACGTGGCGCTGACGGTATTTCAAAATCTCCCCGTTGACGGCATAGTTGTTGTCGCAACGCCGCAGGATCTGGTTTCGATGATAGTCAAAAAAGCGCTCAACATGGCTGAGCTTATGAATATCCCCATTCTCGGAATAGTTGAAAACATGAGCTATTTTGAATGTCCCGACTGCGGAAAGAAGCATTACATTTTCGGTGAAAGCAAGGTTGACGAAACAGCCGAGCAATTCGGACTTCCCGTTCTTGCGAAGCTTCCGATTGATCCGAAGACAGCCGCACTCGCCGACAAAGGCGCTATTGAGCTTGCCGACACAGATATCATAAATGCCGGCTTAGATAAGATGTTGAAAAGAATAATTGATTAAGCTAACAGCGGCAGAGGTGAGGGCGACTTGGAGGAGGCGGCGGGCGCGGTAACGAAGTGAGTGCCCGCCGCCGGACTTGCCTCTCGGCGGCGACCCCGGCACCCACTCGCTTCGCTCGGGGTGCACGTGGCTCACCGCCCCGCCCGCTTCGCGGGCGGTCTCTGCCGCACAGGAGGACAACATGGCAATTGAAAAAGTCAGAGAATATTTCAAACAGTTCGGCATGGAGAACCGTGTGCTTGAATTCAATGTCTCAAGCGCAACGGTCGAATTGGCCGCTCAAGCCCTCGGCGTCGAGGGCGCAAGAATCGCAAAGTCGATGTCGTTTAAACTCGGCGATGAAGCAATACTTATAATTGCGGCAGGCGACGTTAAAATCGACAACAGAAAGTATAAAGATACGTTTCATGTTAAAGCTAAAATGCTTTCCTTCGATGAGGTCGAAGAATACATAGGTCACGCTGTCGGCGGCGTATGCCCGTTTGCAATCAACGACGGCGTTAAGGTGTACCTCGACGAAAGCCTAAAACGCTTTGAAACGGTCTTCCCCGCCTGCGGAAGCAGTAACAGCGCCATTGAGCTGACTATCCCCGAAATGGAAAAATATTCAGCTTACGAAAGTTGGGTCGATGTCTGCAAGATTCCCGAACAGGCATAAGCAAAAATGAATAATTTCAAAAAGTGAGAGCGTGTGCCCTCACTTTTTCTTTGCCTGAAAATGTGATATGCACCACAGAAAGCACGAAACTTTCAGGGTGCATACCATATGCGGTTTTGATAATATACGGTTTATTTTGTTGCCGCTTCTTTTTCGGCAGCGGCGGCCATAGCCTTTTTGGTCATTGCCTTTGTGTAAGCGTTCAAGAGGAACGTGCAACCGAGGTTGAGGATCAACGAGCCTAAGAGCAATGAAATCAAGTAGCTCGGAAGCATCTCAACGACCTTTTCAGCTTCAACGAAGGCGATGATGAGATAGATGAATCCGACGTTGTTGAATACAGCCGGCAGATACGGATTGAGGAGAATGAGCATCGCTATCGAGATGATCAGCGGTACTGCCACCGACGTGAGATAGCTTATGCCGTTTTGCATCATTACCGTGCAAACTATTCCGATGAACGCTGCGAACAGCAAGCCGACAGCACCGCCGATGAGCGTATGCCAGAAGCGCTGTTTATATGTAAGTTCTTCCTGCATAAAGAAAAGTGTGACTGTTGCGAAGAACGCCCAGTTTACGATTTGAATCGAGCTTTCAGCCCAAAGTCCGTGGACCGCCTGATAAATGATGTTCCAGACAGCTATCCAAGCGAACGTGACTAAGAGTGCGCCCATTCTGCCCTTGGCAGGCTTATGTAAGATCTTGATTTTTGATTTTTCTTGACTTTTGTTTTCCATCTGATATCCTCCGTTTGTTTAAAGTGGTCTGATGTTATCACATAATAAGTTCAAAAGTCAATACTTTATAAATAGATGACTATGTATTGAAAATGAATAGCCGATTTTGCAGGTCAGTTTCTTTATACTTTTTAATTTTTGGTACGCTTTGGTGTGTATGCTTCGGGAAGAAAAACTGCTCGAAAGCGAGTTTCTCCAAGCGGTTAGATGAGTTTGTTTCTCTACTCGACGATAAAAAAATCAAGCAGCCGTAACTGCTTAACGATGAAAAAAGAAAAACACCACCGAAATCGGTGGTGTCGGTATCTTGTACCCTAAAAACTAAACAAAGCGAAGACGTGAAGAAACATCCACAAAAAAGTACCAAGAATATGGTCAAGCCCTCGACCTATTAGTACTGCCTAGCTGAACGTATCACTACGCTTACACATGCAGCCTATCAACCTCATAGTCCTTGAGGGGTCTTACTAGCTTGTGCTATGGGATATCTTATCTTGGAGATGGCTTCACGCTTAGATGCTTTCAGCGTT
>CAYZOU010000008.1:0-70411 GCA_964480405.1 uncultured Faecalibacterium sp. | reverse complement strand
AAAATGGCAGCGACAATGACCTGCAAGCGGTTCAAACAACCGAAATCAAGCCGTAAAGAGTCCGCCTCGACCGTTTTACCGAATGATTATATGGAACGATACGAAAAACGGGACGATAAACTTGCGGTTTGGGAGCAAGAGGGCATTTCAAGAGAGTCTCTCGATAAATTTCAAGTCTATTACGACAGTTTTTCCGACAGATTGGTGTACCCGATACGAAATATCGAAGGAAAAATCGTGAACATAGGTGGTAGAACGCTTGACCCGCTCTGGAAAGAGAAAAAACAGCGTAAATACACCTATTTTCACTCCTGGGGAACGATGGATACCATCTACGGACTCGTAGAAAATATGGAACACATCTTAAAATCCCGCGAAGTCATTTTATTCGAGGGTTGTAAGAGCGTTTTGCTCGCTGATACCTGGGGAATTCACAACACGGCGGCAATTTTAACGAGTCATTTGAACCCCCATCAACTCAAAATCCTCGCGAGGCTTGGATGCAGAGTCGTCTTTGCTCTGGATAAAGATGTGAGGATACGAGATGACCATAATATCAACAAACTTAAGCAGTATGTTAATGTCGAATACCTCTGGGACAGAGAGGATTTGCTCGACGAAAAAGATGCACCAGTAGATAAAGGATTGGAGGTTTTCAAGAAGCTATATGAACAACGGTTACGATACAAATAGTATCCCGCCTATTGACAACATTATGCAGGTGAAAATCTCCCTCGGCACAGACCAAGGCACATTCGAGATTGATATGTCAAATCTACAGCCAGGGCAGGTTGAATTAGAGCAGCGCATTAGTCACAATTACTCATTTATGTTTGATATGTCAAAGCAGATTAAACTCTTGCTCAGGTGTAGACCTCTGGAGTACACATTTACATATCACCCGCCTTGTGGCTATCGTGAAGTCGAAGAATCTGACGACTGCGAAGAACTTAAACAGTTTCTAAGCAGCTTTGAAAGGAGCGATGAAGATGCCAACGAGACGCAATGATGCGTTGGATGCACACCTTAACGCATACTTTCAAATCGCTTCTGCCGGTGTCAACCGAAACAACACTATATTAACCGAGGCAGCTCTTGCACAACTGCGAGATATGCTTTATACCGTACAACCTATCATAGTCCCCGCCAGTATGTTCGACTCCGCATCAGTCTCGTTCGAGATTGCGACAGAGGAATCGCAAGAAGAAGCGGTAGATGAGAGCAGTGAGGAGTTGGATATGGAGAGTATCAAGGAGCGTGGTGTTAACGCACCAATTTAATCGACCGAAAGATTTTGCCTCTGTATCACTTGCCGTCGAGCAGAAAGCACCATAACGCACCAATTTAATCGACCGAAAGGCTTCGCCTCTGTATCGCTTGATATCGAGCAGAAAGCACCTCAACGCACCAATTTAATCGACCAAAAACCCCACCTCTTGCGAGGTGGGGTTTTGTTCTTTATTTATCTAACCGACTGTCGTCAGGTGAGATTATTTAAAGAGATTTTTGAGCTTCTCGAAGAAGTCCTTGATTGCCTTGATGATCTTCTGGAACCAGTTGAGTGTTTCCTCTGTTTCCTCTTGAGCACCGTGGTAATCGTCGTCTGTACCGATCGTCTGCTTCCAGCAACCGGTTATCGCCTGCATTGCGTCTGCTACATTTGCATACCAGCAATCGCTGTCGCACTTACTAAGCTCTGTGAAGATGTCGTTGAGAATCTTCTTGACCTTGTTGTATTCACCTGCGACTGTATTTGTGATTGCGGTGAAGGTTACGAATGCGCTGAAGAATGCGCCGATGATTGCGTCTGTCGTATGAAGCTGTCTTGCATAGTCCATCATTGTTTCGAGACCGAACTTAACGATTTCCTTGCCGCCGGCTTCAAGTCCGAAGAGACCGCCGATCCACTCGGTAATTGCGTTGATGTTGTCCTCATTATCGAAGATGTTGAGTACCCAACGAAGTACCGTTACGAGAACGTCTGCCTTGTCAGCTACGATGTAGGTCTGAGTTGACTTAGTTACGCCCGGATCTGAGACTGTGACATACTTGCCGCCGATGTACTGCTCGATGTACGGTGAAGTCTCATAGAGCGGTTTTGTCGGGTTGGAGTACGACCAAGCTGCCTTGCTTCTTGAAGTTCTCTTCTCGATAACTGATGAAGCGCCAAGTCTTGCGAGTTTGAGCCAATCAATTACCGGAATCTTGAGTTCTATCCATGACCAGAGTACCCATGTGCCAAGGTCGATATCGTGAAGGATCTGTTCAAGCTCGATTCTTGTCGGGATACCTGTGTCGAGGATTGCGTTTACTGCGCAAAGTACGCCGTAAAGCGGGGAGATAAGGTTCTGATATACGATAGACAAGCCGTCGTTAGAAAGGAAGTATGCGAGATTCGGGATAACGTCGAGAAGCTTCGACGGGCTATCACAAATATCTACGATGAACTTCTCAAGTAAGGTGATGAGCGTTCCGAGAACTGCCATCTCGCCATTCTTGAAGGTTACGCCGCCGATGACTGATGTCGTGCCGGCCTTGCCGTTGATCATCTTGACATACTGTTCTGCTGTGGGAACATTGTCTATGCTGAGTGCCTCTAAGAGCGGGATTATTGCGAAGTCATAGCCCGGGCCGCCTGAGATCGAAACGATGTCGAATGCGTTAAGGATAACTTCATTCTGGTCGCCGTAGAGCAACAATCCGAGAAGATCGTTGACCGGTGTAAGCAACTGAACTAATGTCAGCAAGAATCCGTGGAGGTCACCATCCTTGAAGCCCCAATCACAACCGTTGAAGGATGTGTTGTTGAGATCGCTCCAAGTGTTTGCGTTACCGAGTATCTTGAGTGCGTTAGCGAATGTTACGTCGCCCTGCTTGTAGTTGACGCCTGCGGTTGCGTTGCCTTCTGCGATAGATACTGCGAGCAGCTTATCATAGAAGCCTGTGCCGTCCTCATTCTTGAGTGAGAGGAATCCGTAGTGGTCAGATGTGAGGTTGACGTTTTCTTCACCGAGAACATCCATTACCGTGTCAAGGATACCGGGTATCTGAGTGAGAATGTCACTGTTGTCGGAAAGAAGTCCAACTAAGAGATTAAGTATCGAGTTGATATTCGCATTCGTCGCAAGCATACCGCTAATGAGAGTCTTGAGATCGCCGACACCGGCTGTCTTAAGAATGTTAGCTATCATTGAGTCGAAGTTCTCGACGATGATATTAGCGTTAGCCTTTGAGATGTATGATGAGTAGTCTGTTCCGAGTCTCTCGCCGTTCGGGTTGATCTTCTGGTTCTGAATCGGAGCGTACTCATGCTGGTTAGCAAGAAGTCCGAGGATAGCTTCGATGATTTCAGCGATATCTATGCCGCCGAGATCAAGGTCGCCCTGACCGAGAATGTCGAGGATGTACATGATTGTATCTGCCGCATCGCCTTCGATTCTCTTGTACTGTGAGCCTAAGAACTCGTCATACTTGGTGTCGAGCTTAGAGCCGTTCGGGTTGTATACGATCTTGCCGCTTGCGTCTGTCTTGACGGTGTTGCATGCGATGTCTGTGAAGTTGATCGTCAAGCTCATGCTTGAGCCTTCAAGGAGGCCTGCGATGAGTTTCTCAAGCGTTGCCGCTGTGAGGTCGATCGTGATACCAACTTCGTCAGCTTCGGCTGTGCCGAGCTTAATGACTGCTACTTCGCCGCCTTCAACATTAAGCTGTGTAAGGTCGATCTTGATTGCTATCGGGAATACCTTTGATACTGCTTCGAGTATCTCGTTAACGGGAGCTATAAGGTTAGCTACTACGATATCAGCGCCGTCGTTTGCGATGAAGTATGCAAGGTTGGCGATGATGCCGACGAGATCCGTGATGAGGTCTTCTGACTTGAGAAGATCTGTTACAAATCCTACGAGTGTCTCAAGGATGTACTGAAGTGATGAGCCGTTTGCGATTGAGTATGCCTCATATTCAGACTGGCTCATAACATTGAGACTGAATGCTTCGAGTAACGGAAGTATTGCGTAGTTGTAGCCGTCGCCGCCCATAAGAGCTGCTTCGTCGAGTACTGCGATGTCATAAGCGCTATGCTTAGTCTGATCACGGTAGAAGTCTTCTCTGACTGCGCCGCCCATAAGTAAGAACTTAAGAACGTCATCAACAGGTCTGAGCATATCGACGATTACCGGTACGAGCGTATCGAGATCAACTACTGTGCCCCACTTGTATGTGGACTTGTAGGACTCTTTCTCTTCGCCGTTTTCATCAACTGTCTTTACAAGCTCGAATCTGTTCTTGAGAAGATCAGCCCAAGTTGTGTTAGTGCCGATGAAGTCTGCGAATGCGCTCTTGTTGCCTGTGTACTGGAGTGCCAGAGCCTTGAAGTTCGTGAGTGAAAGATCAAGGTCGAGGTTCGAGAATTCCTTAACATATGTGCAAATCGTGTTAAGAAGGTCTTCGTTTTCAGCAAGCAGCGGAACGAGAAGCTCAAGGAGCATATTCGGTACTGTGCTTACATCAAGGAAGCCATAGATGATATTCTCGAGGTCTACGCCGCTTCCGAGTGCCTTCTGGAGAGCTTCCTTAACCTGGTTAAGGAGAGTTTCCATCTTTTCCTTCGTAAATGTCTCTGAGTACTGCGGCTCTTGCTTTGCAAGCGCTGAGCTGCCGACCAAGCGATATGTTACGAGGTACTTAGTGAAGAGCTTGAGAAGTATCTCTGCTACATAATCAGATGCATGATCATCTGAGAGATTTGTAATAAGTGCATTGACGATTTCGTCTGTCGATGCTGACTCCTCTGTACCCTTGACAAGCAGGTCTTTGAGCATATCGAGTATCTCGTCTGAGCATACTGTGTCGAGAATTGCCATAAGAGTCTTAGCGGGTGAACCGACGATCGTCTTGATCTTGCCGTATTCGACTGTGCCGTATGCGGTAAGATCTCCGCTTGCGTTATAGAGCTTCGTTGAAGCGTCTGAACGCTTAGAGGGAACTGTTGCCCATGAGCCGCTCATGCCTACGATCTTTTCAAGCATTGCAGCGTCGATTCCGTTCTCGGCGAGTGCGCCGTTAAGGATACCTTCGCTATCGAGAAGCTTGAGTAAGCCTTCGAGCTTGAGTGTTTCGAGACTGAACGCATCTGTGAACATTGCGATGACGTCGTTGAGTCTGAGTTCTTCGCCTGTCAGACCGTCTGTCAGAGCGAGGATACCGTCGACGAACGAAACGAGGTTAGCAGCGATTCTGTATACGTTATCACTGACGAGGAAGTACAGGATACCTGTAAGCTTCGACAGGAGAACTGTAAGCGGAGCTTCTGCGAGCTCGTCTACGAAGTAGAGGAGAACGTCGATCACGTAGTTCAGGAAGTCTGCGCCGTTCCAGTTAAGTGCCTTGATTTCAGCAACTGACTTGAGGAGAAGGTCTCCGCTATCTGTTGTTGCGTCATAAAGACCGAGAGCTTCGAACAGCGGAAGAAGTGTCTGGTCATAGCCTTCAACACCTGTGAGGGTGATACCGCTTGTGTAGTCCTCGTCTTCAACGTCATAGTCAAGAACCTTGATGTCCTCGCCTAAGAACAGGAATTCAAGAACGATTGAAAGCGGAGTAGCTATGTCAGTAATGAGAGCCTTGAAGCCTGCTTCATTCTCTGTCATGTTGATCGCCGATGTCGGGATCGTGAGAGTCTTTGTTGTCGTTGACGAACCGTCAGCGGCTGTTGTCGTCTTTGTCTCGACGTATCCCATAGTCTCGCAGTATGCGTAAACGTCAGCCCATGTTGAGTCTGCTGTTACGCCTGCAGCCGTAAGGAACTTAGCGAATGCGCCGTTTGTCTTTGTGAAGCCTGCCGGTGTGAGGTCAGTGCCGAGAGCGCTGTCAACTATCGGAAGGATAGTTTCGATCGTCTTTGCTGCCGAGCCGCTACCGAGGAGACCTACAAGAGCGCCGATGAGCGTTGAAGCAATGCTCTTGGTGTAAACGAAGTTTTCGAGTAAGTAATCTATGATCTCCGGAAGAGTATCAAGATCCTTATCGTTGATGATGTTCTGAAGGAGAGTCTTAAGCTCGCCGTCTTCCATTGCGTCAACTGTATCCTTGAGCATCGGAAGAACCTTCGGAAGAGCCTTGTTGATCATTGAGTCAAGCTTAGCTACGAGTGAATCTATCTCGTCTTCTCTGCCTGCAAGCTCGCAATCGGTGTGGCTCGTGAAGTGATCGCCTACTTCTTCGATATTCTTACCTGCGACTGTTGTGTAGGATACTGAGTAGCCTTCGAACAGACCGATAATTACATCGAGAAGGAGATCCTGAGCGTTGCCGTTGTCTGCGCTCTTTTCAAGGTTAGTGAAGATCTTAGCTATAAGCTCATCTGTTGATGTTGTCGGCTCTGCCTTAACACCGACGAGATCAGCGAGGATCTCAATGATGTCACGGCTGAGGACTGTCTTGAGAATGAACATCAGTGATGATGCGGTGTCAATCGTCCATGTATTCGCAACAGTGACGAACTTAACTCTGTCAGTGTTAGCTGCCGGATCGGTTACATCAACTGCGTACTGTGAATAATCAAGGAAGAATGTCTTGCTGAGGTTGACTGCGAGCGGAACTTCGTTGCCGTCGCTGTCCTTAATTGTGATACCTGCGAGAAGGTTGTTGATGATCTCAACAAGCTTGTCGCCTCTGTCGCCTGCGATATTTCTGATGCTGTCGAGCGTTAAGCCGTCTGCGCCGAAGATATCGGTGATCGTCTTGTTGCCCTTTGTAAGGCTTGAGAGAAGCTTATCGACTGTCGGCTCATCAATGAGACCGCTGACGAGTGAGAGAATGCCTTCAACGAGAGCGAGAACATTTTCGATGATGTTCGTGACACCGTTGTTAGCGATGAAGTATACGAGGTTGCCGAGAAGTGTAAGTACACTGCGAAGCGGTGACTTGCAGATGTCATTTCTGACGTATGCAAGGAGAGCTTCAACAAGATCTGTGATCATGTCTGAGCAGGTGCTTGCTTCTGTAGCTGTGAGTGTGAGACCAAGTGCCTTAGCCAGCGGCTTAACGATATACTTGAAGCCTTCAACACCCTTGAGCTCTACGCTGTCGAGAACTGTGAGCTTGTTACCCTTGAGGATGAAGCCGAGAACGTTCTCAAGCGGTGTGAGGAGCTCTGTGAATACGCCGAGGAAGTCATCATCAGTTGAGATGCCCCAAGCGTATGTTGACTTGTAGGTTGTCTTTTCGTTGCCTTCTTCGTCGGTTGTAACGGTCTTGGTGAATCTGCTGTTAAGGAGATCTGCCCAAGTTGCGCTGCCGCCGATGAATGCTGCGAGCTTGCCACCTGCCATTGTTGTGAATGTCTGCGGTGCAAGGTCTATGCCTACGAGTGTGTTGATGAGATCGACCGTGTCAGCGTCGAGACCTGCAAGAAGCGGTACGATAGCTGCGAAGATCGTGTTCATCAGATCGTCTGTGAATACCATCTTGTTAAGGATGTTATCAACGACCTCTACAAGATCCTTCTCGTTACCTGTGATGCCGAGTGATGAAACATCGCCGAACATTGGAAGGAGAGTCGGAAGAAGGTTGACGATAATTGTATCAAGCTTCTTGAGCGTCTTGTCGGTCAAGCCTGACCAATCGTCGTACTTACCGGTGTAATCATAATTTTCTTCGCCGAGGAAGTACCAAATCATGTCTACGCCGTTTACATTATAGTTACCGTTAAGGAGGTTAACTATGATACCGATGAGAGCATCCGTGTTATCAAGAGCCTTTTCAACTACCGGGATAAGATCCGGGAAGTCCTTAAGAAGCTCATTGAAGTCAACGTTGAGGTACTTGAGAAGTGCGTCAACATTTTCGGGTGTTGCTACCATCTGGAGAAGTGCTACGAGAGCGTCTGCACTGTCGCTGTCTATAACGCCGAGCGGTGTACCTGTGCCGACAGATTCATCATAGCGTACATCAACCTTAGAAGCTGAGCCTGAGCCTGTACCCATAGCTGTCTGAGCAAGTCTTGTGAAGTTGAGGTCAAGCTTAAGTCCCATATCCGCCGGGATAAGTGAGCTTACGAGAGTGCTGATAGCGTTCTCGCTGAGGTCAACCGTGAGACCTGCGTCAAGACCTGTGTGGTTCTTGCCGATGTAAAGCTGAAGTATCTGGCTTGAGTCAACGCCGATCTTAGTGATGTCAACGAAGATAGCTATCGGAAGTACCTCGTCAACAGCCTTGAGAATCGTGTTGATCGGAGCGATAAGGTTGGATACGAACTTCGTAAGACCGTCTGCTCTTATGAAGTTTGCAAGGTTAGCGATCAAGCTGAGGACTGACTGTACCGGAGTCGCACATACGCCGTCGACGAATGTCAGGAGCGTGTTGAGGATCGACTTCAGGTGGCCTTCTGTTGCAGCTGAAGTTGTGTATTCAGCCTGTGTCGGGATCGCTGTGATACCGAGAGCCTCGAACAGCGGGATTATAGCGTAGTTATAACCGCTACCGAAGTAAAGGTTGATATCGGTGAATGCCGAGATAGCCTTACCGAATGCATCGGGAATTCTATCTGTCTTAGCAGCTGCTGTGCCATTGTAAGCAAGTACGCCGCCGTCAAGGAGAAGCTCGAATACTACGTCAAGCGGCATGAGAAGCTCGCTTAAGAAGTTGACGAGTGTTTCCTTATTTGTAACACCGAATGTTACATCAGCCTTAAGCTTATAGACATCATCGCCGTTTTCATCTGTCGACTTGTCGAATTTAGCATCACGGATAGCTGTCCATGTGTCTGCTGTGCCAACGAAAGTGCCGAATGCGCCTTCGCCTGCCCAAGCGGTAGGCTTAATGCTGAGCTTGAGGTCTTCGCCGTTGAAGTCTACGAATTCTGCGACATACTTATCAAGTATATCTGTGATCGTATCCATCAGCGGAGTCTCGCCTTCGCCTGCTGTTTCAAGAGAAGCAAGAAGCGGAACGAGAAGCTCAACGAGCATCTTAGCGATGTCGTCTGTGTAGAGGTAGTGAGCAACGAGTGCGCTGAGTGAATCGTAGTCACCGAGAACGCTGTCAAGGAGACCTGATTCGAAGATCTTTCCGACGAGAGTGTCGAGCTTAGCAATAGCTGCATTTGTTGCGTCCTTCTCACTGGCGAAGCCTTCAGTGTTGATACCGAAGTTAGCATAGTTCGGAGTGATCTTTGCTATAGCGTCTGCGCTGATGATGTCGTACTCAACGAGATACTTCGTAAGGAGCATCTTTATGATATTAAGTACGCCTGCCTCTGCGTTTTCGTTCTCAGCGAGTGCGTTGAGGATGTCGTTTACAGTTTCGTTGCTGCCGACGAGCTTAGCTATTTCAGCTACAACGTCCTCTGTGAGAACTGTTGTGAGGATCTTATAAAGAACCTGAACTGTCTTGACACTGTGGCTTGTGACAGGTGTTACGAACTTGTCAGCATCTGTGAGTGTTGCCTCAGCAGGTGTGATTTCTTCGATAACTGCCTGAGCGATGTCAAGGAAGAATGTGTCATTGAGAGCCTTGGAGAAGTCAAGTGTATTAGTTACATTGCCTTCTGCATCCTTAAGCTCGATGTTGTTAATGAACGAGTTGATGAGCTGTACAAGGCCTGCACCGTGGTCGTCATCAGAGCCGAGGATCGTTCTGATATCATCAAGATCGATACCGTCTGAGCCAAAGAGACTTACGAGTGTTGCGTTGCCTGCTACCATGTCGGCTGTCAGCGATCTGAGAAGCTTATTGACGTCGGCCTCCGGAATGATGGAGTCGATGAGAGTAAGCAGACCGTCAACGATACCGAGAATGTTATCAACGAGTACGTTGAGACCGTTGTTAGCGATGAAGAAGCTGAGGTTACCGACAAGAGTGAGGATAGCCTTGAACGGTGAATCGCAAACTGTATCTACGAATCCGAATACGCCGTTTACGAACGCTACAAGGTAATCAACGCTGTTCGGGTTTTCAACCGTTGATACATCAACGGTGATACCGAGAGCATCAGCAAGAAGGTCTATAACATTTGAGTAAAGTCCGAGACCCGGAATTACGAGACCCTGCTTGTTGTCTGTTTCGTCGCCGAATACTTCGAGCGATGAGTCGAGAAGTAAGAAGTCAAGTACACTGCTGAGCGGATTGAGAAGCTCAACGAAGATGTTGATGAGACTATCCTTGTCTGTTACGCCCCAATCGTAGCCATTGAATGTGTAATCGTTCTTATTTGCATCTGTTGCATTCGGAGTTGCGGTGAAGTATGTTGCGTTGTCACGGATAGCTGTCCATGTGGAAGCCGATCCGATGAATTCAGCGAGCTTGCCGCCACCCTGAGCGAATGTCTGCGGTGCAAGGTCAATGCCGATCGCGTCGCCGATTATAGCGAGTGTGCTACTGTCGCTGTCGTTACCTTCTGCGTCAATCTTTTCGAGTGAAGCAAGAAGCGGAACGATCATACCGATCACTGTGTCTACCGTTGCATCCTTGAATGCATATTCGCCAAGGAAGTAGTTGACGATAGCATCAAGTGAGTTTTCAGTTTCAGCCTTGTTTGCGACAGCTGCCTTGAGATCCTTGAGCATCTGAGCTGAGTCATCCTTAACAAGGAGATCAAGAATTGTCGGAACGAGGTTGATGATGAGGTTATCAATCTTCTCGATGTCTGCATCTGAGAAGTCGCCTGTGTATGTGCCTTCGGTTGCGTTGCCTACGAACTTGAGTGCAAAGTCTGTTGCGTCGAAGTCGTAGTCACCGATGAGGAGCTTAACGACTACTACGATGAGGTTCATCGGATCGTCGACTGCTCTGTTAATAGCATCCTTGAGAACTGCCTTTGCTTCGTCGTTGAGACCGGCTATACCGTCGATCAGACCGGCGAGGTCAACATTGAGCATATCAAGTATTGCCTTAACGTTGTCAGATGTGAGAATCATCTGAAGAAGTGCCATAAATGCATCGGCTGTATCGGGAACGAGAACGCCGAGTGATTCATCGCCTGCGCTTACTGCGTTATCCCAGCTTGTATCAACCTTAGAATCTTCGATAGTGCCGAGAGACTTCTTAGCAAGATCAGCGAAATCAAGGTTAATGCTGAGGTTGAGATCAAGAGCAGCAAGGAGATTGTCTACTATCTTCTGGATAGCCGCATTGGAAAGGTCGAGTGAAACGCCTGCCGGAATTCCTTCGTGATCCTTAGCAATGTAAAGCTGGAGAAGTTCGCTTGCGTCGACCTTGAATACCTTCTTGCCGTCTGTTGAGCCTTCGGGAACTTCGTTTGTGAACTTAAGTCCGCCGAGGTTGACGAATACTGCGAGAGGAATAATGCTGTCGACTGCTTCGAGGATCGTGTTGATCGGAGCGATGAGGTTCTGAATTATAGCTGTCAGACCGTCATTAGCGATGAGGTAAGCGAGGTTAGCGACTATCTTCATTGCGCCTGCTACGAGGTCGCCGCCGAGGACTGTGTCAACATAATCGAGGACTGCTTCAAGTATGTACTTGATGTGTCCGTTTGTTTCGCTGTATTCTCTGTATTCGCCCTGAGTCTTAAGTCCCTCAATTCCGAGACCCTCAAGAAGCGGGATTATAGCGTAGTTGTAACCGCTACCGAAGTAGACGTTGATTGCGTCGTATACGCCGAGTGCCTTGCCGTAGTTAGTGCCGTTGTTGATAGCGCCACCGTCAAGGAGAAGTGCGAGTACATCGTCGAACGGGAGAAGAAGCTCAGATATAGCATTGATGAATACATCTTTAGCTACTGCGCCTTCTGCAGCGAAGAGTGCATTGAAGGTTTCTTCTGTTACCGTGATATCTGACCACTTAGTAGCTTCACCTACTATTGCGCTCATTATCGGGTACTTGGCAGCATCTGCGTACATTGTGGGATCAAGCTTGATGTCAAGACCTGTGATGTCCTTAACTGTCTTGAGAACGTCAGCTACAGTGTCCATCGTGGATGAGCCGTCTTCCGCGACTTCTTCCATGCCTGCAAACGCATTGACGAGAGCACCGATGATGGTGTTGAGCATCTTGCCTGTGTAAAGGTTGTCACTGACGAGAGCCGTGAGGTCAACGCCGAGCATCGGGAGAACCTGACCGAGGATAGTATTCAGAACTGCAAGAGCCTGATCTACGTCGTCGTGGTCGATACCGGTCGGATATGTGACCGCTGTCTCTGTGACATTGTCGTTTGTGATTACGTCGAAGCTTACATAATGCTCAGCTACGAGGTATACAAGGAGGTCAACCAAGCCATAGACGAGAGTATCCTGAACGTTACCGTTGAGGTAATCGACGATATCCTTGACTATGTTGCCTAATGTGTCGCCCTTGTTGATGATGGGATCAAGGAGATCCTTGATTGCCTGCATCTCGAGAACTGCCTGAACGTTGTCGGCTGTGAGGATCATCTTGAGCAGTGAAACGAGAACGTTTGCTGCGTTGACATCGTATACGCCGAGTGATTCTGTCTTGTAAGTTCCGTTGTGAGCCTTGTCGCTTGCTGCTATCGTCATGTTAGAAGCTGTATGGCTTGCGCCTGTGAGAGCTTCCTGAGCGAGAGCTGAGAAGTCAAGGTCAAGTGTAAGGTCGATTCCGAGAAGTGACGGAAGGAGACTTGAAACTACATCTGCGATGAGACTTTCGAGTACATCGTCTGAAAGGTCAAGGTCGATTCCGTGAAGTCCTGAATCCTTAGCGTTCTGACCTGCGTATACCTTAACAACGCCGTCAAGGATAGTCAGAGCGCCGTCCGTGTAGCCGAACATTGAGCTGCTTGCGCTCTCTTCGCCACTGTCGCTACCGCCGATGAGGGAAGCAATGTCGAGTGACTTGAGGTCAACTGTTGCGGCTATCGGGAGAACATTGTCGATCTTAATGATGAGATCGTTGATCGGAGCAATGAGGTTCTGTACAAGAACTGTAAGACCGTCATTGGCGATGAAGTTTGCAAGGTTACCGATGAGGTCGAGTGCATGCTCAACGGTGTGTCCGTCTGAGAGAATGAGATCGACATAATCGAGAACTGTTGTAAGAAGTGCTCTTACTACGCTTACGTCTGTTCCGTTCGGAACTACGATATTTGTGATACCGAGAGCCTCGAACAGCGGAACGAGTACGTAGTTGTAAGCTGAGCCGAGCTTGAGTGAGATAATGCCGTCAGTGTATTCATCATCAGCGAATGCCGAGATCTTCTGGTTGTTCAAGAAGAGCTTGTTGATAACACCTGCGAACGGAGCCGCAATAGCGTCGATAACGTTGATGAACTGAGCCTTATCTGTGTTAAGTGCGTAGATCTTAACAGCTTCAAACTTTGTGAAGGTCTTGTCTGTGATCTCAACGTACTCGCCGTCCTTAAGCTCATAAAGCTTGCTGTCTGCGGTTGCATAGACCGTCATTGTTGCGTCCTTACCGTCTACAGTGTATGTTGCTGTTACAACGCCGTAAACTGTTTCGCCGTCAACTACAGCCTTCTGAACCTTCTTAGCCTGAACGTCTGCCCACGATGTCGGGTTAGTGACACCAAGGAGAGTTGTCAGAGCTGTGAATGCCGTAACATCGAGTGAAAGCTCAACGCCGATGATGTCGCCGACCTGCTTAAGTATAGCATTTGTATCCTTAAGCTGGTTGCTTGCAACTGTGTTGCCATCTGCATCCGTGGAGGATGTTTCCTTAGCTTCCATCTTAGCGAACGAGTCAACTATGAGGTTGATAATCGTTGTCGCAAGATCGTCTGTGTAAAGAAGTCCGCCGACAAGTGATGCGAGCGTGTCTGTTTCACCGATAACGCCGAGTGTTCTCATGAGAGGAACTATGATCGAGTCAAGAGTTTCAATCATGTTGTTGACATCTGCGTTAGAGGATACAAGACCTGTTGAGTTGTCTGCCTGGCTGTATCCGATTGTCGAATTAGCTTCGAGAAGCTGATCGACATATTCGAGATTAACTGTGTAATCATCTGAGAAGAATGTTGCGATAACATCTACAAGACCTGCACCGAGTTTAACTGTGCCGCCTGTGAGATAATCGAGAACATCGTCGATAAGTGACTTGAGAGCCGGGTCAAGAGTGCTGAGCATGCTGTCAAGGTCAAGGAGACCGAGGATAGCATTGACATTAGCACCTGTGACTATCTCGTCGAGTACTTCGATAAGTGTTCTTGCAACATTGCCGCTGTAAGTACCGACGACAACGCCGTCAGTGCCGTTGATCGGCTTATCAGCTTCTGCGTTAACTGTCATCTTCGTTCCTGTGTAGGTTGCGCCTGAAAGGAATTCCTGAGCGATAGCTGTGAAGCTGAATGTTGTGAGATCAAGTCCGAGGTCGCCTGCGAGAGAAGCTACGAGGTCACAGATGATCTCCTCAAGGTTGCCCGATGTGAGAGCGAGGTTGAGACCTGCTGAAAGGTTAACACCTGTGGTGAGCTCCTTATCTGCATACTTCTCAGCAAGGTAAACAACTATTACATCACCGAGAATGTGGATCGTTCTCTGAGCTCTGTCGTAGCTGACTGTGAAGCCGACACTGCCGTCCATGAGACCGCCGAGGTCAAGCTTATCAGCGTTGATAGCGATTGAGATCGGAATGATCTTGTCTATCTTAACGAGTAATTCGTTGATAGGTGCGATGAGGTTAAGAACGATAACGTTCAAACCGTTGTTTGCAATGAAGTCAGCGAGGTTGCCGATGATGTTCATTGCGCCGCCGATGAGGTCGCCGTTGAGAACGCCCTCAACATAGGTGAGTGCTGTATCAAGGATAGCTCTTACGAAGTCGTCGCCATAGTTAGTTGTGATCTCTGCTGCTGTCGGGATGTTTGTCATGCCGAGAGCCTCGAAGAGAGGAACTATAACATAGTTGTATGCACGACCCATTGTAAGTCCGAGACCCTTGTATGCAGTTTCGGCATCCTTGTCGTCAAAGACTCTGAGTGAGTCACTGTTGAACAGTGCTATTACTACATCCTTGAACGGAGCTGCTACGTCACAGATGAGATCTATGAATTCATCCTTTGTATCTACGCCGAAGTTGTAAGCGTATGTTACGCCGTCAAGCTTCTTAGCGTCAGCGGGAACTGTAACGGTTTCGCCGCCGATAGCTGCGTAGTATGTTGTGCCGTCAACTGAGTAAGCAGTCTTGGTGTTGCCCTCTGCGTCGGTGTATTCATACTTGCTGTATGCGTAACCTGTGAGTTCATCCTTAACTTCTGTCCAGCTGTTGTATCTGCTTACAAGAGCTGCGAATGCGCCTGTGCCTGACTTGAATGCATCAATGTCAAGTGAAAGGTCGAGTCCGGTTGCTTCCTTAACATAACCGAAGATCTCGGTTACAGTGTTAAGTGTTGTCTTGAGCTCGCCTGCTTCTGCATCTGCGGGAAGAACGAAGTCAGCAAGGAGTGAATCGTCTTTGCAATCAGCCTTTGAGTAGTACTTGCCGTCCTTCTCGTAAGCTGTCTTGACTGCGTCGCCATCCTTATAGGTGTAGAGTGCAGTGTACTCAAGATGCTCAAGACCTGCGAATGCGTTAACTATTGCCGGTACGAGAGCGTTTGCTACGTTGTCGGAGTAGATCATGTCGGTGACGAGCTTGCTCAAATCACCATCAACACCAAGGAGATCAAGTATCTGCGGCAGGAGAGCCGAGATCTTTTCGATCATTGCGTTGACGTCAGCCTCAGTTGATGTGATGCCGTACTTGTCAGCAACATCTGCTGTATCGCCTGAAAGCTTCTGATCTACATACTTAAGAGTTGTGAGTGAGTAGTCACCCATGAGGTCAACGAGGAGATCTATAAGACCGTAGACAGTGTTGTTTGTACCCTCTGTTGTCAGACCGTCGAGGTAATCAGTGACATTCTTTACGATACCGTAAACGAGGTTGTCTGTGATGCCTTCAACTGTCGGATTGAGCATTTCGAGAATTACGTCGATAAGCTCGGGTGTGAGTGCCTGTCTGAGGAGATCTACGAAGAAGTCAGCCTTATTGATATCATAGATACCGAGTGACTTAACAGGTGTTGTGCCGTTGACGGCTGTGTCGCCTTCAGCTACTACTACCTTAGAATCAATGCGTGTTGCGCCGTTTATTGCGTACGCTGCAAGCTGCTCGAAGTCGAGAGTGATCTCGGCGCCGACAAGGTTCTTTGTCAGAGCCTTGACAAGAGCTGTCAGATCAGCTGCGCTTGCGTTGAGTGAGAGACCTGCGTCGAGTGAGCTGTCACAAAGTGTAACAACGATCATGTCGCCGAGGACGTTGATAGTCTTGCCGTCTGCGCTGATAGTGTAGATCGGATCGCCGCTTGAGAATACCGAAATATCAAGCTTGGAGAGATCTATAACTGCGTTGAGCGGAACTATCTCAGCAATGATCTTAAGAAGTGCGTTGACAAACTCAACGAGGTTGAGAACGACTGTTTCAAGACCGTTGCTTGCTATGAAGTTCACAAGGTTACCGAGAACATTGAGAACCGAAGCTATCGGGGATACGCATACATCATTGTATACGAAGTTGAATACAGAAGTAAGAATTGATCTTACATAACCTGTAGCCTTAGCATCTGCTGCCGACTGTGCTTCAATTCCGAGACCCTCAAGGAGCGGAAGAAGTACATAGTTGTAAGCAGGAGCAAGGTTGACCTTAACACCCTTGTTATCGCCGTTAAGTACGGTGATAGCACCGCCATCCATAAGGAGATCAATAACGCCGTTGAACGGAGCTACGAGCTCGCAAATGAGGTCGATGAGTGTTGCGGAGTTGTTTACATCGAAGTTATGAGCGTGAATCTTGCCTGCATTGTCGCCTGTGAGTTCAACAGGTGTAACGCCGGTCGGGATTTCTGCTACCTTATTGGCGAATACATCAGCCGCAGAAGCGTAGAATGTCGCACCGTCGTTCGAGTAAACGTAAGCCATGACAGCCTTGCCGTCTTCGTCTGTCTTGCCGGTGTCGTACTCATACTTAGCGTATGTGTCCTTACCTGCTACAGCAGTCCATGTCTCGCTGTCACCGATGAGAGTTGCGATAGCGCCTGTGCCGTTCTTCCACTGAGCTATGTCAAGTGAAATCTCGATACCGGTGAGCTTCTTAACTGTCTCGAATACCGATGTGAGCGTTTCCATGGTCGTCTTTGCGCCTTCCTTAGCATCAGCGGGTAATGTTTCCATACCTGCGAATGCATCAACGATAGCGTAGACGAGTGAGTTAGCTATTGTCTGATCTTCTGTGAAGATGAGACCGTTGATTATGTCTGCGAGATTGTCCTTGTCCTTGAGCATTTCGATGTTGAGAGCATCGATAAGATCAGAACCGAGGAGCTTATTGATAAGTGTATCAACAGAAGTGATGAGGTTGTTGACCTGCTCATCTGTTGATGAGAAGTTGCCTGAGCCGTACGGGATAGCCGCTACAGCATTGTAAAGCTTCTGGTCTACGACACCGAGGTCGAGTTTAGCACCCGTGAAGAGTACGACGAGGACATCAATGAGACCATAGCCGACTGAATCGCCTGCGTCTGTCTTGAGGTAATCAAGAACAGCGTTAACAACAGGCTCGAATTCGCCGAGACCTGAAAGGTCAAGTCCTGCGATGAGTTCGGAGTTAAGGAGAGCCTTAACATTTTCTGCTGTGAGAAGCTCTGTTACAAGAGCGACGAGAGCGTCAGCTGAATCAGCTGTTACTATCGGAGCCCATGTCTTTGTTGCGTCGCTGATATCGAAGTCGGTTTCTGCTGTGCTTACATTAGAAGCCTTAACTGCTGCCATGCCCTTAGCGGCGATAGCTGCGAAGTCGATATTGAGCTCTGCACCAAGGAGAGCATTTGTAAGGTTAGCGATAAGTGTTTCAACTACATCGCATCCGAGATCAATGTGGAGACCTGCGTTAGCCTTGTCAGCTACGATTTCAACAACCGTTGCGGGAACAGGCTTATCTGCCGGGTTCTCGGGAATCTCGGGATCCTTAGCGAAGAGATCTGCGAAGTCAAGCTTTGTGAGATCAACATTGATTGCTACAGGAGCGATGATCTCGGCTGCTTCGAGAAGCTCAAGTACGGGTGAAACGAGGTTAGTAACAACCGTCGTAAGTCCGTCAATTGAGATGAAGTATGCAAGCTCGTTAACGAGTGCGAGAACACTTGCTACGGGAGCATCGGCTACCTTGTCAACGAATGCGAATACAGCGTCGAGAACTGTCTTGAGTGTTGTAGTGCCTGCCTCGTACTTAGGAGCATCAACACTGAGAGCCTCGAGAAGCGGAAGTATTGCGTAGTTGTACATGTTGCCGAATGTGATAGCAACGCCGTTGCAATCATCTGTTGCAAGAACTTCAACCTTGCCACCGAAGAGGATGATGTTGAGAACGTCCTCAAACGGCTTGATAAGCTCATAGATAAGAGCTGAGAGATCTGCTGCGGTGCTTACGCCGAAGTCATAAGCTTCAACGCCCTTGCCGTCAGCTGTCTTTGTGAACTTAGCTACTACATCTGTCCATGTTGCACAGCCTGCTGTCAATCTGCTGATGTAGGTAGTGCCGTCATAGATAGAGGGAGCAAGTGAAGCGATGTCAATGTTCGTGATATCTCCGACGAGGTCGAGGATCTTCTGAACTGAATCCATCGTTGTGCCTGTAACTTCACCCTTGTCATTTACTGTCTCCTTATCGAGACCTGCAAGTGCGCCTGCGAGAGCGTTTACAAGAGTTGTTGCCAGGTCGTCGGTGTAGAGCATATCGCTGATGAGAGCCTTAAGTGATGTCGCATCTGACTTAATGAGATCTGCGAGTATACCCTCTGAGAAGAGCTGAGCTATAACTGCATCAAGACCCTGTACGAGTGTCTCAACATCTGACTTGTCAGACTTGAGATCAGTGCCGTAGTTGGTGTTGACCTTTGTCGGAGCTGTACCCTCAAGTACGCTGTACTTAGCCTTATAGCTGTTGAGAAGCTTGATAAGGATATCAAGTACGCCCTGAGGAGCATCTTCTGCTGTAAGTCCGCCGAGGATCGTATCAACGAGAGCTGCGAGATCGACTGAAAGAATGCCTGTCATGGGCTTCATTGTTGATGTGTCGATGTTAAGCAGTGCGCCGATTACGCCGTCTGTGAGTGCGAACTCAAGTACGCCTCTGAGTATAGAGTTGTTTGTGCCTCTAACCTTGGTGTACCTATTGGTTGTTTCAGCAACAAGAACTGACTTAGTCTTGTCACCTGTCTTAGCTGCGATAGTCTTGAAGATTTCACTGCCGAGGTCAAGTCCGAGTGATTCGGGAATGAGACCGGTGATGAGTTTCTCAAGTCCTTCGCAAGTTACATACTGACCGAGGAACTCGCTAAGTGACTTGTAGCTCGAGCCGTCTTCCTTCTTACCGAGGAGATCAACGACTGAGAACAGAGGCTCAATAGCTTCGAGTATCGGATTAACGAATGCAAGAGCATTGTCAACTGCGGTCATGAGACCGTCGCTGTAGATGTAATAGGTGAGACCCGGGATGATCGAAAGGATAGATTCGATCGGATCTGATTCGATCTTACCGAGGAGGTGATATACGATTCCGAACAGCTCATCAACGAGGTTGTCGGTCGTAAGGTCGCCTGACTTGAAGCTATAGTCATCGAAGAGACTGATCTGCTTGAACAGCTCAACTAAGACGCCGCTCCAAAGGTGAGCACCCTTGAGCTCGATAAGTGCGTAGTTAAGATCATCTTCATCGGGTGTACCTGTGAGGTTACCGTTTTCGTCAACAACGTCGTTCTTCCACGGAGCATCCTTGAACTCGATAACCTTAAGTGATTCACCGTTGAACAGGAAGTCTACGATCGCCTGAAGCGGAGCGAGGATTTCCTTAAGGAGAGCTACGAAGCTGTCCTTATCGCTTGCGAAGTTAACGCTTGATAAGTCAAGGTATGCCTTGGTTTCAGCTACGCCTTCATCATTTGTCTTAACGACAGGTGTAACGCCCTCGGGAATTTCAACTGTCTCTGTGTCGCCTGCTGCTGCGTAATATGCGCCGTCAAGCTCATAGACTGTTACTTCCTTGCCGTCCTTATCGGTGTAAGTGTAAACATTGTATGTCTTTTCGAGTGTTGCAGCATAGTGCTTATAAACGTCATTCCATGTTAAGCCTGCTTCTGCATCGCTTGCTGTTACAGCATTGATGAAGCTTGCGAGAGTGCCGTTCTTAGCGGTGAATGCTGTCGGTGTGAGGTCTATACCTGCGAGATCCTTAACGAGCGGAAGAACCGTGTTAAGAGTGCCTGCCATGCTGTCACTGCCGAGCAAGCTTACGAGCATGCTGATGAGTGAGGAAGCAAGGTCGTTGGTGTAAACCATGTCGCCGAGGAGATCGTTAACGATCTTTTCGACTGTTACGCTGTCATCTGCCGCATACTGAGCGATCATGTCAGCGATTTCGGGTGATGCGCTGAGATCAACATTGTCGTTGACGAGCTTAAGGATCTTCTGGAGATTCTTAAGAATGATGTCGTCAAGCTGTGACGGGATCTTTTCAACGTCAACATCCGGTGTGCGATCAACAAGATCAATTTCCTTACCGTCAAATGTCTTGTTGTCTTCAACCTCGTATGCACCGAGAAGTGTAACGAGTATACCTGCGAGTGTTACGCCGGGATCTTCAGCGTCGATAACGCTGTTGATGATCGTTGCGACTACATCGCCTTCCTTAGTGAGGTCGATGCCTGCAAGGTCGCAGATGAGTGTAAGAACGTCTTCACTGAGAACGTATGTGAGAAGGTAGATGTAAGAATCAACTACGTCAACCTTCCATCTCGGCTGGAGAACGTCTGTCTTACTGTTGACCATATAAGCTGACTTGACGAGCTTGTCGCCGTCTTGGAGCTGATATTCGTCACTTGATGCTTTGTATACGGTGGAGTCGTCTGCCTTGGTGTACCAATAATAAACCTTAGCGTCATTCGTCTTGCTTTCAATATTGATAGCAGCCGCCGCATAGTCAGCGAAGAATGAATCCTTGAGTACCTGGATAATCTCGACATCTGTGAGATCTTCGACATTTCTTATAACCCTTGTCAGAACTCTGTTGAGGAGCTGAGCGAGGTCACTGCCGTCCTCACCTGTTATACCTGTCAGGTCATCAAGCGAGGTGAGCTGTACGCCGAGGATCGGCTCTAACATCGGTGAAAGAGTATCCTTAACGAGACCGTCGATGATAGGTCCGAGAATCGGATCTGCGAGATCGAGAAGTCCGAATACAGGAGCAAGTAAGTCGTGAAGAAGAACATTTACGCCATCACTTGCTATGAAGTACGATAACGACGGAAGCAGAGTAAGAAGTGTCTGAACCGGTTTATCGCAAAGTGTGTAAACGAAGTCAACGAGAGGATCGACAATAGCGGAGAGAGTGAGACTCTGATCGTTATTGTACTCGTCAGCCGGTGTCATGTGGATATCGAGTGAATCGAATCCGAGAGCGATGAACAACTGGAGAATACCATATTCGTATCCGCCTGCGCCTGCCTTGATGTCGATGACACCCTGAGTCTCGCCGTTAACGTCTGTCGGGATGATGTGGAGATCCTGTCCCTTGAAGAGGAGACCGAATACCGCATCAAGAGGCTTGATAACTACTGTGAGGATTTCGATGAACTTATCAAGCTTAGCTTCTGCTGTTGTCTGAGCATCAATACCCCAAATGTGGTTAGTGCCTGCTGTTGTCATGTTCGTGTTGAGGTTGAGAACGTACTTCTCGCCCTTAACAACTACAGGTGTATAGCCTGCAACATCTGTTGTTGCAACATAGTTCTCACCGTTGAGCGTGTAGAAGCTTGTTACTTCACCCGCTGCATCAAGCAGAGCGTAAATGTTGCTTGTAGTCTTGTTACCGGTTTCGTCGGTTGTTACCTTTTCGAATACGCGGTACGTGTTAGTTGTTGTTTCGTCAACAACCTGTGTAACGGTCTGGAACTTAACTGCGGGTGTTACGCCTGCCGGAATCTTAGCCGTTACTTCGTCGCCGACTGCCGCATAGAAGTTAGCTGAATCGTCGATCTTGTAAACTGTCGTGGTTGTTTTAACAGCCTCGAGAGTAAGATCTGTTGTGTCAACTTCTGCTGCGTTGATATCGGTTGAATCGTAATAGTTGTCGCCGAGCTTATAAACGTTGATAACCTTACCCTCAGCATCAGTGTAACTGTATACTGCATAAGTATCATCTGTGTTGTCGGCTCTTTCAACAATTATCTTATTTGTTGTGTATTCGTATTCTACGTACGGCTGTTCATATCCGCCGTAGTATGCGCCTACGTCTGCCCAAGTTACAGTGTATTCAACGGGTTCGCCGTTTTCGTCAACGTCGCCGGCGTGAGCCGTCTTAGTTGCCTGAACAGCAGTGTTGAGGAAGATGTAGAATGGGCTTGCTTCGCTTCCTGCAAGAGCTGCAAGGTAAGTCTCGGGAGCTATCTTAAGCTCTGTGAGCATCTCAAGGAGATCTACAAGACCGCCGATAGTCTCGGAGTTATCTGCAAGAAGTCCGACGAGAAGTCCCATGAGGTCATTCATCGTTTCGTCAGTGATATAGGTGTTGAGAATTTCGTCAACAAGATCACTGAGCTTAATGCTTTCAGCATTTTCGAACTTCTTAAGGAATTCGATTTCGCTTGTGTCGAACAAGCCGAGAATTGTCGGGAGAAGTGACTCAATGCCCTTATCGAGCTTGTTGAGTGACTTTCTGATTCTTCTCTTTGAGAAGATGGATGAACCGTCAGTGAGGTCTGCATAGTTGAAGTCAACAGCATCAAATGAGAGATATTCAACCATCTGAGTCTTTGCTTCGTAATGCAGGAAGAACTGAACGAGGATCTGGATGAGAGTATATCTGTTCTCGCCTGTAAGGCTCGGAAGGATATCCTTGATGATATCGCTGTTCTCATCGAGACCAAAGAGCGGAAGAAGCTCGTGGAGAAGGCTCTTAGCTGTTTCGATTTCGCCACTCTCATCGTCGAGATATTCATATTCGCCGAAGAGAAGGTCGCCTAAGAGATAAACGATTGTTGCGTTGAGATCAACTGTGTAACCTTCGATGTATCTTGTCTTAGAATGATCGAATGTTGTTGTGCTGTCTCTTTCGATTGATGCCAAGTATGCCTTGTGAGCATCGCCGGCCTTTTGACCGTTCTCCATGTAGTATGCGCCGAAGATACGAGCTGTCTCAAGGTCTGAAACAACGCCGCAATTTTCAACGATCGTCTTGAAGATGTTCTGCGGGATTCTGATCTTGATATCGTCGCCTGCCTCAGTTGTTGTGTTGTTGAGGAAGTAATAGATGATAGTTTCAAGCTGTTCAGCCGTTGAGAACATAGCAACAATGTCTTCAAGTGTGTTGATCTTATCGAAGATATCTTCACCGTATACATTTGTGAAGAATTTCTTTGTTGATGTCGGCTGTGTCTTTTCTTCGCCGGTTACTTCGTCGATAACAGGATCGCCGTTTTCGTCGGTGACTACTTCATCCTTGTTCATGAGCGGAACGATAAGGTCCTTAACGAGATCAACACCGACAGCGTCTGCGACGTTTTCAAGGAGTGTCGTTATCGGAGCTACGAACTGCTCAAGAGCCTGCTGAAGTGAGCCTGTGTATACATAGAATGCAAGTCTCGGGAGAGTCTCTAACAGAGATGTGATCGGAGCGGTGAGGAGCTTGTTGAGAGCGCCCATCTTATCAGGATCTGTCTCTGTGTTATAAAGGTAACCGAGAATTGTCTGGAGTCTCTGACGGGTTGTCATTTCAAGCATTTCCTGCTTGGTTGCGATACCCGTAACGCCGATCATTTCAAGAAGCGGAATGAACGCTCTGTCATAACCGTCACCTGCTGTGATCGTGATACCGTCAAGAAGAACTATGTCTTCTTCAAGAAGGAACATGTCAAGTATTGCGCCGAACGGAACGAGGATATCAATGAGGAGATCGAAGAGACCTGCAACGTCGTCGATGCCCCATGTGACGTCAACATCGTAATACTCAACGGGTTCAAGCTTAGTTGCATCAGCGACAGTGTACTCATCGTATCTTGCCGGCTGTGCTGCTGTGCCTGTTGTTTCATCTGCTGCGACTGCTGCAATGTACTCATAGTACTTGCCTGTAGCCTCATCATGATAAAGTGTTACGGTCTTTGTTGCGTTTGCATCTTCCTCTGTGGGAGCTGCAACTGTCAATGTGTAGACCTTAACTGTTGTAAGTTCTGCATCTGCTACTTCGGGAGTGAGATTGATCTCTTCCGTCTTAGCAACTGCGTTGCCGGCTTCGTCAACTGCGAGCCACTTAGCGGCAACTTCTGCCCAATCCTTGCAGACTGTGTAGTTGCCCTCTGCGTCGGTTGTACCGAGAACTTCAGTGAGTTTGCTATTGTTGAGAAGGTTGCCTTCATCGTCAAATTCGACGAATGCCGACGGCTGAATCTTAACGCCTGCCTTATCAACGTATTCGAGAATACCGTTGATCGAATCGCCGCCGAGAAGTCCGACGATCGTATTCATAAGGCCATTGATCATGTCGTCTGAGATGAGTGAATCAACGATCTTGTTGATGATTACCGATGCGCTGTCGTTTGCATTAACTGTGATGTCGATGCCTGCGCCCTTAAGTGTATCCTCAAGGAGAGTGACAACAACGGGGATAATGCTGACAACGAGATCGTCAACCTCACCGGGAAGTGCTTCGAGGTCTTCCTCTGTTACGCCTACCTTATTGTAGTCGATAGTCGGAGCTTCGTTCTTCTTTAATTCGCCGAGTGAGAATCTCATCTTCGCATAATTTATCTCGTACCAAGAGAGGAGATCTATAATGAGACCTTCGAGACCCTGCGGCTGTGTGAAGATGAAGTTGATGATCTGCGGAAGAATTGTTGCGAGATCATTGCTGTCAAATTTCTGACTAAGGTCGATATTCAATGCGTCTGCAAGAATGTCTCTGATAGTCGGAGTGAATACGAACCACTCAAGAACCTTGAGAAGAACAGTTTCCTTATCGGGTGTGTATTCATAGACCTGTACCGCTTCAACTGAATATTCATGATTCTTCTTAGCTTCGTCTGTGACGATCTGAGCGAATGAATCATAGTCATCAGTGCTTGCGAACCAAGCGCAAGAAGCGAGCTTCTCGAACATATCTTCACCAAGAATTGATGTAAGAGAAAGTCCGTTGATCTTAATTCTTGAAAGAATGTCAATAACAACTTCCTTGAGTGAAACCGTGTTGTGTGACTTGAGAGCGGCAAGGATATCGCTTGTGTCGATAGCCTGTGTGCTTGTGTCTTCACCCTCAGCCAGTGCGACGGGCTTGCCCTCGTCTGCGCCTGCCTGAGTAGCAACCTTAGCCTTAGCGGCTGTCTTGCTTGCGCCTACGGCTTCTGCTTCAGCTGCCTGAGTAGCAACTGAGTTTTCAGTCTGTGACTGACCTTCGATCGTGAGAACGTCGCCTGCTGTGACGGAGTTCTCATTTTCGATTGACTTTTCTGCATTTTCGATCGTATTCAGAGCGTACTGAGCAAATACTGCCTTTGTATAATCGCCTGCAACCGAAAGTGCTGTTGTGCCGTTTTCGTCAACTGCGTTGCCTTCTGTAGCTTCGCCGATAGATGTATCGGAATCCTCAACGATATTCTGGAGGAATGTCTTAACAAAGCTGAGAAGATCAAGACGATAGATACTGCTGATCTTGTCAACGAGTACGGTAAACGGCTTGAGGATATTGACGATGATAGCATCAATACCTGTTGCACTAATAACATTGTAGTTATCGTCGTACTTGATAGTGTCGATAGCAACGAGGTAGCTAAGACCCGGAAGCATTGTTTCGATAGCTGTCATCGGGTTGTTAGCGATAGCGTCAATGAGGTTGAATACGATGTCAAGGATAAGAACGAGGAGAGATCTTGAATTTGTATCCAAAGCTTCCTGCTTAACCTGAGCACCTGTCTTATAGGTCTTGTATTCGTTGCCTGTTTTCTCGTCTGTGGCTGTTTCCGTCTTGAATGTCTCGAAACCGAGAGCCTTCATGAGCGGAAGAAGTGCGCCTTCGTAGCCCTCAAGGCCAACGATGCTGACTTTTTCATAAATTGTGAGCTTACCGCCGATGAGAATAAGGTCAAGGATATCTGATACATTCTGAAGAATTGTCCAAAGAATGTTAGTCAGAAGCTCTCTGTTCTGAGCCTTATCTTCGGCTGTTATGCCTGTAGCAAAGCCCCATGTGCCGTTGATAACGAACTCTCTTACTGTTACTTTCTGTACGGTGAGAGTATCCTTATCGCCGATAGTGAGTGCTGTGCTGTCGATTGTGACAGTTTCGCTGCCGTCTTCAGCAGTTGTAACTGTACCTGTATAGTAGTCGTTGTCAAGCTTATAAACTACTGTTGTGTCTGTTTCGCCGTCACGAACAAGGTCGTATACTGTGTAAACTTCCTTGGTTTCGTCTGTTGCGCCGGCATTCTTAATGATTTCGACTGTCTTATCCTTTTCAACGTCGCCGAAGTTAGCTTCGTTATTAACGACGTCTCTCCACTTCTCGCTTGTGCCGATATACTTCTTGAGAAGCTCGTAGCCGTCTGAATTCTTGCCAAGAGCATTTTCAGCTGACTTGAGAAGATTCTGCGGTGTCAAGTCCATACCTGCATCAGCGAGGATGTCGATAATGAGACCGACTATATCAGCTTCACCGCTCTTAGCTGAGCCGAGAGCATTGATAAGCATTGTGAGAAGGCTGTTGATAGTCTCGTCACTGTATACATAGCTGTTGAATACCTTATCAACAAGTGTCTGAATTGAAAGCTTCTCGCCTTCTTCAAGAGTGATATCCTTAAGTAAGCCTTCGGGACCTACGAGTACATCACTGAGAATATTAAGAACATTGTTGATAACAACATTGAGGTTGTCTGTTGCAAGAGCTGTCTTAACTCTTGAAATGTCGGAAAGTGAATCCTTGTCGACTGTTTCATCGTTTGCGTCCTCAATGAACGGGTAGTGTTCTTCGTTTGCGAGTCTTTCTGTGAAGTCGACTGAGAAGATGCCGCCTACGTCATACTCTGTAACAAGCGAAACGATAAGATCTACGAGTTCTTCCGGATGCTTGAGAGCCATTGTGATAACTTCGTCAAGGAACTGTGACATTGAGTCGCCGTTACCGGAGAAGTCTTCGGGATCGCTTACATCGTAGCCGAGGAGCTTGCCGAGCATATTGATGATCGTTGTGTTCTCGGTGAGGAATTCAACGAGGAACATAAGGATCTCAGCCTTGCTGACAGGAACCTGACCTGTTGTTGTGATGTGAACGTAATCGCCAAAGCTTCCGCTATAGCCATTTGTATCCTTGTTGGCGTCGCCGAGAGCAGCGATGCTCTTGAAGAAGCCTCTGATGATTTCTGCACGATAGTCAAGTCTTGCGGTTGTTGCGGCGTGGTTGAGCTTAGTCTCGTCTGTAACGCCTGTGTCTGTGAGCTTCTTGACAGCTTCTGCTGCAAGTTCGTCTTCGTGAGCGGGATCATAGCCGTTGATGAATGAGCAGATACCTGCCATCTTAGCGACCTGATTGCCCTCTGCGTCTGTTCCGTATTCACCTGTGATATCGCTCATGTTGAACAGTTCAAGTGAGCCGAGAAGCTTGAATACGGAGTGAGTGAAGTTGAGTGTGTCGGCGGTTGCCGTGTTCTCGTCATTGAGTTTCGGAGCGGCACCCGGAGTGTCTTTGTCAACTATTTCTTCTTCACCGTTGTCATTGATAATGATATAGATGATGTTACCGTCTTCGTCTCTTGCATATGAAACATATGACTGGAGAGCTTCCTGGAAGTTGGTCCAAGAACCGTCGATAAGCATATCTATGAGACCTGCGCCGAGCGTATCAACACGAACGTTGATAACTGCCTGAAGTCTGTTAGTGAGTGATGTTATCGGTATAAGGAGGTTCTCTACGAGTGTGGTAAGTCCGTCGCCATACAGGAAGTATGAGAATGTCGGAAGTGCCATAGAGATCGTTGTTACGGGATATGTAACAAGGATTCTGACGTAGAGGAGAATATCCTTAACGATACCGTTGATAGCGTCGCCGAGTCCGTCATAGTCGAGCTCCTTAACGCCGTTAGCGTTGGTCTTGTAAACCAATTCTCCGAATTCGTCGCCCGTCATGATGTGGCCACGGTAGCTGTCGCCGAATACCTTCTTAGCTTCGTCTACGCCGCCGAGCTTAGTATTGACCCATTCAAGAACCTGGTCAGCGCCGAACGCACGAAGAAGCGGAAGAATGAAGGTCTCGTAACCGTTACTGCCGACGAGTGTAATGCCACCGAGAAGTGTCATTGAGTCGCCTGCAAAGAGGGTTGAGATAACGGGAGCGAGAGGTCTTATGACACTGTAAACGATGTCAATAAGCTTCTCTTCCTTAGCATCGAATGTTGCCTGAATGATTTCCTTTTCGGTCTTGCCTTCAGTGTCGATAACGATGCTGTCGATGCCCCAAGACCATGCTGAAGCGGGCTTATCTGTGGGAATTGTGTAACCGAGAGCTTCTGCTGCTGCCTTATCTGTGTCGGTCAGCTTGTCAAATGCGACATAGCGCTCTGACTTAACGTCTGCCTCTGTTACCTTACCGTCTGTTACGGTGTATTCCTTATGTGATGTCTGCTTGTAGCCTGTAACATTTCCGTCTGCGTCTGTCAAAGCTACGTAAACCGGAATCTTAACAGATGAAGCTGACGGGATCATTGCTGTTGCATACTTATAAATAGTATTGCCCTTTGCATCTATAAGCGGAATAAGCTGTCCGTTTGCATCAAGGAGATATTCGCCGTTTGTATCTTTCTGATATTCGGGAACTTTATCCTCGCCGTCAAGGACATACTTAATGTTGCCTTCTTCATCATAGTCATACATGCTGTGGTTAGCAGCGATTTCTGCCCATGTGAAGTCGACATTCTTGTCGTGTCTCTTAGCAACAACTTTTCCGTCGACTAATTCTACGCTATCAAATCCGTAAGCGTTGTATCCGTAGAACTGAGTCTTTGTACCGTCTGCATTGAATGTGAATGCATCGGGAGTGAAGTCGAAGCCGGCTGCTTCGATAACAGCAAGGATAGTGTCGAAGCCGCCCATTGATGTGGTAAGACCCGCAATAGCGTTGATGATGGTCGTTACCATATCCTCTGTGAATACCATATCGTTGAGAAGGTCAGCGAGGAATAACCACAGAGAGTCGGTTTCTTCAAAGTTGATATCAGCAAGGACTGCGCCAATGCCGCTGTCAGCTGAAATGATGTTGTTTTCGAACAATGCCGCTACAACACCGGGAACTGCTGCCTGAACAACATAGTCAAAGTTGTCTATAGCAAGCTCAACCTTATCCTTGGTGAACTTATCCTCAGTAGCTTCCCAATCATAGCCGTCATGCTTGATACCGTAGTTACTGTCTGCGTACCAATTATTGTCGGGATCGGCCCACTGGCTATTAGTATTTTCTGCTCTTGCCGTTTCGTCATAATCGTAGAAGTAACGCTGAGGTTTGTCAACCTTATAGTCTGTGAGGAGAGCGATGATGATAGATGTGAGAAGGTCAACCTTCTGTCCTATCATTTTACCTTCGTCATAGTCGATCTGGTTGGTACGGGCAACGATACCCTTGATGATGTCTGAATACATCTCGTATTCTTCGGGATCGAGAGCGCCAACTGTACCGATCTTTGTGAGAGTGGTAAGAAGGAAGTCACCGATCGCCTCAACAACGTCAGCGCTGAGAGCTGATCTGATAAGAGTGATGAGCATCATACCTGCGCTTGATTCAAGCTTTGTGAATGTCGATGCCTCGTTATCAGCGGACTCACGGGTTGCGGGTCTGTTGGAAACAGCATTGATATCAGCAAACAAGCTACCGTATGCTGCGAGTTCGCCGAAGTCAAGAATCTTGAGCAAGCCTGAGCTGCTGTCTGTTGCGGTTGAATCTTCTTCAACATCAAGAAGATTGTTAAGAAGGTTGTTGAGAAGTGCTTCAACGTCGAGCAATTCTTCAAGCATACCGTTGATATCAATATTGATAAGCTGTGCGAGAACAGGATCAATGATATCAAGAATCTTTGTGACAGGCATGAGAATGTTCTCAAGAGCAACTGTCAAGTTGTTTGTTGTACCACTAGATGTGTTATTGACATCGATCGGATACTGATACATGAGATAGCAAAGATTCGGGAGAACATCAAGTACGAAGTAGAGCGGATTATCAAGGATACCGCCGTCTTTGAACAACAAGTCTTTGATGTTATCAAGAACGGGCTTAAGCGGTGAAGCGTTGAATGAAGCAAGTCTCTGGCCTTTGCCTGCGTGCTTAACGATCGCCTCATCATACTTAGCCTGTGTCATTGTGTCGAGACCGAGAGCCTCGAGAATGGGCACGAAGCCTCTTGAATAGCCCTTGTTACCTCTGATCGTCAGCGAGTCGCAAAGTGTGAGCGTTTCGCCTGAGAGGATAAGAGCGAGTATACCGTTAAGGGGAGCGAGGAGTGAGCAAACGGTTGAAATGAGGCTGTTGAAGCCTGCGTTATAATCAGCCGCATTATAGTCGAACCACATAAATCCGTCGTCCGCATATGTCGGAGCATACATGTCAGCCCATGACATATTTTCAAGAACCTTGAGGTATGCCTGTGCTCTTGTTCCTGCATTACCTGCGGTGGAAACTGTGCTGCCGTTAAATTCGTTAGCGCAAATTTCGAACCAGTTAGCGACATTCGCATTATAAGCATAGTAACTATACTGGAATGTGCCTGTGGTGTAGCTGCCGTCCTGAGCCTGATCGCCGTAAAGCGCTCTGTAGAAGCCGGCAGGTGTGATGTCGATACCGAGGTTCTTAACAGCCTCGAGAAGCTTTTCAACGATGCCTACACTGCCATCAGCTGAGAAGAGACCGCCGAGAACTCCGCCCTTCTTGTCCTTAGTACCGAATACCAGGGGCATGAGCATATCGAATACATCTTCATTAAGAAGAAGCTCCTGAACGAGTTCCTTGAGGTTTGTTGCGTTCTCAAAGTGTTCTGAGATTCCCGGAATGAGACCGTCAAGTGTCGGTCCGAGGAGATCCATGAGAACAGGGATCAAAGCGCCGATAACCTTATCTATGTTATCAACTGCGAGATCAGCCTGTGCTATGTCGTACGCATCGGCCTGTGTGAAGCCGGCTGCTGTGTACTTCGAAGCCGCATTATCAAGGAATTCCTTGTTAGCCTTATCCTTATCGCTGAGAGCATCGCCCTTAGCAGCGATATCATCGGAAAGAACGAGGTACTGTCTGAGATATTCGTTAACTGAGAAGCCTGTCTTATACTTTCCGTCAACCTGCGAGCCGAAGAGCTTGCTGATATCATAGTTAGACGTACCGTTCTTGAGATCCGATGCGATAGGATCTGTGTATTCCTTATAGTTCATCATGTATTTATTAAGAAGACCTATAAGTATACCTGCGATATAGTCTGCTGTGCCGGCGAGACCTGCACCGATAGTATCGAGGATCGTATCTGTCGGTGTAGCGACCTGATTGGTCGGCTTGCCTGTCGTTTCGTCAACAAAGTAGAACTTACCGCTCATCAGATCATATTTGATCTGCTTTCCGTTAGCATCTGAAGTCTGTAAGAGAGGATTGATCAAAGGCTTGAGCTGCTCTAAGAATCCATCGTCGATTATCCAACGAAGAACTGTCAGTAGCATTGCGCCCTTGTCAACGTATAGGTGGTGAACATCAATGTTACCGCTTCTGCCTGCAAATGTATGCTTCCTGTATGTCGCCTGCGACATAATTCGAGCTATTGGCAACTCAACGTCGAACGAACCGTTTCGTCCGCTTGAGTAACAGTAGTCAATATACGCCACGCCGAATAGCTGGAACAGCGTTTGCGACAGCATTGAGCCCTTATAATAGTATCCGTTATATCTGAACAAGTTGGCCTTGGTCGGATCAACAACCTTAGTTGTTGTTGTGATCGTTTCACCGGTTGTCGGATCGGTCGATGTTTCGGTCTTTTCGGTCCACTTATAAAGCCATGTGTCGTCTTCATTCCAGTCGGAATTGCTGGTGACTCTCTTTATACCGAGAAGAGCATCAATGATACCCTGAGCGCCGTTTTCGAGGTCAAGACCCATGCCGACAAACAGCGATTCAAGAACGTCGTTCCAAATGTTGAAGTTATAAACGTCGATGTTGATACCAAGGAATACACCTGTGATCTTGAAACCAACTGACTTAAGCTTCGGAACAAGCTGGTTGTATTCAAGCATACCGAGAAGGTTCGGAAGTATTTCAAGGATAGTTGAAATCGGAGCCGAAGCTAACTTCTGGTCGATCCAGTTGAATAACGGGGTGAAGATAGCATCCCACAGATAATAAGCCTGAGTTATGCCGCCTGTAGTGCCCATCGCATCCTTAGAAGCGCCTGTCGATGCAAGACCCGAAGTCTTATTCTTGAGGTCACTGTATTCAACTCTGCCGTATGTGCCCTTGGTGATACCGAGAAGCTCAAACAGCGGAAGAATTATCGTGTCATAAAGTGACAAGTAGCCTGAATCAGAAACAGCGATCTTAACGTCAAGTGACAGTGAACCTGCTTCAGCGTTGTCTATCTTCAAAGTGTCACCCATGAGCAATGCTCTCAAAGCGTATGCAAGTCCGCCACCGGCTGCTGTTGTTGCAGCGAGGAACTGCTGATGATTTGAGATATTCCAATAGGTCTCATCCCAAGTCTCTGTTGAGAATGTGAAGCCCTTGGGTAAAGCCTGCCAGTTCTTACCACCATAGTTGTAGTGCTGACCGAAAATCGGATAGCCGTTTGAATCGGTAGTTGTCTCCGGCTGCCAGCCTGACCAATAAGGTTTTGCCCAACCGACGATCACATTGTTTGTCGGAGCCTGGATAGCCTGATACTGGTTGAAGTAATTTAATACCTTTGTGTATGCGGGGAACTTTGTGTTAGTTCCGGGGATAGTATAGAAGCCTGTAAGGAACTTATACCATCTGTCGGTCTTATAATCACCGCTGATCGTTTCACCCTGAGCCGAATATGAATTTGAGAACAAGTGCGGCATCATAGGTAAGCCGTGGTTAATAGCGTTGAAGATAAGCGGAACGCAAACTTCGATAACGCCGCTGACATACTGATAGATAAGCGGTGCAAGAACATTACCGAGCATACCGTAAACGCTCATTAAGAGATCCTGAAGAACACCCGAATACAGGAGACTGTAAATTGTGTGAATAAGGAACTCTGTGATGTTGTCGATCGTGTCGCCCTTCTTACGGTTGACCGTCTCGCCCTGTGCGTTCTTGTATGAGTAAGCAAATGTCCATGTGCCCATACCGCCGGATACGCTCTCGCCCATAAGTGAGTCGAGGAGTGTACCAAGGTCATCGGAAGTGATGAGAGCGTCGAGCTGGTCGGCAGCGTCGCCGAGAAGCGCTTTAAGCTCTGTTTCCGTCTTTGTTACCTTGTTGTCGTTAGCGTCAACAAGCTCAACCTTATTGTTAACATAATCCGAGATAACAGACCAGTCAAGGTTGTTGATAGCTGATTCCCACTTATATGTTATGCCGTTATGCTTAACGCCTGCGCCGAAGAGCTGGTTCAAGATAGCCTGGTCAGCTCTTGAGGTCGCCGATGTTGAACGGAGCATATGAACACCGTCAGCATAATTCTGAGCGGCATTAACACAAGCCTGAATCTTCTCTGTGTAAGCCTGAAGTTTATCTGCGATCGTTGCATCGGGATAATACTTAACAACAGAGGGGTCACGAAGCCATGAAACAACACCTATAGAGCCACCTGCACCGTTGTCGCAAGCGTGCTTCCAAGCGGTGAGAATTGATTCATAGTTGTAGTAATGGATCGTGAAGTTGCCTGTGTCGAAATCGGCATCCTTACCGCCATTGTTGGTGACATTGTTGGTGTCGATTCTGTCGGCGATATAATAACCCTTGATTCTGTCTAACTGAGTCTCATATCTGAGTGCAGCAGAATCAGCAAGGTCATAAAGATACTGCTTATATTCGTTAAGGCCCTTGTATGTACCGTCGTCATTCTTAGCTGAACCGAAAACAAGCTCGAAGTTAAGACGTGTGTCCTCGTCTCTTGAATAAGCTTCAACAGACTCTAACTTCATTCTGAATTCGTTAAAGTAAGCACGAAGGTTCGCAAAGGAAAGACCCTTGTAAAGCTTGGTTGCCATGAGGTTATCAAGCTCGGTCTTATAAGCGAATATGTTGCCGGCTTCAAGGTCTGTGTTTACCTTATTGACAGCAGCCTGGAGAGTATCCATATTGTTCTTGTCGATCTTAACGTTTTCGTTAGCTACGCTCTCAACAGATGCACCTGTGCAATTCTTGATGGTTTCATAGCCGCCGTCAGCCTCGTCCTTGAGGTGATAGAACAGATATCTGTCCTCTGAGTCGAAAACATTAAGCTGGATCTTGGTGAGAATGTCTGTAGCCTTTGCTGACCACTCCCACGCCTGTTCGTAGTCACTGCCTGCAACGCCCTTACCGTCGTTCCATGCTTTAACAGACGCTTCGTCTGAGGAATCGTAGGTGGGGACATTCGGCTTTGTTACTTCTTCACCCGTCTCGTCGTCCGTCTCCGTGTGCGTGCCTTGATAGAAGACTATTTCAGAAACGAGATCGTGAGCATAGTAAGAAGCATACTTCTTAGAAAGTTCTTTTTCGACATTAGCTATACCTTCTTCTATAGCTGTCCACTTTCCGTCACTCTTAAGGAAAGCGATGATAGAAACTGAGCTTTCCTCATTCTGGAGCTTCTCATAGTAGTCGGTTACTTTCTTATAGTAAGCCTCATATGTTCCGTCGGTAGCGTTGCCGTCTGCATCAAGAGCCGGCTCGCTTGAATGATCCTCATTGAACAAAGCAGCAAAGCCGTCGCTGTATTTCTGAGCGTCAGCTGAGAACTGCTCGGCACCGAGGTCAAGAGCACGCTGAGAAGCAGCCTTATAGTCGATGAGACCGAGGGGTACCATATAATGGTTCCAAACCTCTTCGGGGTTAGCTTCTAAGTTAGCGACCTGATCGAAGTTGTTGAAAGCATTCGATGCCGCAATGGGATCGGTTCCGCTGATAGCTGTTGCCTTATAATAATCGCTATAGTTATCACGGATGTCCTTCAATGCATTCTGAACTTCTTCAACAGTTACACCGACGAGTTCATCGGTCTTCTCAGAGGTTATTTCATAACCGCCGAGAACCCAAAGTTTTTCGCCGTTTAATGCTGTTGTGAATCTCATGCCCAAGTTCCAATATGTTCTGTTGACTTCCATATTGTCAATAGAATCCCAAGCGGTCATGTCAAAGCCCGCTTCAACAGAAATATTGAACGTCTTCTGGAATCCGCCATAGTTGCCTGTGGCTGTGTTTCCAAAATTGAACATGGTAAGAATAGTCTCGTATCCGCTATAGAATGCGGAAGTTCCGAGATTATTCGATTTGATATTCGCCATGACTGCATCCACTGCGTCTTGAGCGGTTCCGCCTCTTGTGTTATTAGCGTTACCCTCAAAGACATATCGAGCGTATGCCTTAGCCAGAGAATACCATCCACCGTTGAAAGAGTCCGGATCTACAACAAGTCTGCCGTTGTCGATTTTGGCAGTACCCTTGTCGATAGAATCAAGGAGTCCATCATAGTGGGTGTCGATTGTGTTTACGAGACTTTGAAGATAATCAGTCGCCGCAAGCGTGCTAAAGCACACAGAAACGCTTGTGATGATCATGGTTATCGCAAGTATCGTACTCAAAATCTTTTTTCCGAGTTTCATGCTTTTTCCTCCTTACAGATGAAATGTATATTCAAATAGGATTCCCTATATAAATACCGTGATGCTTTTCTATATATTATATGTATGCTTCGGATGTGATATATTTCCGAAAACGTAATATAACATGGCAGAATACACCAATAGAGATACCTATAACTGTGATTATTTTAGCATTTTTGTGTCAATTTTTCAAGTCTCAAGGGGGTCAAAAAGGTGTTTTCTACATATTGCATATATCGCTTTTGCGAATTTCGATAAATGGATTTATTTATACAATTTCAATAAATTTGACACAGTTTTTTTGGTTAAATTAGACGTAATATATATTGTGTTGACGTTTTTTTTAGACCCTAAATATTGTGTCATTTTTATAATCAAGAATATTTCGTCACCCCCTCGAAAGACAAAATGACCCCCGAAATTCGACTTGAAAAGTTGCACAAAAATAACAAAACCGAAGCCGATTTTTATCAATTTTAATTGTAAACTTTTTGTGAATTGTACATTTTTTGAGCGATTTTTCATCTGATTTAAACATCTGTCGCTTTTCTCCTCTGCTTTCAGCCGCATTAAAAGTGCTACAACGCAAAAATCCCCCGACCGCTTTTAAAGCGATCGAGGGACTTGAGCCGATATCACGTTTCGGCGTACCTCATAAAATAGTCGGTTTTATCATCAACCTCTGCCGAAGAGCTTGTTGAAGAAATTCTTGATCCAGTTGATGATTCTTGTGAACAGGTTTTCCTCAGATGAGCTTCCCGTGTCCGCAGGCGGCTCATACTTTTTGGGCGTCGACTTGTATGTTGCAGTGGCGATAGCCTCACCCTTGTTCGTGTCGCAGTTTATCGACCATGAGCCGAAGGTGTAATCATAGGAGCTGTCGCTCGCCTTTGTCGGTGTCGGATTCGGATATTTCGCCGCTATCTGACTGAAGCCGACATTCTTGACCGTCGCAAGAACAGAGCCGTCCTCGTTCTTATATGTGACGTCGTAGTATCTCTCGTGAGCGGCGTACTGAGCGATGATAGCCATGCGCTCGGAAACGAAGCCGATCTGTTTGTCGCTGTAGTTCCAGCCGATGAATTCATAGGTGTAAGCGGTGTCGGCGGCTTTCACGGGATTCTTTCTCGGACGTATCGCCGGTGCGCCGTATTCATAATATGCGGGCGGCATGAGTCTTGTTCCGTCGTAGTTATAGAACGTGACGAGATAGAACTTGCCGTAAATTATGATCTGTTCTTCTCTTGCGCCGCATCCGTCTCTTTGGCAGAAGCGCTCCTGCAAGCCGTTTTCGGTCTCTGTCGGATAGCTGACTATTCTCCAGTCGCCCCAGTCGTGACCGAGGGCGTCAACGAGATTTCTCTTGTTAACGTCGTCGCACTTTGAGCATACCCATTTGTCATAGCCCTTCTCAGTGCAGGTCGGAGCAACAACTCCCTTGTATTCGTAGTTGTGCTTGGCTATTTCGCCTGTGAGAACGTCCTTTGTGTCTCCGCAACGCTTACAGGTGTAACGTGTTACCTGCTGTGTCTCGCAGTTGCCTGTGACGATGATCTCGCCGTCGTTCCAATCGTGACCGAGGGCGTCGACCGTTTCGTCGGCTTCATAGTCACAGCGTGAACAGGTGACGTGATCCTTGCCTGTACCCTCGCAGGTAGCCGGTGTGATGTTCGTTCTGTTTTCATCGTGACCGAGAGCCGCTGACGATTCCGTCTTGATTATGGTGTTGCATCTGTCGCAGTAGGTTATCTTTGAGCCTGCCTTAACGCAGGTCGCCTTGGTTTCGTTCGTCACCTCATTATGACCGAGAGCCGTGTTCTCATTGACTGTCTTTGTTCCCTCGTGTCCGCAGTATTCACACGTCTCGACCGTGTAGCCGTCTTCAAGACAGGTCGGGTCAACGGTGACTGTTACGAACTTGTGGTTGTCGGCGTTCTTTTCTATGATCGAGGTGACCTTATCGTCACAGCGGATACACTTATATGTGACATATCCGTTTGCGGTACAAGTCGGGTCAACCTTCTCAACGAGTGATGTGTGCTCGTGTCCGAGTTTGGCTATAGTCTCGGTTTTTGTTGTGTTACACTTCGTGCAGGTGTAGGTCTTGACTCCGTCTGTTGTGCAGGTGGCTTCGGTTGTGGTCTCGCCGTCATTCCAAACGTGAGCGCCGTCTATCGGGCCGTATTCCCTATAAAGCGTTGCATCGCAGCCCTCAACCTCGCACTTGAACTGAATATAGCCCTTCGTGTTGCAGGTGGCGGGAGAGCTGATCTTGTCATATACCCAGCTATGCGTTGCGCTGTCGGGAATGTTGACTGTTATCGTGTCTCCGCAAGCGCACTTACCTGTTGCGGTCATATGCGCATATGTCCAATCGGTGTAATTGTGACCCTTAGCGTCGGCTGTGACCTTTTCATAGGAAGCTGAGCAGCCGTCTGTAGTGCACTTATATTTGGTGATCTCGGACTTGAGGCAGGTCGCTTCTTGTGTCACTGTTCCGTCATCATATGTATGCTCGCCGGTTGCGGGTACAACATAGTCATATTTAGCATCGCAGTTTTTACACTTTCTGTAAACGTGACCCTCGGCGCAGCAAGTAGCTTCAACGTCGGCATTGCTCGGGTCGGCTTCATAACTGTGACCGTTAGCGCTTGAGGTGACGTTCTTCATAAGTGAACCGCAATCCCCACATTCGAACAGTTCGTAGCTTCCCTGAGTGCAGGTGGCGGCGACTGTATTCTTTAAGACGTAGCTATGTGGTGTCTTGTCGAGCGTATATGTGAGCTTTTCGTCACAGTCTGTTCTCTGACAGCTGTAGACGACACTGCCCGCATTTTTGCAGGTTGCCGGTGTGACTGTCGGCTCGCCCGAGAAGTCGTGACCTAAGGGTAAGGTTGTCACTGTCTGAACAACAGCTTCACAAGTTGTACAATAGATCTCGATTTCGCCGCCGGCAGTGCAGGTTGCCGCTGTCTTCACTTTCTGTGTATAAGTATGGTCGGCTGATTCGGTGACGGTAATGTCGGTGATTTTTCCGCAGACAGAACATTCACTATAGCTGTAGCCCGACTTGAGACAGCCTGAGCCTTCCGCCGTCTTTGTTTTCCAATCATGCTTAGTCTGATCGAGCGGAGTTATATCTGTTGACATAAGCTGACCGCAAGAGCAATACTTCTTGACATATCCTGCCTCATTGCAGGTAGCAACCTTTGTATCGGTCTTGGCATCGTCGACCGTGTGCGGTGTCGGGTCGCTTATATGCTTCATATATGTATCGTTGCAATAGCTGCATTCGTAAGTCTCGTAGCCTGCGTGTGTGCAGTCGGCGGTCTGTTCGCCATTCTTTACCCAGTTATGAGCTGAGGGGATTTTGTCGATTATTATAGTTTCTTCATGTGTGCAATTCTCGCATCCATAGACAAGCTTGCCGTTATTTGAACAGGTCGGAGCTACCTTTGAAGTCGGTGTTTCTCCATATGTGTGACCCTTAGCGGCTACCGTCTCGGTTGAGAATACTACAACGCAGTTATGACACTTAACGGTTGCGTGACCGTCTGTGTCGCAAGTCGCATCAACAAAATCAAGATATTTGTCGTGACCCTTAGCCGGAATCGTTTCATCGTAAGTCGCACGGTTATCGTCTGTGCATTCACAATCTGTTCCGATACAGGTGTAGTGCTTTTTTCCATCGGCTTCGCAAGTTGCGACTTCAACTTCTTCGCCATCGTTCCAAACGTGAGCACCTGTCGGAGCTGTGTATTCGTACTCATACTTTTCGCAGACCGAGCACTTTCTGACCTTGATTCCCGGAAGAACATCTGTAGCCGTCTGAACGGTTGTCCATTCGCCGAAGTTATGATTTCCAAGCTTTTCTGCGTATTCGGTGTGAGTGTTTTCACAGCGAGAGCACTTATAAACGGTATATCCGACCGAGTTACAGGTTGCTTCCTTGCTTTCGCCCTTGACCGAGTAGTCATGACCGAGAGCTGTTGTGTTAACTGTAAGTTTTGTATGGCAAGCACTGCACTCATATTCTGCTGTGCCGGCATTTACACAAGTTGCTGTGTTGCTGTTTGCAACCTCTTTCCACTGATGCCCTACTATTGCTGTTTCTTCGTCTATCACATTCTTAACATCGCCACAGCGTGAGCAAGTGTAAACATCATAGCCACTGCTTGTGCAAGTTGCATCAACATGAGCTCCCTTAACATAGTCATGTCCGAGAGCGGAAAGTGTGATTGTGTCTTTGTAATCACAATTCTCACAAGCCGTTACAACGCTTCCACCCGTAGTGCAGTTTGCCTCTGTATAAACTGTTGTTAATTCGTGCTGTATCTTCGCCGTTGTTACTGTGAGTGTTACTCCGCAGTCATCGTGTGCGGTACAAGCAAATGTCTGCTCGCCCTCAGTGGTACAGGTTGCGGCGGTCACTGTTGTCGGATTTTCCGTGTCGAACGTGTGTCCGCCCTTGGGAATCGTGACGGTTTCCGTGTGGTCGCTGTCTCTTGAACACGTTCTTGTCATCACGCCGTCAGCATCGTTTGTTGCCGGTGTCGTAACTGTCCACTCGCCCCAATCGTGTCCGAGAGCGTTGTCCTTATATTCATTATAGCTGAGTGTACAGCCGGAATTATTACATTTATATTCGGTGTAAGCCGCTGTGTCACAGGTGGCTGTATGCTCCGTTCCTTCAACGAAATTGTGACCGAGCTTGCCTATGGGCTCTGTTCTCGTCTCGCCGCAGTCTTTGCGTGTACAAGTGAATGTCTTTTCACCGTCGGTTGTGCAGGTCGGCTCTGTTGTGACTTCGCCGTCGTCCCACTCGTGACCGAGGGCTTTCGCTCCGTCTACGACTGCATCGTAGGTTTCGTGGCAAGCGGTACATTCATAATGTGTATACTGACCGTGTGTGCAGTCGGCGGCGTGGTTTGTGCCGGTGTTCCAGCTGTGGCCGGTCTTGGCGATGACTTCTGTTCTCGTCTCGTCGCAACCTGTGCGTGTACAAGCGAATGTCTTTTCGCCGTCAGTTGTACAGGTCGGCTCTGTTGTGACTGCACCTTCGTTCCAAACATGACCGAGAGCGGAGAGCTTAGCTGTTGACACGTAGCCACAACCGTTTACACAAGTTGTGACGACTGAGCCCTCGGCTTCGCAAGTCGGATAGTTATATGTTGTGTTAAAGTTGTGAGCATCTGAATTAACAGCAAGCTCAACTTTGATTGAAGAATCGCAGTTCACATCGTGCGCCTTATCACATGATATCTCGACTTCGCCCTTTGTGTGACATGTCGGCTCTATTGTGACGGTGGCGACACTGTAGTTGTGACCCTCTGCAACCGATGTCGTGTATTCGTGCTTATCGTGGCACACACTGCACTCGCAGGTCACGGTGAGTGTAGTTCCGCTCTGTGTCGATGTCGTTGTATACTTATGGCCGAGTGCTTCGCCCGAGTATTCCTTATATGTCTTTCTGCAAGCGCACTTATATTCATCGTATGCCGGCGAGGTGCAAGTTGCTTTCACGGTCTCGCCGTTCTTTTTAAATTCGTGAGCGTTCGGATTTTCCTCAATCTTGCCTGTGTACTCATCACCGCAAGCGCAAGTGTAAGTTATAACTCCCTTTGCGGTACACGTTGCCTCTTTGGTGATTTTCGCTGTGTAGTTGTGGCCCTTGGCTTTGATTGTGGCTTCGCTTATCGTCTCGTTGCAGGTCGTGCAATAAGAAACAGCTTTTCCTGTGTTCACGCAGTCAGGCTCTGTAACCTGAGTTTCGATCGTGTGACTGCCCTTGCCTATATTAATAGTATACGATTCGCCGCAGCCCTCAACCTCACACTTAACTGTAACGATTCCGTCGGTCGTACAAGTCGGTGTTGTGGTGACTTCACCCTCTGTGAACTTATGTGAGCCTGCTATTTCCTGTGTGACCTCTGCATTGCAGATAGAGCACTTCGATGTAACGGTCGTCTTGTCGTGGGTGGTGGTGCTTGTGACTTGCCAATAGTGGTTAAGTGTCGGTGCGCCTGTATATTTCACATAGCTGTCGCCGCAAGCGCAAGTCATTGTTACATGAGCGGCATCTTTGCAAGTTGCGGCAACAGGTGTTCCTGCGACATAGTTGTGACCGGTCTTGGGGATAACAGTTTCCTTGACGTCATTGCACTTTGAACAGGTCTCGACAAGCTTGCCGTCGGTCGTACAAGTTGCATCTGTTTTGCTCGTTTCCCCGTACGCATGACCGAGAGCGTTTGTTTCAGTTGTCACGGTGTAACCGCAGTTTCCGCAAACCGTCTTGGTGATACCCTTGCCGGTGCAAGTGGCTTCGAGAACCGTCTCGGCTTCGCCCATGGTGTGAGGTTTCTTTTCGATCGTTTCCTTAGAGCCTTCTTTTATCTGTCCGCAAACTGCGCAGTGGATCGACTTCTGACCTTCGGTTGCGCAGGTTGAATCGTAGTCGATGGTTGCTTCGGTTGCCCATGTGTGATCGCCTAATTCACCGACAACAACATTAACATTGCCGCAAACCGTACAAGTCTGTTTCTTGACACTCGGAACAACGCAAGAAGCATTAACTATGTTTTCAAGTTCGCCATAGCTGTGACTGCCTGTCGCTTTAAGCCACTTGATCGTTGTGTGACCGCAAGTGCCGCACTTCGTTTCTTCATAGCCTGCGCTGACACAAGTCGGCTGAACTGTATTTGTCGTTGTGTTGTGTCCGTTAGCCTCTGTTTCGGCGAACATCTCAATGAGTCCGCACATTGAACAGGTGTGTATACTGTAACCCTTAGCTGTGCAAGTCGGGGCGACCACTGTCGTCTCACCGAAGCTATGAGCTGTCTTGTTTGTCTTTTGATATTCTTTTGCACCGCAAGTGCACTCACGATACTCTACACCCTCACCCGCACAAGTTGCGGCTGTATAGGTTTTCCAATCGCTGTATGTATGCGATTTTTTGGGAATAGATACTATCGAAGCTTTCTCACAAACGTCGCATACCGAGCAAACATTCGCCTTGATTCCGTTTTCTGAGCAAGTAGCTTCTTTGATTGTCATCTCAACAAAATTATGGTGAGCCTTGTCGGCTGTGTTTGCCTCTGTATAGCTGTAACCGCAAGAGCAAGTATATTCTGTTGCACCGTCTGTTGTGCAAGTAGAGTTTATAGTTGTCGGAGTGAAGCTATGATCTTCCGCTGTAAACTTAGCAATATATTTCAAATCGTCGATTACATAGTCGCAAGCTGAAAGAGCATCACTGTCACCCGAAGCCCAACCGCTGAATGTATAATGCTTTTCGTGATCGCTTTCCTTTTTGGGATCAGTCGGAACTGTGACTTTATCACCGTAGCTGACATAGTGATAGCCATCCTTTAAAATAGCACCGCTTTCGTCAACAAAAAGGACAGTGAACTTTTTGATTTGAAGATTAGCTATAGCATTTTCAAGCGCTTTTGCGGTTTCGTTAACGCTTTCTTGAGCAGACAAAAGCGGTTTGCTGTTAACCATTGCTTCAGCTGTATTAAGTGCATTTTCAAGAGCCGACACTGTTTCGGCTGTGTATGCACCTTCAACATAAAGCTTTTCTTTCATCTTGCTTTCCGCAGAGGCTATCTGATATTTGAGTCCATCAAGCTCGGCATAGTGTGTGGTCACATCATATGTAGCTGTGTATGTAACATCGTTTGCCGGCATTGTTGATGGAACAGCCGGATCCCAAGCTTTAAATGTGTATGTGTAATCGACACCCACATTTATAGTCTGCGGAATTTCGGGAGAAGATATACCGTATCCGTAGTATGTCGGTGTTGTTATCGTCTTTTCTTCATAATTTTCATTGCGATATTTAAAGGTAAGATTATATTTGTTAGCTTGCCATGCGGCATACCATGTTAAATCACTCTCTATCGCTGTTGAAGATGCAAGCGGTGTTCCGCTGTAATTCACACTATCGTATGAATCATCAAATTTGTTTGTGTAGAACCCCTTAAATGTAAATCCGGTTTTCAACGGTGTCGGAACAGTTCCGAAAGTATTTCCGTAATACTTCGTTGTAGCAGAGGTCGCAGAGCCGCCTATTGTTCCGCCGTTACCGTCAAGAGTATAAGTGTATTGAGGGTCGTAAATCGTAAACTCATGAGAGCAAGTCTTAGCTGTATCAGATGAATACTTCTTATAGCTTACTGTCATCGTTACTTTTCGGCTGTTCGTAGTTCCTGCCATTTTCGCATCGTTGCTTATTGCTAACGAGTGAGTATAATTGGCACTAACATTAGATGTGGAGGATGTCAAGCCTGTCGTAGGATCTGAGGTGAAACTGACTGTAGGAGTAAGTGTCATTTTTACGCCGTATTGATCCTTAGCATATGTTACATGCTTTGCTGTAACCGTACCTGTTTTTGGAATGGTGTATGATGAGTTAGGCTGCGTGCTACACTCTATTGTGTTTGCTCTGGGAAGATTTGCGTTTTTAACTGTAGCATTCAAGGTCACATTGTTATCTTTCCAACTGACAAGATTGTATGCGTTCTCATAATCAATATTAACGCTTCCATCGCTGTTATTAGTTATCTTTCTATTCGTATCAAAATTATATCTTGAACCTTCGGTCATCGTTATCGGTAACACTGTCCACGATGAATTGTTTGCACTGACATAAAGAGTAAGCTTTGCTTCAAGCCTTCTTCCAACCGCTGCCGCATTATGCTCAGCATATATCTTTAATGATGTCGGAAAAGATGTCGATGAGCCGGAAAAAATTGTAAAATCTCCCTTGCTAGTCAAAATATATGATTTGCTGTTCACGAGTGTACTTTGTGTTCCACTTCCGTTATCAGCTTTACCGTAAAGAGTCCAGTTTAATGTGTTCCATTCGGCTTCATTGGTAACATTAGCTACAAGCTTATAATAATATGTTCCCGAAGTGACCGCCGCTGCCTCAAAGCTGATCGGCGTGAACACCCAACAGGACATAACCATCAGCACCGCCATAAAGACAGCCAAGGTCTTCTTTACTCCTTTATTCTTTGACATAGTTTAAATACCTCCTAAAAATATGTCGTTGTCTCTATCTATATTATCGGAATTCTCCGTTACAACAAGATGATATGCGCTTTTCGCCCGAAACAGAGCAAAAGCGCCGACTATTAGACATAATTATCATATCTTAAAACGCTGATTTTTTCAACCGCTTTGCGATTTTTTGTGACTTAAAAGTGTAAAAATTTTCACTGTCTGTATTGTGCAGGTTGTACAAAGGGTGGGGGTCGGGGTGCGAAGCAGGGCGACAGCGGTGCGGCTTGTGTACTTTCGAGCGCAGTGTGCGAGAAAGTGCCAAGGCGCTCCGCAGACGGGTGGAAGTGGAATTTCGGAAAAACTCTCAAGAGCGGTATGCGGTGCGGCTTGTGTACTTTCGAGCGCGGTGTGCGAGAAAGTGCCAAGGCGCTCCGCAGACGGGTGGAAGTGGGATTTCGGAAAAACTTTCAAGAGCGGTATGCGGTGCGGCTTTTCAAGCTGTGGGATCTGTCCAAAGTGGAACACATAAAACACACTTCCGTCATTTTATACAAAATTCAATAGGGAAATTTCTATCTGATTTTAACATTGTCAGCTTCATTTCCCCTTGACACTTCATACAATATATGCTATCCTATACAAGAATTTGGCACTATATATTGTTGGAGGGATATAATGAAAATAATAAAGAGAAACGGCTCTGAGGCTGTTTTCGATATCACTAAAATTATAGTTGCGGTCAGCAAGGCCAACGAGACCGTTGACGAGAAGATCCGCATGACACCTATGCAGATACAGCGAATTGCCGACAGTGTCGTGCTGTCATGTGAAAAGCTCGGCAGGGTCGCAGGCGTTGAGGAGATTCAGGACATGGTCGAAAAGCAGATCATGGCTCACGGCGCATACGAGGTCGCAAAAGCCTATATCACTTACCGCTACACAAGAGAGCTTGTCCGTCAGTCGAACACAACGGACGATAAGATACTCAGCTTGATCGAGTGCAACAACGAGGAAGTCAAGCAGGAAAATTCAAATAAAAATCCCGTTGTCAATTCGACACAGCGAGACTATATGGCGGGCGAGGTGTCAAAGGACATCACAAGCCGTATACTCTTGCCGAAAGAGATCGTCGACGCTCACAACGAGGGCATAATCCACTTTCACGACATGGACTATTTCGCCCAGCATATGCACAACTGCGACCTTGTCAACCTTGAGGATATGCTCCAAAACGGAACTGTCATCACGGGAACGCTCATCGAAAGACCCCACAGCTTCTCGACGGCTTGCAACATCGCAACACAGATAATCGCTCAGGTCGCCTCAAACCAATACGGCGGTCAGTCGATCTCGCTTGCCCACCTTGCTCCTTTCGTACAAGTCAGCCGTGATAAGATTCGAGCTACAGTGCTCGAGGAGATATCCGATATAGGGGCTGAGGTCAGTGAAGAAGCCGTCAACAAGGCGGTCGAAAAGAGACTTCGTGAGGAGATAAGAAAAGGCGTTCAGACAATTCAGTATCAGGTCGTAACACTGCTGACGACAAACGGTCAAGCGCCGTTTGTGACAGTGTTCATGTATCTCGGCGAAGCCAAGAATGAGCAGGAGAAGAACGACCTTGCCATAATAATCGAGGAAGTCCTCGAACAGAGATATCAAGGCGTAAAGAACGAAAAAGGCGTTTGGGTAACACCGGCTTTCCCGAAGCTCATATATGTTTTGGATGAGGATAACGTAAACGAGGATTCACGTTATTACTATCTGACAAAGCTCGCCGCAAAGTGTACGGCAAAAAGACTTGTTCCGGATTATATCTCGGAAAAGAAGATGAAAGAGCTTAAAGAGGGCAACTGCTTCCCCGTAATGGGCTGTCGCAGTGCGCTCTCGCCGTGGAAAGATGAAAACGGAAATTACAAATTCTACGGAAGATTCAATCAAGGCGTCGTAACGCTGAATCTTGTCGATGTCGCACTTTCGTCGGGTGGAAACATCGACAAATTCTGGAAGATATTCGACGAGCGACTCGACCTTTGCTACAGAGCGCTCATGTGTCGCCACGAGAGACTTAAAGGAACGCTGTCCGATGCCGCTCCTATTCTGTGGCAATACGGCGCTTGCGCAAGGCTGAAAAAGGGTGAGCCTATAGACAAGCTTCTTGTCGGCGGATATTCGACGATATCGCTCGGCTATGCCGGACTTTGCGAATGCGTGAAATACATGACCGGAAAGTCACACACCGACCCGTCGGCGACAGGCTTTGCGCTTGACATCATGAGATACATGAACGCCGCCTGCAACAGATGGAAAGAAGAAACGACGATAGGCTTCGGAATCTACGGAACGCCGCTTGAATCAACGACCTATAAGTTCGCCAAGTGTCTTCAAAAGCGCTTCGGTGTCATTGAGGGTGTCACGGATAAGGGCTACATCACCAACAGCTATCATGTTCATGTCACCGAGAATATCGACGCTTTCGAGAAGCTGAAATTCGAGTCTCGGTTTCAGGCGCTCTCGACCGGCGGTGCTATAAGCTATGTTGAAGTGCCGAATATGCAGAACAATCTCGAGGCGGTGCTTCAAGTCATCAGATTCATATATGATAACATTATGTATGCCGAGCTTAACACTAAGAGCGACTACTGTCAAGTTTGCGGATTTGACGGAGAGATCGAAATAAGAGAGACCGACGGAAAGCTTGTCTGGACCTGTCCGCAATGCGGAAATCAAGATCAGGACAAGATGAACGTCGCAAGACGCACCTGCGGATACATCGGAACACAGTATTGGAACCAAGGCAGAACGCAGGAGATAAAAGAACGTGTCTTACATCTTTGATGAGGTACGCTTAGGTGAGCGAGCGTAAAAGTGTCGGAGAGGTCAGCTTTCATCAGCCTTCAAGATTCTGTCTGACCGCAAGCGGAATCAGCGGGGCGGCTGTTTGGCACTCACTCCGCCCTTCGCCTGCGGCGAGCGCTACGGAGTACACAAACAGCCGCCAAGAAGCTGACAAAAGCTAAACGCTCGCTACCGCATCCCGAAGCGACAAGCCTTGCTATGCTCAACAAGATAAAAAATACCGTGTGGAATTTGTCCACACGGTATAATTTTTTGCTTATTATTTTGCAACCTTGCTTGCGTTTCTGGCCTCGATCTCTGCGACCATTTCCTTCTGTCTCTTCTCTGTGATCGTGTAGAAGAACATCGGAACCGCACAAGCAAACATACTGATAACACCCGAAAGGATAAGCATATTCCAAAGCAGGTTCGGATTGGCGATAGCGCCTGTCTCCGAGTTGATGCCTGCTGCCGAGAACGAGATAACGCCGATGAAAGCGCCGACAGCCATACCGATCTTGTTGATGAGTGTCTGCATTGCGAAGCAGATACCCTCGCCTCTCTCGCCTGTTTTCCATTCGAGATAGTCGACAGTGTCGCCTATCATAGCGTATGTGATGATGTTGTTGACACCCTGCGGTATACCGAGGAGAACAAGTCCGATAGCGCAAACGATAAGCTTCCAAGGAGCATCGTAGCCTACGAAATACATAACAGCCATTACTACGCCGCCGAAAAGATGAACGGCGATATATGACCACTTCTTTGTGAATTTCTTTGACATCCACGGAACAAGTAAGGAAGCTACAAGTCCGCCCGGAACAACAAGGAGAGTTATAACGCTGTATATACCCTCATTCTGAAGAACATACTTTGCGAAATAAAGACCGCCTGTGTATGTATAAACCATTCTTGCGCCGCCGAGTACGCCCGAAAGAACGATGAGAAGAAGCTCTTTGTTCTTGAAGAGGAGCTTGAGGTTGTGGCCGAATGAAGGCGGGTTAGCGTCTGTGTCTGTCTCAAAACGCTCTTTTGTGTTCTTGAAACCATAGTAGAACATCGGAAGAGCGGCAACAACGAGAACTGCTGCACAGATGAAATATACCCACTTGAGAGTGTCTGCGTTAGCGACCTCCATGCCCGACTTAACTGTTCCGATGAAGGTTTCAGCCGCTTTCTCCGCTGTGATGCCCTGATTTGCGACAAGCTTTGCGATAGCGTCGGACTTGTCCGCTAAAATCGCCGCCATATCATCGGCTGTATACTTATACTTAGCTGTGACAGCGTTTGTGATGATGGGAACGAATACGGTTACGATACCTGCGCCGAGTGTACACATAAGACGAACGACTGTCAGCATGTTTGCTCTGACCTCTGTGTCGTTTGTCATACGGGTTGAAAGACCCCAATAGGGAACGTCAACGATAGTGTAAACAACACTCCAGATAACATAAACTACTGCGATGACAACGAATGTCCACATCTGCTTAGCCTGGAAGAACGGAGCGAAGCAAAGGAGAGTCATGATAGCGATGGGAATAGCCATCCACTTGAGATAAGGACGGCACTTGCCGTACTTTGTTCTGGTCTTGTCAACGATACTTCCCATGATCGGGTCGTTGAGTGCGTCGAAGATTCTTGTTCCGAGCATGAGCCATGCAACAGCCATAGCGCCCGAGATCGAGCCGACCGTTACACCGTCAGCGCCGAAGAGAAGTGCATCTGTCATGAAGATCGTCAAATAAGAGCCGATGATCGTGCAGATAAAATTTTGACCGAAGCCTGCGACACCGTAGGCAAGGGCCTCTTTCGGCTGAACGCCCTTACCGGGTGTCGTGCCGAAAAGCTTGTGTAAAAATTTTTCCATTTAATTGACCTCTTTCCGAAAAAATATCCGTTTGTCTGTGACAACTAATCTATTTTAGCATAGTTACATTTAAAATGCAACAAATTTTAAAGTAAACAGATTTTAATTTTTGTTAAATTTTAATTTTCACATATACCTCCTGTCGAGGATTGATTTTTACATATATTTTTATTATAATATCAACGATAATCTGAAAGTATGGTGAGCTATATGAAAACCTATAAAATACATCTCATAAGACACGGAATGACGGATGCGAGCGTTCAAGGTCAATATATCGGTCACACCGACGTACCTTTAAGCGATGTCGGCGCCGAACAGCTTGAACAGATGAAACAGGAGTTTATTTATCCGTATGCGGATGCGGTCTTTTCCTCTCCCCTCTCCCGTTGCACCGAGACGGCGAAAATACTCTATCCCGATTCGGCGGTGGCGACTATCGACGGACTTATAGAGTGTAATTTCGGCGAGTTTGAGGGAAAGACAGCCGAGGAGCTTCACGAAAAGGAGGAGCTTTTCGATGACTGGCTCAGAGGCGACAAGGATATCGAGCCGCCGTTCGGTGAAAGCAATTCGGCTTTCGCAAAGCGTGTCTGCACTTCGTTCGCCGCTATCGTCGAGGGCATAATGCGCTCTCAGACCGACAGCACGGCTATCATAACCCACGGCGGCGTTATCATGACTATAATGTCGGCGTTCGCTCTGCCCGAGGCGGCAATGCATGAGTGGCTCACACCTCCCGGTTGCGGTTATACGCTGAGACTGACACCCACTCTTTGGATGGCAGGGCAAAAGCTTGAGGCCATAGAGGAGCTTCCGGCGGCTGAGAGACAGACGAACTATTATGACGGCTGGGATTATTACCCCGAGGATGACGGATACTGTGAGGATATAGAATGAGAGTGCTGGCGATAGGCGATGTTGTCGGCGAAAACGGATGCCGATTTTTGTCGAAAAAACTGCCCGAACTGAAAAGAGAGAACGGTATCGGACTTTGCATAATAAACGGTGAAAACTCCGATAAGAGCAATGCCGTCACGCCGTCGAGCGCAGAGCTTCTGTTTTCACTCGGCGCAGACGTCATAACAACGGGAAACCACGTTTTCAGACGCAAGGAGGTCTATGATTACCTCGACGAAAAATGCGACATAATCAGGCCTGCGAATTTAAAAAGCTGTCAATTCGGCAACGGCTACACCGTGCTTGACTTGGGAAGCTTCAGCGTTGCGGTGATAAACCTCATCGGCGAAGCGTATACCGAGGGCGTGGATAATCCTTTTGAGTGCATCGACAGAATACTTGAATGTGATGAGGTACGCTCGGCTAAGATAAAGCTTGTTGATTTTCATGCCGAAGCGACGGGTGAAAAGCGAGCCTTGGCTTTCTATCTTGACGGAAAAATAAGTGCGCTGTGGGGTACGCATACACACGTTCAGACCTCAGACGAATGTGTCCTGCCGAACGGCACGGGATACATAACAGACCTCGGAATGGTCGGCGCATTTTACTCCTGTCTCGGAGTTAAGCCCGAATGTGTTATCGCAAGATTAAAGAACGGCGAACAGGTCAAATTCACTCACTCCGACGGAAAATGCGTTCTCGGAGGCTGTATTTTCGATATAGACGACAGCGGAAAAACAAGCGCTGTCGAAAGGATATTGATAAAAGAAGAATAAGAGGTGCGAAAAATGAAAAAGGTTTTTTCCTTGATTTTAGCTATGCTGATGCTTGTCGGACTTGTCGGCTGTACGGGTGACAACGGCGGTGACAAAGAGCCGAATCCCGTCTCCGATTCTGAGCAGACAAGCGAAAATAACAAAAGCGAGACTGTAGCTGATGCCGTGAAAAACACGACTCTGACCTTGCCCTACAGTGCGGCTGACGGAGTTGACCCATATAAGCTTGAGACAGAGATAAATTCAAATCTCATAACGCTCTTATATGATTCGCTTTATAGGCTTGACGACAGCTTTTCGCCTGTTGAGCTATTGGCAGACAAGGGCGAGGTGACAAGCGAAACGGTGACAGTGAAAATCAAAAGCGGTGTCGAATTTTCGGATTCCTCGTCGCTTAGTGTCGACGACGTTATATATTCATTCGGCCTTGCAAAAAAGAGTGACAGCTATTCCCGACAGCTTGAGAATATTTCCTCGGCTTATGCCGCCGACTCAAAAACGGTCGTGTTTAAGCTTGCAAGCCCCGACATCTATTCCCTCGGCTGTCTGACATTCCCCATAGTCAAAAGCGGCAGTGCCGACGGCAAGAAAGCTGTCGGCTCGGGAAGATATTATCTTTCCTCCGGTTCGCTCAAGGCTAACAAAAATCATATCGGTGGAAAGAAAGCTTCAATATCAAAGATAAGCCTTTACGATATCAAAAACAGCGACAGTGAATTCGGTGCGTTCAGAATAGGTGAACTGAGCTTCGCCTATAAGTCACTGAGCGACTGCAAGACCGAAAGAGTCACCGCCTCCATAAACTCCGTTGAGCTTAACAACCTCGTCTTTATCGGAATGAAAACCAAGAGCGGACTTTTGAAAGACGGAAAGCTCAGACGTATAATCTCCTGCGCTGTTGACAGAGCGGATATAGCGGACACCGCCTTTAACGGATACGCCACAGCCGCCGAAACGCCTTTCAATCCGATGTGGAAAGCCGTAACAGAGCAGGAAGCCAAAGCGTACACGGCAAAGGAAATAGCGGATATGCTTGACGAAAACGGCTACGCTTATCAAAACAACACAGATAAACACAGAAAAAATAAATCTGGTCAAGAGCTGGTGCTTACACTCGCAGTCAACAAAAACAATGTTTTCAAGCTTCAGACAGCGGAGCTTATCAAGTCTAAGCTTAAAACCGTCGGCGTTGATATAGAGATAGTCGAGCTGAGTCAGTCGGAATTAAAAAAAGCCGCAAGACAAAGTAAATACGATATGTATATAGGCGAAATAAAGCTTTGCGGAAACATGAGCCTGTCACCGTTTTTCAAGACGGGCGGAAGCGCCGCAAACGGAATCAACAAAAAACTTACTTGCATTTCAAAGTATAATGAGCTTCTTTCGGGAAAAATTAAGATAGACGAATTTATCGAAAGCTTCAATGACGATACGCCGTTCGTTCCTCTTTGCTACAGAAAGGGCTTCGCCGCCGTTTCAAACAGCCTTGAGGATAATGTGAAAATATGCGAGGGCGATCTTTATATGAATATATACGAATGGAAGTTTAAATAAGCTGTCATATCAAAAGCCTCGGACTTACGTTTACATAAAAATCAAACGGAGGCTTTAAGGTGAACGAAATTAAAACGCTGAAAACGGCTCTTGAAAGTGCATACGCAAATCTCGAAAATCATCGGCTTTTGATAAACTCGCTGAATGTGTTCCCTGTTCCCGACGGTGACACGGGCGATAATATGTGCATGACGTTTAACAGCGGACTTGACAGAATAAATCAAGAGGAATATAAAACCGAGAAAGAGTTGATCGCCGACTTTGCTCTCGCCTGCCTTATGGGAGCGAGAGGAAATTCGGGGGTTATTCTCTCTTTGGCGGCTAAAGGCTTTTCGGCTGCTATTGAAAGCGAGAAGTCACCCTCGGCGTACCTCATCAAAGGCTTTCAAAACGCTGTTGAGCTTTGCTACGGCAGTGTTTCCTCGCCGAAAGAGGGAACGGCGCTGACAGTGCTCAGAGCCTGCGCCGACAAGGCGGCAAAAGCGGCTGTGACGACAAGCGACATAAAAAAGATGTTTTCTTCCGTCTATGTCACGGCGACGGCGACACTCTCAAAAACCAAGGAGTTGTTGCCGGAGCTTAAAGAAGCGAATGTTGTTGATGCGGGCGCAAAGGGACTCGTCTGCATCATGGAGGGAATAAGGCTCGTTTTAGAAGAAAACAAGGCGTACGAGATAGAAAAAACAAAGGTGGAAGCTGAGCATATCGATAGCAAGGAAGCTAATGTTAAAAACAGATATTGCTGTGAATGTGTGATAAGAGGCGACAGAGCGATAGCGCCTCATGAGCTTGAAAGACTCGGCGACAGCGTTATAACAGCCGCAACAGACGGAATAATAAAACTCCATGTCCATTCAAACTCGCCCGATGCGGTGCTGAAGCTTGCGCTTGAGCGTGGCGAGATAATTAACGTCAAGATAGAGAATATGCAAGTCCGGCATAACTCGGCTGTGTGGGGCGCACGCAAAGCTTACGGCTTTGTGGCGGTAAGCTCCGGTGACGGAATAACGCAATGCTTTAAACAGCTCGGCTGTGATGAGGTCGTTACGTCACACAGGAAGATAGCGTCGGGAAAGGCACTTGAAGCTATATCGAAGCTTAACGCCGAGACGGTGTATCTTCTCCCGAACGACAAGAATAACTTTCTCGCTTTCAAGCAGGCGATGAAGATGACGGATAAAAACTGCATCATGCTCGAAACTAAAGACGTGGCGCAGGGTATCGGTGCAATGATGAATTTTGACAGCGAGCTTACGGAAAGCGAAAACACGGAGAATATGCTATCGGCGCTGTCAGAGCTGAGGATAGCCAAGGTCTGCGTTGCGGATAAGACACTGAAAGATATCAATAAGGGCGACAGCATCGGCATAATTGACGGTGAGATAAAAATTCATGCCGAGGATAATTTTGTCTGTCTTGAAAAAACAGTTGAAAAACTTTGCGCTGAGGATTATAATGACATAAGTGTTTTTTACGGTGAAGCCGTGAAAAAGGAGACCGCCGAGAAAGCGGAAAATATTCTCGGACAAAAGTATCCCAAGGCGCAGATAAGCTTTATAGACGGCGGTCAGAATATATATGACTATATTGTTATGGTAAACTGAAATAAACGGAGGTGAGGGTATGCTCAATGCGGACACAAACATTCAGTTTGTCAAGGGCGTAGGTTCAAAGAGAGCCGAGCTTTTCAAAAAATTAGGCGTTCAAACGGTGTCGGAATTAGTGCATCTTTATCCTCGCCAATACCGTGATTTGACTAATCTTAAAAAGATCGGCGAGTGTTTTATAGATGAGGTCTGTTCCGTTCAGGCGGTCGTTGACTATACGCCTGTCGGAATCCGTGTCAAGAACGGCAAAATGCTGTATAAGACCGAAGTAACAGACGGAGAATGTGTTCTTCATCTGACGTTTTTCAATAATAGGTACATTCCGAGTTTGCTGAAAGGCGGCGAGGAATACATCTTCACCGGAAAGCTCACCGTCAACAACGGGTGCTTTGAGATGCTATCGCCGCAGATAGACCCCGTTTCAAACGCCGGAAAGATGATGCCGATATATCCTCAAACGGCAGGGCTTACAAGCAGAATGATAGAAGCGGTCATGCAAAACGCACTGACCGTATACTCGCCGGACTATGATATTATCCCACAAAGCATAAGGGAAAAATATAAGCTTTGCACTCTCGGCTACGCTATGCATAACATTCACTTTCCGCAAAGCGCCGACGACGTTGCCACGGCGAAAAGGCGGCTCATGTTTGAGGAGCTTCTCATTTTACAGCTCGGAATGGCGAGGCTTAAAAAGCACGAAAGAGGTCACACCGATTCGGTTATACATAAGGACTATACAGAGGAATATCTGTCGCTTCTTCCCTTTACGCCGACCATGGCGCAAAGTCACGCAATAAGCGACTGCATAAGAGACATGGGACTTCATGAGCCGATGAACCGCCTTTTGCAAGGTGATGTCGGCTCGGGCAAGACCTGCGTTGCGGCGGCGATAATATATTCAGCCGCTAAAAACTCGATGCAATCGGCTCTTATGGCGCCGACGGGTATCCTTGCAACACAGCATTATAATTCGCTTTTAAAGCTGTTTGAGGGAACGGGAATTCGTGTCGCTCTGCTTTTAGGCTCGACTAAGATAAAAGAAAAGCGAGAGATAAAGCAGAAGCTTTCAAGCGGCGAAATAGACCTTGTTATCGGAACTCATGCAGTGATACAGGATAACGTCGAATTTAAAAATCTGGGGCTTGTCATAACCGACGAACAGCACCGCTTCGGTGTCTCTCAGAGAATGAGCCTTTCATCAAAGGGCGAGAATCCTCACACGCTCGTCATGTCCGCTACGCCTATTCCGAGGACCTTGGCGCTCATAATTTACGGCGATCTCGATCTTTCCGTTCTCGATGAGCTTCCGCCGGGCAGGCAGAAGATATCGACCTACGTCGTTGATTCAAGCTATCACGAGAGAGTATACAACTTCATAAAGAAGCATCTTGACAGGGGCTTGCAGGCATATATCGTCTGTCCTCTCGTTGAGGAGAGCGACGTCATTGATCTGACGAGCGCTGTCGAATATTCGGAGAAGCTGTCGACGACCGTCTTTAAGGGGTACACCTCGGGTCTGCTTCACGGGCGAATGAAGCAAAAAGACAAGGACTCCGTTATGGCGGACTTCGTCTCGGGCAAGACTCAGCTTCTTATCTCGACCACGGTCATTGAGGTCGGCGTTGACGTTCCCAATGCCGCAGTCATGGTGATAGAGGACGCCGACAGATTCGGGCTTTCTCAGCTTCACCAGCTTCGCGGACGAATAGGTCGGGGTACGGAAAAATCGACCTGTGTACTTATATCCGACGCCAAGGGCGAAACGGCTAAAAAGCGGCTTGAGGTCATGAGAAAGTCAAACGACGGCTTCGTTATCGCCGACGAGGATCTGAGGCTCAGAGGCCCGGGCGACTTCTTCGGCGAAAAGCAACACGGCTTGCCGATGATGAGAATTGCCGATATGCTCGACGACATGGTGCTTTGCAATCAGTCGAGGGAGGCGGCGGAGGCGATAATCGAAAACGATCCGCTGCTTGAAAACAAAGAAAATTTACCCCTTAACAGAGAAATTCAAGCGCTGTTTAAGGATAAATATATTATGAATTAGGAGTACATAAAAATGGAAAAAATAGCAAGCTTCAGAATTGATCATACTATACTCCCCAAGGGAATGTATATCTCAAGGGTTGACGGCGACATCATCACATATGACATCAGAATGAGAAAGCCGAACAAAGAGCCCGTCATGGAGAACGGCGCAATGCATACCCTTGAGCATCTTTTTGCGACATACGTCAGAAACACAAGCCACGCCGACGACGTTATCTATTTCGGCCCTATGGGTTGCCGCACGGGATTTTACTTTCTTATCCGCAGCACGACAAGCCACAGAGAAGCGATAAAGTTAGCCGTTGATGCTTTTGAATTTATCAAGGATTATGAGGGCGAGATTCCCGGCGCAACGGAAAAGGAATGTGGAAACTATAAGGATCACGACCTCGACGGCGCAAAGCACGAGGCGCAGATGATATATGAGGTCATAAAGGAGTGGAAGCCCGCCGACCTTTATTATCCTCAGTAATCACCGACAATATTCAAAGCAGGCACGCCCTATGCGGTGCGCCTGCTTTTATTTGACTTCAATGCTTAAGTCAAATCCGAAGTCGCCTAAAACGGCATATTTTCGGCGATGAGGTGTCGGAGGGGTTAGCCTCATCAGCCTTCAAGATTGCCGTCTGACCGCAAGCGAAATCAGCGGGGCGGCTGTTCGGCACGCCCTTCGCCCCACGCCAGCGGCGGGGGCGGGGGGGGCCACGAACAGCCGCCAAAAAGCTAACGAAAGCCAAACACAACACAGTTTTTCAAGGCATATTTCCGCCGATACTGCGTCGGAAATCCTCGCAAGGCGACAGCCTTGCTTGCGGTTTCCTCCTTGTCTCGACAAAAATCTATCCTTAAAAACTGCTTTGCACTCAAAACGCAGTCCTGCGTTTTGCGCGTATTGCGTTTAGCTTTCGTCAGCTTTACGCTCGCTTCGCTCGCTACCGCACTCCAAAGCAACATTCCTTGCTTAAGCATAGAAAAATCACCCGACCGCTTGACAGCGGTCGGGTGTCTTGTTTATTCGGTTTTGCCCGTGGCTTGAATTATAATTCAATGCCGAAATATTTCTTGAGGAATGTTTTCAGCCATGCGATAAACTTCGTGAATAAGCCGGGCTTGTTGCCGTCGGGTGTGACGTTTTCGTCGGTGAGCTTCTGAGTGTATGTTGCCGTTGCAACCGCTGTTCCGTTGTCCGTGTTATAGTTGACAGACCATGAGTTGAACGTGTAGGTATAATACTCGTCGCTCGCCTTTGTGGGTGTACCTGCTGTGTAGGCGCTTGTTATGTTGGTATACTTTACGCTTGAGACTGTCTGAAGGACTGTTCCGTCCTCGTTCTGATATGTGACAGCGTAGCTTCTCTCGTGAGCTTCATACTCAGCCATAACAGCCATGCGCTTGGTGACGCAGTTTATCTCGCCTATTGTGTAGTTGTAGCCCTTGAAGGTGTATGTGTAGCCTGCATCGGCAACTCTTGTCGGAGTGAAGTCGGGCATCTTAGCCGCCTTGCCGTATGAATAGTAAGCAGGGCGAATAAGTCTTGTTCCGTCATGATTATAGAACGTTACGAGATAATACTTGCCGTATACTATTTCTTCGGTTTCCTTTGCTGTGCAGTTCTTACATCCACGCTCCTGAAGACCGTTTGACGTCTCAGTCGGGTAGGTCTTGATCGTCCAGTAATCCCAGTCGTGACCGAGAGCCGGCTTGATGTTTGTCTTGATTTCGTTGTCCTTACAGGTCGGACATGAATAAATGTCGTATCCGTCCTGTGTACAAGTCGGAGCAACCGTCTTGACATATTCCCAATTTGCGTGTGTACAGCCGTCGCCGACATATTCATATTGGTACTCGCCGCACTCGTGCTTACACGGATATTTTGTATACTTCTTTCCGGTTTCCGCATCTACTCCCGCTTCGCCCTTTGTCTTGTCGAAGTCGTGGCCGATTGCGTCAACATATGTGTCGATAAAATAGTATTCGCAGTTCTTACACTTGTGTGTTGTGTAGCCCTTGCTTGTACACGTCGGGGGTGTGACAACTACGCTGTCTTCGCCTGTGTAGTCGTGACTGCTTGTAGGTGTGTAGTCACCGACATAGCTGTAAGTGCAGCCGTCATTCTGACAAGTGTAGGTCGTGTAACCGCCGGCTTTACAAGTCGGAGGTGTAACGACTGTGCCTGCGCCCTCGAAGTTATGACCGCTTGCGTTTACATAATCGGACTTGATCCATTCTCCGCAAGCTTCACAATACTGTTTAGTGTAGCCTTGCTCGGTACAGGTCGGAGCTACCGTCTGCGGCTCACCTGTTAATGTGTGACCCGATTCCTTGATAAGCTCGTTATATGTAGCGTCGCAGTTTTCACACTCATATACATCATATCCGTAAGTCGTGCAGGTGGCTACCTTGCCGCCTGAAACTTTCTTGTACGAATGACCGAGCTTCGGAATTGTGACCTCTGTGGTCGCATCGCAGCGTGAGCACTTATAAGTTTGCTTGCCGTCTGCTGTACAGCTTGCCGGAGTTGTGATATCTCCTGCGACTGAGAAGTCGTGACCGAGTTTGTCGATAGTTGTCGTTGTGCCTAATACGCTCTTGCAATCGTCGCAATATGTCTTGACATAACCGTCATTCAAGCAATCGGGCTTTTTGTACTCTGTCTTTATATTGCCGTGAGCTTTTGAGTTGACCGGAACGTTGATCGTAACGGATTCAGTGCAACCCTCGTCTGAACAGTAAACTTTGATTTGACCCGCTTCTTTGCAAGTCGCATCTTTAACATTTTCAACTGTGCCGTTAAAGTTGTGTCTGTAGTCGACCGTGATATTCAGAGTATCTGTTGCACCGCAATTTTCTACAGTGCAAGTGCGAGTGACAGTGACAAGGTTTCCGTTCTGTGCGACTGTGGGTGTGCCCCATGTGTGACCGTTAGCGGCGCCGCCCGTGTACATATTATATGTCGCACCGCAGCCGTTCGCACAAGTATAAACATCATAAGCCGAAGTCGTGCAGGTTGCGGGGACTGAACTTGCCTTTTCATATTCATGTGCGTTGGGGTTGATGCTTGTTTCGATCGTTGTTTCACTGTCGCAGTTAGCGCACTTGAGTGTAACCGACCCTGCGGTTTTGCAAGTTGCAAGAGTCTCGCTAAGCTTTGTTGTATATGAGTGACCCTTAGCGGTAATCGTTGTCTCTGCTATTTTTGCGTTGCAGTCACTGCAAGAAGTAACTACCTTGCCGTTATTTGTGCAATCAGCCGGAGTGGTGGCTGTTGTGATATTTTTATGTGCGTTCTCATTTGTCGGAAGTGTAGCCTCAACAGTGGCGGCGCAATCGGCATTATGCTCTTTATCGCAAGCGATGACTATTGTGCCTGTTTCCTTGCAGGTCGGCTGTTTTGTGACGCTGACACTGCTATATGTGTGACCCTCTGCAACTGTGACAGTTGTTTCTGTTGTTGCTTTGCAAGAGGAACATTCGCCCTTGACCGTCAGCTGTGTTCCTGCCTGTGAGGTTGTGAATTTCCAATCGTGATTACCTGTTGCGGCATCAGTGTATTCGGTGTAGCCATAATCACAACCGGTGTTTTGACACTCCCAAACCTTGTAACCTGCGTTATTGCAAGTAGCTGCAACCGTTGTCGTAGCTTGCAGATTATGACCGAGCGCTTCACCGACTTCCTTTGTCGTGTAGTCGCAACGTGAGCACTTCTCAACCGTGATGCTCGGAGTCATGCAAGTTGCCGCCTGTGATTCCGCATCAACCTTTTTCATGTCGTGGCTGAGTTTCGCTGTGTATGTATCAACTTCGACCTTGCCGCAAACTTCACAAGTGTGAGTTGTGTAGCCCTGTGCCGTGCAGGTCGGGGCTGTGACTACGTCTTTGTATTGGTGCTCGGTGAGCTTGGCAACAGTCTGATATTCGATCTGCTTGCAAGCCGAACATTCATGATATTGAACGCCCATCTGACCGCAAGTGGCTGTCACGATGTCGTTCCAATCGCCGAAGCTGTGACCGCTCTTTGTGAGCGTTGTTCTGTCGCCTATTTCAGCCTTACATTTTGTACAATATGTCCTTATGTAACCGTCAGCTGTGCAAGTGGCGGCAACTGTTTCGGTGGCTGTGGTGTGACCGGTAGCGACAGCACCTGCTGTGTACCTAATAAGACCACAGTTTCCGCAAGTTTCCCTGGTGTAACCCGAGGTTGTGCAAGTTGCGGCTACGACTGTTTGGCTTCCCCAGTTGTGTTTTTTCGCCTCGGTTGTCTGGTATTCTTTTGCTTCGCAACCGTCATTTGTACATGATCTGACCTGAACGCCCTCGCCGGTGCAAGTAGCTTCGACATAGTCTGTCCAGTCGCCGTAGTTGTGATCAAGCTTAGCTATCGACTCGATAGAGCCGTCTTGATATACCTTACACTCTGTACACTGAGTAGCTTTGATTCCCTCTGAGTGACAGGTAGCAGCTTTAACAACAACTTTCTCGGTTGTCCATGTGTGGTGAGCCTTGTCGTCTGTGTCTGATGTGTATGTATAGTTACATTTTGTACAAGTGTGTTCGATAACACCGTCAGACGTACAAGTCGAGGGGACTGTTTGATCGGACCATGTGTGACTTTCTGCCTCAAAATCAGCGAGGAAAATTCTGTCCTCTGTAACCTTGGCGCAGAAAGCCGCAACTTCATCGTCTGTTGCACCGATCCAGCCCTTGAAGTGATAGTGGTATGAAAGGTCGTTGTCGATTGACGGATTCTCGGGAACAGTTACGCTCTCGCCCCATTTGACTGTTGCGTAGCCGTCTTTTAATACCGAGCCTGTTTCGTCTTTGAAAATAACGGTTACATCTTTGACTTTAGGATTCTCAAGAATTGTCTTGAGACTGTCTGCCGCTGTGTTGACCGCCTCTTGCTGTGACTTACCTGTTGTGTCTTTGTTTAAAGCCGCTGCGGTGCTGTATGCAGTGTCAAGAGCTAATATATACTCGTCTGTATAACCTTTTTGTGTGTAATAAGCTGTCGCTTTCATTTCATTGGCTCTTGCTATCTGCGCTTCAAGAGCCGTGAGATCGGCTTTGAGGAATTCATCATTATAGACGGCAACGTATATCGGATCTTTAGCCGGCATTGTTGTCGGGAACGTGACTGCGTTTCCGTCTAAAGTCCAGCCTGTCAATGTATAGTGATTATCACCGATAGTGAAGTCCGTGCCATAGTTTTGCATATTAGCTATCGGCACATTGACTTGACTGCCGTAATTGACATTATTGTTTGTGTCGTAGATTACTGATTCACCTGTTGTGCTGTTCTTATATTGGAACTGGGCTTTGTATTGATTTATCGTCCACTTAGCTGTCCAATTCAGATCATCTTCAAAACGAGTGTCTGTCGTCAGCTGAGTGCCGTTGTCAAGGTAAAAGCCGTTGAAGGTGTAGCCCTCTCTTATCGGAGTGGGTATGTTTCCAAATGTTTCACCATATGTCTTTTTGTATTCTGTATCAGCTGTTGTTGTGCCGCCGTTTAAATTAAGTTTAAATGTTATATATCTAACCTCAAGACCGCTCCAAGCGTTCCACGCATCAACCGCAGCTTTGGCAGCGGCAGCATAGCCTGTATAGTCATTCTTTGATGAGTTGACATAGTTGTTCGGCTTAGCCGCAACAAGTGCTTTTGCGAGCTCGGCAAACTTTGTAACCGACGCTGTCGTGTAATAATTCGGATTACCCGCAGCTTTCTTATATTCTGCGAGAGCCTCTGTCAACGCAGTCTTAAGAGGAACATAGTTGATAATGGCAATTGACTTTGTTGAGGTGGCAGAGATTGTTTTAGCGCTGGAAGTATTTTCATTATCACCATAGAAAGAGAAAGTCGGTGTAGCAACTCTGTAATACTCCGCATCACTCATCGTGTCTGTGAATTTGAGGAGGTTAGCATATATATGGTCATCGCTATCGCTCTTAATTGTCGTTTTCATTGCCTCGTTCACTACCGTAGAAGTGTAACCAATCAGTTCTTCTTTCGGAGTGTTAATTATCCATTGAACATCAAGAGTTCCACCTTGACCTCTCCAGTTTGTGTTGAATGCAAAGCCGTTTCCACCTGAGCTAACATAACTGAGTCTGTTGACGGATGTTCTTGACCACGTACCTGTAAAGTACATTACAGTATTCATCGCAACACCCAGACGGGGAAGATCTGTGCCGCCGTCATACATAAGTGTCGCCTGAGGGTGATACCAATAAATTGTAACGCCGTTTGAACCGGTAAAGCTGCTGCCGTACTCTGTTTTAGCGCTTGTTGCTGTTGCGCTTGAAACAGTTCCGTCTGTATAAAGCACATTATGATAAACGTTGTCGTAATGACTTTGCTCGAGAAAACTAGTATCGCCGCTAAACGAGCCATGAACTGTCGTAACATCTGTGTTGAAATAGCTCTCACTTAATCCATTTAATAATGAAGTATTGTCTTCCGCTGCCTCAGCCTCGAAGCTTATCGGTGTGAACACCCAACAGGACAGCACCATTAAAGCCGCCATAAAGACAGCTAAGGTTTTCTTAACTCCTTTGTATTTTGACATAATTTAGTTACCTCCTTAAAAATATGCCTCTTTTTATCTATATTATCGGACTTTTCCGTTAAAACAGAGCTGTTGCACCTTGCCCGAAACGGGTCAAATGTGCCGATTATTAGACACAATTATCATATCTCAAAATGAAGATTTTTTCAACCTATTTACAATTTTTTAATAAACATGGGGTGTAAAAATTTGAGTTTTTGTTTTGTGCAGGTTGCACAAATAAACGCAATACGTTACATATGAAAACCTTTTCGCATTTTCATTGCTAATAGTAAGCATTATAGAATTAGTATTACTGATTCTTCAGCATAAAAATAAGTAAACCGCCCTCTCTCAAAATCGGCGGTTTAACTTATATTCCAAACATTTTGAGGGCGTAACCGCTTATCGCAGTACCCTTTTCATTTATATTATATCAGATTTTTTCGCTTTGTCAAGTTGGATTTTGGATATTGGATATTAGATTTTAGATAACACTCGCCACTGTAATCAAGCCCAAAATGAGCACATCTACTGTCTACTGTCTACTATCTAGCATCTAAAACACGCACGTCTAGTGTCTAGTATCTAGTGTCTAGCGTCTAAAAAAGTGTCCGCCCTCTTTTGAGAGCGGACATTTTATTGCGAAATTTTATGCTACCGAGCCGCCGATATTCAGACCGCCGAATGCTGCAGCCATTACTCTGACCGCCTTAACAAATGCGAGTATGAGCGCCTTGAGCTTTGCGGGCCAGCTGAAGCTGTCGAGCTTAGAAGTGAGGTCTTTGACCCAGTTGTCGGAGTCGGACTTTTCGTTGATTATCGGATTTGCTTCGTCAAATTCGACGGGCTGTCCGCCTCTTATGACGTAGTTGAAAGTTCTGCTGCCGAGCGGACAAACCGTGTCGTCGGCGATGAAGAACACCGTGACTTTGACATTTTTGCCGTCAACGTCGGGGATCTCTCCTGTGTACGGGAGAGTAACGCTTTCACCGAGTTTAACGGTCGTGCCGGCGGCTGTATCGAAAGATATGTCCATTCCGCTGACAGTGATACCGGTGATCTCGATGTCGCTCTTTTCCGAAAGGTTAGTCACAACAAGAGCCGTGTCGGCTTTGGTGACAGTACCGTATACGGAGTTATCGAAAGCGGCATGAACGCCGAGCTTAGCGTTATGAGTAACATTGAACTGCGGATACTTTCCGCTTGAATATATATCTTTGATCGTCTCATCGAAAAGAACGGCATTCGTCAGATCCCAAACGTATTTATCAACAGCATACTGAGCGTGGAACTGACCCTCGACATACCATGTATTTTCGGGGAGATAGCCGTAAGCGGCATCAAGATTCATAGAGGGCGAAACGTGATTATGAGTCGGATCTGCGCAAGTGACAGCGCTGTCGGAATAATCCGTCTTGTAGCCGTCATTGAATCTGCAACCGACATCGAGAGTTTTAGCGCCGGAAGCGGTGTGAGCATCAATAAGACCGTCACCGTTGACCTGACCGCCGGAAACAGTGGCGAGATCCGTACCGACAACGATATTGACATTTACGCCGTGTTCTCTTGCGTAGGTGAGGTTCTCGTTAAGGTTTTCCATAACGACATAGTGAGTGTAGTCACTCTTGGCAATCATCGGAGCGTAAGCGAGGGCTTTTTCCTCTGTATCAAGATAAGAAGCCTTGATCTCGTCGTATTTTCCGAGAGCCATGAAATCCCACATACTGCCGAGAGACAGAACTAACGGCAAGCAGTGATTTTGGAGTATACCGTTAACGAGAGCGTTAATTCTTTCGACTTCCACGCATTGAAGTATTGCTTCGAGGTTAGCCTCCCATGTGTATTCGTTGCCGCCGGAGACAGAATAAAGCGGATTCAATGCGTATTCGACAAATTGCATAATAAGGGGTACGTCAAAGCGAAGCTGGTCGCCGCCCTTTATCAGATCGTAGGCAAGCTGAACGCCGCCGACAGCGGGAGAGTTCATCATAACATTATGAACGTCGCCGAGGTCGAAGTAATTCTTGAGCTCGGCTTCCTCGACACCGAGAAGCGTGGCAAGTCTTGCCGCATCCTCGCCGCCCTTATCAACGATAGAGCAAAGGCTGAGATAAGTACCCGTGACCTGACCGCCGTGGCTTTCGCAGAAGATGTTGACCTGTCTTGCGCCGGAGTGAGCCTTAACGTCCTTGACATACTGACCGAGAGTGAAAGCGCATTCTATAGCTGTCTTTCTCCAGTCAACACAGCACTGATAGACATTCTCAGCGCCGAGTCTCTCTGTAAGATACGGGAGATATCTTGCTTCATGCATTGCGCCCTCAAGGTTCGGATCTTCTTCGACATGGTCATAGATATATTTCATATTGCTTTCGGCGGCTTTTTTCGGCCATGTATCCGAATTATACTTAGCCGTTCCGTCGGGGTTGAGCATGAAATGATCCATGACCGCCATGGCGCCCTCGCCGAGCTTCTTTTCGAGCAAAGCGGGGTCGTTGTTAATAAGATACTCAAAAGTGGGAGCTGCCAATTCGGGCAGGAAATTGAGTAAGGTTGATGTTGTGCCTTCGCCGCCCTCAATGCCCCAAAGCTTTTTCGTTATATTGCCTTCATCGTCAAACTCATATATTTGAGATGATGAATAGCCGGAAACGATAATAAGCGGCAGGGTCGATTCCGCAAATGCGGCGAACGGGAGCATCGTCAGAAGCATAACGAGAGCCAAAGCGATGCTGATTAGTTTTTTCTTCATAGCTGAAGCCTCCAAATATATTTTTTTGCCTATACATTTTACAATTTTGTCACATGAATGTCAATGATTTACTCAAAATCTCTGAATATTTATGAAAATTTTGTTTAAATTGTACAGGGGTTTGCTCTCGTTTCAGTCTGTGCGTATCGCTTTCCGTGGGCTGAATTGAGAATTTGATATTTCAGCCTATCATAAAGTCCGCTCTCAGCAGCGCCATCGGCATCCCACTCGCTGTCGCCTAACATATTGCGTGGGTAAGGATAATAAGATGAGTATTTCTCCGATTAAAAATACTCACCGCAAGGCGATAAGTTCGTTGCGGTGAGCAGTCTTCATTTAGGTTAGATCATACAAGCGTATCGTCCAGCAGAAAATCAATGACACCGATATTGAGAATACCGTTATCATCATACCAGCGCTTGCGAATGTCGTGACGAACAATGATTTTCGGGAAGGAATCACCGGTCAGCGCAAAGGGCTTATTCTCGGCGATTGCCTTTTCCTCTGTTCCGAGGGCATAGGCAGACTGAATGTAGGTTTTCTTCCCACCGGAATTGGCAATGAAATCAATCTCCCGTGCAACGGGAACGATTTTCCCCTTTGCGTTCTTCTCGTTGCTATACACAATTCCGATGTCAACGGCACACTCACGAATCAACAGTTCATTATAGATGATATTTTCCATGATATGTGTCATTTCCTGTTGTCTGAAACCGATACGAGCGTTTCTCAGTCCGATGTCTTCACAGTAATACTTGTTGGGATAGTCAAAATAGCTCTTGCCCTTGACGTCCCAGCGTTTACATTCTGTGAAAAGAAAGGAATCCGACAGATGATCCATATAGGCTTTTACGGTATTCAACGCAACCGCATTTTCTCCGCTGCGCTTTTGCTTTGTGTTGATAGTGTCGCTGACCTTTGTGGGATTGGTCAGTGAGCCGACGGACGAGCAAAGGAGATCAATAATAGAGGACAATACATCCTCTCGCTTAATTTTCTTCCGCTCCACAATGTCTTTCAGATAAACCTCGGAGAAAAGCGACTTCAAATAGTTCATCTTCGCCGCATCGGTCGGACGGGACAGAATCAGCGGCATACCGCCATAGAACGCATAGTCGTCAAAAGCGTCCTGCTTATCACCGCCAACAGCGCAGTAGTATTCCGCAAATGACAGCGGATGCACATGAATCTCATCACTGCGCCCACGAAACTCTGTCAGAATGTCGGAGGATAGCATTTTAGAGTTACTGCCGGTTACATAGATATCCAGGTTGGACAGGGAATTCAAATCGTTCATGGCATCATAGAAAGTAATTTTCTTTCCGCCGGGATTATAGGGATTCGGCACTTCGTCGGACATTTGAATTTCATCAACAAAGAGATAGTATTGCTCACGACTGTTTTCCGCAATACCTCGAACATAGGAGGCAAGCTCCAAAGGATTGCGGTAACGAATATCCTTTGTCAGATCAAGCTCAAAGGATAAAATGTGATCCTCCGCTACACCTTCGCCGAGAAGATAGTTCTTAAACAGGGTGCGAAGCAAATAAGACTTACCGCAACGGCGAATACCTGTGATTACCTTCACCTGACCGTCCCACATAAAAGAGATGATTTTTTTCAGATAACGATCTCGTTTTATTTCCATATCTCGACCTCCATTGAAAACTTGTCGGTATTATATTTCTACTTTTCAATAGGTATTATACAGTGACTCAAATAAAAAATCAAGTATATCACTGAAATGTTTGCAAATATATCCGACAACATTTCAATTAAAAGCTATGAATGGACAGACTGTGAGATAGAGACTACGCCACTCGGCGCTCGGGCGTGTACCCCGAGCCGACGGAGGAGGCGACGGGTGCCGTACGAGCGCCCCGCTGATTTCGCTTAGCTCAAAGCGACACCTCGGAGGCTGAACATATCTTCCCTCACCCTCGACCGCACAGCCTGACAATTACATTATAATGTGTATTGCCGTGTAGCGAAGTGTAAATAAACGCCGAATTGTCTCCCGTTTCCAAGTGGGATATGCGACATTCTGTCGATTTTAACATGCAACCTCCCCTTGTCAACCATAGGTTGACAAATTTCAAGCCTCACTTTGTAGACAAAAACTCCATGCAATGTTATACTAAAGGCGAAAGAAAGGAGATGCAAACATGAAACTAAACGAAAGAATTATCTGTTGCCGAAAGAAATGCGGTCTGTCTCAGGAGGAGCTTGGCGAAAAGGTCGGCGTATCACGTCAGGCTGTTTCAAAGTGGGAAACAGGTGATGCACTGCCCGAGGTGACGAAGCTGAAAGCTCTCGCCGACGTTTTCGGTGTAACAGTCGACTATCTGCTGAACGAGGACGACTCGCCCGAAGAAGCGACTTCAAATCCGACCGCCGACAATAGCCAAGACAGCGACTTTGACGTACGGGAAAATATCGGCTCAACGGGAAGTTCGCAATCGACTCTCGGTATTCACTCAACGGGCGGCGAAACAGCAAGCAGACTTTCGCTTTTCGCCGAGCGATATGCGTGGATAGGCGGCATCGCATTGATCGTATACGGAGTATATCGGAGTATTGCCGGCTTGATAGGCCTGTTTAATATGTTCGGAATTTTCGGCATGATCAACGTAGGTTCGATAGCCTCAGCCGGAGCGATCGCTTTATTCAACTGCGGCATCAATATAGCGATCGGCGTTCTGCTGATAATCGCAGGCATGTACGTTTTGAAGAAGTACAAACCGACAGCCGTGAACGACAAGAAGATCAACCGAGTCGGCGGAATAATTATGATCATCTGCGGCGTGGCGGCAATTCTTATAGGTGCGATAATCGCCTGCAACACATTCGGCGGACTTGATATCATAAGGCTTATTCCCCGAAATACCGAAACGCTCTTTGGGTTGGCGATCGCAGCGGCAGTATTGATATGCGCTGTAGTGCTGATCGTCCTCGGCTCACGAATGGTCAAAAAAGCTAAAAATGCAAGCTTCATTCCACCTGAAGTTGAAGCTGACAGTTGAAAGAAAAAACGATTCACAAAATATGAAACTGTAGCTGAAAGTGAAAATGCTTCGCAAAAATGCGAAGCGACAGCAAAAAATAAAGCCGTCTTTGTGACGGCTTTTATTTTATTCAAGATTATCCGCAAAGCTTTGCAGGATTTCGAGTATATCCTCCTCGTTGTCATAGAAGAAGTCGTCTGCCTTTTCGCATACGTCGTCCTCATTGTCGGTTTCGTAAGCTTCGTAGGCGGTCATGAGGTTGAGACAGTGACTTTCCGGAAGCACGGTTTTAAGCGTACTTATAAGATCGTTGAGTGTATCGCAGTTGTCACTGTTACAGAAAAATCCGCTGTGTCCCTCACCGTTTACCCCGCTGTCATATTCACAAAGGCAATATATACCATGGTCAATATCGTCAAGCTCACCGTTGTCGTAAAGTTCCCACAGCTTGTTCCAACTTTTTTCTTCATCGGTCAGCTCGACGGGCTTCTTTTTTTTTGAGAATATATTAAACATAAATCATCCTCCGATCGAGTAGTGTCTGATAGATATTCCGACTGTCTTATCGTAGTCGATGACGTGGATAAGAGAGCCGTCGCTCATCGGAAAAACAGTCAAGCCCTCGGCTTCGTTGCCGACGATTCCGGGAACTGTACGTTCGCAAACTGTCTGCACTTCTCCGCTTTCTATATCAATAGAATATACGGTGTCGGTGTTTTCGCCGTTATCGCTTGAAAGATAGAGCTTGCCGTTGTATTCCTCGCCACCCTGTATTCTCGATATGCTTTCCGAAAGCATTATGTAGTGGGAAAACTCCATTGTTTCGAGGTCAAAGGCGACTATTTTATCTGTGTTGTGGAACGGTGAGCAATAGAGGTATCCGCCGTTTGAATCGACCGCACACCAGGGTATACCGTCAATCAAAGCTTCACATTCCACCTCATAGACCGAAACAGTGTCGAGAGTTTCGCAGTCATATGTGATGACAAACGTACCGTCTTTGCTTTTGTTTTCGACTGCGGCATAGATGAGGCCGTCATAATAGCTGACGCCGCCGACGTGGTTACATTCATATTTGTCTTTGTATTCCTCGGGGATCACTCCGAATCTTGATGCGACAAGGGAGTAATCGTCGGCTTTCCACTTTGCGATGCCCGTTGCGCCCAAAGCCGCTATCGTGCCCGATGTGTAGTAGTATTCTCCGTCGGTGGTGATGCCCTGTCCCGTATACATCGCATTTTCGAGAAGAAGCTTGTCGGTTTTAACAAGCTCGACCGATGACGGTTTAGTTGTCGTAGGGCCGATGCCGATGATGGTTGTCAAGAGCATTGCCACAGAGGTGATGATTGCCCAAATTTGCGAAATAATGTTCATTTTGTACACTCCGTTTCTCATATTTAATCTTGCTTTCACGGCGATTTAAGCGGCCGCCGAGAATTGCTCCGATAACATGATATCACATTCTTTTTGCCCCGTCAATATATTAAACTTCGTTTCGGTACGAGTCGGTGCTGTCTGAGTTTAGGTTTTGACTCGGAGCGTGATGAGCGGCGGTGGGGAGAGTTGGCTGAAATATATTTTCAAATTAGCGCATACGGCGGCTGAACAAGAAGATTTTCGTTTTAACTCTTTGCACTATCTATTGGCAAGAGCAGAAAAATCACGGCGAAGCCGTGAACTTCTTCACTATTCACTCTTACCTATTAACTGA
>CAYZOU010000007.1:0-74872 GCA_964480405.1 uncultured Faecalibacterium sp. | reverse complement strand
CATACCGGGCATTGATGCTCTTGCAACTGAACGAACAGAAACGAGGAGCGGATTCTCCTTGTCGCCGAACTTCTTGCCTGTGATGTCTTCCATCTTTGTGATGTACTCGTTGATCTCTGCCATGATTTCGGGGTTGATCTCTCTGCCGTCTTCATAATACTGTGTGCAAGCTTCTGTTGTGATTGTGAAGCCCTGAGGAACGGGGAGACCGATGTTTGTCATCTCAGCAAGGTTAGCGCCCTTACCGCCGAGGAGTTCTCTCATGTCGGCATTGCCTTCTGAGAAAAGATAACAATACTTTTTGCTCATTATATGACCTCCTAATATTTTTAACATATTTAGTGTTGACCCTTGAAAGCACTTATAAAACCGTACATTCTAAGTATCTGAATTATTATAACAAAGATTTCACGTTTTGTAAATGGTATAAAGATAAAATTAGGCTCAACTCAAATAAATTTTTTGTATATTTTTATCAAAAGTCCCGTCAACTGTTCCTTTTTAAGCCTCGTTATGCTATACTGTTTTATATATGGGGTACACTCGAACGAGATCGGACTTCGTGTGTACCTATCGACAGGAGGAAAAGCAATGAGTGTCAAAAAAGAATTTTACGGCGAAATGCCCGACGGAAAAGAAATATACGAATACACCATAGAAAACAGAAACGGTGTTGCGATCTCCGTCATAACCTACGGCGCAACGCTCAATCACATTTACTGCCCCGATAAAAACGGTGAGACAGCCGATATACTTGTCGGCTTCGACTCTCTTGAGGGCCACATCAAATATCCCGGATATTTCTGCGGTCAGACCGTCGGTCAATACGCTAATCGCCTTGAAAACGGTCAGTTCAGCGTAGGAAGCAGCACGTACCAAGTCACACAAAACGAAAACGGCAAGACCTGCCTGCACGGCGGCTCGGAATACAGCCACGCAATTTGGAAAGCCATTATCGTTGACGACGACTGCGTTGAGTTCAGCTATTTAAGCCCCGACGGCGAGCAAGGCTTCCCCGGCAATGTCGATGTCAAGGTCGTTTTTTCGCTCTCGCAGGACAACACTATTCAAATAGATTACAAGGCGGTCAGCGACAAAGACACTGTCATCAACCTGACGAACCACGCATACTTCAACCTCGGAACGACGAAAAACGGCGATGTGCTTTCGCACGAGTTGACACTCGACTGCGACTTCTATACGCCGACAGACTCCGACAGCATACCGACGGGCGAAATTCGCAGCGTTGAGGGAACGGCTTTCGACTTCAGACAAGGCAAGCCTATCGGAAAAGACATCGGCGCTGACGACGAACAGCTCACGCAGTGCCGTGGATATGACCACAATTTCTGCATCAACGGCAAGGCAGGCGAGATTCGCCGCTTCGCTCACGTATACGACCCTGCGACGGGCAGAACGCTTGACGGATACACAGACCTCCCCGGTGTACAGCTTTATACGGGCAACTTCATGTCAACCGAGGATGTCGGCAAGGACGGCATAGCATTCGACAAGCACTATGCGTTCTGTCTTGAGACGCAGTATTATCCGAACACGCCGAACGTGCCTGCGTTTCCGCAATGCACGTTCAAAGCAGGCAAAGCGTTCATCTCGACGACACGTTACAAGGTCGGCGTTGTCACGGAGGATATGTAAGTTGGATATTGAAGCCCGCCCGCAAAGCGGGCGGAGCGATGAAATTGTGCCCACCCACCGACGACAGTCGGTGGGTGGGCCGATTTCATCGCTGAGGAGTTGGCGGAAGCTCCGACTTCCTACAGCCTCCGAAGCCCGATAAAGAGGTGAGCAAAATCAGCGGGGCGGCTGTTCGGCACTCACTCCGCCCTTCGCCTGCGGCGAGCGCTACGGAGTACACGAACAGCCGCCGTTACGCTCGCTTCGCTCGCTTCGCTCGCTACCGCAAACTCCCCCCAACACAGCTTTTAAGAAATATTTTCGCCGATACTGCGTCGAAAATTCTCGACAGCCTCATTTTAAAAAGATAGCTCAACGCACTTTTGCAATCGGACTTTTATCAGCCTACGGAGTTTTTCGCAAAATCTAAGCGAAATCAGCGGGGCGGCGGATTGTCACCCCACTCGCTGTCGCTCGGGGGTACGCACTCCGCCGCCGTTACGCTCGCTTCGCTCGCTACCGCCGCAAAATAAAAAACACCTCGTCAGCTTTCAGCGACAAGGTATTTTCGGTGATTTTAATAATATCAGTCCTCAAGGCCTAAGAGCCAATTGACTGAAACGCCGAGGATCTCGGATAAAGCGATAAGCTCATAGTCGTTTACGCTTCTGATCTGACCTTCAAGCTTTGAAAGTCCCGATGCGTTAAACTCAACGCCTTTTTCACGCAGAGCTGTGAGAAGCTCGATCTGCTTCATGTTGATCTCCTTACGTCTGTTTCCGACTCTCTCACCGACAAGATTACGGTCGCCGAGAGGCTGCTTTCTGATTCTCATTTTAAAAACCCCTTTTTAACTATTCACTTGATATTCTTCAAATGTAATTTCATTTTAGCAGTTATATATGGTAAAGTCTTTAACAAAATGTAAACAAGAGATTATATATCGTTTAAATTTGACATTTTTCGACAATGTTCGCAACAAATGTTAAAAGACATTGAAAAACTGCCGACTTCCGCTTATTTCTTTGCGTATGCGTGACGTTTGGGGCTGAAATTATGACGTGATATGATATATAAATTTTTTATCAAATTATACCGAAACGGTTGATTTTCCGACACTTGTATAATATAATACAAAGTGTAGTTATTTAGCGGTGAGCGAAGCGGTCGGAAGATCGAACAGACCGAAAACATAAATTTCGCACCGCTGACCGAATAAAACCAAATACGAATATTCCGCTTATGAAAAGCGGAAGCCACAGCGTACATATTAAAATTCTCGGAGGAAGATGACGTGGATATAACCAAGGAAAGCAATACATATATAAGAAAGCGAAACGTCAACAAGAACGACAGACGTGTCAAGAAAACAAACAGAGCCTTGCGTGAGGAGCTTATAAAGCTTCTGGAAACGAAGGATATAAAAGAGATCACCGTCAAGGAGCTGACCGAAGCGGCTGACGTGAACCGCTCAACTTTCTATTTTTATTATGAAGATATATACGATATGGTCAAACAGATGCAAAACGAGATATATGACGTTTTCTATGAGACAGTCATCGACAGCAGCGAAAAGGTCACGCAGGTCGAGGAATACGTCGGATACATAAAGCGCTTCTTTGATTTTTGCAAGGAGAACGAGATTCAATGCAAATTCGTTCTCAGCAACGACATCAACAACGAGCTGACAGAGAAAATCAAGAAAGCCGTCAGGAGTAATATTCCGGATTCGAGGCTTGTGTATCCTGCCACATCTCCGGCGCATTACTTGACGACATTCGCAATATCCGGAATCACAGGCACTGTTATCGAGTGGATCGAGGACGGAATGCAGGCCGATGCACAGGAGATGGCGCAGTTTATCAGCGCAACATATGTTCTCGGAGCGCAAGTTTCAAAAAATTCTGAATTTTAATCGGAAAATTTAATGAAAAACAGTTGACAAATTGTCCGAATGTATGATATTATAGTCGGGCAATATAAACGGAGAGATACCGAAGCGGTTATAACGGAACGGTCTTGAAAACCGTCGTACGCCCTGCGTACCGTGGGTTCGAATCCCACTCTCTCCGCCATTTATTTTTTAATATGTTTGAGAAGAACGTCACACGGAGAAGTACTCAAGTTGGTGACGAGGCGCCCCTGCTAAGGGCGTAGGTCGGGCAACCGGCGCAGGAGTTCGAGTCTCCTCTTCTCCGCCAAGGAAAGAGCACGCTTCGGCGTGCTTCTTTTCAATTTAACTCAATTAGGGAGGAATATTCATGATACTGTATTTCACAGGCACGGGTAACAGTAAATACGTTGCCGAGAGACTTTCCGAGAAGCTCGGCGATGAGCTTCTCTGCATCAACGAAAAGCTCAAGAGCCACGACCACAGCCCGATTACCACGGGCGAAAGAGTCGTCATCGTCGCTCCCGCATATGCGTGTCGAATCCCCACCGTCGTTGACGATTGGGTGCGTAAGACGGCGTTTGACGGCGCAAGGTATGCGTGGTTTGTTATGGATTGCGGCGACGGGATAGGTGATGCCGATAAGTACAACCGCACTTTGAGCGAAGGCAAGGGCCTTATCCACATGGGAACTCAAGATATTGTCATGCCCGAAAACTATATAGCGATGTTTGACGTTCCGAGCGAAGCCGAAAGCCGGAGCATAATAAGCAACGCCGATTCAAGAATATACGAGACAGCGGCACTTATCGAAAGCGGCAGTGAAATACCGAAGGTCAAGGTCAATGTGTTCGGCAAGATAATGAGCAGTGCGATAAACCCCATTTTTTATAAGCTTTTCGTCAATGCAAAAGCATTTCGCACCGACAGCAAGTGTGTCGGATGCGGAAAGTGCGTTGACCTGTGTCCACTCGGAAACATCACTCTGACAAACGGCAAGCCCGTATGGGGTGACAAATGCACTCATTGCATGGCTTGCATTTGCTATTGTCCGACCGAGGCTATAGAATACGGCAAAAAGAGTGTCGGCAAGCGCAGATATAAGTGCGAGTGAGCGAAGCGAGCGCCCCACTGCACGAACTTGGAAGCTTAAAGAGAGACTTCGGAGGCTGAACCGATTCAGCCTCATAAGCTATGCCAAAACGCTCAAAATCGCCGCAAGAAGCGAATAAACGTCAATCCAAAGAAAAAACCCTTAACAAGTTTAACCGAGCCAAAAGCCGCCGAAAATCGCACGGTTTTGGCTTAAAAAATATACTATACAATAAGCGAAAAGTGTTGACAAATAAAATAACATATGTTATTATAATAACATGATACGAGTGCAAATTCGTTTTGACAGCAATTTCACCCGTACCGCAAAACAAAACAATGTGAAAGGAAGATCAAAATGAAAGGCAAAAAGCTTTACAAAAGTCCGGACAAGAAGCTCTGCGGTGTTTGCGGCGGTATCGCCGACTATTTCAACATCGACCCGACTCTTGTCAGAATTATCGCTGTGGCGATAGCTCTTTATTCGGTGGGAGTTGCGGCGGTCATCTATTTCGTTCTTGCGCTTGCAATCGAAAATCCGCCCGCCGACTATTATCAGATCTATCAAAACAGCGCAAAAAAGCTGACAAAGAGTGCAGATAAGAGAATATCGGGCGTTTGCGGAGGCATCGCCAATGCGATGAACATTGACCCCGTTATCATCAGAATCGCATGGGGTCTCATCACCGCCTTGACGGCTGTTGTGCCGGGAACGGTGCTTTACATCGTCGCCGCCTGCATAATGCCGAAGTCGCCCGATGAACAGCAGTATTATCAGGACTACCAAAACTATCAGCAGCAAAACTATCAAGCCTATCAGCAACAGCAAGACTATCAGCAGTATCAACAGCCAAACTATCAGCCGAATCAAAACGACCAAAATCAGCAAAACGACAACGGTCAAAACAACGGCTAATGTGTTTTATCGGTACACGCTGAGTGAGTGCTTATCGAAATTTCCGTCTAAGCGGCGGCTAAGAGCCGTGTAAAAACGGCAATGAAGATAAAATTCTAAAAAAGTCAAGGGAAATTTGAAGATTTCCCTTGACAATACTTTTCTATTTTGATATACTCTTTTAGTCGATTGACACACTGACGTTTCGTCTAAAGTCATTCGGGCCATTAGCTCAGTTGGTTAGAGCAACCGGCTCATAACCGGTCGGTCCGGGGTTCGAGTCCCTGATGGCCCACCATTTTTAGGGGTATAGCTCAGTTGGTAGAGCAGCGGTCTCCAAAACCGCGTGCCCTGGGTTCAAGTCCTAGTGCCCCTGCCATGAAGAAAGCACTTCTTCCGAAGTGCTTTCTTCGATAATAAGGCTGTTAAAACAGAATATATACGGAGAGTTGTCCGAGCTGGCCGAAGGAGCACGATTGGAAATCGTGTAAGTCGCAAACACGGCTTCGAGGGTTCGAATCCCTTGCTCTCCGCCATAAGCACAAGCGACCTTTGTCTGAGGACAAGGGTCGTTTGTTTTCAGCTGAATCAAATCCTGCTTCGTCGAGAGGTAATTTTCTCCGATCATATCGCCAACGCAGACACATAACCTAAAAGCCTTGGTTAAGGGCATATCCGACAGCAACAGCGAGTTGCTTGCTATTCTTAATGCCCTATAGTATAATAACAGCGAGGTGGTGATTCTGTGGAAACGAAAGATATTATTCTTAAATTGAGAACTGAAAACGGATTATCTCAAGAGGAGCTTGCCGAAAAAGTATTCGTAACAAGACAGGCGGTCTCTCGCTGGGAAACGGGAGAAACCGTTCCGAATACCGAAACATTGAAGTTGCTTTCAAAGTTATTCGATGTTTCGATCAATACGCTTTTAGGCTCGCCGAGACAGCTCATTTGTCAGTGCTGCGGTATGCCGCTTGAGGATTCGATAATCAGCAAGGAAAAGAACGGCATATTCAACGAAGAATACTGTAAATGGTGTTACGCCGACGGTAACTATATGTATAGCGACATGGACGATCTGATTGACGTTTGCGTGAAAAATATGGCAGGTGAAGAACACTCCGAGGAAGAAGTACGCTCATATCTGAAAGCGACTTTGCCGAAGCTTGACTATTGGAAACGACATAAAGAGCTTGGCGACACCGGAGCATTTGACGAATTTAAGAAGCTTCTGATTGAAGAAATAAATGCGTTAAATATCAACGGTATGCCCACACTTAACAAATTGAACGCACTTGTCGGAAGCTATGTCAATCTTGAATACAAGCTTCCGAACGGAAAAAGCGTAAAGCTTCTTGACGATAACACAACATATCTCGGAAATCAGCTTGAATGTGATTCAGGCGATAAGTGCTTCGGTATCGTCGCCAACATGGAATTCATCTTGATTTGCACTTATGAAGCAAACGGTGAAAATCCGGAAATCATAATATACAAGAAACGATAAGAAACAAACAAAAAATCTGCCGTACAGCTTTCGCCGACGGCAGATTTTTAATTTCTGCTGATTTATTACTTGTGATAACGAAGCGAGCAAATATCGTCGCCCTTAGCTATGCACTTGGGAAGATCCAAAACAGCGCCGTAACATTCGCCGATGCCATGGTCGCCGCACATTGCGATGTCGCAAAGCATTGCTATCTCTTCATCGGAGCAGCCTGCGTTCTGCCATGCCTTAACAAGCGGACAGTAGTGGAAATCAATTGAGAGCTTATCGTCTGTCGATTCGAGTATGTCCATCTCGAAAACAAGCTGTGCCGGCTTTGTGAAAAGTGTCTTGCGAAGTCCCTTGAGACTGTCGGTGTTGCCCTGCTTAACAAGATCCGTGCCCTGAGAAAGACCGCATCTTCTGACAGCCGCACTGCCGAAATCTCTCGGATCAAGGCCTCTTTTCTGCGCTTCATCGCAGAGAAGATAAAGCCAAAATGCTCTGTGCTCAAGCTGCGCTCTGATTGCCTGCAAAAGCACGTTCTTGTATTTGGGATCGTTTTTTACCTTGCTCATAATAATTCTCCTTTTATATTATTTTATTTTCTTTATGATTTGCTTATAGAAGAGTACGCACTCACCTATGTTCTTTATTCCGATATGCTCATTCTCGGCGTGTATCGTGTCAAATTGAGCTTTGTTGAGGTCGATAGGTGCGAAACGCAGAATGTTATCCGCAACATCTGTGAAGCGTCTTGCGTCTGTTCCTGCCGTAAGCAAGAACGGAGCTACGGCAACATCGGGGAAGTTTTCGTGAAGCACCGACTCGACTACCTCAAAGGAATGACTGTTGAAGTCCGACGGCTTGCAATAGTCACGCTCTATCTCCTCTATCTCAACGCCGTATTTCTTGGCGATAGCCTTGATCTTTTCGAGACCTTGATAGAGGTCGTCCTCTCTGACACAGCGCAGGAACATCGTGGTTTCCGCTGTCTTGGCTCTTATCTGCGGATCAAGGTCACTGCCGGCTTTGAGCGTTGTGAAGCTCAGACCCGTTGAGAGCATTGCGCTTGCGGCGGGAATCGTCATCATGATCTTTTTGATCATCGGGCCGAAAAGTGTCATGTGGCCGAAAAGGAAGTCCATCGGGAATGAGAGATACGGAACGTGTCTTTCAAATGTCGCTCTGACCTCGGGATAGAATCTGCCCTTGTATATTCTCTTTTTCTTGTCGCTGACCTCGGTGACAAATCTGCTCAATCTTTCGATTGCGCTGTCTGTTGTACCGCCGAATCCGCCGTGACCCTTGGTGTTGATCTCGGTCTTGCAGCGATACATATGCCTGCTTTTCTCGTGAACGGCGACCATAGCGCTCTTACATTCAACGCCGGGGATCTGACCCTCGGTTATAGCGCCGCCCTCATCGAGTACGGTATCAAAGCGAATACCGTTTTCCTTGAAGTATTCGGTGGCAAGCACCATACCGTCACCGCATACCTCCTCATTATTTGATGAGCCTATATAGAGATTGATTCCGTCAAAGTCGTAGCCCTCGGCTAACAGCTCCTCGCAAGCCATAAGCTCGGCGAAAAGGGGAGTCTTTGTGTCGATCGTTCCTCTGCCGTAAAGCCAGCCGTCTTTTTCCGTGGCGCAGAACGGATCTGTTTTCCATTCCGCACTGCCCTCAACAACATCATGATGGCTCATGAGCATTATATTTTTCTTGGCGTTCTTGCCCTTAACAACGTATACGAAACAGCCGCCGCCGAATGTCAGCTTTTCGGCTTTTGAAGCGATGTTCGGGAAGCACTCCTCGATTACCGAATAAAACTTTTTATATTCCGCTTCGTTTTCGTTTTCATATGTCCAGACCGTCTTGCAGTTTATCATCTTTGAGAGAATGTCAACATATTCCCTGTTTCTCTCGGGTGAAACTCTGAGGCGATCGTTTTCTGTCTTTAAAACTGCTTTAGCCATTATTTGCTCACGCTACCTTTCGTTTGATCGTTTTCCGTGTGGCTCTTGATAAACTCGGTTACTTCCTTCTCGTTATACAGCGAGAAGAAGATAAGAGACGCAAGGCTGAATACACCGGCGAATACGCCTGTCAGCTTAACACCGAGCAAGCCGACCTGTGAATTGCCTGTCGCACCGACGGCGAGGACACTTGAAATAACTACCATAGCCAATGAATACGCTATCTTTTCGATAAATGTCTTTGTCGCCGAGAAGAAGCCCTCACGGTTGACGCCGTTTTCAATACTGTCTTTCTGGATTATATCGGAAACCGCCGACTGCGGAAGTATGTTTATAGCCGCAAACGGGAAAGCTACCATAACACCCATGACCATTCCGAGGATAAGCTCATAGCCTGTGAAGAACGAAGCTATTGTATCGCCGAAGAAGATGAACGCAAAAACGACGGTGAATATAACGCTCGCAACGACAAGCATCGTCTTTTTGCCGCTCTTTTTGCCTATCTTTGTGATAAGCGGGAACATACATATAGCGACAACTATAGCCGCAAGCATAACATAGAACGACTGCTCCTCGGGTATGTGTAAGAGCATCGTGATGTAATACATCATAGCCGACTCGAAGAATGCGAGTGAGATATAGCTGAAAAGGTCACCTGCGAAGAATGTGACGAAGGTCTTGTTTTTGAAGATAGTCTTTGCCGATTCCAAAAGTGACTGTCTGGGCTGAATACTGCCCTCAACATAGTCTTTCTCTTTAAATGCCGTTGCACCCAAAAGCACGCATACAAGACCGATAGCCGCAAAGATAATGAATACGATTCTCCATGACCACAGCGGACTTACGCCCATATCCTTGAATATCTTGGCGAACAGCGAAGCGGCATACATAAATGAGCTTGAGCCCATGAAGAAAGCCGTGCTGATACTGTAGTATGTTACTCTTTCAGCCGCATCGGGTATAACCTCGGGAATGAGGGCGTTGCGGGGAATGAAGAAGAATGTGTATGCCGTGTAGTATGCGATGAGGAAGAAGCCGACCCAAATAGCATTTAAAACGGAGCCTGCCTTAAACGGAGCCATGAATATCATCAGCACCGACACAGCGTAGGGAATGGCGGAGTACTTCAAAAACGGCATTCTGCGGCCGTCTTTGTGAGTGCATTTATCGGAAAGATTCGCTACCCACGGGTCTGTTACAGCGTCGACAACCTTTCCTATAGCGGTCAAAAGTCCCATTATCGTAATGAAGCCTAAGAACTTGTTCTGCGGAAGAAGGTAGGTTATACCGCTTTCCTCGCTCGGCTGGAGAAAATACAGCAGGTAGTTGCCGATCATGCCGTTGAACAAGCCTTTAGCGACATCGGAAAGGCAATAGCGTATCATTTTACTTTTTGGGAGAGATTTTTTCATGAGATCATTCCTTTTATTATTTCGTAAAAATTAAGCCTTGATAAAAAATTATACAAGGCTCACTTAACATTATAAATCAATTCAGAAAAAAATCAAGAGCTACGGGGGAAAATGTAAGAATAAACGCCGATTTCGTCGTTTTGTCCGACATAACAAAACGCCGCAAGCCTTTCGGCTTGCGGCGAATAAAGTTTCACGTTAAATTATTTTGCCTGTTCAGCGACGAAATCGGGATCGCAGCATGAGCATGATACATAGTTTTCCTTGTCATCCTCGCACTTGCAGCTCTTCTTATCGCAAAGCTTCTTAACAAGAGTGTAAACACCTGCAACGAAAGCAGCGATAGCAGCTATAATGCCGATAGCCTTGAATATCTTTTTGATAGTATCCATATTTATTCCTCCATAATTTATTTTGTGTTATAATTATACAACTTAACTTTGTCCGTGTCAATACCAAAGAATTTAATTTAATTATTTTATAGCCGTATATTACTTGAAAATATTACGTTTTGACCCGTTCAGCCTTTAAGTCTTTTCTTGATTTGACGCTCTATGCAGTGGGGCGTTCGTTCGGCACTCCCTCCGCACTTCGCCTGCGGCGAGCGCTGCGGAGTACACGCCCGACCGCCATTACGCTCGCTTCGCTCGCTCAGTACGTACACGTAACCGTACAGTCATACTGACCGTGCATCTTGATCGTGACGGGAATTATCATCTTTCCGTTTCCGCCGCCCTCTGTTACGGGCAGAACGTAGGTTATCGAGTCAAGCTTTCCACTTTTATTGATCTGCGCCTTGACCGTAGCACCGCTGTAATTGATATAAAGCTCGGTTATCGTTGCGTTGCTCGGAAGGCCCAGAGAGTTTATGTCGATCGTCTCAAATATGCCGTCATGATTTTTTGCGCCTTGGTTTAGGGTCTGCTGTTCGGGCTTTAAGACTACCTCAACGCTGTATGCCCCGTTTGTGCCGGCGGTGACTTCTGCGCTTTGGATCGCACTTTCGTCAAGCGATGCCATTTTGTTAAGCGGAGCTATGAGAGCGGTGGGAGTCTTTCCGGAGCCCGAAGTGTCAACTCCGTCAACGAAGGTGCAGTTAGTGTCGGGCTTGTCAAGCTGTTTTTTGACATAAGAATCGACAACACTTTGCGTTCCGCCGGAAGCCTCGTCAACGGTAACGTCTAACTTTTCAGTCTTCTTTGCGCTGAAATTTTGAGTCGCCTTGGTTGCGTTTATCGCATCAACGAGAGCCTTAGCTATTTCGGCGTTGCCCGACGGAAGCTTATCCGCAGGTGTCTCGGCAACGGCCGTTGTCTTCTCGGCGAAAGTCGATATAGCGCCCGCACCCGATGATGCCTCCGTTTTGAGAGTGATATCTCCCAATGTCGTCGGCGGCGCAGTCGTTGACTGATTCGTCACCATGTCTATGACTATCTGAGACGTTCCGCTTGTTGTCGGCTGAGTTTCGGGCGGAAGCGTCTGCTGAGATGTCGGCTGAGTATTGCTTTGGAGAAGCTCTTTCTTCATTTTGTTTCTGACACCGAACGAGCCTACCACAAGTCCGATACAGAATATCCAGACCACCGCAATGCTTATTGCGCATATTTTTATCAAGCGGTTCATATTTTAACGTTCCTTTCGAGAATGTTTACCACCAAGTGATAACAAAGTCAAACGATTTTTTGCCCTCAACAGTAATGCTGTGATCCTTTCCGTTTACAGTACCCTCTATTTGAGAGGTGAACGGAGCGGAAATGAAAAGAGTGTCGAATCTTCCCGATTTGTTTATCTTTCCCTTAACGGTAGTCCCCGTATACTTAGTCGAAACGGAGGCTATCTCGGCATCGGGTGAACAGAACGCAGAGACCTTTTCCCAGTCGACCGTGGGCGCAAGCTTCGAGTTATTCTTCGGAAGCTTATTGTTTTTTACGCTCTCGGGCTTCAGCTCAAGTGTGACAAAATATCCCGAGCCGTCTTTGACATAGCTTGCTTCCTTGACAGCCGATGACGGTATAGCGGATATGCTGTCGCTTCCCGTGAGAAATTCGGCGGCCTCCTTGTTGACCTTGCCGTTTTTGTCATATGTGATGCTCTTTTCGGATATGTGCATACCCGTGAATTCATCAATGAGAGCCTTGACGGTGTTGGTCGTGCTTCTGTCGGAAAAGTCCTTCTCGGTCATTTTAGCCGTTGTGTTATCGGTCTTTATCGAATAAAGCTCACCGGCTTTTGCGGTATTTGAAAGAGCGTCGTTGAACTCCTCAACGATATCCGAAACCGACGACGGAATGTAGTTGGTATAAAGTGCGGCGGCGCTTGAATACGAGCCGTAATATTTCTTATCTGAGTTTTCAACATATGCTCTGACCTTGACGGTGTATTTCGCTTTCTTCTCAAGTCCCGTCAGCTTATATGACGTCGACGTAGTCGTCACGGTCTTTTTATAGTCGTTGCCCGTGACATAGAGCTGATAGCCCGATGCGTTTTTGACACTGCTCCATCTGACCGTGAGCGTGGATTTAGTCGCTCCGCCCGATCTTACGTTCTTGACCTTTGACGGTGCGGTATAAGCGGAGAGAGCCGAGGAGGAGTTGCCTCTTATCTTTGTGTCTCCGGACTTTATATAAGCTCTGACCTTGTATGTATACTTGCCGCTTGCGGAGAGCTTTTCGTGGGTGAACGAGGTCTTAGCCGTCGTGTATATTCTTTCGTACTTCTTGCTTGAGGTGTTATAGAGATAGATCTCGTAGCCGTTAGCGCCGCTGACCTTGCTCCATGAAAGTTTGATTGATGTCGAGCTGCAATCGGATACCGCAAGATTTCTGACCGTTCCGACCGCTTTTGTCGATGCGGTGAGAGTCTCCGACCAAGCTCCTCTGAATTTCGTGGAGTCTTGATTTGCGTACGCACGAACTCTGTATTTATGTGATGAGCCCTGCGACAGCTTTGTGACGCTGTATTTTGTCGAGGTGGTATTCTTGACGGTTTCCCACTCGCCGTTTACGTATTTCTGAAGCGTATATCCGTCGGCACCGCTGACCTTTTCCCATGACAGTGTGTAGCTTGTGTAGGTCTTATCGGTGCATTTGAACTGCTTTATCTGCGGAACACGGACATTGACCGAGACCGTCTTTTTAAGGTCGCCGAAAAGAGTCTGACAGGCTATCGTTGTCTTGCCGTATTTGTTGGCTGTGACCTTGCCGTTTTGATTGACTGAAGCTATGCTCTTGTTATCCGATGACCATGAGACAGCGTTTAAATATGTACTCGTCGGCTTGACTGTCGCCTTGAGAGTGTAGGTCTCGCCCTTGTTAAGCGAGAGGCTTGTTTTGTTCAGCTTGAGAGAGGTCGGGGTATACGACTGTGTGTTGATTCCGTAAGACTTAGCGTATTTTTCGATGACCGTTCCCTTTTCGCAATAGACCGTCAGATCGTCGGGACAGCCGTGGAATACCTTTTCGCCGATGATTTTTAGCTCGGGGAAGGCGACGACTTTTTTAAGGCTTTCGCAATACCAGAACACAGTGTCGCCGAGAGTCGTCAGCGATATCGGAAGCTCGACAGACTCAAGTGCGGTACACTCCATGAATGCGCCTTTGCCTATCTTCTTGACAGTGCCGGGGATGCTGACCGAGGTTATCCTCTTTGACGGGTCGGCGCTGTCATATTCCTCGGCAAAAGCGTAGTTGCCGATTTCAGTGACAGTAGCACCGTTGACCTTCGATTTGACAGTTACCTTTCCGCCGCTTCCGACATATTTATAGACCGTGGCTTTCTTTCCGTCAACGACATATTGAATGTCGCCGACCTTTATCACGCTTTCCGCAAAGGAGAGCGGACAAGCCGAAGCAACGATCGCCAAAACAAAGACAAGCGCCGTAAGTTTTGTGATAAAGCTTTTCATTAGTTTTCCCTCCGGTTAGGCGCAAAATGCACCAATTTTAATGTTCCGTATAATTATATCATTAAATGATGAACTTTTCAACAACAGATAATGTAAATCCTCTGTCAAATTCCCCGAAAATATTTACAGCTGTCCAATAAGCCGAAAAATGCCGCATTAAGTAAAGCTTGTCGATTTATCCCGTGAAGTGTCTTGACTTTTTCGTCTCGGTTTGTTATATTTGAGCGGTATTTTATTTAAGGAGGCTATATAATGGATAAGAAAGCCTTGAAAAGCAATGCGGCTCTGCTGTTGACCGCAATAATCTGGGGTCTTGCCTTTGTCGCTCAAAGTGACGGAATGAACTATATCGGCCCTTTCACCTTCGGCGCTGTCAGATGCATGATGGGTGCGATAGTCCTCGTTCCCGTTTATCTCATTATCCAAAAGAAAAACGGAACACTGCACGACGAGAAAGAAAACCAAAAGAGGAAAAGAACTCTCAAAGCCGGACTTCTTTGCGGTGTGGCGTTTTTCGCCGCAACCTCAACTCAGCAGATAGGCTTGCAATATACGTCAGCCGGAAAAGCCGGCTTCGTGACAGCCTTATACATAGTCCTCGTTCCCGTTTTCGGAATGATATTCTTCAAGAAAAGAGCCGGACTTAAAACATGGATAAGCGTTGCGGCGGCGACGGTCGGACTTTATTTTCTTTGTATCACCGACGGCTTCTCGATAGGTGTCGGCGATATATGGGTCATAGCCTGCGCTGTTATCTTCACTTTCCATATTCTTCTCATTGATAAGTTCGCCGACAGCATTGACGGAACCTTACTGTCGATAATCCAGTTTGCCTTGGCCTCCGTCTTATCCGTACCGTTTCTCATCATCACAAAGGAACAGTTTTCACTTCAAACGCTGTCGAACGCTTGGGTTTCCTTGGCGTATACGGGTGTGCTTTCCTGCGGTGTCGGATATACGCTTCAGATAGTCGGTCAGCGTGACGCAAAAAATCCGACGGTGGCTTCGCTTTTGATGAGCATGGAGTCGGTCTTCGCCGTAATCTTCGGCTGGCTGATACTTGACGAAAGACTCACTCAAAGGGAATTTGCGGGCGTTATCCTGATGTCGGCGGCGATAGTCCTCTCACAGTTACCGATAGGCGAGAAAAAGTCAAAAGAAAAAACATCGGAGAAAGCATGACCGAGCTTTCACGGCATCGGTTTATTAAAGCCGTTTCGCTCAACAGACAGAGCGAGACGGCTTTTTGTTGACTTTGATATTACGGTTGTGTTAAAATAAAACGGGAGATGAATATTACTTATGAAAAAAGGTATTTGCTATATAGTCGGAGCAGGGGACTGCTTCGGACTCGACTTCAAACTGACCGACGGCGATCTCGTTATAGCCGCCGACGGAGGCCTCTCGTACCTTAAAGAATTCGGGATAGCGCCCGATGTCGTTATCGGCGATTTCGACTCCTTGGGATATGTTCCAAAGGGGAAGAACGTCATAAAGCTCAACACCCGAAAGGACGACACCGATATGCTCAGCGCCGCTAAATACGGGCTTTCCGAGGGGTACGGGGAAATTCACATATATTGCGGAACGGGCGGTCGAATTGACCACACGGTCGCAAATATTCAGCTTTTGACATATCTTGCCAATAAAAGCGCTCAAGGCTATCTCTATGACAAGGACAGCGTTCTGACGGTCATAAGAAACGGAGAGATAAGCTTCGGCGAGGATATGTCGGGCTATGTGTCGGTGTTTTCAGTTTCGGACGTCAGCCGAGAAGTGTATATAGAAAACCTCAAATATGAGCTTAGTAACGCCGTCTTAACAAGCGATTTTTCGATCGGAACGAGTAACGAGTTTATCGGAAAGAGAGGAAGGATCAAAGTCGGAGACGGAGCTTTGCTTATAGTGTCGCCGAGATGAGCCTGCGGCGGAAAACGCATTAAAAATACAGAGGCTCGGAAAGGAACAGCGTATGAAAGCAATAGTCACAGTCACGGGAAAGGACACCACGAAAATTATAGCGAGAGTCTGCACTCTTTTGGGAGATAACGATATCAATATTTTAGATATCAGCCAAACTGTTATGCAGGACTTCTTTACGATGTCCATGCTTGTCGATCTCGAAAAATGCAAGAAGGATATAACCGAGATCTCCGATGAGCTTAAAGCTCTCGGCGACGAAATGGGACTTGTCATTCATGCGCAGAGAGAAGACATTTTCACCTTGATGCATAGAGTGTGAGGTGAAAATATGTTTAACGCTCAGGATATCATCAGCACCCTCGACATGATCGACAACAGACATCTCGATGTCAGAACGATAACTATGGGTATATCCCTGCTTGACTGCTGCGCCGACAGCACGGCTTCGGCGGCGAACAGGATATACGATAAGATAACAAAAAAGGCGGAAAACTTAGTTTCCGTCGGAGAACAGATAGAAAAGGAATTCGGTATTCCCGTTGTCAATAAGCGCATATCCGTCACTCCGATATCTCTGATAGGCGCTGCTTGCCGTGAGAGTGATTACACACCTCTTGCGATAGCTATGGATAAAGCCGCAAAGACTTGCGGAGTCAATTTCATAGGTGGCTTTTCGGCTCTTGTCAACAAGGGCTTTTCGGATAGTGACATCAAGCTTATAAATTCTATCCCCGAAGCGCTGGCTGTCACCGAAAGAGTTTGTTCATCGGTATGCGTAGCCTCAACAAAGTCCGGCATAAACATGGACGCCGTTGCGCTTATGGGAAGAATAATAAAGCAGACCGCCGAGCGAACAAAGGACACGGGAGGTCTCGGCTGTGCGAAGCTTGTGGTTTTCGCCAATGCCGTTGAAGACAACCCGTTTATGGCAGGCGCATTTCACGGTGTAGGCGAGCCGGAGTGCGTTATAAATGTCGGTGTAAGCGGCCCGGGCGTCGTTCATCACGCTTTGACCTCCTGCAAGGGCAAGCCCTTTGATGAGGTTGCGGAGACAATAAAAAAGACTGCCTTTAAGATAACCCGTACAGGTCAGCTTGTCGCCCAAGAAGCGTCACGCAGGCTCGGTGTACCGTTCGGCATAATCGACCTTTCACTTGCTCCGACTCCTGCCAAGGGAGACAGCGTGGCGAGAATACTCGAAGAAATGGGACTTGAAAGCTGCGGCGCCCACGGAACAACAGCGGCGCTCGCACTGCTTAACGATGCGGTGAAAAAGGGCGGCGTTATGGCGAGTAACCATGTCGGCGGACTTTCGGGAGCGTTTATTCCCGTCAGCGAAGATGAGGGAATGATAAGCGCCGTTCAAGGCGGCTCTCTTTCAATAGAAAAATTGGAAGCGATGACCTGCGTCTGCTCGGTCGGACTTGATATGATCGCCGTACCCGGTGACACAAGCGCCGAGACCTTGAGCGCAATAATAGCCGATGAAGCGGCGATAGGTGTTGTTAATTGCAAGACAACAGCGGTGAGAGTGATACCCGCACCGAACAAAAAGGTCGGCGACACGGTCGAATTCGGCGGACTTTTGGGCTATGCGCCCGTTATGCCCGTCAACAAAGCATCGGCTGAGGAATTTATTAAGCGTGGCGGCAGGATACCTGCTCCCATGCACAGCTTGAAGAACTGACAGTCAAAGCTCATCATACAAACAAAACGTCTCAGCGTGTATGCCGAGACGTTTTTCAGATAAATTTTACTATACAAAATATAATTATCGCCATGTGTAAAAGCATTATCAGCGGAAGTCCTATCATAAATTTCTTATGCAGTGTCTTATGGTGTATCTTTTTCATCACGATATATTCGCTCAGTGCGCCGCCGAAAAGCCCCAAAAGCAAGAGAGTGCTTTCGGGAGTCCGCCAGCCTTGCTTTATCGCTCGGCGCTTGTCGATAATCGTCACTATGGCGGTGACGGCGGATATCAAGATAAAATATACCGTGAGGGCGTAGATAAGCTGTTTATTCATCTTTCTTGTTAATTTGCTGAAGATGATAGTCACACAAGCGCTGACCGCTGTCGGGCACAAATGTGTCGCTGAGCTTGAAAACAGCCGCACATTTCGGACAGACGGCGAAGCTGAAATCGTCTGTTTTGCCCAAGAGCATGGCGAGATAGTTATCAAGGTCATAATTTGAATAAAGCCGCATAGATGTTAATTGACTGCAGCTCGGGCAGGTGATCTCATTTGAACTGCCCATATCATCTGTTTTATTTTTGATTAAGGTTCTGATTGCCATAATTTCCTCCTTTTGCCTGCAAAAATACATATCATTGACTTGAATTGCGGCAAAGCTTTAGCTAATATAATATTATTATGAAAATCCGAACTTGTCAATAGGAGAAAGCCATGAAGAAGATTATAACTTTTGTTTCTTTCGTGCTTGCCGTGACGCTGATTCTCTCGGGTTGCGGCGCTGAAAATTTGAATAATGATTTTTCGTATACACCGAGTGAGTCTGTGTCCGAAGCGTTGTCCTCTCAAGTGACCACCGAAAGCACCCGACCGCCCGTTCCGGCGAATGACAATATAGTTGCCGGCGATCCGACCTTTGATGAAACAACATCTCAAGTGACCGCCTTATCGAACGGCAGGGAATTCAGAGGAATGTGGTTAGCCTCCTATGAGCTTGCGCCGAAAGGAAAGAGCATGACCGAAAGCGAATACAGACAAGAAACAGACAGGATAATGCAAGACCTTATGACCCTGGGAATAACCGATGTTTTCGTTCAAGTCAGAGCGAACTGCGACAGCTTATATCCGTCTCAATATTTTAAGCCGTTCCCGTCATTTGAAAAAGACGGAAAGCATATCTTTGACGGACTGAAAATAATTACCGAATCAGCCCACGCCCACTCAATGAGAATCCACGCATGGCTTAACCCGTACCGAATATCGGCGGACAGCGGCGTTGATGACAGCGACCCTATCTTCTCCTCTGTCACCGAAAGCGACGTTTATAAATCGGGTGACAAGGCTTTTTTAAAGCCCGTTTCCGAAAACGCAAGAAGACTGATATTAAACGGAGTCAGAGAAATACTTACATACGGCGTTGACGGGGTACACATAGACGACTACTTCTATCCGACCTCCGATGAAAGAATCGACAAGACGGAATATGAAGCGTATGTAAGCGCAGGCGGCTCGATGAAGCTCGGAGAATGGAGACGGGCGAACGTATCGGCGCTCATTTCGTCGATGTATTCACTCGTGAAAGCTTCGGGCAACAGGATATTCAGCATAAGCCCGTCGGGAGACATCGACAAGAATCAAAACTATCTTTATGCCGACGTTAAGCTTTGGTGCAGTACACCGGGGTATACGGATCTTATCATTCCTCAGATATATTACGGCTTTGAAAATAAGCATCAGCCGTTTGAAAAGTGCCTTTCGGAATGGGAAAGTATAGTTACCTGCGACAGCGTAAGTCTCGCCGTAGGTCTTGCCGCATATAAGTCGGGCGAACACGACGACTATGCGGACACGGGCGAAAACGAATGGATAGAAAACAGCGATATAATAAGACGTGAAGTCGAGTGTTTGAGAGGGAAAAACTGTATAGGCTTCGCTCTGTTCTCATATCATCATATATTTGTTGATAATAATTTAATAAATACAGAGGTGCAAAATTTGAAAAGCGTGTTATAATAACCTCACGAAACACAGCCCAAATCAAAGATTTGGTGTGTTTCGGAGAACATTGTTACACAAACTCACAGAGGTAAGTGGCGTAAACGCCACATTTAATGGCATTCGCCGGAATTTATGTAATAATAACCTCACGAAACACAGCCCAAATCAAAGATTTGGTGTGTTTCGGAGAACATTGTTACACAAATTGCGGCTACGCCGTTGTACCTGTCGGTACACTTTTACTTCGTAAAAGCGATTTACGCTATAATGTAGCTGAGAATTATTTGCCTTGTTACCGAGGTCGATATATATTTGAGCTTGCCGAAAAATAAAGCAGATCCGAAAAGAGAAAGAAAAATGAAGAGATTAACTAAAAAAGAGAAAATAATTATAGCCGTAACCGCAGTCGTTGTTTTGATTGCGGTCGCTGTGCTTTTTGCCTTTTTGAATATGCGTCAAAGTCCCGACGAAAGCGTTGATGTGAATTTGACAAAAGCGAAGGCGGTCTCGAATTCCGTGTGGGTATTGGAAGATACCGACTTCAAGGGACTTAAATCAATAGCCGATGCCGAGAGGCTGTCATCTCTCGGTCAGACAGCGCAGACAGTATCGGACCACGGCTTCGACACCGTATATCTGAAAGTTAAGCATTTATATAAAAGCAAGTATAAGGTCAAATATAAAGACGGCATAAAGCTGAGTAAGTTTCAAAAGAAAGTAAACCTCGCTTCCTCACGTCTTGATATCATAAAAACGGAATGTGCTGTCTTTTCGTCTCGCTCACTGAATGTCATACTTGCGGTCGATATAATGACATATGACAGCGTTATCTCGTCTCTCGCTTCTCAAGGTATATCGGGCTTCATTGTCACAGGCTGCGGCGATTATTCAGCGAAAACCGTCAATAGCAGGCTGAAAAAGATAAAGGCAATAGCCGAAGATATAAATCCTGCGGCGGTCGTGTATGCGGATTTTGAGTCGGCTGATAATTTAGACGAGATAAAGCTTGATTCACAGCATATGACTTGCCTTTCGGCTGAGTTAAGCTCGGATAACGCACTCACTGACACGTACCTTGAAAAGATAAACTCAGCCTTATCGGACACCGATGTCGGACTTATCGCAGGATTTAAATGTGAGCTTATAACCGACACCAAGTCGGAATTTTCGGTCGATACCCTTTTACGCAGAGTGATGGGTGCGGATAAATGCTCAAAGCTTGCGGCGAGGGTTTTCTCGTCACTGTCGACCTTTTCGGAGAACACGGATAACGGAACGGCAACGGTCGAGAAATATATAAGAAACGGCATCGACACCGAAAAAGCGTTGACTCCTCTCAAGCTTGACAGCGAAATAAAATCACCCGTCACCACCGAGGAAACGTCATATACTTTCAAGGTCGAATGCTCCGACAGCTTTTCACTCTATATAAACGGCAGCTTATACGGCGTTGTGGGCGAAAACTTCTGTAACATAACCTTAGAGCTTCACAGAGGCGAAAACGAGATAAGCGTAACGCAATGCGGAAAGACGGTCAGCTTCACCGTCAAATGCACTAAGACCTTTGACGGCGAGCCGGTATCATTCATCACACCGTCCGATACGACTTATTATAACGGCGATCAGACCGTTCAAATAACGGTGGGAGCTTTTTATCAAGCTAAGCTTAAAGCAAAGCTCGGCGATAAGGAGCTTAAACTGAAGCCTCTCGGAACGAGCAACGGCGACTACAGCGTGTTCAGCGCAAGCGTAAAGCTTCCGAAAGCGGAAAGCAAGATAAAGGATATGGGCAAGGTCACGGTCGAGGCTACTCTTGACGGAAAGACTTATTCCTATGAGGGCGGAAACATTTTTGTCAGCGCAAGGTCGACCGCCGACGTGACGCAAAACACGTCAAGTCAGCTCGCTTCACCCACCGCTTCATATCAAGGACAGATCACCGTCAGCGGAAAGAATCTCACTCCGTATACGGATAACGGGATCTCGGGAGCGGACAACTATATAATCGTCAGCGCACCGACAGCCGAAACCTATCCCACCGATATAAGCAAGCCTTATTACGATCCGAACTGTTGCCTGTGGGCGCAGGGAACTATAGACAGAGTTATCGGCGAAACGAGTCGAACAAACGGCGACGGTGACACCTTCGCTATGTATGAGCTCGCTTCTGGCAGACGGATAGTCAAGACCGATGCGACATATATTCCGCAAGGTCATATCATGCCGGAAAACACTGTCGGTGTCTTAGCTTCGGACACAGCCTCGGGTCTTGACGTCACGCTCTCAACTGTGTGGAGAGTGCCGTATTCGATAAACAGATATAATCAAAGCTATTACACGGGATACGAAAAGAAGAAGTATAACGTCGTCAGCCACACTGTCAGCGTTATAGATGTCGTGCTTTATAACACGCCGACACATTCGGGTGAAGTCAACTGCTCGGGAAGCGGCATAGTTGAAAAAGCGGAATGGGTAAGCGATGCCGCAAGCGGAACGAGCATTTTGAGATTCTACCTTAAAAAGCAGGGCGGCTTCTACGGCATGACCGTGAAGTATGACGGCAGCGGCAATATGCATATCAATTTTAAGCAGCCCAAGTCCACGCTTTCGGGCAAGGTCATAATTATAGATCCGGGTCACGGCGGTGTTCAGCCCGGCGCTACGGGAAAGAACGGCACGGTGCTTGAATCTCATCAGACCTTGAAGATAAGCCGCTATCTCGCCGAATATCTCAGCAGGGCGGGAGCGTCTGTCTATATGACGAGAAATGAGGACGTTGATATCTCTCTTGAAGCGAGGCGCAGAATGACCGAGCAGATCGAGCCTGAGCTTTTCATCAGTATTCACCTCAACGCTTCCGAGGATAAGAACAGAAGCGGAACTTCGACTTTCTATTATAAAGCGTTTTCTCAGCCACTCGCCCAATGTATACACAACAGGCTCATGGAGATCTATCGGACCTCCTGCTATGACGATAACAGACAGATGTATGCGGCGATAGACGGCGGCGCAAACTACTATCCGTTTTATGTCACGAGGACCGACATTTGCCCGTCGGTGCTTGTCGAGGTCGGCTTCATTTCAAACGACCTTGAATGTACCTTCCTCATGGACGATGCTTATCAGCAGGCATTTGCCCAAGCGATATACAGAGGTGTGGTCGACTACGTTTCAACAAACAATCAGCCGTGATATGACTTCGGATTTGACTTCAATGCTTATCTTTTTTCGGTACGTGAATGTGCGTGCGTGCCGAAAAATGCTTTCTCGAATATAGATTGATTTACGGCAAAAGTTTTATTAAATTTAGCTTTTTTTAAGCCGATTTCCCTTGACTTTAGTTGCCGTTGGTTGTATTATATATTTGTAAAATTAGCTTATTATGCTATAATCCAATTATAATGATTTTAGGGGGTGTCGCCGTGAAAATGAAAAAAGTGCTCAGCATCATACTTTCCGCAGTAGCAGTTGCGGTCATGTGTTGCAGCTCCTTTGTTTCATCGGCTTCATTGTTTTTCATAGACGGCAGTGCAACCATCTGCCCCGGCACAACCAAGACATACATAGAAGAAGAGAATTACAATTATGCGTGGATAGACGACGCTGTTATGAGAGACAGCACGACCTCCGTCACTCCTCTCTCATTCCACCCCGTCACCGATTATCCCTACAGCCACACGGCTGAGGAATTCATGAAGGAATGTACAAACTACGCTAAGCTTTTCGACGTCAGCTCCGCTATACTCGAAAGCAGTATGATCAAGACACTTGAGACCTCGTATTATGCTTTGCTTGCCTCGGGCGCTATTAAGTCGAGTGAGCAGGAAATGCGGGCGTACAACGAAAGCCAAGGCATCAGCTATTCGAACACATCGGGCTTGCAGGGCTCATTAAGCCGTGTTTACACAACTATCGTCTATTCTCTCTTGAAGACGGACATCGCTTCGACCGTTCTCAATCAACAGGTCGAGATCCCGAGAGGGACAAGCCTTGAGGGCGCAGTTGTCATATATCTTTCAAAGGTATGCGGAATGAACGTACCCGTGACGGTCAACAGCATCGAAAGCTTCGCATATGTTTTCGCCGATGAATATGTCCTTGAAAGCTCGGGACTTCCCGTCAGCGACGAGCCGAGCAAGGAGGAGGTCTATTATTGGATCAAGGTCTCAGCCGCCGATAAACAGGGCTATGACGTTCCGAAAACAACACCGTATCTTGAAGTAACTCAAGAGCAGGAGGAATATGTAACATACGCATATTACGCCTCGATACTCACATCGAAATATGAAGTCACCGTTTCACCCGAAAAGCTCAAGCAGGCGATCTTTGCCGCAGACTGCGACACCGCAATATCGAATCTCGTCTTGACGTCAATGCTTGACAGTGTAAACGCCGAGTATTCCGACGGCGAAAGCTTCAACTCACTTTTCGAGAAAGCTAAGACAGAGGGCTTCTTTGAGCTTGAAGACGATTTCTACTCCGACATATATGACTATGAGGTCGAGGTATCTCATAATTCGACAGAGGTTTGGATAACAGCATTCCTTGTCGCAAGTCAGCTTGTTGATGCCGATGTTGAAAACGCAAAGACTTATATAAACGGTCAGCTTGTTGAGAATCTGTCGACAAACCCCGTCAAGCTCACAGGCGATTCGACAAAGTTCACGGTCAGAATAGAATATACGGACAACACAAGAGCTGATACGGCGGAATACACATTCACCGTTAAAAAGACACTCAGCAGCTCAGACACCATCGCAGGTGTCAGTGTTGACATAGACAAGCCCGTCGGAGATATTCTTGATTCCGTTCAGGATTCCATCAGCGAATATCTTCCGGACAGCACAACATCTCCTTCCGGACAGACGACAGGTGAAGCCGCAAACTCAACAGGCGGATATCCGACCGGCTCGACAACATACGCCATCGACGGCAATGTCGATTTCTCGGCGCTCAACTCAAACTTCCTTGAGACTTATCCCACGGATGTGAACGGAAGCGTTGAAGTGATAAGCGATCCTCTCGAAACAACGCAGGCAGAACCGACAACACAGCAAGTGCAAAGCGTACTTACGGGTGTTTCACAGACGATTTCGGACAAGCCCGAATACGTTGCGATGCCCATAGGACTGTTAGCGGTCGGCGCATCGGCAGGATACATCTTCTTCAGACGCAAAAAGAGCGGTGATATTATCGTAGAAAACGAGAACATCACCGAGGTTGAAGAAATAGATATCGACTGAAAATCATAAAATTAAAGCACGCTTCGGCGTGCTTTTTGTTTTGAGCGGGTGGGGGTCGGGGTGCGCAGCAGGGCGACAACGGCGGCTGAACGTGCACTCCTTTAGGGGTGCCGGCAGCCGCCGCAGAAACTTACGGTTATATCAAATTTAAAATGTAAGACAGTCAGTCAAGCTTGGTCGGAGAAATCCTCGACTATCTCCGACGCACAGGAATCGATCTCTTGATTTGAAAAGATCTCCTTGTCACACAGTGATCTGTATATCTTGGCTCTCTGAGAATAAAGCCTTTCAAGAGCGCCGTCGCCGTTTGAAAGCGGTCTGCCCTTTGTCGAAAGCTTGTCGAGCTTTCGGTTGATAAAATATATTCTGCCGTTTTGACAAAGCCTTATCCGATTTTCTTTCCTCAGAATACTGCCGCCGCCGCAAGCTATCACAGCGCCCGTCTTTTTGCTGAGCTCGGATATGACCGTGCTCTCGGCATCACGGAAGTATTCTTCACCCTTGGCTTTGAATATATCCTCAACGCTCATGTTCTCCTTGAAAACGATCTCTCTGTCGGTGTCATAAAACGGCTTGTTGAGGATCTTGCCGACGATTTTTCCGAGAGTCGTTTTTCCACAGCCGGGCATACCTATGAGGACAATATTTTCCGTGCTTTTTTTCAGTTTTTTATAAACGGCTTCCTGCTTTTCGTTGCTGATTTTTTGTCCGCTGAAAAGTTCCGCCGAAGCCGCCGCCTGCGACACTAACATCTCAAGACCGCCGACCGCCTTTATACCAAGCTCCTCAGCCTGCAAAACGAGCCTTGTCTTTAGCGGATTATATATGACGTCAATGACCGCACTGAGCTTTTGAAATTTCGATAAGTCCAACGGCTGAGCGTCATTGTCCGGATACATTCCGACCGGTGTCGTGTTGATTATAATGTCGGCATCATAATGCTTCGAGATATCCGAATAGCTGTTTTCGCCGCTTCTCGAAATGCAAACGGTTTCTCTCGCTCCGTTATCCTCACAGACGGCTTTTGCGGTGAGATAAGTCCCACCCGAGCCGAGAATGACGACCTTTTTTCTGTCGAAATCAACACCGATACTGCGGCTGAGAGAATAGAATCCGTGATAATCCGTGTTGTATCCGTAAAGAACGCCGTTCTTGCTTATGACCGTGTTGACACAGCCGACACGTTTCGCCGTGTCGCTGAGAACATCACAGCAATCAAACGCTGTTTTTTTATAGGGAATAGTGACGTTTATTCCGTCGAACTGTCTCAATCTAATAAATTCTTCGGCTTTATCACGGCTCATTTCGAGCTTGCGGTATTGACAGTTCCACAATTCACGGTGCAGAAAAGGGGAGAGTGTATGCGGTAGACTTTCACCTAATATGCCATACATTTAAAGCACCTGCTTTCTTTTGGAAAGTAAAATAAGTTCAGCTTCTCGGCCTCTGCTTTTTTGAGAGCCTAATCAGCGGGCGGAAGCCGGTCACCCCACTCGCTTCGCTCGGGGGTGAGCCTGCTTCCGCCTTACGCTCGCTAATCAAAACTTGCTCCCACCGAATTTAGAGCCTTTAGCGCCCTTAGCTCCGCCAAGCTTAACGCCCTCTAAAACGTTTGACTTGAACGTGTAGGTCAAGCTGTTTTCCTCTCTGTTGCGTTTAAGCGCTAGAGAGATCATCTCATCTAAAAGCTTTGAATACGGTGTTCCGATAGGCTCCCAAAGATAGAATGAGAGCGAACCGGGGATAGTGTTTATCTCGTTTAACCAGATTTTACCTGTTGCGGTGTCCATCATGAAGTCGATTCTTGAAACACCGTTGCAGCCGAGAACCTTGAACGCCTTGACCGCAAGTGAACGTATGGTGTCTCTCTGTTCGTCTGTTATGTCGGCGGGGATCTTTCTTGAAAGGCTCGCCATGCCCTTGCTTCCGCCGCCTGTCTTTTGCTGTGAGCCGCTTAAGTATTTTTCATCGAATGTGAGAATGTCGTCGGAGTTGACGGGCTGTTCACATTCCGAGGCTCTCGCCTCCGTGTAGTCGCCCAGAACAGCACAGTTTATCTCCTTGAGGTTTTGCACTGCCGGCTCAACGAGTATCTTGTGAGCGAATTGGAAAGCGTTTTCGAGGCTGTCCGAAAGCTCGTCTCTGTTTTTGGCTTTCGATATTCCGATAGATGAGCCGAGATCTATGGGCTTGACTATAACGGGGTACGGGAAAGCGGCTTCTATATCGGAAATGACTTTCTCGCCGTCGTCATCGTATTCCTTTGAATTGTAAACCTTGCAGTCAAGAACGGGGATATCGTTGTCTTTAAGCACGGTTTTCATGACGTATTTATCCATGCCGACAGCTGACGAGAGAACATCACAGCCGACATAGGGAAGGTCGAACATCTTGCAATAGCCCTGAAGTGTACCGTCTTCGACATTTGTTCCGTGAACTATCGGGAAGAACACGTCAACCGTGTCGATAAGACCTTTGGAGAAAGCCTTGAACGGATATTTGAGCATCTTGACCTTGCCCTCGTCTTTGACGAAGATGACACGCTGACTTTTTTTCAAAAGCTCACCGAGATTCGAGTAGCTCTCTATCTTTCCGATCTCATCTCCGACGTACATTATATTATCTTTTGTCACATAGACGGGAATGACGTCATATTTTTCTTTGTTGAGGTATCCGATAGCCTGTATCGCCGAGATGATCGAGATCTCATGCTCGGTGCTTTTTCCGCCGAATAAAACAGCAACTTTAATTTTCATTTTGCAAATCTCCTTTACTTTTTAGTAATTATCGGGAAGATCGTTTTCTATTAGAACGACCTTATTTTCGCCGTTTGAGTTTAATGCGTAAACGTGCTTGAAAGCCTCTTGAACGGTGTTGGCAACAAATATCTTGCTTTCATCATAGCCCTCGTCACGAAGTCCCGCCAGCATCGGCACGGCTTGCCTCTGACCGACAAGAACAACATAGTCGCATACCTTAGCCATATGTCTGCCGAATTCACGGTTAAGCTCATCCTGCTTTTCGCCAAGCTCGACCATGCCGGGTGTGACCGAGATTTTGAAGCCGTCAAAAAGCTCAAGCGCATCGAGAGCGGCTTTTGAGCCGGAGGGGTTCGAGTTGTATGCATCGTCAATGAGAGTCACGCCGTTTCTTGAGATAAGTTCAAGCCTATGCGGAACACCCTCGAGCTTTCTGACTTGACCCTTTAATGCTTTCATAGGTACGCCGAACGTGTTCGCAACGGCAATAGCGCCGACGATATTTAAAACATTATGTCTGCCGATAATTTTTGTTGAGAAGCTTTCGCTTTCGCCGTTCGGTGAAGTGACGGTGAATGCTGTTCCCTTTGATGAAACCGAGATATCGGTTGCGTTATAGTCGCCGTCTCCCTCGACCGTGTAACGTATGCACGGTCTGTTTGAGCCGTGAGCCTTTATGTTTTCATCGTCACCGTTTAAGAAGAGATAACCGCCGTCGGGTAAGCTGTCCGCTAACTCGAACTTTGTGCTTTTGATGTTGTCAAGCGAGCCGAACGATTCAAGATGCTGAGGGCCTATTGATGTGATAACACCATGTTGGGGATGAACGATGTCGCAAAGCTCCTTTATGTCGCCGACCCAACGAGCGCCCATTTCACAGATGAAAATTTCGTCTGTCGATTTAAGTGAGCCTCTTATTGTCTTGACAACACCCATCGGCGTGTTATAGCTTTCGGGTGTCATAAGTACGTTATACTTAGCCTGTAAAAGCGTATTGAGATAATATTTGACGCTCGTCTTGCCGTAGCTGCCGGTGATACCTATTATTTTAAGGTCGGGGCAGGAGGCAAGTATACGCTTGGCATCGTTTATATATCCGTTGTTGATATGCTTTTCAATAGGCTTGTTGATGAAGTTAGCTATAAGCACCATGCAAGGTGACAGCGCAGTGTATACCGACTGTGTCACTATAACTGCGGTCGCATTTTTTGTCAGTGCGTGAACAAGAGCCAAAGGTATGACGGTTATGACGGCTGTTGTCACAAGCATACGCTTAACTCTCGGCGTGTAAACAAGCGGCTTTTTCGCTTTCTTTGGGATAACAAAGAACAAAGCGAGAGCATAAGCGATAGGTGAGCCTGATTGGTATATCAGCTGATTTATCAGTATTGAAACGACAGCTGCGGCAAACGGATAAGCGAATTTGTCGGGATTCTTTTTAAGCCACTTCATCTGCGTGATGGGCTTATATGAGTTGAGCTGGAAGAAATGCATTGTGTCTATAATTACGCAGGTATAAACAGCGAAGAACAACGCATAGCGTATTATCATTAGTATTATTTCAAACATAGCGCTCTCCTTAAAGTTTCATAAATGATGAGATAACTCGATTGAAGGTGTATTGCTGTTCGAGGAACGAATAGTGACCGCAGTTTTCCAAAACAACAAGACCTGCATCTTTCATCTTCTTTTCCATAAGCTCTGCGTCGCTTACGGGTGTTGCCGTGTCGTTTCTTCCCCAAATCAGAAGTGTCGGAACGGTCACAAGCTCGAACAAGTCGGTCAGATCCTCGTTGACGACCTTGACTAATATCTGTCTCATCATGGGAGATGCGGCGAGATAATCGGCTGAGCCGTTCTTTTTTCTCAGGTTTTCCATAGCGTTCGGGAAAAGCTTTGTGAAAAGCTTTGAAGTAAGTATCTTTTTGGTAAGCTTATACACAGCCTGTTTGAATTTTTGCTTAAATGTCTTTTTCGGCTTCACACCTGCCGCATCGACAAGTATAAGCCGCCGGATCTTAAACGGTAAATCCTTTCTTGCGTTGAGCTTGAAAATGACTCTGCCGCCGAACGAGTGGCCTAAAAATGTCACATTGCCTCCCTCGGCGAAGTCGGATACAAAGTCTGCGACAAAGTCGGCGTACCTGTCAACATCCCAAACCTCTTTAGGCTCATCACTTTTTCCAAAGCCCGGCATATCCATGGCAAGCACTTTATATTTCGGACTGAGAAGATGAATGAGGTTGTCAAACAGCGTGATGTTTGCGCCCCAGCCGTGTAACAGCACGACCAATTCACCCTCACCCTCAAGTATGTAGTTTATATTAAGTCCGTCAATTTCCTTTTGCATATTGCGTACCTCTCGTTATATGAATCAAAAATCGCCTAAAAGGCGCACTTATACATTTTAAATACATACTATTATATCACAAACAGCTGTGCAATACCACATTTTTATAAAGATTTATATTAAATTTTCGCAAGTCTCTGTTTGACCGCCGACTTGAAATGTGATACAATAACAATGCGATCCGATAAAAAGGAGGGCTTCTAATGACCGATATCGAAAAAACAGCCCAAATAATCAAAAACGCAAAGAGAATCGTTTTCTTCGGCGGTGCAGGTGTATCGACCGAAAGCGGACTGAAGGATTACAGAAGCGCCGACGGAATATATAACACCGCAGTGAATTACGGCTTACCGCCCGAAGAAATATTGAGCCACGACTGCGTTCACGGCAACCCCGAGCTGTTTTACCGCTTTTTCAGAGACTACTTCATCACCGATGCCAAACCGTCGTATGCTCACAGATTCTTAGCTGAATTGGAGAAAAGCGGAAAACACGTAGTCATCGTCACTCAAAACATAGACGGCTTGCATCAATTGGCGGGAAGCAGTCACGTCTGTGAGCTTCACGGAAACGCAAGCAGGTTTTACTGCGTAAACTGCGGCGAGGAATACGGACTCGACTATGTGAAAAACAGCGAGGGAAATGTTCCGCACTGTGAAAAATGCAAGGGCTTAGTGAGGCCTCATGTGACAATGTACGGGGAGATGCTTGACAATTCGGTTATTGAAGATGCACTGAACGAGATCGCAACAGCCGATGTTATGCTGATAGGCGGAACGTCTCTTGCGGTGCAACCTGCGGCATCGTTCGTCGGATATTTTAACGGAGAGCATACTATTATAATAAACAAGGAAGCTACACCATATGACAGGCGAGCAGAAACGGTCTTTCACGACAGTCTCGGTGATGTTTTCAGACAGCTTAACAAATTGATTTAAGGGCAGAATAAAAAATAATCGAAAAAATTTCAAAAAAGTGTTGACAAACCGTTTTAGTTATGGTAATATATCCAAGCTGAATGACACAGCAGTGCGATGAACACAGCTTAGTCGGTGTTAATGACGGTGAGGGTCCACCCGTTCCCATCCCGAACACGGTAGTTAAGCTCATTCGTGCCGAAGATACTTGGCTGGAAGCGGCCCGGGAAAATAGGTCGATGCCGACACTCAGCGAGCCACCTAATAAGGTGGCTTATTTTTTTTGCCTTTTTGCAGGGTGGGGCGCCGGGGCACGGGCGGCAGAACGGTGGCAGCGTGCCCCCTGCGTGACGAAGGCACGCAGGGGGCCGATGACGCCGTTGAGAGGTTGGATTTTGCAGCTTTTCGGTTTTTCCATCCCGTTAGTCTCTGCAACGGCGGCGAAGCGGGCGGGGCTCACAAAAGCCGTCGACAGGCTTGACCTGTCGACGGCTTTTATATAATTTATCCGATTATTTTACATTTTCGATCATGTCCGTATATGCTCTGACAAACGTCGAGCCTGCTGTCTTGCTGACGACGTTGATTTCCTCGTTCTCGGTGAAGAGTGAGCGGTATGCGTTATCCGTCAGAACGTAGCCTGCCTGATCGTTGCAAAGACCGAATACCATGATGTTTTCACAGCCTGTGAAGCTTTCGAGCGGTGCGTAGTCCCAGCTTTTGCCCGACCAGCTACCCTCTGCGCTTTCGGTTTCGCCGTCGTAGATGATGCTCGGCTCAAATTCGCCCGGACAGATGAAGATGCCGACACTGCCGCCAAGCTCCATGTAGCCGATCTCGGTCACCATTTTGTATTTGCCCGAATCCTTGACGATGACTGCGTTGAGAATGTCCTCTCTTGTTGCGAGGGTGAGAACTCCGTTTGTCACGTCGAGCTTGACTTCGCTGTGAGTGATGCCGAGTGTTGGGGCGAGCTGCTCCTCAATGTCGATCGCCTTGACCTTTTCGGCTATTGCGTTTGCGTACGCTGTGGCGTTTTCTAAGCTTGAAGCTCCGTCAACGCTTGTGAGTGATCTGTCCGTCGTTATCGCAAGCTCTGCGCCCTGAATATAGACGACGTTTGCGTTAGCGGTCTCGTTGATGTTCTTTTCTATGTAGTACGGGAAGTCCGCTGTGAGCTTGTCTGTTGATGCTCCGAATGAAACGGGATGTATGCCGGCTTCAAGTATCCATGTTTCACTTGTTCCGTCGTCGGGAACGAAACGAAGTCTGTGTATGCTCTCGTCACAGAAATACGGTGTACGCTTGTCGTGTACATATTCGCCGATATCGGCCTTACCGTAAGAAAGAGAGCCGGACTTCATGTTTTCAACTGCGTTCTTCATACATTCTACGGTTACGTTGAAAAGATTTTCCATGAACTGAGCGTTCTTCTGAATTTTGAGCGACTCGAATTTGTTGCCCGATGCGGCGTTGCCCGTGTTGAGAACGAGCGCCGTTGCGAGAGGTACACCCATACCGAGCGTATCAATGCAGGAATGTTGATGAAGTACCGACACGTTTACGCTGACGACATTGTTTTCTCTTGCGAAGTCGGCAATTCTGCTTCTTATCTCCTGAACGTCGCCACGTGAGATACCGAAGCCGTCAATTGCGGCATAGAGAACTGTTCCGCTGACACCGTCGCTGAGTGCGAATACTCTGACTCTTTGGTCGTCGAGGACCTCCGTCGGTGCTCTGCCCTTGACAGCTTCAAGACCGCCGGCGAGATAAAACTTACCGTTTAAAATGTCAAGTCCGTCAAGCAAAGAAGCTCCCGAGTATCCCAAAAGCCATTTGTTTTCTTCCGTTGCCTCGGCGTTGAAGTTGCCGTTGCCTGTGTAAAAGTTTTCGGCTTCATAGTCGCTTTCACTTCCCCATGCGCCGTCATAGCCGGGCCAGAACTTGTTGAGATAGGTCAGAAGAACTCCGACCACCTTGTCAAGCACCGTGTAGAAAGTGTTCGTCACGGTTTGTGAAAAGTCGATTGATGCCGCACTTGCAGGCAGGGTAAAAACAGTGAATAGCATGATTACCGCAACCGCAATCGCTGTTAGCTTTTTAGCCATTGTTTATTCCTCCTTTTTTAAGTCAAGCCGAATCGGTCTTTGACTTATATATTTATAGTATACTATTCTTATTCTCTACATTCAATTAACACTTTGTTAATTTACAACATATTGTCAAACTATTACCTACAAAAACGGTAGTTTTTTAGGAAATCCTACAAATTCATTTAAATTTAAAAAATAGTGTTGACAAAGCCGCTTTACAGTGTTAAAATCCAAATAACTTAAATTTTTAGTTGGGAGAAGAAGATCATGAAAAGATCATCAGCTATGACAGATATGTTTATGATGTGCATGTGCTCCATGTACACTTTTCGTCATGCGGATTTTTTCGATGTGCTTTCTTGAACCTATAAGGATCTAAGCTTATCAAGGCTGTAAGGGAGGCTCACCGAGCTTCCCTTTTTGAATTTTCAAAATATTTGGTAAAGGAGTTTTAACCATGAAAAAAGTAATCTCAATCGTAATCGCAGCAGTTCTTGCTCTCACGGCAGTTTTGGCGCTGTCCGCTTGCGGCAATGACGAAGCAAAGGGCGTGACTATTGCCGTTCCCTCGGACACGACAAACGAAGCCCGTGCACTTCTTCTGCTCCAGGATAAGGGCTACATAAAGCTCAAAGACGGCGCAGGCATCACCGCAACTATCAAGGACATCGAAGAAAATCCGTATAACATTACATTCAAAGAGTCCGAAGCGGCTCAGCTTGCTAATGTTCTTCAGGACGTTGACTATGCGATAATCAATTCAAACTACGCTCTCGCAGCCGATCTCAGCCCGTCAAAGGACGCACTCGCTCAGGAAGGCTCATCCTCGGCATACGGCAACATTCTTGCCGTTAAGGAGGGCAACGAGAACACAGATAAGATCAAGGCACTCAAGGCCGCTCTTGAAAGCAAGGAGGTCGCCGACTTTATCGCCGAGAAGTATAACGGCGAGGTCGTAAGCACTGTTGACAAAACAACAGACGGCTATGACAGCAGCATCGACTACTCGGGTCTTGCGGGAACAGAGATCACCGTTGCGGCTTCTCCCACACCTCACGCAGAGATCCTCGCAGTAGCAAAGGACATCCTCGCTAAGAAGGACGTAACACTCAAGGTTATTGAGTACACCGACTACGTTCAGCCGAACAATGTCGTTGACAGCGGTGAAGTTGATGCTAACTACTTCCAGCATACACCGTATCTTGACGACTTCAACTCACAGAACGGCACTCACATCGTTTCGGTAGCCGCTATTCACGTTGAGCCTCTCGGCATCTACGGCGGCAAACAGACATCACTTGACGCAATAAAGGGCTGATATAATGATAGAAATAGAAAATCTGTCAAAAGCATTTAAAACCGACGGAGGAACGTTCTACGCTTTGAAGGACGTTTCTCTGAAGATAAATGACGGTGATATATACGGCGTTATCGGTATGAGCGGAGCGGGAAAGAGCACACTCGTTCGCTGTATAAATATGCTTGAAAGACCGACAGAGGGTACGGTAAAAATAGACGGTGTTGACATCGGAAAGCTGTCTAAAGCGGAGCTTAGAAACACGAGAAGAAAGATAAGCATGATATTTCAGGGCTTCAATCTTCTCATGCAACGCACCTGCCTTAAAAACATATGCTTCCCGATGGAGCTTGCCGGAGTGAAAAAAGCCGACGCAAAAAAGAGGGCACTTGAGCTTCTCGAAACAGTCGGATTGCCCGACAAAGCCAACGCATACCCCGCACAGTTATCCGGCGGACAGCAGCAGCGAATCGCTATCGCCAGAGCCTTGGCAATGAATCCCGAGGTGCTTTTATGCGATGAAGCGACGAGTGCGCTCGACCCGAAGACCACCCACTCGATACTTAATCTTATTCTCGACATAAACAAGAAGCTCGGAATAACGGTTATAATAATCACTCACCAGATGAGCGTTGTCGAGGAGGTATGCAACAGAGTTGCTATTCTTGACGAGGGCGTTGTCGTTGAGGAGGGGGAAGTCGAAAAGGTATTCTCAAATCCCAAATCGGCGGCGGCGAAACGTCTCGTATTCCCCGAATCGGCTAAAAATGAAGCGGTCACGAATGTCGGCGGCTTCAGAAAGCTCAGAGTCGTGTTCAACGGAGCTAATGCGACCGCAACGCCTCTCATAGCGCAGATGGCGATAGATGAAAATATCTCTGCGAGCATACTTGCGGCATCGACAAAGAGCATCGGCGAGAAGGCGTACGGCAACATGATATTGGGCGTTGAAGATGACGACATGGTTGTCGCAAGAGCCAAGAAATATTTGACAGCCGACGAGGACATTACAGTGCAGGAGGTGGAGAGCGATGATTGAAAAAATGTTTTCCTCCGAAGCCGTTGAGGAGGCACTTTGGATACTCAAAAACGAGTTCCCGTTAGCTATATGGGAGACTATATATGTCACGGTGCTTGCCACCTTGTTCGCCATAGTTATAGGCTTGCCTTTAGGTGTTTTGCTTGTTGCGGGCGACAAAGACGGCGTATTGCCGTTACCGAAAGCGGTGATGAGCGTATTGAATGTTGTGATAAATCTTCTGCGTTCCGTGCCGTTCCTCATACTCATGATAATGGTCTTCCCTTTGACGAGACTCATTGTCGGTACGGCTGTAGGCACTACCGCTTCCATAGTTCCGCTTGTCATTGCGGCTTTTCCGTTTGTGGCAAGACTTGTTGAGGGCAGTCTCAGAGAGGTTGACCCTCGGATAATCGAAGCGGCTCAGAGCATGGGTGCATCGCCTATGCAGATAATAGTTAAGGTCATGCTTCCCGAAAGTGTACCGTCGCTTATTTCTAACTTCACTATCGCCGTTACCACTATCTTAGGTTACACTGCGATGAGCGGTATCATCGGCGGTGGCGGACTCGGCAAGATAGCCATAAACTACGGCTATTACAGATACAAATATCTTGTAATGCTCATGGCTGTTATTTTGCTGATAATTCTTGTGCAGATTTTCCAAAGCGTCGGAACAAAGCTTTCTATCAAGACCGACAAGCGTATCAGAAACAAGGAATAATATCTCGTACGCACAAAGTGAATCCGGAGAGGAAGTCAATTCCTCATTTTATCCTCCGCTGCTTAGGTCGGCGGGGGATAGTTTTGTGGTGAGGGCGGGTAGGGCGAAGCCGCGCTCAGGCTACGCCTGAGCGCCTGCGCAGCGTAGCTGCGCAGCACGGTTCGCGAAGCGAACCGTGGGCTTCGCCCGTGCTTCCCCACCGCACAAACCAACCCCCAACCGACAACAGCCGCCAAAAGCAAAAAAAGCGTAAATATTGCCCTTTGGTCTTGACGGTTATAAAAAAATCTGCTATTCTATCAATATATAAGCTTTTTGCATCTTAGGAGGTAGAAAAAATGGGAGCAAACAAAATAACGGTTGCAATAGTTGTGCTAGTTGCCATTTGCGTTGCATCACTTGTTGCAGTCAGACAGCTCACCAAAAGTCAGCAGATAAATAATCCCGTAATAAATGTCGCAACACAGAGCAATGCACCTGCCGCAGATACGACAGTGCCGACTCAACCGCCGACAAGTGCGCCTACAACAAACGCACCGACAACACAGGATAATTCATCGACTCAGGAAAGCTCCGATTCGCTTTTCACTACATTCAACACTAACGGCGACGTGTCAATGTCTCAGCCGGATACGACTAAACCGACAACGACACTTCCCACAACGACCCTGCCGACAACGACACTTCCCACAACGACGTTGCCGACAACAACGCTCCCCACAACGACCTTGCCGACTCAAACAGCGGCAAGCTCCGACAGCAACATAAATCAGGCGGCTCAGACATCTCAAGGCTTCATGAGCTATCTGTTTAACGATGAGGGCAACTTCTATTACACGGAGGATGACCCGTGGCAGAGACATTTCGGCTTTAACAAAGTATATGACTTCGGCGCTCAGTTCGTATTCATGTATTACGACACGGCGAGAATTTACTTCGACTACGGCGAGAAGAACTGGATGGTTCAGATGTGGAAAGGTCAGTATGGCGGAGTATTTATAGGCGCTGAGATTGGTGTCTATACAAAGCCGATGGACCGTGATGTCGAGCATTACGACTGCGCTAACGACGAAGAAGCGCTCAAGATGGATATGAGCTTCTACAGAAACGGCGAAGAGCTTCTTTCAAGAGACTACGGTCGCTATTGGTGGTGCACAGGCTTCGTGCCCGGAAAGCTCAAGAAATATTCCGACCGTTCAGAGCTTAGCATTAAGACCCGAATCACCATGAAGGATAAGACGATGCGTAAGGCATTCTTAAAGGGACTTAAGGATTGCGAAGAATTCGATTTCGTTGAGGGTGAAAACTATACATACGACGGTCTTGACGTATTCATCAATTGGTAATAAATTTAAGCCAAATTTAAAAAAACTATTGCATTTTGGCTTGAACTGTTGTATTATTGCATGTGTATCATGGCTTTTGCCATAATATAAATCTTATGAAAGGAAGAACAGTAATTATGAAAAAGGTATTCAGTGTGTTAACAGTAATCGCTATGCTTGCTTGCTTCTGCATTCCCGCATTCGCAGCTGATGAGTCAGCCGGTATTGATAATATTGCAGGCTCACTCGGTGATCTTTCATCGTCTCTCGGCGGTCTCGATCTCAGTGGCTTCGACATTGACGGCATAAAGGACGCAGCAGGTAACCTTGAAGCTGACCTTGCAGAGACAGATATTCTCGGCACGATCACCGGCGTTCTCGGCGGACTTGTCGGCGGCTCAGGCGACTCAACAGGCGACACTTCTGCTGACGGTAGCTCATCTGCCGACACAACAGGCAGTGCTGCAAGCGGTCTCCTCGGCGGTCTTGATCTCGGTAGCTTTGACATCAGCGGTCTTCTCGGCAGTGCTGATCTCAGCGGCTTCGATCCGACAGGTGCACTTACTTCTTTCACTGAGGGTCTCGATCTCAGCTCGCTCACAACTCTTTTTGACGGTCTGACATCATCTCTCGGCGGCGAAGGCATCGACCTTAGCGGATTCAGCTTCGGCGACTTTGATATTTCGTCAATTCTCGGCGGAAATCAGGGCACAGGTGCAGGCGTTGCAGGTATCATGGACACATTCAGCGGCGTTCTTGAGATGTTAGGTCTTGATTCATCAGTAATCGAGTCACTTCTCGACAACGACATCGTTAACTTCTTCGCTAACCTCTATCTCGGCGGCGTAGAAGATGAGCCCACAACAGAAGCTCCGACAACAGCAGCACCGACAACAGCAGCTCCGACAACAGCTCCGGCAGCTCCCGAAAACCCGAAGATGGGTGACACCTCAACGGTTATGGTAGCTATCGCAACTCTTTCGGTTGCTTCTGCAGCAGCATTCGTATGCACAAGAAAAAAGCACGCGTGATTTTCTTCTAATGCTCTTTAACTTTTTATAAAAAGCTAATAAAGACGAATGAACCTCCCTGTTTATCAGGGAGGTTTGCTTATTTGTTTGGGCTGACTTCTTGTCTCAGTTCCTTGCGGACGCCGCCCGGCGCCCCGCTCGCACAGCGCCTGCGGCGCGCGCTCGGGGGCACGTTCGCCGTCCGCCCGCCTGCTTCGCAGGCGGGCTTCCCCCAAGCATACAAAAACCGTGTGAGCATTGCACCCACACGGTCTTTTAATTTGATCAAGTCTTCAATCCCCTGAAAGAGAGATTGTTATAGGTGAAATCGCCTGCCGGCTGCTCCTTGCTGTATCGTGCTACGCTTAGAACAACGCCGATTGCGAGATACAAACACAGTGACGACGAGCCGCCTGCGCTGATGAACGGAAGCGTGATTCCGATAACCGGAAGAAGCTTAGTGCACATTCCGATGTTGACAGCTATCTGACTGCCCAACATGAACGCTATTCCGTTACACATAATTCTTGCCGGATAGCTTCCGGACTTTTTACCGATAAGTATGATTTTGACTATCAGAATTGCGAATAAGAGCATCAAGACCATTGCGCCGATGAAACCGAATTCTTCGCATATGACCGAAAAGACCATATCGTTCTGATTTTCGGGAACGACCTTGTGATAAACTCCGTTGAAAAGCCCCGTGCCGAAAAGTCCGCCGTTTTGCATGGCTTTTTCAGCTTGATTTTGCTGATAGATCTCATTCGGATAGAGGTCGGGATATATCAAAGCCAAAATTCTGTTTCGCTGTATAGCACCGAAAACTTTATACCATACAACAGGAAGCACCGCACCGACTACGATAGGGCCTAAGATGAAATAGATTTTATCAACACCTGCCGTATACATCATAGCAAGGAACATCATGGCGAAGATGAGCGCCGAGCCCATGTCACCCGTGAGAACGACGAGCATGATGAAAATTGCGGCATGGATACCTAAAGGCAAGACATTCTTGAACGACTTCAGGTCGTCCTTGACCTTGTTGCAGTGAGCGGCGAAGGTGATGACGAAGCCTATCTTGACGACCTCCGACGGCTGAAAGTAAAGTGTGCTGGTGATTTTCAGCCAGCATATCGAGTCGTCACGTCCCGTCGGCGCACAGCCGAAAGGAAACAGTATCAGCATCAAGCCGAGCGCAACGATACCGATGATAGGCCAAATACGCAATATGAAATCGTAATCGAAAAACGATATAACAAGCGCCATGAAAAGTCCGAGTGCGACTGCGATTATCATGACCTTGGCTTCTCTCGAGAAGAATTCGCCGTCATCGACCGAGGCGTGAGTTGCGCTTGAGACCGCAACGAAGCCTATCGCCGAAAGAGAGAGGCATATCAATATGAGCAATTTATCCGTTTCTCTGACAGCCTTTTTAATAAAGGCAAACAAAATTTGTCCTCCTTTCTCTTCTTTTGCTACATTATATTATGAAATTACGGATATTTCAAGAGAAATACTTTAACTTCTCTGAAAATTGTGTTATACTTATGTTACAGTGATTTATTTGGTACGGGAAAGAGCTGCGGTGTAGGGAGTCGGACAAGCAGAAACCGAAAAGCTGCATAAAACCGTATCGTGTTTGTCAAGCGCAGACATTAAAAGAGGAGGGAAACGATATGCTCAGAAAAGTGACCGAAAGTCCTGCCGAAACAGAGAAGCTTGCAGAGAAAATAGCGAAAAGGCTGACAGGCGGTGCGGTCATAGCTTTTTTCGGAGGCTTGGGAATGGGCAAAACAGCATTTTCAAGAGGCTTCGTCAAAGGCAGAGGTGTCACGGCTGAAGTCTCAAGCCCGACGTTTTCCTTGGTCAATGAATACGGCGGAGAGCCGCCCATATATCATTTTGATATGTACCGTGTTGATAGCTGGGACGACCTTTACACAACAGGCTTTTTCGAGTATATCGACATGGGTGCGATACTCTTGGTCGAGTGGAGCGAAAATATAGAAAACGCACTGCCCGAGGATTCGATAAGAATAGAGATCGAAAGAGGAAGCAGTGACAACGAAAGAATAATAACCGTAACGGGAGGCATTTTCGATGAAGATATTAGCTGTTGACACATCAGCCAAAGCGGCAAGTGCGGCGGTGACGGAAAACGGAAAAATTATCAGCGAGTGCTTCACCAACACGGGCTTGACACATTCGCAAACGCTTATGCCGATGGTGAAAACCGTGCTTGACGGAGCGATGCTTGGGGTCGGCGACATAGATGTTTTCGCCGTCAACAACGGCCCCGGCTCTTTCACGGGTGTACGAATCGGTGTTGCGGCAGTTAAGGGCATGGCGCAACCGATTGCAAGACCCTGCTGTGAGGTCTCAACACTCGAATCGTTAGCATATAATCTTATCGGCACCGACTGCATTGCGGTAAGCTGTATGGACGCAAGATGTGCTCAGGTCTATACGGCGGCATTCAGTTGCGGTGAAACTGTCGAACGGCTTTCGGACGATGAAGCCGTTGCGATAAAGGATATGGAAGAAAAGCTTCTAAGCTTTGAAAAACCGATAGTTTTTGTCGGTGACGGAGCTGAGCTTTGCTATAATTATTACAAAGACAGGCTTTCCTGTTCGCTTGCAAGCGAGATATTAAGATATCAGCGAGCTTCTTCAACGGCGCAGGTTGCATACATTAAATCGGAAAGAGGCGAGACGGTCACGGCTGAAAAGCTGATGCCGATGTATCTAAGACTTCCGCAGGCGGAAAGAGAGCTAAAAAAGAAAAAAGGAGAATCAACATGATAGCATTAGGAGCAGACCACGGCGGTTACGAATTAAAGGAAGCGATCAAAAAGCATCTCGACGAAAAGGGCATCGAATATAAGGACTTCGGTACTTACAGCCCCGAATCGGTCGATTACGCTAAGATAGCTCAAACGACCTGTCTCGCCGTAACAGAGGGCGAGTGCGAAAAGGCAATACTTTGCTGCGGAACGGGAATCGGTATTTCCATGGCGGCTAACAAGGTCAAGGGCATAAGAGCGGCTTGCTGTTCGGATTATTTCAGCGCAAAGTATACAAGACTTCACAACGACGCCAACGCTCTTTGCATGGGCGGCAGAGTTGTCGGTGTCGGACTTGCGCTTGAGCTTGTCGATGTATTCCTTGAAACTCAGTTCGAGGGTGGCAGACATCAAAGAAGAATAGACCAGATCTCAGCTATAGAAAACGGTGAGATCTTATAATCAAGGAGGGTCTACTATGGTTAAAAATGAATTTTACTTCCCGTCGGTTTCGGGCCTTGCCGATATTCACGCCGCAAGCTTTTTCCCCGACGACAAAGACAGCGTTAAGGCTGTTCTTCAGATAGCTCACGGCATGGCGGAGCATCTTGAAAGATACGAAGCCTTCGCCGAATATCTTTGCAACAAGGGTATAGCTGTTTATATCAACGACCATATCGGCCACGGTAAGAGCATTTCCTCAAGAGACGAGTTAGGCTATTTCGGAAAGACGGACGGCTGGAAAAACTTCGTTGAGGATTGCCACAAGCTGACTGAGATCGCTAAGAAAGAAAACCCCGGAAAGCCGCTTGTTTTCTTCGGTCACAGCATGGGCTCATTCGTATCAAGAGCATATTCCTTTAAGTATTCACAGGATATATGCGGTGCAGTATTCTGCGGAACAGCAGGCGCAAATCCTCTCGCTTCAATCGGTATGAGCCTTGCCGATATCATAGCTAAGGTCAAAGGCGACCACCATAGAAGCAAGCTTATTGACAAAATGTCTTTCGGCTCATACAACAAGCGTTGCGAGGGCAGGACTAATTTCGATTGGCTGACAAGAGATCAGGATATCGTCGACAAATACATAGCCGATGATGACTGCGGCTTCTTATTCACCGTCGCAGGCTCACACGACCTCATGGCGATTCTTGACTACGTTTCGTCAAAGGATTGGTACAGCGGCTTCAACAAGGAGCTTCCCGTCTATGTTATAGCCGGTGAAGAAGATCCCGTCGGTGCATACGGCAAAGGCGTTAAGGAAGTCGCAGACGGACTTAAATCAGCAGGTGTCAAGGACGTTACTCTAAAGCTTTATCCCGAATGCAGACACGAGATACTCAACGAAAGCCGAGTGTTTGAGGAAGTCTCACAGGGCGTAGCGGACTTCGTTTATAGGGTTTGCAACATCTGAAATGAGAGCGGTCCTTGAATATCTTGTATCAATGTTGCCGTTTGCCCTGCTTTCGGTGCCGTTTTCGCTTCTGTGGAGAAAACAGAGGAAAAAGCACATTCTGAAAGTCGGGCAAGAAACGACAAAGGAGCATGAAATCGTATCCGTACTTTTTATTATGTTCATGTCGGCGCTTATTTCACAAACGGTGATTCCCGAATTTTTTATAGGCGGCAACGGTGAACTGCTGTTTAACAGAGGATATGACAGAATAAATCTTGTGCCGTTTAAAGAAATAAAACGTGCGCTCAATGTCGGCGGCTCGTTCTTCCTGGTGAATTTCGTCGGAAATTTGGCAATCTTTGCGCCGATAGCGTTTTTTATAGCCCTGCTTTATAACAAGTCGGGCTTCTTTAAATGCGTATCAATAACGGCGGTATGCTCGGTATTTGTCGAGATATGTCAAATTCCGCAGGACAGGGGAACGGATATCGACGATGTTATCCTAAACACTCTCGGCGGCATCGCAGGATATGTAATTTATCTAATATTTAAAATAGCTTTACCCGAATTTACGGCAAGCTGTAAGGTTAAAATCAGCAAATCGGAGACGTTAAAAAATGAAAACACTGACTTATAAACACACCGTTGCGGCGTCGTTCATAGGATACCTTGTCCTTTCGATAACGGGTGTATTCGTGCCGCTTTTATTCGTGACATTTCAAAACGACTATGGGCTTACGCTTGAAAAAACGACCCTACTTGTGACTTTGAATTTCACAACGCAGGTCATATTCGATCTCATAGCGCCGAAGCTCATAAAGCTAATGGGCATAAGACGGTGCTGCATCGTTTCGCATTTTGTCACGGCGGCAGGCTTAATGCTGCTTTCGGTGTTGCCCGAGCTTTTCGGTGATAAATTCATCGGAATTGCCATTTGTGTTTTTCTGTATGCGGCAGGTGTTGCGAGTGTCGAAATTATCGTCAACATTGTTGTCGAGTCCTGCCCGTCGGATTCAACGGCAGGTGCATTGAGCTTTCTTCATTCGGGCTACTGCTGGGGCAGTGTTCTTGTGGTCTTGGTCTCAACGCTGTTTTTCCACCTGTTCGGAACAGGAAGCTGGAGAATACTCGCTATCATATGGGGAATCATTCCGATACTGAACGCTTTATTCTTCACCAAAGTGCCGATAGATGAGCTTGATAAGGCGGAAGTACCTGCGAACAAGCTTATCAAAATGAAGACGTTTTGGGTCATGCTTGTCCTCGTTGTTCTTTCGGCGGCAAGCGAACAGGCTGTTGAACAATGGGTATCGACCTTTGCAGAGGCATCGCTGAATGTCTCGAAGTCAACGGGCGACCTTGCGGGAATTCTTATGTTCTCCGTTATGATGGGCGTTGCAAGATTGCTGTTTGCCAAATTCAGCGTAAAGCTCGAGCTTAAAACGACAATGGCGGCAAGCCTTATGCTTTGCATAATAAGCTATCTTATCATAACCCTTTCGCCCTCTGCGGTGCTGTCCTTGATAGGCTGCGCCGTATGCGGACTTTCGGTCGGCATTCTTATGCCGGGAGCATACGGACTTTCGGTCGGAAGCTTAAAGGGCGGCGAGGTGCTGTTCGCTTTGATGGCTCTTTCAAGCGATCTCGGCGGAACGGTCGGCTCAAACGCTGTCGGAACAGCATCGGGCTTCTTTGACGGCGACCTTAAAAAAGGCATACTTTGTGCGACGGTTTTCCCTGCGGCGATGCTCGTGATACTCGTTGTGATGAAGTGCAGGGACAGTGAGCGAGCGAAGCGAGCGTAACGGCGAACGGGCGTGTACCCCGTAGCCGACGAAGGAGGCGGAGTGGGTGCCGTACGTTCGCCCCACTGCACCGACTGAATTTTTTTGAGAAGCTCAAAGGCTGAACAGGTTAAACGGCGAATTTAAGCTGAATCTCAAGGGACTGCTGCGCTTAAAACAGAAGTCACAGCTTCTGCTTTAAACACGGCAGCCCCTCTTTGAGTGAAAAGGACGTTTCCGCTTTGATCGGCTCCCCGTGGGTAAAGACAGCCGTCGATACCACCGATCACCGTTTCACGAAAGCGCACAAGGAAGCGTTGCTTCATTGGCTATTACATATTATGCCCGAAAGCCGAGTTTTGACAGATGTTAATATCTGTCTGAATGAAGCGAACAGTAGCATGGCTGTTAAAATTAAAATAAAGGCGTTACAGAAAGGAAAAACAGATGAAAAAAATAATCGGATTGATTTTTGCCGACTCGATGGAATATGCCCCTTTTGAGAGGTACGCATCGCAGTTGTCTGCTTCAAAGAGCATCAGGCACGGCAATGAAAGCCTTGAGTATACATTAAAAGACAAGGATAACGAGATAAAGGTCATAGCCGTGAAATGCGGAATCGGAAAGGTCAACGCCGCAAGCGCCGCCGCATATTTGATAGGCGAGGACAGGGCGGACATGATAATGAATGCCGGACTTTCGGGCGCAGTGTCGAAATGCAGGAGAGAGGACATGATAATAGGTACGTCCTACATTGAGTGCGACTTCGACCTTACGGCGATTGACTACAAGCTCGGCGAAAAGCCCGACGGTCAGAGATATCTGTATGAAGCGGATAAGCGGCTTTTGAAGCTTGCCGAGGAGATAGAGTCACTTAAAACGGGCAAGCTCGGAACAGGCGACATTTTCCTGACTTCAAAAGAGAAAAAAGAGCTTTATAAAAAGGAATTCGATATCAACGCATTTGACATGGAAACCGCCGCAATTGCCGCCGTTTGCGACAAGTCGGAGATTCCGTTTTTGAGCGTCAGAAAGATAAGCGACGACGCCGACGATGCCGCTGTCGAGACATACCGTGAGATGAATGACAGACAGGAGATGTGTCTGACGCAGGTGCTTGCGGAGATAATAGACAAGGTATTGAAAAGTGATGAAATTCTTTGATATATAAGGCTTGAGTATTGCGTAAAATTTCGACTTTTTTTCGCAATACTCTTGAATTTTTTATTAAAAAACAGTAAAATATACACTATAAAGTATATTGAGGGAATTTATCCTTTTTAGCACATTTTTCAAGGGAGGTTATACTTTGTCTATAGATTTACACTGCCACACGAAGCTGTCTGACGGCTCTTTGGGAATTGACGATCTTATCATGGTCGCCAAAAAGAGCGGTATGACAGCTATAGCAATAACAGATCATGACAGCCTTGCGGGAACAAGACGAGGTCAGATGATCGGCGAAAGGCTCGGCTTACAGGTCATTCCGGGAGTTGAGTTTTCCGCTTACGACACAAAACGGGGAAGAAAGGCTCACATACTTTGCTATCTTCCCGAATACCCCGACAGATTAGAGGGTCTTTGTAAGAAGATATCGTCATCGAGGAAAAGAGTCGGTCAGCTTATGATACTCAAAGCCGCTCAGAGATTCCCGATAACACCCGACTTTGTCGTCAGATGCGCCACAGGCTCAACGAACATATTCAAACAGCATATCATGCACGCACTCATTGAATGTGGTTACACAAATTCAATATACGGCGAGCTTTTCGATGAATTATTTTCTCCCGAAAGTGAGAATAATATACTGTATAAAGCGGAGTATCCCGAGCCGGTCGAAATTATCGAGGCGATACATGAAGCGGAGGGCATTGCGGTCTTAGCTCATCCGGGTCAGTATGACAGCTTCGAGCTTCTCGATGAGCTTATCCCTCTCGGACTTGACGGTGTCGAGGTTTGGCATCCGAAGAACAGCTCCGAACAGGTAGAATATCTCAAAGCCAAAGCCAAGGAGCATAAGCTTCTCATGACAGGCGGAAGCGATTTCCACGGAATGTATAGCTCAGAGCCGAGAAAGATAGGCGACTACACGATGCCGCAGGAAAATTTCGACCAGCTCTTGAAATATAAGGCGAAGAAAAAAAGACAGCAAAAAAGAGCGGAAGCTCAGAAATAATAAAGGAGGTGTTCCTCTTGTCGGAGAACATAAAGATTTATAAAGGCGGAAAAAATGATGACAGCTCTGAAATGTCGGCGGTCATTGAGGTGATGAAGGAGCACCGAGCCAACGGAAACATAGATAAAGCCAAGGCTTTGGGACAAGCGCTCAGCGACATTGACGTGAATATCGAGGAGCTCATTGCGCCGAAGTTCATGAAGTCGGACATCATATATCAAATCAAGGTATTGCTTGTGTTTGCGGCGGAGTTTAATTTGCAGATGCTGATTTCGGCTCCGATGCTTTCGACGACGGCTATCAATTCTATGTACGACATGATTCAGAAGAACTCGGAGGGCTTCTACTCGAACATTTCCGACGGCGTTGCGTTTTCGTTTTATTACGCAGGAGTGAGAAACGGCGGAGATATATCCGAAGATATCGGCAAGACATTCGCCATGCTTTGCTCGGCTGAGAACAACGAAAGCTTCATCGAAGCAGGTGTCACGGTCTATAATGCGGCGCTTGAAATTATCGAGAAGAAAATAAACGACGCAGGTTTCTTACTGATATGACGGAATTTAAGTGTGTACCGAACGAAAATAAAACAGAATATGAATTCGCTGTCAGCGCTTGTCTTTGCGGAGTTTGTTGCCGATACGACGGCAAGACCAAGTGCATACCCGAAATAAAAGAGCTTTATGACAGCGGCAGGGCTTTGATGATTTGCCCCGAGGTCATGGGCGGTATGCCGACACCGAGAGAGCCGAGCGAGATAGTCGGTCAAAGGGTGATGAGCATTGACGGCAGAGACAACACGGAATTTTTCGTTTTGGGCGCACAGGCGGCTCTTGAGCTTTGCCGAAAATATAACGTCGGGAAAGCTATCCTCAAGCAAAACAGCCCGTCCTGCGGCTCAAAGCAGGTCTATGACGGCTCATTCAGCGGAAAGCTTATCGACGGAATGGGTGTGACGGCGAAGCTCCTTTCGGAAAACGGGATCACCGTTATCGGCGAAAAATGACAAAAGCTTGACAAAAAGTCAAACATTTTTTTAATTGAAATCGAAATTGTTCAACACTTATTAAATCAAAATTAAATCAGCTCAAAAATCGAAGATTTTTCACGAAAACTCTTGAAAAGACTTTGAACGCATGATATAATCGAAACGAAATCAAGTCATTTGAATTAATGACATACAGAAATGGAGGAAATCTCATGAAAAAGGTAATATCAGTGGTATTGGCAATGCTCATGCTCTTCAGCGCATTTGCGATGGTCGGCTCAGCTGTATCAGTCAGCGATGACAGATATGTTTCCCTCGTCTTCAACTATCTCAGCTATGACATCGGTAACATATATTACGGTGAACCGGAAACAGTTGATGAAGGCTCAATGAAGGGCTGTATCGTTATCAGAGGCGATATGTGCACACCGGGCAACTTCATTCAGCTCCCCGGCATCAAGAATCCGCCCGAGGGATATGCAGGCGCATGGTTCCTTAACAGCGCTATGTCAACAGGTGCAGCAGCAGGCAACACATATGCTTGCGGTTCACTGTTCCAGATTCCCGAAGAAGCTAAGCTCGGCGAATACATAGTATTCACAGCTACCGTAACTCCTATCGAGACTACCAGCACTATCGTTAAGATCGTTAAGGTCTTCGCTCAGGTTATCGGTGTTCTCTTCGGTCAGGAAACTGCCAACAGATTCCTTGATATCATCGGTCAGATCGTAACAATCGACTAATTGAAAATTGAGACTTCCCGAAAGGGAAGTCTTTTTTTGTGGGTGAACGGCGCTTCGCTCGCAAAATTCAAATTCCCCCTTTACTTTTCCCAAAACCTGTGATATTATATCACCAATAGAAATCCGCCTTTAATTCGGTACGGGATACCGACAAGGTCGCAAATGGAATGACGTGTTGTGCCTTGTTGCGTTTAGCGATGAGGCATATTTTTATGGAGGAAATGCGGTGGAAGAAAAAATAATCATGGACGCTCAAACCATGGGCAGAACTCTTGCCAGACTTTCTCATGAGATAATCGAGCGAAACGAGGGCGATTCAACGCTTTGCTTGGTCGGAATAAGACGCAGGGGAGTGCCGATGGCAAAAATCCTGACTGCGAATATCGAGAAATTTTCGGGCATCAAAGTCGAAACGGGCGAGCTTGATATAACGCTCTACCGTGACGACCTGACACAAGAGTATATCGAGCCGCATATCAATAAGACCGTGATAGAATTCGACGTCAACGGAAAGAATATCATCTTAGTTGACGACGTGCTTTACACGGGAAGAACGGCGAGAGCCGCAATGGAAGCGCTTATGGGCTTGGGCAGACCGGCTAAGATACAGCTCGCCGTCGCCGTTGACAGAGGTCACAGAGAGCTTCCGATATGCGCTAACTATGTCGGAAAAAATATACCGACCTCAAAGGAAGAATTCGTCTGCGTCAGACTCGATGAAGTTGACGGAAAAACAGAGGTCGCAATTTCAAAGAACAGGTGAATTTTGTTCGGGTGAAGCTCGGACTGAAAAATAAAAATCAAATTTAACGGGAGGACGTCAAAATGAAACTTACTTACGACGTAAAAGACAAACCAAAATTCGGACAGTTGATCGTGTTCGCATTCCAGCAGTTGCTTGCTATCCTTGCGGCGACGATAGCTGTTCCGGCAATCATTCAAAACGGAATGTCGCAGTCTGCGGCTCTGTTCGGCGCAGGTGTCGGAACGATAGTGTATCTTCTTTTCACTAAGTTCAGAAGCCCTGTTTTCTTAGGCTCATCATTCGCATTCCTCGGTTCTATGGCGGCAGCTTTCGCAGGCGCAGTTTCAAATGCCGCAGGTCATGCAGGTCTCATAATCGGTGCTGTTTTCGCCGGCCTCGTTTATGTTGTCATCGCTCTTGTTGTTAAGTTCGCCGGTGTCGATTGGATCGACAAGCTCATGCCCAAACAGGTTATCGGACCGACAGTCGCTATTATCGGACTTTCCCTCGCAGGAAACGCTGTCGGCGACGTTCTCAAGTTCGCCGAAAATGACGGCTCGGCGTACGTCATGACGGGAAAAGGTTGGATAGGACTTATCTGCGCCCTCATCACTCTCTTGACAGTCATGGCTTGCTCGGTCTTCGGCAAGAAAATGGCAAGACTCATCCCGTTTATTATCGGTATCCTCGCAGGCTATGCCGTCGCCGCAATCTTCACTGTTATCGGACTTAAAACCGGCAACGACACCTTGCAGATAATCGATTTCTCACTGTTCAAGAATATGCAGTGGTACCCCGACTTCACATTCCTTGAGGCAGCTAAGGGCTTCAAAGACATCGACGGCTCATATATCGGAACTATCGCAGTCGCATACATTCCGGTCGCATTCGTTGTCTTTGCCGAGCATATCGCCGACCACAAGAATCTTTCTTCGATCATCGACAAGGATCTCCTTAAAGAGCCCGGACTTCACAGAACGCTTCTCGGCGACGGTGTAGGCTCGATCGTCGGCGCTGTTTTCGGCGGCTGTCCGAACACGACTTACGGCGAATCGGTCGGCTGTGTCGCTATCACGGGCAACGCTTCCGTCGTCACGATTTTGGCAACGGCGATTATGGCTATCGCTATCTCGTTCTTCGCTCCGTTCGTCACGTTCCTCGCCACGATTCCCTCGTGCGTAATGGGCGGCGTTTGTATCACGCTTTACGGCTTCATCGCTGTCAGCGGCTTGAAGATGGTTCAGAAGGTCGACCTTGACGACAACAAGAATCTCTTTGTTGTCGCAACGATTCTCATTTCCGGTATCGGCGGCATGGCGCTCAAGATAGGCAAGGTAACTCTGACCTCGATCGCAACGGCTCTCATTCTCGGTATCATCGTCAACCTCGTTCTCTCTCGCAAGAAAGACGATGTAGCAGACGAAGCCAAGGAAGAAGCAAAGGCGAAATAAGAAATAAAGCTTAATAAAACGAAACGGCGAGCCGCTAAAGGTTCGCCGTTTTTTTCGGACGGGGTAGTATGTGCGTATCAAAGCTGACTGCTCGCCGGTGAGCGAGAGCTTATTTTAGTCTTTCGGACGAGTTAATATGTGCGTATCAAAGTTATCTGCTCGCCGGTGAGCGAGAGCTTATTTTAATCTTTCGGACGAGTTAATATGTGCATATCAAAGCCGACCGCTCGCCCACAGACTGAAAGCAGATACGGATCAACTCGGCGAAAAAGAAAAGAGCTCCACCCGTTAAGGTGGAGCTGATTTTAACACTCGAGTGTCAAAATATGTTTAGATTATTCAGCCTCTGTGCCGTCCCAGCCTGTTTCAATCTGGAAGATGTGCTTGATGAGGTTGTAGATTGCTCTGAAGAAATCCTTGAACATTTCGAGATCAAGACCCATTATGATAGCCTCCCTTCTGTGATTTAATAAAGACAATTAGTTAAAATCTAATTATGCAGCGTCGCCTTCGCCTTCATCCGGCTCCTTTGTGAGGTAAGCCCAGATAGCTCTGAAGAGCTTGTCAAGCATTTCCCAAATCTTTGCAAAATCCATGATGCGATCTCCTTTCATAGTTTAAATTGAAAGACAAATGCCTTTCTTTCATCAGTATAATATCATAGAATCTTAAACTTGTCAACTGTTTATTCAAAGTTTTTTCATGATTTATAGTAGTTTAATAAAATTTTAGATTTGTCTGTTATGCGACATTTACCCTTGACAAAGTCCGATTTTTTGTGACATATGAATCAAGCCATATTCCGCTTGGAAAAATACCGCTCAACCGTCGGCGACGGTGCGAAAAGACGGCGGGGGAGTTTGTTGATAAAGTGTGAAGAAATTCAGCGAGCGAAGCGAGCGTGAAGCTGACGAAAGTCAAACGCAATACGCTCAAAACGCAGGACTGCGTTTTGAGTGCGAAGCAGTTTTTAAGGAAAGATTTTTGTCGAGGATTTCCGACGCAGTATCGGCGAAAATATTCCTTAAAAACCGTGTTGGGCTTGGCTTTTGTCAGCTTCTCGGCGGTCGGGCGTGTACTCCCGAAGCGCTCGCCGCAGGCGAAGTGCGGAGTGGAGTGCCGTACGGCCGCCCCGCTGATTAGACTGAAATAAAGATAAAAGTCGAAAGGCTGAAAAGCTGAAAAGAGAGCGACGACCGAAATTTGCGAAAAAAACCTCAAATATGAATTATCCTCGGATTTTAAGCTATACTGATTATATATCACAAAATCGGAGGTAACGAAATGTCAAACAAATATTCCGGAACGCAAACAGAACAAAATCTCAGAACAGCCTTTTCGGGCGAATCGGAAGCCAGAAATAAATACACATATTTCGCTTCAAAGGCGAGAGAAGACGGCTTCGAACAGATAGCCGACATCTTTCTGAAAACAGCCGCCAACGAAAGAGAACACGCAAAGATGTGGTTTGATGAGCTTAACTCCGTCGGCTCAACAGCCGAAAACCTCGTCTCCGCCGCCGAGGGCGAAAACTACGAATGGACAGAGATGTATGCAGGCTTTGCGGAAACGGCGGAAAAGGAGGGCTTCACGGCTTTAGCCGCAAAATTCAGAATGGTCGCCGATATCGAGCGTACGCATGAAGAACGCTACCGTGCCCTGCTTCATAACGTCGAAGCGAAAGAGGTTTTCGAGAAAAGCACTGTCAAGGTCTGGGAATGTCGAAATTGCGGACATATTGTCGTCGGCGAAAAAGCACCGAAAATGTGCCCCGTATGTGAGCATTCGCAAGCGTACTTCCAATTACATGCGGAAAATTACTGATAACAACAGCGGCGTGAGGGCAGAAGCCCACACGCCGTATGCTCTGTTTTTGTCAGCTCATTCCGTTGCCTTGGTGCAAATGAAGTCCTTTATTTTCTCTGCGTCGCCGTAGCCCTTTTCATAAAGTGCGTTGAGCTTTTCCTTGTCTTTCGTCAAAGTTCCTACGCCTAAAACGTCGTCGGGACATATTATCAGCGCCTTGCCCTCGGCTTGCAATCTTTGCGCCTGTTCGACTGCGCTGTTATACTTGTCGTTATGCTCTCTCATCGCCTTGGCGAAGTTGGGGAATTTTTTGTCGAGCACCATTGCGCCGACAAGGTCACGCTTGTTTTTGTCGAGCGGCTCAATGGGCTTAGTCAAAATGATGACCACCTTGTCGCAGCCGTCACTGAAAGCTTTTTCAAACGGAACGGGATCGGAAAGTCCGCCGTCGTAATAAGTTCCGTCACCGATTTTTATTGGCGGACAAATGACGGGCAAGCATGACGATGCTTCCAATATGATATAGTTGTCTTTTGAAATGTCGTCGCTGTCGAAATACTCGGCTTTTCCCGTGTACGCATTGGTGGCTACGACACGAAGCTGACCGTCATAGCGGCTCATCTGTTCATAATCGAGAGGATCGAGACCGCCGCTGTTGCTGAGTACGCCATAGACATAGTGAAGATCGAGATACATTCCCTTTTTAAAGATGTTCTGTAGGCTCATATAGTCCTTGTGAGACGGATATTCGGTGTAAAACTTATAGTTTCTGCCCTTTTGTCCTGCGATATATGAAGCGATGTTTGCGCTGCCTGCCGAAACACCGATACAGTAATCGAACTTTATTCCCTCGTCTATAAGTCTGTCGAAAACTCCTGCGCCGTAAATGTCACGAAGTCCTCCGCCGACGTCTATTATTCCTATCATTCAATATTTCCCTCCCATATTTTCAGCGGCATAAGCGCCGATTCAAATGACGATAATATAAAAAACAAATTTTAATTTTTCACAGACAGTTTATCATAAGGTGTCTGTTTAGTCAACAAGTTAAAAATAATAATATCATTTTAAACTATTGTTTTTTGATTTCATTAGCGGTATAATTGTTTTAATTATTGGAAAGGCAGGCATAAATTATGAAAAAAAGATATGCGGCGCTCGGAGCTGTCGGAGCGCTCACCGCAGTTAATATGATCAGAGCCGCTCGTTTCACTCCCGAAAAGAAAGAGCATGAGACTCTCGAAAAGGAAAACGTCAACGTCGACAGATATCGCAAGCATTTGAGCGAGGCTATCAGAATAAAGACAGTGTCTCACGTTGACCCGAACGACACCGACTGGGCTGAGTTTGAAAAATTCCATGAATTTCTCAAAACAGAGTATCCGCTGATAACAAAGAATCTCTCGGTCGAGACGATCGGCAGAGCAAGCCTCATATATCGCTGGCAGGGCAAAGACCCGTCACTTGAGCCTATCGCACTTTTAAGTCACCAAGACGTCGTACCTCTTGAGGAGGGCACGGAGCATGAGTGGACACACCCCGGCTTTGACGGTGTTGACGACGGCGAATTTATCTGGGGCAGAGGCGCTCTTGACATGAAGAATCACCTCATCGCCGTTATGGAATCTGTCGAGACACTTCTTGAAGAAGGCTTTGAGCCTGAGCGTGACGTCTATCTTCTTTTCGGTGACAACGAAGAAGTTATGTCAACCACAGACAGCGGCGCTATGAATATCGTCGCCACTCTCAAGGAAAGAGGAATCCACCTTGACAGCGTTCTTGACGAGGGCGGCGCAATGCTTCCCGTCAATGTTAAGGGCGTTATAGATAATAAGCTTTTAGCCGGTATCGGTATCGCGGAAAAAGGCTATGCCGACTATGAGATCTCCCTCAGAGGCAAGGGCGGTCACTCCTCGCAGTCACCCAAGCATACCGCAATAGGAAAAATGGCGGACGTTATCAAGGACATCGAGAATCATCAGTTCAAGTCTCATCTTTCGGATAATGTTTTCGAGCTGTTCACCGAGATCGGCAAGAACTGCACATACCCCGTAAGACTCGTGACCTGCAACCTCAAATTCTTGAAGCCGGCACTCATCGAGGTCATGAAGCAAATCCCGCCTGCCGCATCATTTATCCGTACGACAACGGGAATCACAATGGCTGAGGGAAGCCCTGCCGCAAACGTATTGCCGCAGAAAGCATCTATCACGGTCAACTTCAGAATGATGCCCGGAACGACAGTCGAGGACGTTGAAAAGCACATCAGAAAGGTAGTCCGCAACAAAGATATCGAGGTCAAACTCCTCAAGGGCAAGAACCCGTCATCGTTCTCACCGACAGACTCACGTTGCTTCAACATTATAAAGAGGCTCGCCATGGCTGCCGACGAAAACACGATAGTTGCGCCGTTTCTCGTCATGGGCGGCACTGACGCTTACCACTATCAGCCGATATGCGACAACGTATACCGCTACGCACCGTTCAAGGCAAGCACCGAGTTGCTTCTGACAACTCACGGAACAAACGAAAGACTTCCGATCGCCTGCATAGAAGATAGCGTATCGTTCTTCAAGAGATACGTCAGACTCGCTTCCGCAAAATAAGAACAGACATTAAAACAGCGTGGGCACTAATGCCCACGCTGTTTTGCGGCTATTTAAGCTTCAATGCTTAGCATTGAAGTTAGATTCGAAATCACAGCTATACACCACATCACCCATAAAAAAGGACAGGCAAGCGCCCGTCCTTTTATCTTTATTTAACATTAACCACACAAGTCGCTTTATATCCGCCTTGCTTTGTCTTGCAGGTGATTATCGCTGTGCCTTTCTTTATAGCTGTGACCTTGCCGTTTTCATCGACCGTCGCAATGCTCTTGTCCGAGCTTGACCATGTGACGTCTTTTATCGTGGCATTTTTCGGCTCGATCGTTGCTTTAAGCGTTGTTGTCTTGCCCTTTGAGAGCGTGACAGAGCTTCTGTTCAGCTCGACCGCCTCAACACCGATAACACACTTGACCGTGCAGGTCGCCTTGACTCCGTCACTTGACGAACAGGTTATCGTGACCGTTCCGGGCTTGAGCGCCGTGACCTTTCCGCTTTGGCTTACTCTTGCTATAGTGCTGTTGCTCGATCTCCATGTCAGCTCTTGATTCGTCGCATTCTTAGGTATGATCGTTGCACCTATAGTCCGGCTCTTTGCGACCGCAAGAGTGAAGCTTGAATAGCTGAGTTTTATCGAAATGACCGGCTCTATTACCGTGACTTTACACTTATCAACATAGTAACCGTCGTTTGTTCTGACCGTGACCGTTGCCGTTCCGGGTCCGACCGCTTCAACAACGCCCTTTTTGCTGACCTTGACAACGTCCTTGTCGCTTGAAGTGAACGTGACGTCTTTGTTTGTGGCATTAGACGGCTTGATCTCATATGAAAGCTTCTTCGTCTTGCCCGTGATGAGCGTCATTCTGTCAATTGAAAGCTCGACTCCCTTGACGGGTTCTTCTACCGTCACAACGCAGTAAGCCTTGATATCCTCGTTTGCGTTGCTCTTACAGATGATAGTCGCCGTGCCTGCCTTGACAGCGGTGACAACACCGTCCTCCGATACCCTTGCGACCGACGTCTTGTTTGATGACCATGTCACCGTTTTGTCGTAGCTGTTAGTCGGCGTGACCTTTGCCGAGAGTGTCATCTTGCCGCCTCTTATCATCGTCGCTTCATCGAGGCTGAGCGTGATCTTCCTCGGCGCTTGAATGACCGTGACCTTACATCTTGCGTATACTCCCGAGCCATCGGCTGCCTTCGCTCTTACGTATGCCGTGCCGGCTTTGACTGCGGTTATCTTTCCGTTGCCGTTGACCGTCACGATATTCTTGTCGCTTGAGGACCAAGTGACGTCTTTGTTTGTTGCGCTTGACGGGGAAGCCGTGGCTGTTATCGTCTTCGTCTTTCCCGAGATGAGAGTTACAGATGAGGCGCTGAGCGATATGCTCTTGACCTTCTGCGTTACCGTTATCTTGCAGACGGCTTTCTTGCTTCCGCTTGTTGTGGTACACGTTATAGTTGCCGTGCCGCCCTTTTTCGCCGTGACAAGACCCTTTGAGTTGACCGTGGCTATATCCTTGTTGCTTGATGACCATTTGACTGATTTTATTGAAGCGTTAGACGGACTGATTGTTGCCTTGAGCTGATAGGTCTTGCCCGCTGCTATCGTCTTTCGGCTATAGTTAAGCTTGACAGATGTCGGGTACACCTTTTTTGTTACCGTCAGTTTGCAGGTCGCCGTGTAACCGCCGTCCTTGCTCTTAGCCGTGATGGTGCAAGTGCCGACGGAGACCGCCTTAACACGACCCTCGGAATCGACCGTCGCAACGCTCTTGTCCGATGACTTCCACGTACAATTTTTATTTGAAGCGTTCGACGGAGTGTATACAAGCGAAATCTTCGCTTCCTTTCCTACATAGAACGTCTCTCTCGAATTTTTGAATTTCAAGCTCTTGAGAGGCTGAATGACCGTTATTTTGCATTTGTCCGTGTAACCGCCGTCTGTCGTTGTCACGGTTATATATGCCGTACCCGGACCGACTGCCGTGACCATGCCCGTTTTGGAGACGGTGGCTACCTTCTTGTTTGAGCTTGTCCACTCAACCGTTTTAAGCGTGGCATCGCTCGGCTTTACCGTTGCCGAAAGCTTGACGGATTCCTTTTTGCCCATCGTCAGCTGAACGCTTTCCTTGTTAAGCGAAACCGATGTGACGGGCTTTACGACAGTTACCTTGCAGGTGTCGGTGAAGCCGCCGTCGCTTGACTTGACGGTTACCGTAGCCGTGCCCTTGCCGACAGCCTTGAGCTTGCCCGATGAGGAGACCGTGGCAACGCTTGTGTCGCTTGAATGCCATGTGACTTTCTTATTTGTCGCATATGACGGTTCATATGTTACGGAGAGAGTTTTCTCCTTGCCGATGTTGAGAGTCACCGAATTTGCAAGCTTAACGCCCTTGAGCGGTGCGGTGACGGTTATTGTGCAGGATTTCTTAGTTCCGTCAAGAGCGACAGCCGTTATCGTTACCTTTCCGGGATATTTCGCCGTGACAACACCGTTTGAATTGACAGTTGCTATCTTTTTGTCCGAGGTAGTCCATTTATTCGCTTTATATGTCGTCTTTGATGTCGTGACGGTACAGCTGAGCTTGAGCGTGTTTTCCGTCTTGATGCTCGCCGACGTCTTGCTTATCGTCATTTTCTGCGTGTCACCGACTACCGTCAGCTTACAGGAAGCGTAAACTCCCGAGCCGTCTAAGGTGTAAGCCATGATGTCGCAAGTGCCGACCGATTTGAGAGTAATGACACCGTTTGTTACGGTTGCGACCTTGCTGTCGCTTGTTCCCCAAAGGAGCTGCTGATTGCCGGCATTCGTCGGTTTTATCGTCGCCTTGAGTTTGGGGATATCCTTTGACTCCGTTCCGATATAGACAAGCATACTGCTCTTGTTGAGTGTCATGCTTGAAACGAGGGGATCGACCGTTACCGTGAATGAGCCTTTTACATTTGAGCCGTCGGTGGATTCATAGGTGATAGTTGCCGTTCCGGGCTTGACACCGGTCACTGCGGCGGAGGCTACACCGGAGTTGTCAACACCGATGCTCTTGACTGTTACAACCTTTTTGTTTGAGCTTGTCCATTTAATCGTTTTGTTTGTCGCATCAAGAGGCCAAACCTTGACCTCAGCCGTTGCGGTGGAGTTGACTGTGACACGGGTCGGGATACCGCTTGTGACAACTATGAACTTATCAACGGGAACAAACTCAACAACGGTTAACGTAAGCTTGGCGCTGACGACACCGCAAATGAGAGTTATCTCACAAGTGCCGGGAGCTTTGGGAGTGATGAAGCCGTCTTTGTCGACCGTTGCGATATTCGGATTGCTCGAAGTCCACAGGACAGCGTAATTTCCCGTGATGGGCTTTGTGGCATCGACACCGATGAATTTATAATCTACGGTTATATTTTTACTGCTGAGATATACGGACTTTTCGGTTTCCTCAAGCTCTATTGCGGCTAAGTCATTGTTGACGGTGATTCGGCAATATGCGGTCTTGCCGTTGGAGGTCGCCTTCACCGTGACGAAGCCGCCCGGAGCGTCGACACCGCCCTTTATCTTGACCGTGACGGTGTTGCCGCTTCCGACTATCTGCGCAGCGTAGGTGTTGTCGACTGACCACTTTATGCTGTCTGCGCCGTCGACGGTTGCCGTCAGTGTCATTTCCGTTCCGACGTATTTGACTGCGCTTGTTGTGTTCAGTGATATCTTTGTCGTATGCTTTTTTGCGTTGGCGACAGCCTCGGTCAGCTCATTGGCGAGAGCGTCTATTTTGGCTTTGTCCTCGGCTCTGTCTATCCACGGGGTCTGCGGATTATATACCTTGTCTATTATCGCATTGACCTCGTTCACGGAGCTGTCAAAGTATACACCGTTTTTGAAAAAGTCGGTCGGGATATTTGAATATGCCGTGTTCCATTTTCCGTAAAACTCGCCGTCGCCCGCCTGAACTAACTGAGAGCTGATGAGTGTGGCGTACGCTTTGGTAAGCTCTGAGTCAAGCTGTTTTACCGTGTTGAAGTTTTCATCTGTATCCTCAAGGTTCTTGCTGTCGTTCACTTTGTCAAGCAGGGCGACAAGAGTGTCGACCGCCGACGGAAGATATTTCGTCTTGTCGGAATAGTCCTCGGGGAGTCTCGACTTTGTTATCTCGATAGAATTATAGAACTTGCCGATGCTGTCTCTGACAGTCACCGTGCAGCTCGCTTCAAGACCGTAATCGCTGCTGTCGCCCTCGATGATGACCTGTCTGACCGTTATAACGCACTCGCCGTTGCTAACAGCCGTCACAACACCGTCGGAGCTGACTGTGGCGACACTGCTTTTGGTGCTTATCCATTCAAGCTCATCATATGTTGCGTCGATATCGGGGTCTTCACCCGTGAGTACGAGTAAGTCCGTCAGATCCTTGGTTTTCACTCCGAAATCGTCGGTGTTGAGCGTGACCGAGGTGCTTGAAAACTGCATCTCCTTCAGAGGATTTTCCGTTGCGGCAAACACTGGGAAAGCCGTTTGCACGGTAAACAGAAGCATTATCACGCTGAGCGCTAAGCTTATACCTTTTTTCATTGGTGTTTCTCCTATTCTTTGTTCGTATTGCCGACCGCCGACCGACATATAATCATATCGGTGCTTATCCGTACATAAAAGCGGCCGTTTCCGTTTATAAAGATACAGGATAAATTATACTTGACGGCGATGAATAAATCAATGGATGTGACTTAAATTCACAGTTATTTCATACCAAAGCAGAATTTCATGCGGAATTTCACTCAAGCTATTGACAGCAAATTTAAAATACGCTTTAATTATATTGGTATAACAGCGATCGGAGGATTTGAAAATGAAAAAAATGATCTCGTGGAACGTCAACGGAATAAGGTCCTGCGTTCAAAAAGGCTTTCTCGATGCGTTCAAGGAGCTTGACGCCGACCTTTTCTGCTTGCAGGAAACTAAGCTTCAAGAGGGTCAGATAGAATTGTCACTTGAGGGCTATCATCAATACTGGAACTACGCCGAAAGAAAAGGATATTCGGGGACGGCGGTGTTCTCAAGGGAAGAGCCGATATCGGTCAAATACGGTCTCGGAATCGACCGTCACGACACGGAGGGCAGGCTTATCACTCTCGAATTTGAAAATTACTATTTCATCACCTGCTACACTCCGAACGCTCAGGACGGGCTTAAAAGAATAGAATACAGAATGGATTGGGAGGACTGCTTCAGAGAATACCTCAAAGAGCTTGATTCAAAAAAGCCGGTCATATTCTGCGGCGATCTGAATGTCGCCCACAACGAGATAGATCTCAAGAATCCCAAGTCCAACAAGGGCAACGCAGGCTTCTCCGATGAAGAAAGAGGAAAGTTCAACGAGCTCCTCAAAAGCGGCTTCACCGATTCCTTCAGATATCTTTATCCCGACCTTGCGGGTGCGTATTCATGGTGGAGTTACCGCTTCAACGCAAGGAAGAACAACGCAGGCTGGCGTATCGACTACTTTTTGGTGTCCGACAGGATAAAGGATAATATATCCGACAGCAAGATACACAGCGAAATATTCGGCTCAGATCACTGTCCGGTCGAGCTTTTGATAGAAATTTAAAGCGAGGAAATTAAAATGAGAATGAGACACAAGAAAAATCTTGAAGAAAGGCTTTCAAAATGCAATGATATCCTTTTCAAGATAATGTGTGACGACAGAAACTTTGAGACGACAGTTGAGGATAAGGAATACCTTGACTTTAATAAGATTTTCGGAAACTCTAATCCCGTTCAAATGGAGATAGGCTGCGGAAAGGGTCAGTTTATCGCCGAGCTTGCCGAGAGAACACCCGACATTAACTATATCGCCGTTGAAAAGACAGCCGATGTTATCGTGCTTGCGTGTGAAAAGGTCATGGAAAAGGGACTTAAAAACGTGTTCTTCGTCAAGGGAAGCGCAGAGTATTTGCCGAAGTATATCCCGACACAGAGCATTGACAGGCTTTATCTTAACTTTTCATGTCCGTTCCCCAAAAAGAAATACGCAAAGCACCGCTTGACTCACGGCTACTTCCTGTCGATATACGAAAGGTTTCTCAAGAACGGAGCGGAGATTCATCAAAAGACGGACAATATGCATTTCTTTGAATTTTCGATAGAGCAGTTCTCACAAAGCGGATTCAAGATGAAAAACGTATCTCTCGATCTTCACAACAGCGATTTCGAGGGGAACATCGTCACTGAATATGAGCATCGCTTCGCTTCACTCGGTCAGCCGATATACAGACTTGAAGCTTATAAGGAGCAGTATAATGTTTAACTTTTTCGCAGACGACAGCAACAGAGTCGGTGACAGCTATTTTATCACCGGTGGCGACTACAATCATATTAAAAATGTGTTGAGAATGAAGATAGGTGACACGTTTCTTGTCAGCGACGGCGGAACGGGGCATCTTTGTGAGATAGAGGAGATATCGGCGGACACCGTTAAAGCTAAGGTGATAGAGGAAAATTATAAAAATGCCGAGCTTCCGATAAAGATATATCTTTTTCAAGGTCTGCCGAAGTCCGACAAAATGGAGCTTATCATTCAAAAGGCGGTTGAGCTCGGCGTATACGAAATAATCCCAACCGAGATGAAACGCTGTGTTGTAAAGCTCGATGAAAAAAGAAAACGCACTAAGCTTGCCCGTTGGCAGGCGATAGCGGAGAGCGCCGCAAAGCAGTCAAAAAGAAGCATTATCCCCAAGGTGCATGAGGTCATAAGCTATAAAGAGGCGCTGACGGTTGCCAAAAAGCTTGACACGGTGCTTGTTCCATATGAAAATGAGGAGGGCATGGCGGCGACAAAAAAGGCGCTCGCCGAAATCAAAAGCGGCTCAACGGTCGGAATATTCATCGGCTCGGAGGGCGGCTTTGAAAGAGAAGAAATAGCGCTCGCCGAAGAAAAGGGAATGAAGCTCATATCCCTCGGCGAAAGAATTCTCAGAACGGAGACAGCCGCAATAACCGCTGTTGCCATGTGTATGCTGACAGCGGAATTCGGACAGGAGCAGGATATATCATGAAGCAGTTACCCACGGAATTTGTCGAAAGAATGAAAGTTCTTCTAGGAAGCGACTATCCTCTTTATTATGAAGCCGTCAATTCGCAGCCTGTCCGTGCGTACCGCATAAACACGAACAAAATAAGCGCATCCGATTTTTTGACTTTGGGTCAGCTCGCAGCTGAACGCATACCCTACTGCGACACGGGATTTTATCTCAGTGAGGATAAGATCGGCTCGCACCCGTTTTTCAGAGCCGGAATGATATACGTTCAAGAGCCGGCGGCGATGATGCCCGTCGAATGTGTGGACATCGACCCCGATTGGTGCGTTCTCGATATGTGTGCTTCGCCGGGCGGAAAGTCCTCACAGATAAGAAACAAGCTGAACGAAAACAGCGTTCTCGTGTCAAATGAGATAGTTCCGTCTCGCTGCAAGGTGCTGACGGGCAACATCGAAAGAATGGGCTTTCAAAACACCGTCACGACCTGCCTTGACACCGATAGGCTTGCCGCCCTTTTCCCGAAAACATTCGACTTCGTATGCGTCGATGCGCCCTGCTCGGGTGAGGGAATGTTCAGAAAAGACGACACCGCCGTTTCGGAATGGAGCTATTCAAATGTTCTCAAATGCGCCGAGCGGCAAAAAGCGATACTTGAAAATGCGGCGAAATGCGTCAAAGACGGAGGGATTGTCCTCTATGCGACCTGCACATTTTCTCTTGAGGAAAACGAGTGCGTTATAGATGACTTTCTTTGCCGTCACCCCGAGTTTGAATTGGTACGGGTCAGCAAAGCTGTGGAGGACAGCACTCTTGACGGAATCGAGTTTGACGGTTGTTTGACAAAGGATATCAAGCTTTGCCGTCGGTTTTATCCGCATATCGGAAAGGGCGAGGGTCAGTTCGCCGCCGTGCTGAGAAACACGGTCACGGGTGTCACGGAACACAGAGCCGAGCATAGACCGAGCCAAAAAGCCGACCGTGCCGTACTCGATTTTTTAAGCGATATTCTGACAGACTTCGATCCGTCTCACGTTATGAAAAACAAGGACACGCCCGTATATTTTACGCCCGATTTCACAGTTCCCGACAAAACGGCGTTTTCTCTCGGCGTAACTATAGGCGAGATACGCAAGGGATATATTCAGCCGCATCATCAGCTGTTTTCGGCTCTCGGTCACAGGTTCAAAAGAAAGCTTGAGCTTGCCCCCGACAGCGAGGAATTGGCGAAGTATTTCAGAGGCGAGAGTTTTAACTGCGAATGTGAAAACGGCTGGGCGGTCGTTACGGTTTGCGGTTGCGCTGTCGGCGGTGTAAAGGTCGTCGGCGGTGTGGCAAAGAATCATTATCCGAAGGGACTCAGAGCGTAGAAGCAGAGTTTGATTTATTTGGTCGTACTTCTCGGTTTGAGTTTGATTCAGAGGTTGTACCCCTCTGTTTGAGTTTGATTTTGAGGAGTGTACCCCTCTGTCAAATCCGCTTATAGCGGATTTGACATCTCTCATGAAAGGGGAGACAAGAGAATTGCGTTTTAGTTAGTCTTTCGGAGGCGACAAGAGAATTGCGTTTCAGTTAGTCTGATTAGATATACATACAAAAATAATTATATAAAAGGAGATTTTTTTAAATGTTAGAAACAAGCAGATGGATATTACACATCAACAATATGTTCATGCACGAGGACCTTACGGGTCAGATAAACGTCGCTCCCGACGGCTCGTTTGAGCTTTTCGCCGTCACCGCCGACGGACTCAAGCCGTTTCCGAAAGAGGTCACGGAAAAGCTTTCGATAAACGGTGACACGCTTGAAGCCGAAATTTCAATGGACGAGATGCCCGGAATGAAAGTCAAGATCTCCGTCACGTTCAAAGACGACAAGGCAGAGGGCTACTTCAAGTTCCCGATAATCGGAAAGATGAAGTTTGACGGCGAAAGAGTCGAGATGACGGAGTTGCCGGTATTAGATGCTGGATGCTAGATGTTAGACATTAGATATGATTAGTCGGACATTGATGACAGACGTTACTGTCCGACTTACGCAGCTTTGCTGCCTATAGCTTAAAGCCTCCGCTTTGTCAACTGCAAGGCGGAGGTTTACCATTATTAGATGCTAGATGCTAGATGTTAGATGTTAGACATTAGATATGATTAGTCGGATAGTGATGACAGACGTTACTGTGAGCGAATCCGACTTACGCAGCTTTGCTGCCTATAGCTTAAAGCCTCCGCTTTGTCAACTGCAAGGCGGAGGTTTACCATTATTAGATGCTAGATGCTAGACGTTAGACATTAGATATGATTAGTTAGATGCTAGATGCTAGATGTTAGACATTAGATATGATTAGTCGGGCATTGATGACAGACGTTGCCGTGAGACGATTTGATCCACTCGGCTCTGCAACGGAAAGTTTATCGACATTTCCCGCAATTTTCACAAATTTCTCTCGCTAAACAGTAGATTTTTTGATTTATCTCTGATATAATGACATTTGTGGAAGTTTATACTTTGTTAAGAAAACAAAACGGTTAACCACGGCTAAGAAAATTATTATCTGAGAGGGAGGAACATTTATGCTAAAGAAAATTAGCAAAATTCCTTTTAAGGACACGACCGAACAGCATGACGAGTTACAGCAGATCATCGGCGAATGTAAGGGCGATAAGAGCCTGCTTATGCACGTTATGCAGGAAGCACAGCGTATTTACGGCTATCTTCCGTTCGAGGTTCAAAATGAGATCGCAAACGGTATGGAAGTGCCGCTTGAAAAGGTCTATGGCGTTGCGACATTCTATGCGCAGTTCGCTTTGTCGCCGAAGGGCAAGTATAATATCTCGGTATGCCTCGGCACTGCCTGCTATGTTAAAGGCTCACAGGAAATACTCGATGAGATATGCGCTCAACTGGGAATCGAACCCGAGGAGTGTACAGAGGACGGTATGTATTCGGTCACGGCTTGCCGCTGTATAGGCGCTTGCGGACTTGCTCCCGTTCTGACTGTTAACGATGACGTTTACGGCAGACTTGTCGCCGCCGACGTCAAGGGTATTCTCGAAAAGTACAAATAAGATCATAACCAAGGTGTACAAATAATCAAAAAGGGAAAATGACTATGAGAATAAGCACTGTTAAAGAACTCTTAGAGGCTGAAGTCGTATGCGGCGAAGAAAATCTCGAAAACGATGTTGCGTCGGCTTGCGGCAGTGATATGATGAGCGATGTTTTGGCTTATGTTAAAAATCAGGCTGTACTTCTGACGGGTCTTGTCAACTCACAGGTTATCAGAACCGCCGAAATGATGGATATGGTATGCATAGTTTTTGTCAGAAGCAAGCAGCCGACCCCCGAAATGATCGAGCTTGCGAAAGAGAGCGGAATAGTCGTTTTGACAACGCCGTTTCGTATGTATGAGGCTTGCGGAAAGCTTTATTCAAGCGGTCTGACGGGAGAAAGCAGGCGAGTATGAGCGATTCACTGACATTCCACTTTGACGTTGACGGAACGGATTTCACCTCAGCCGGTCAAGCCTCGGCGAGTGTGAAGAGAAATCTGCGTCAGCTCGGACTTTCCCCCGATGTCATAAGACAGGTGTCTATCGCCATGTACGAGGGAGAGATCAATATGGTCATCCATGCGGGCGGCGGCAAGGCCGATGTCAATGTATACGAGGATAAGATAGAAATCGTTCTGACCGATGAAGGCCCGGGAATAAAAGACGTCTCTCTTGCGATGCAGGAGGGCTATTCCACGGCATCGGATCAGGTGCGTTCTCTCGGCTTCGGCGCAGGCATGGGACTTCCGAACATGAAAAGGTATACGGACGATATGCGTATTGATACCGAGGTCGGCAAGGGAACAACGATAACGATGTTTGTCAATCTCGACAGGTGATAAAAATGAATTACTATAAACATTCAGTTGAACTTGATGTCGAAAAATGCACCGGTTGCACGACCTGCATAAGACATTGCCCGACAGAAGCTATCAGAATCAAAGACGGTCACGCCCATATAAACACCGACCGCTGTATTGACTGCGGCGAATGTATAAGAGTGTGTCAGCATAAGGCGAAAAAGGCGATGTGTTCAAAGTTTGAACATTATCTCCATTATAAATGGAAAATAGCCTTGCCCGCTCCGGCTCTTTTCGGTCAGTTTGACGGTCTTGACGATGTCAGCTATGTCATTCAAGGGCTTCACGATATAGGCTTCGACGATGTATACGAGGTCGCAAAGGCGGCTGAGCTTGTTTCGGCGTACACTCGGCTTTATCTTAAAATGGAGGGCATCAAAAAGCCGGTCATTTCATCGGCGTGTCCGGTCATTTCGAGACTTATCGCTTTGCGTTTTCCTTATCTTAAAGATAACGTAATGCCGATACTTCCTCCCATGGAGGTAGCCGCAATACTCGCAAGAGAAAAAGCCAAGAGAGAGCATCCCGAGCTTTCCGACGACGATATAGGAATATTCTTCATATCTCCCTGTGCGGCGAAGGTCAGCTATATAAGAAACGGCTACGGCGATTATAAGAGCAACATTAACGTCGTGGTATCCTTGAGTGAAATATATTTCCTTTTGGTCGGCGCAATGAAAAAGGGCAAGATTCCCGAAAAGGAGACAGAAGCCGGAGTTATAGGAATAAGCTGGGCGACAAGCGGCGGCGAAGCCTCGGCTCTGTTTAACGACAGCTATCTTGCCGCTGACGGAATAGAAAACTGCATACAGGTGCTTGACCAGATAGAAAACGGAAACATTCCTCAGCTTGAATTCGTCGAGCTTAACGCTTGTATCGGCGGCTGTGTCGGCGGAGTCATGACGATAGAAAATCCGTTCATAGCCAAAACGAGACTTCAAACGGTCAGAAGATATATGCCCGTTTCGATGAATCACCTTTCGGCGGACGAGCAGTTCGTGCCGGAAGAATATTTTCTCAATACTTTCCCATCATATACACCTATAAACAGGCTCAGTAATAACATGAGCGAATCAATGAGAATGATGTCGAAAATTCAGCAGATAAGGCAAAGCTTGCCGGGTATTGATTGCGGAGCTTGCGGCTCACCGACCTGCCGAGCCTTTGCAGAGGACCTTGTCAGAGGCAAGATAGCCCCCGACAGCAAGTGCGTCGTTCTCGAAAACGAACAGATGAAAAGCAGTAAGGAGAACTAAAATGACAGTAAACGAGCTTTCGACAAAATGCGGCTTCAAAGGTGTCGCAATACCCGACGGAGAAAAACAGGTCACGGGCGGTTACGCCGGAGATCTTCTCAGCTGGGTCATGGGCAGAGCCAAAGAGGGCGATGCATGGATAACGATAATGTCAAATGTCAACATAATTGCGGTTGCGGCTTTAGCCGATGTGGCTTGCATTATTCTGACGGAGGGTGTCGGTGTTGACGAAAGCATTATCAAAACAGCTGTCGAAAAAGGCGTAAACGTTCTGTCAACCGACCTTACGACATATGAAACGGCTACTCTCATCAGCCGAAATATATAATGAATAAGTATTACTACGATCTTCATATTCACTCGTGTCTTTCCCCCTGCGCCGACAACGATATGACCCCGAACAATATTTGCGGCATGGCGGTTTTGGGCGGACTTAATATAGTCGCCTTGACCGATCATAACAGCTGCAAAAACTGTCCCGCTTTTTTTGAGGCGGCGAAGCGTTACGGGCTTATCCCCGTCGCAGGAATGGAGCTGACAAGCGCTGAGGACATACACATGATATGCCTTTTTGAAAGGCTTTCGGATGCGATGGCTTTCAGCGAGTTTGTCGACACGAAAAGAATAAGGATCAAGAATCGCACCGACATATTCGGCGACCAGCTGATATGCGACGGAGAGGATAATATAATAGGTACGGATGAGTTTCTGCTTTCGAATGCGACTGAGTTCTCGGTTGATGAGATACCCGACGCAGTGGAAAGCTTTCACGGGCTGTGTTATCCGGCTCACGTTGACAGACAGGCGAACGGGATCATAGCGACCTTGGGCGTTTTCCCGAAAGAGCTTGACGTCAAAAACGCCGAGTTTCACGATAAAGAACAGATCGACCCGTACCGCAAAAAATATGACGGCTTAGACGGAAAAAGAGCTATCGTATCCTCCGACGCTCACTATCTTTGGGATATCCGTGACAAGGATGCGTATTTTGAGATAGACGACGAGCCGTATTCCTCGGAGGCGGTCAGACATGAGCTTTTTAAAATATTGAGAGGTGAAAACAGTTGAAAGAATTATCACTTAATATTCTCGATATAGCGCAAAACTCAGTCAAAGCCGGTGCGAAAAAAATTGATATAACAGTTGAAGAAACAGACAACACGCTGACATTTTCGGTCAAAGATGACGGTTGCGGAATGATGCCGGAGTTTTTGAAAAGTGTGACCGACCCTTTTTGCACGACAAGGACAACGAGAAAAGTCGGACTCGGTATCCCGCTTTTGAAGCTTGCGGCGGAACAGACGGGCGGTAAGCTTGAGATAAAGTCAAATCACGTCTCGCTTTTCCCCGACAGTCACGGCACCGAGACCTCGGCGATGTTTTATAAAGATCACGTGGACTTCACTCCCATGGGTGATATAGTTTCCACCGTCACGGCGCTTATTCAAGGTCAGCCCGACATAAGCTGGAACTTTGTTCACAAAATGCAGGATAGGACCGTTGAGCTTCACACCGATGAAATGAGAGAGATACTCGGAGACGTTCCGCTTAATTCTTTCGAGGTCATCGAGTGGATAGGGGAGTATCTCAAGGAGCAATACGGCGATGAAAACGGTAACGATTAATATTATATAGAAAGGAAATCCATTATGAAGTCATTAGCAGAGCTTGCGGCAATTAAAGAAAAAATGCAAAACAAGGTTGTAATGCGTGAGGGTACAGGCGATATAAGAGTAGTCGTCGGTATGGCTACCTGCGGTATAGCCGCCGGAGCAAGACCCGTTCTCAACGCATTCGTCGAGGGCGTAAACGAGGCAGGCCTCACCGATAAGGTCACGGTAACTCAGACAGGCTGCATAGGCATTTGTCAGTATGAGCCGGTGGTCGAAATATTCGAGGCAGGCAAGGAGAAGGTAACTTATGTTAAAATGACGGCTGAAAAAGCCAAGGAAGTCATCGAGAAGCACCTCAAGGGCGGACAGCCCATCGGCGAATATACGATGAAAGAGTGAGTTTAGCACTCACCGAGGGCATACCCCGTATTAAAAAGGTATCAATGTTATTTTTTTGGAGGTATAAATTATGATTCGTGCTCAAGTATTGATCTGCGGCGGCACCGGTTGTACATCTTCCGGAAGTGCGGCTCTCATCACGGAGTTTGAGGAGCAGATTAAAGCCTTTGATCTTGAGAATGAGGTCAAGGTCGTCAGAACGGGCTGTTTCGGTCTTTGCGCTTTAGGTCCGGTCGTTATAGTTTACCCCGACGGCACATTCTACAGCCGTGTCGAAAAGGACGATGTTAAGGAGATAGTTTCCGAGCATCTTCTCAAGGGCAGACAGGTTGACAGACTTGTTTATAAGGATGTTGACGAGAATTTTGAGGCTGAAGCTCACAAGGTAGTTTCGCTCAATGATACAAATTTCTACAAAAAGCAACACCGTGTTGCGCTTCGTAACTGCGGTGTTATCAACCCCGAAAGTATAGATGAATATATAGCCGTTGACGGCTATCAGGCTCTCGGCAAGGCTTTGACCGAAATGACACCCGAGGAGGTTATTCAGGTCGTTAAGGATTCGGGTCTCAGAGGTCGAGGCGGCGGCGGATTCCCGACTGGTTTAAAATGGAGCTTCACGGCGGCTAACAAAGCCGATCAGAAGTATGTCGTATGTAATGCGGACGAGGGCGACCCCGGCGCATTCATGGATCGTTCCGTTCTTGAGGGCGACCCGCACTGTATAGTTGAAGCGATGGCTATTTGCGGCTACGCAACAGGCGCAAGCGAGGGCTATGTTTATGTCCGTGCCGAATATCCGATAGCTGTTGAAAGACTTCAAAAAGCTATTGAGGACGCAAGAGCATACGGACTTTTAGGTAAGAACATTTTTGATTCCGGCTTTGACTTTGATCTTCATATCCGTCTTGGCGCAGGCGCATTCGTATGCGGTGAAGAAACAGCGCTCATGACGTCTATCGAGGGCAACAGAGGTGAGCCGAGACCCCGTCCGCCTTATCCGGCAGTCAAGGGTCTGTTCGCTAAGCCGACGACCGAAAACAACGTTGAGACCTTCGCAAACATTCCGACGATAATCCGTGAGGGAGCTGAATATTTCGCTTCTATGGGTACGGAAAGATCAAAGGGAACAAAGGTCTTCGCTCTCGGCGGCAAGATTCATAACACGGGTCTTGTTGAGATCCCCATGGGAACAACTCTCAGAGAGGTAATCGAGGAGATAGGCGGCGGTATTCCCAACGGCAAGAAGTTCAAGGCGGCTCAGACAGGCGGCCCGTCGGGCGGCTGTATTCCCGCTTCACTCATGGATACCGAGATAGATTACGATAACCTCACAGCTATCGGCTGTATGATGGGCTCGGGCGGACTTATCGTCATGGACGAGGATAACTGTATGGTCGACATCGCCAAGTTCTTCCTCAATTTCACGGTTGACGAGTCCTGCGGTAAATGCTCACCCTGCCGTATCGGCACAAAGAGACTTCTCGAAATGCTCGATAAGGTCACAGACGGAAAAGCAACTCTTGAAGATCTCGACAAGATAGAGGAGCTTTGCCACTACATCAAGGAAAACTCACTTTGCGGTCTCGGACAGACAGCTCCGAACCCCGTTCTTGCAACGCTCAAGTTCTTCCGTGACGAATATGTCGCTCACGTAGTTGACAAGAAGTGTCCGGCAGGCGTATGTAAGAATCTGCTTAAATATAAGATCGTTAAGGATAACTGCTTCGGCTGCGGCGTATGCGCAAGAAAGTGTCCGGTCGGCGCTATCACAAAGACAGATTATGTTGCTCCCGGAAAGAAGCTTCCCGCACTCGAAATAGATCCGAACAAGTGCGTCAAGTGCGGCGCTTGTATTGACGGCTGTAAGTTCAAAGCGATCGTTAAGGAATAAGGAGGTGCCGACAATGGAAGAAAGAATGCTTAATATTAAAATTAATAATATGGATCTTACCGTGCCGTACGGCACAACCATACTCGAAGCGGCAAGAATGGCGGGCATAGAGATCCCGACTCTCTGCTTCTTGAAAGACATAAACGAAATCGGCGCTTGCCGTATCTGTATGGTAGAGGTCAAGGGCGCAAGAAGTCTTGTTGCGGCTTGCGTTTACCCGATCGAAAGAGACGGCACGGAGATTTTCACCAACACCGAGAAGGTCAGAAGATCGAGAAAGCTCACGCTTGAGCTTATCCTCTCAACTCACGATAAGAAGTGTCTGTCATGCGTACGCAGCGGAACCTGTGAGCTTCAGCAGTTGTGTAAGGAATTCGGCGTTGACGACGAAAACGCTTTCGCCGGAACAATGACACACTATGACTTTGACGATTCTGCGGCTCACATGGTCAGAGATAACAACAAGTGTATTCTCTGCCGCCGCTGTATTGCCGCCTGTGATCAGCAGGGCATATCGGTCATCGGCGCAAACGCAAGAGGCTTTGACACTCATGTTTCGTCTGCGTTCGATAAGGACCTCGCCGATGTTTCATGTATCTCCTGCGGTCAGTGTATCGTCAACTGTCCGACGGGCGCTATCGTTGAAAAGGACGACACCGACAAGGTGCTTGCCGCTATAAACGATCCCGACAAGTTCGTTATCGTCAACACAGCTCCGTCTATCAGAGCGACACTCGGTGAAGCTTTCGGTATGCATATAGGAACGAATGTCGAGGGCAAGATGGTTGCGGCGCTTCGCAGACTCGGCTTTGACAAGGTATTCGATACGGACTTTGCGGCTGACTTGACTATCATGGAGGAAGCGAACGAGCTTATCGACCGTGTACAGAACGGCGGAGTGCTTCCGATGATAACATCATGCTCACCCGGTTGGATCAAGTATTGCGAGCACTATTTCCCCGATCAGCTTGACCACCTTTCATCATGCAAGTCACCTCAGCAGATGTTCGGCGCTGTCATGAAGACATACTACGCCGAGAAAATGGGAATTGATCCCAAGGATATGGTCGTTGTCGGCGTAATGCCGTGTACGGCAAAGAAATTTGAGACGAAGCGTGACGGCGAGGCGGCTTCGGGCTATCCCGACGTTGATATCGCTATCACGACAAGAGAGCTTGCCAGAATGATAGAGAGTGCAGGCATCTATTTCAGACATCTGCCCGATGAAGAATTTGATAAGCCGTTCGGCGAATCAACGGGCGCATCGACTATCTTCGGCGCAACGGGCGGCGTTATGGAAGCGGCTTTGAGAACGGCTGTTGAGAAGCTGACAGGCAAGGAGCTTGAGGTCGTTGACTTCACCGAGGTCAGAGGCATGAACGGCATCAAGGAAGCAGAATACGACGTCGGCGGCAAGAAGATAAAGGTCGCAGTCGCCAGCGGTACAAAGAACGCAAAGGTCCTCATGGACAAGGTCAGAAGCGGCGAGAGCGAATATCTCTTCATCGAGATAATGGGCTGTCCGGGCGGCTGTATCAACGGCGGCGGTCAGCCGATCCAGCACGCAGTTGTCAGAAACTTCGTTGATCTCAAGGCGAGACGCGCCGAGGCGCTCTATAAGGCAGACGCAGAGAATCCCAAGAGAAAGTCTCACGAAAACGAGGCGATCAAACTTCTCTATAAGGAATATCTCGGCGAGCCGGGAAGCCACAAGGCTCACGAGGTCTTACACACAACATACGTTGCAAGACCGATGTTTAAGAAATAATTTGAATAATTAAAGGTACGCACCGAGCTGATTTCGAGAGGCAAGCAATGCCATGCGAAGTCGGTCGGTGCGTGTTGAGTCTATGATAGAATATACAGACCCGTCACTTGCGAAAGCGAATGACGGGTCTGTACGGATTTTCGGGGTCGTAAAATCCTAAAATTCAAATTGTCCGAACAGGCAAATTCTCGGCGGTTTGCGGCTTACCGACCGAAAACTGACCGATAGGGACAAAGAATTCTTTAAAACAGCTTGAGCCACGGACAACTATGACTGCTGTATTTATTGCTGTCGGCGATATTCCCGAAGCTGAAATTTCGGAAAAATTTGAGTAAAAAGCGATCGGAGAGTACCGTTTGAGTTTGCAAAAGATACTCTCCGATCTAGGTAGGGGTTTATACAATTTTGAGTATCAGAACTCAAGAATTGACGGAGTGATGAGCGTTATTTGGTTTTAACGCTGCCGATGCTTGACCATGACGAATAGAGCTTGACCGTCTTTCCGTCGATCTTCACATTTTTATACGTTCTTACTCGTACGTAATACTTCGTGCCGGCTTTAAGACCTGTGACCGATTTTGAAGTTTTAGATGCGTCGGAATAGGTCTTAGTTGTGGCATTCTTCATGTTTGAGGAAGTCGAATATTGAAGCTGATAGCCTGAAGTTTGAGTGGTTTGCTTAGCTAATGTAGCCGTGAATTTCTGCTTCCCTGTCGTAAGCTTTGAAATTGATGTTCCTTTCGGGTTTATTTTGAACGTCAGCTTCTTAGTGCCCGAATACTTGCCCTTGAAAGTAACTGTTACTGTGTACTTTCCGACATCCTTGCGGCCGGAAGAATACTTGACCGTATAGTCAGTTCCGCTCTTAAGTTTATTGCCCTTTGAGTCTTTGACTGTGACAGTCGGCTTCTTTGCTTTGCCGTTGTAGGTGTAGGAAGTCGCAGAGAGGGTAACCGAGCTGATTTTAGCTATCGTTGACTTAGATTTAACTTTTCCGCAGACAGTACACGTGGTAGTCTTTGAGCCGTTCTTTGAGGTGGTGGCTTTTACTGTGGTTGTCTTGTAGCTGTGTCCTGCGGCTTCTATTGTTGTTACATCCTTCTTGGCGTTACAACGAGTGCAGTGATGCGACTTAGAACCCGTCTTTGTGCAGGTCGCTTTCTTGTCCACGGTCCACTTGCTGCTATAGCTGTGACCGAGAGTCTTAGCTGTTCTTGTGTCAACGGCCTTGCATACCGAACAGGTGCGTTCTTGCTTGCCTGTCTTTGTGCAGGTAGCCTTATTTGTAGTTTTCCAGTCACCGTAGTCGTGACCTGTGGCTTCAATTTCGGTTACGTCAGCCTTATCATCACAACGTGAACAGTGATGAGACTTAGAGCCTGCCTCAGTGCAAGTAGCCTCTTTATCTATAGTCCAATCCTTGCTGTGATCGTGACCGAGAGCGGAGATAGAGTCTGTTTCAATATCACCGCAAGCAGAGCAAGTGCGTTGCTTAGAGCCTGCATTTGTGCAGGTAGCTTCGCTTGTGGTTTCCCAGTCACCGTAGTCGTGACCTGTTGCTTCAATTTCGGTTACGTCAGCCTTGTCATCGCAACGTGAACAGTGATGAGATTTAGAGCCTGCCTCAGTGCAAGTAGCCTCTTTATCTATAGTCCAATCCTTGCTGTGATCGTGACCGAGAGCGGAGATAGAGTCTGTTTCAATATCACCGCAAGCAGAGCAAGTGCGTTGCTTAGAGCCTGCATTTATACAGGTAGCTTCGCTTGTGGTTTCCCAGTCACCGTAGTCGTGACCTGTGGCTTCAATTTCGGTTACGTCAGCCTTATCATCACAACGTGAACAGTGATGAGATTTAGAGCCTGCCTCAGTGCAAGTAGCTT